>DASVPY010000023.1:0-57332 GCA_036389395.1 Pyrinomonadaceae bacterium
GCTTTCGAGCGTGTGGACGTCGAACAGCCCCCCGTTAAGGTACGGCACTTTACCTAGCAACTCTTCGAGTTGTGCGCTACGTTCTGGTTTGCCGAGCCCGTCATGAAAAAGTTTGAGCAGAAAAGTTTTGTAGAACGAGTAGAATTTATCTTCTCCGTAACGCTCTTGCATCAGCATGAGGCGATTTCGCAAGTAGTCTGGGTCGCCATCAAGAAAGCCCTTTTGCTGTATAAAATAGATGAACATCAAGCGGTTGAGCATGAGCGATGCATACCATGATTTTTGCTCGGCGTCTTCAATGCCCGTGATCTGTTTGAGAAAAGCGTCGTGTTCTTTTTTGAACTGATCATAGAAGCGTTTCGTTACACGCTCGACGTTGAAGGCGGAGCGAACGCGGCTAGACACTCCGGCGACGCCCAATCCACCGCGCTCTTCCTCTTCGAGCGAGACGACAAGCCATTCCAACTTACGCGCCAGACGTTCGCCACTCTGCTGCGCGGGTGTGAATCGCTCCTCCCGAGCGACGCGCGGCTGTCCTTCGGTGCGCTGCTCCCAACGCCAGATTTGCGTCTGTCGCTCCGCACCGACGAACACGAGCAAATGCTCGTAAGCGAGTTTCGTCACTTCGCGGTCAATTTTTATGCGGACAGTGCGTATTGGAATCTCGCCTGAAAACCGGCACTCAAAGACTTGAAAGCCGCGCTTTTCGGCAATGGGCGAGAGCGTGAAAGTCGTTCCGTCAACCGTCAATTTGCGGGGCTGCAAATGCAGATGATCCCAACCGAGTTCTTGAGTAAAAAGGTCTGTGAATCTGAACTCTCTGAGAAGTTTTTGAGTGTTTTTGAGATCGAGCGTTGCCATATCAATTAATGCTCATTCACTTTGCAATTTCGCCTGTTCAAGCCTGAACATTTCTCAATCCCATCGAACAGATGATGCGCGGCTCGCCGTCCTGTTCGTCTTCGTGGACGACACACAGGCGATCTTCGTCCCGTAGTGCTATGACGAGTTGGGTGAGTGATTCATCGGTCGCACCGCCACGCATCTGACGGTTCAACACATCCGCCGCCGCCGACCGAAGCGGGTAACGGTAAATCTCATCAATCGCTTTGAGCAACTCTTCGGACTCGAAGAGAGTACCGCGCACACTGTCCGCATAGGACTTCAAACGATTGTAGATGCGAAAACGAGCACCGCTTGGTCTGCCCAGGCCGCCACCGACATTCTTTTCTTCACGGATGATAAGCTCGATGCCTTTCTGAACCAGCGCATGATGATTTTCTGCGCGCGGTAAAGCTCGTGCTTCTGGCGTGCACTCGGTGGCTTTCAAAATCGCGTACTGCGATTCAGTGACGCTGTTCCCCTGCTCGTCTATCCATGCGAGCGCGTCGTTGCCTTCTGCCGTGCGCATGTAAACAAGCGCTCCTTCGGGGGCATCCTTGCCGAAAGGAATATGCTGCTTGGTCGCGTAGGTAACGGGCGGAAGCTCCGGAATGACCTTTTGCAGTTTGGGATTTTCGGTGATCGCATTCTTCCATATCTGGTAAGCGTAGGAAGCGAGATCGACTTCCGTGTCCACTTCGCCATCGAGGACGTTGCTTTTCTCGTTGTACAGGTCGAGCAGGAAGCCGTCACGCCTGTCGTCCTCGAAGAAAGCTTCATCCGTGCCGACCACCTCCGCGTTCTGCTGCAACCGCTGCCGCACGCGGGCGCGCAAACGAATAATGTTCTCAACGCCTTCTGCCGGTAGGAATGAATAACACAGGATGCGGTCCGCCTTTTGGCCCACGCGGTCGACGCGCCCGGCGCGCTGGACAAGACGGATAATCGCCCACGGCAGGTCGTAGTTGACGACGACGTGTGCGTCCTGCAAGTTCTGACCTTCGCTCAAGACATCTGTGGCGACCAGTACGCGCAGTTCCTCTTCCGGCTTAACATGCGCCTGCTTCTCGTTACTAACAGGGCTGAAACGCCATGCAATTTCCGTCGGATTCTCCGAAGCACCGGTGACCCCGGTAGCTTGTGTAACGCCGCGACGCCGCAGCTCGCGTGCGATGTAACGTACCGTGTCGGCGAACTGAGTAAAGATGAGCAGCTTCTCCGTCTTGTGCTTCTTATTGATTAAGGCGGCGAGCGCGTCAAGCTTACGATCTTCGGCGACGCGCCACTCGCCGTTCAGGTGCAAGATTCCCAGCAGTGCCTGACAGTCTTGCTCTAAATCTTCTTTGAGCGCTAAGGTGAACAGCGTTGGTGCTAGCCACTTGAAGTGGCTATGATGTTGATTAGCATACTGCGTGTAAATTGAGGCTGCGCGGCGCTGGAAATCCGTCGTATCCGACAGTTTGGAAACATCTTCTGCCTCTGCCACTTCTTCCGCCGGGTCGGCGTCCGCTCCATCTTCATAGTCAATCAAACTCGCCGTCAAGCTCGTCGCGTCCGCGTCTTCGTCCATAATACGCGCATCCAGCAACGTTGCATCTTGCGTCCCAATGGGCAGAGGCAGGTTGTTGATGATGGCATGTAGAAAGATGTAATTGCGCAAGATGTGGCGCTCAATTGAGAGCAGAAAGGCTTGCCCACTAGACTCCAATCTCTTAAAAAGGTTCGTCCGGCAAAAACCCATCAGGCGTTTTCCAGCACGCGATAGATCACGTAAGACCCTTTCTTCGCCCGCAGTTGGCTTCACGCGCGGGTGCGTTGCAACGTAATTGCCTAAGCCATAGCGTGGTAGATTCAGATTATTAACCGCATCCACCACAGGCGGTGCGTAGAGTCTTGCGTACTGATCTTGCGGATCTTCCGCGTCCACACTAAATTTAATCGTCTTCGGCACGCGTGATGGAAAGTATGAAGGCGTGCCATCTTCGAGGACGAGGTACTTGCGCCCCGTCTCCTCATCCGTCTTAGCATAATTTTCCTGAATGAAGGTGCGCGTGCGTCGCACCATGTAGAGTCGCATTAACTCCCGCCAGTCGTCCGCGTAGTCACTTCTTTCAAATGCGGCGATGGTGCGGGGCGCGACTTGACCGAGTGCGGCGAACGCAGCGTCGCCCAGTTCGCGCAACAATCGTTCGGGACGGACACCCAAATCTTTGTCTTCCGCAACGAACAACCGGAGTTGGCTCGAAAGATCATGGTAAGTTTTGTTGTACGGCGTGGCGGAGAGCAGGATGCAACGGCTGTCATTCTTCTCGATGTATTCTTTTATCGCTCGGTAACGCCTGCCTTCACGGTTGCGCAAATTATGGCTTTCATCAATCAATACGAGACGAAAACGGCGTATCTCGGCGAGTTCCTGCGTGACGCGACTAAGTGACAGGACTTTGGCGCGCAGACGGTAACGCTGTCTATAATCTTCCCACATCTGCACGAGGTTCTTCGGGCAGATGATGAGCGTCTCGATTCCGTAATCATCCTCGAAGATGCGCGCGAGCGCCGTCGCCATCAGAGTCTTGCCGAGTCCGACTACATCGCCAATAAGCACGCCGCCGCGCTTATTCAAGTGATGCGCCGCGATTTTCACCGCCGCCGTCTGAAAGGCAAAGAGCTTATGGCCAAAATCGCGTGGGATACGAAATTCTGCCAGTCCAGCGCGCGCTTCCTGCGAGAGGTGATACGCCATCTTGACGTAAACGTGGTAGGGCGGCGTTAGCTCATCCCTTGCCCAACTCTCTTCGATGATTCCGACTAATTCCTGTGAGATGTCAACACACCAACGGTCATTCCACCTGTCTTCAAACCAGTGCTCCAGCTTTCGAGTCGCATCATGATCTAGTACGTCAACATTCAACTCGCCGCCCTGTGACAGACCTGAAGCCGTTAAATTGCTGCTGCCGAGGTAACCGATAATCGGATTGATCGGGTCAGGGCGGTAAAGCAAGTATAGCTTCGCGTGAAGAGAGTGGCGCAGAAATAGTTTAACGACAACCTTACCGGCTCGGATTTGTGCGGCGAGCCGTCGCAATCCCTTTTCGTCTTCATTCGTCGGGACGCCGGCCGCGAGTTGCTGGCGGAACTCTTCAGCAAGCTTCTTCTTGAGCCGCAGGGCCGTCGAGTTGTCGAGTCCGCCATCTGTGCGGATCAGACTGTACATCTCGCGCTGCTCTTCCTGCGGGAGTTTCTGCATCCCGACAAGCAGGCGACAACGCTTTCCTTCTCCGCCGTCCCTGCGCTCTATGTATGAATCAAGCTGCTTCCAACCGCGCAGGTTGAAGTAGCCCACGCAAAAGTCGGCGTGTGTTGCCAGCTCCAGCGCATCACAGAGTGCCGGCAGCAATTTCTGTTCGATATTATCGTAGATACGAGGCAAGGGTATCGTCACTTTGTATGTGGTTCTAATAAGCGCTGAGGTTACGCGGAAGGTCGTAAGAGATTTAAGATGCTGGCGTTATGGACAACATCAGTCTCCAACTACCTCCCGCGGTGGAATCCTACTTGATTGCTCTGATCTATCGCAACAAGCACAAGTTATTTCGTCTGCCCATCCCGGAACTGCCAAAGAAGATGAAGCTATCTGACGCCCGCAGGTACTTAGGGGTCAGCTTCACCAAGCTGACCGCGCTCGTCCACAGCGGCGAGCTCCCCTATGAGATTAGTATACTGGATGGGCGGGTGAAGCTGGTCCGGCGCGCGCACCTCGACGCGCTCAAGCGGCGCGCCGCACGCCGCTAGCCCCGCAGATCGATCCGCCCGCCAAGCCGCTCACCGACCAGAGGCTAAAGGCTCGTCCGTCGGCCCCGCGGAGAACTCCATGCGGTAGTAAATGCTCCTTACCAACTCGACGTCCCGTATGCAGTAGTCAGCGATCTCTTCGTGACTGCCAGCACGGAAGAGATCGTAAACATGCGCCCCATCAATCCCGTCCGCTTTCGAACTCCGCAGCCCTAGCGCTCGGGCTAAGCGGTCGAGCGAGACGCGCTCGCGGCTCCAGCGCACCCACTCCCACATCGTGTCGTAGACGGGCTGCGAACGGTAGCGGGCGAAAGACAGCCTGACACTGGGTGGCACGCTATGTATGATCGACCGCTTGTAGAGGAAGGGTAGGTCGAAGTCCAGCACGTTGTGCCCGACGATTGTGTCGCGGCGCGGGTCAAAACCCGACATGAACCGCCAGAAGGCGCGCAAGCTCCGCGCCTCGTCTAGGTGGAAGCGTAGCGTCTCGCGCTCGCGCCCTAACACCCCGCGGCACACGATCTGCCCGTCCCGCTCGTCGATCACACCGACCGCCAGCACCCGCCCGTGCTCGCCGCACAGCGCCAAGCGGCGGAAACGCTCCTCTAAGCTCGGTGGGGCGGTACCCGCTCTGCGGAAGCCGTCCTCATGGAAGCGGCACAGCGGACCACCCTCCAGCAGACGCCGCGCATCTTCGCCCGGCGGCAGCGTCTCGATGTCGATGAATATGCGCCTGCCCATCCGCACAGTAATCTCCGCGCGAGGTTGCGCCGCGGTCGATCTCGGGCGTGACTCATGCGCGGCACAACGTCGCATTCGTGGGATGGTGAGGCGCATTCTACACCCGTTCGTGACCGCCGCGCGCAGAATTTTTCGCCCCTCCTGAGACAGTGGTGATCCAGTGCGAGTGAAACTTGGCGGCGCACCGTGCCGCAGCCGTTAATTGTTCCGGCGGGCTTTGACTTGCCCCGCCACGGTTTCAGGCTGCGGCCTTCTTCCCTCTCGCGTCATTCGCCTGCGCGGTTGAATCGGGCACAGTCGCCGCCGCCGAGACCGGCGGCGCATTCTCGCCCGCCTCTGCGAGCGCGCTCGCTATGCGGTCATCCACCTCGCCTTTCCAGTACAGATAATCGGTGAAGCGTTGGACATTCCAGATGTACTTGCCCTCCTGGATAAGTCTTTCGGTGAACCATTGGCAGACTTTGCGTGAATACTTCGACAGCGGCCGCCGCCCGTTCGCTTGGCCCCCACTTCCGCCGCCGCGCCTTGCCTCCGCCGGGGCTTGATCGAGAAATGTGCACCGCATAAGCGCCTGCACCTGTGCGTGCTTCTTCAACCTGATTAGCCCGTGTCGCTCGAGTTCCACCAAGCACCGCGCAACATCCTCCTCCGCCATGCCCGTCTCGCCGCCGATCACCTGCAAATGCGCCTCGGCCACGCCCCGCCCGTCCTCTAGCTGCGCGAAGGCGGAGTAGACCACCTTCGCGCCAGCGCTCAGGTCGTGCCGGGCAAGCAGCCGATCGGGGATGAATATACCTGTCAGACCCGGGGAAGCGATCGATCTCTTCATGCCTTAATCCTCTCGTCCAGTTTTTCGCGCCGCCGCGAGAGCCACGAGTTGGGCGCGCAGTTCGTGCGCCTAAAGCGTCTTGTGGGCCCGCTCGAAAGGGCGTCGCCTTATTCAAACACCGTGCCACCAGCCAGACCTTCGCGCCGGCCGCGTCGACGGCTTCCGTGGGACGGTCGCGGCAGCCGACGCAGTAAAGACAGGCGGCACGGTTATTGCGCTTTATTTCGTACGGGTTGACTGTCGACCCGGCGACCGTCCGGTCGCCGGGGCCCCAACCACATGACTTCGCCTTGAACATTGGAGGACTATCTCGGTGACATCCCCTGTAGAACCGCGCCCCGCGCCCGCCGTCCAAGCGGTCGATCAGCCCCTTCTGCCCGGTACCGGTTTACCGCTCGCCGCGCAGCCTAAGGCGGTAGCGCCGCCCGCGCTGAACGCACACCAACTTATCTGGATCGACCCCGCCCAACTCGAAGATCACCCTGCCAACACAGCCCTCTTCGGTGAACAGCGCCTCTATGAGATAGACGATCTGGTCATGTCGGTCGAAACCGGTTTCGACGAAGGGCGGCCCATTAAGGCGGTGCATCGCCCGGACGGCAGCCTAGTGATCATCGACGGGCACTGGCGCAAGCGCGCCGCCCTGCGCCTCGGGCTGCCCCGTGTGCCGGTCACAATCGCCGCGCTCCCCGACCCGAGGCCGAGCGTACGGAGATGCTCACCGCCAATCTCGTGCGCAACGGCAAGTATCGCTCGGTCGGACTCGGTACGGCCCTGCGTCTCGTCCAGACCTTACACCCGCATGACGCGCGACTAGGGCGCCCCCCGAAAGATAAGCAGGCCCCGGGGCCAGCGCTGCCGCGTGCGAATCACGGCGACAGTATTACGCCCGCCTGCTCGGCATCTCGGCGAAGATGTTCCGCATGGTCGACTACGTCCTGCGCCACGGGACCGAGGAGGAGTGTCGCAGGCTGGACGCCGGCTCGCCCGCCCCCACCGTCATCTACCGTACGGTGCATACGCGCGTCACGGGCGAGGACCACGCCCCGGGCCGGAACCCGAAAGAGTTTGTGCGCATGGCGCGCGCGGCCGCGCGCGCCGCCTTTGAGCTGTTCGACACCGCCGGCGAGCCGCCAGCGTTGGGCCTTGACGAGATCTAGGCCGCCCTCGACTCGCTGATCTACCGGGCGTTGCACGAGACGGGCGGGACGGCCGCGCGAGGCTCGACGGCGCGCGCCGCCGTCGAGCTGCTGCGCCAAGTCGTCGGGCCCAGACAGCAAGACGACCCAGCACTCAAGCGGGCGCGACGCACTTAGCGGACGCCCCAGCCGGCACCCCCGCCTTGAGCGGCACCCCCACAACACTTTCACAGCCTCCGGCTGCGTTTCCCCTCAGGCACATTCGCCGCCCGCACGTCCGCCTCCGCTAGGCATGATCGGCCTTCTACCGCCTAAGGACCCGCCCCCCGGCGGACGCCCCTACAGGAGACACGGCGGGTGGCGCCCGGTGCGCCACCCGCCAAAGCAAGGCCAACCCTTACCACCCACAAGCAAAGCAAACGCCCCGACCCGTCGCCCACTACGAGCCAGCCAACCCGACCAAGCCGGCAACCCCTGCACCCTATACTCTGCCGTTGTGTGCAAAAGTTCTAAATCGCTCGTCGCGCTCCACTTAACCCCAATTTCGCGGCGCGGCGATTTTCGGGAGTCCCGAAAGTGTCTGCCGGTACTATTTGTGTGCTAAATTTTCAGAATTAGGGCCGTGCCTTTAGCAGCCGGCGGTGTTTCTTAAGCCAATTGACTGAAATAGTTTACGGGCCAAGCTGGTCATGCGCGGCTAATATGGTGCGCACCATATTAGCCGCCCGTATCGGGGCTCAGCTAAAGTGCAATTTGGTGCATTTTCGCTAATATGTTGATCGCAAAAGACTAAGTGCGCGCCGGAGGGGGTTAGTGAATATGGTGCTGCACCAAATTGATCGAATCGAAAGCTCAACCAGCCGGACTGCAATTTGGTGCGAAATGACGAACTCACTCAGCCGTATAGGGTTATGGCTGAACGGTTCCCTATCCGATAATTTGGTGCGCACCATATTGTCCGGAGCTGTTCGCCTCTGGGTAGAGGACGGCGAAAGATAGTGTCCCAACTTACCCATTAGAGAAGCGCGCGCCCCTCGCGCAACAAGTGCCGGCACGCTGCATTGTGTCTATCTGTACCCGCCCGGGCGAGCGGTGCCGTTGAACTGCGCCGCCTCGAAAGCTGCCCGCCAACCCCTCTACGCGTGACTACTCCGCGGCATGTGGCTCGCGAGTGTCTCTGGTGCGCTGTGTCAACTCTGACATCCCCCGGCGTGTCAGATCTGACATCTCCGCCCCGCACGAAGTCTGTCAGAAATGGGAAAGCCCGCGCGGAGCAGCTTCTGCCCTCCGCCCGGCCCCTCGGATTTACGTGCGGTAGGGCTCCGGCGCGACCCTTGCACTCTACCGTTTCACCATTGCCTGGAAGAGCCAGGGCCGACTTAGCCGCCAACCGGCCGGACGCAGAAAAAGCGGACAGGACTGCTTTCAGTAGCCCGGCTGATCGGATTCAGGTGAGAGCATTTTTCTTTGCTTAGCGGAACCATCGAAGCGAGGTATTTAATGCCCCGGCCGCAGCCCATGCACATGTTATAGCCTATCCTTAAACATTTTTGTCTTTGGCATGGCTCGTGCCTTACCGGCTTTCGCGAGGGCACGGTAATAACTCGCTAAGTGTTCGGGAAGATAGAGTAGCAACTCGAAAGAGTATCGTGCTGCCGGTGAGTTCAACGGCGTAAGCCGCTTCTAGCCCTCGGACTTAAATAAACAGATCTAGGGTAGGGATAAAGGGCGCAAGCCCCCGGGCACTTGTGTGCTCATCAACAGGTCTCGGAAACAGGCGTGCAGACCGGTTTCTGGCTCGGAGGTGCTGAATGATGACCCATTTTGTAAGGGGTAGCAGGTATGAACTTTGACACTTTAATTGACGCGAAACTTGAGGAGAAGGTGGCCGACAAACTACCGGCGCTTGTCGCGAAAGAGGTGGCCCGCATCAACCAAGCGAGCCCGTGGATGACCGAGCAGCAGTTGGCGGATTACTGGCAAGTCTCAGCGGCCTCGATCAAGCACTGGACTGCCCGCAAGGAAGAGCCGCTCCCCTGCGGCTCGATGGGCGAGCTGAGGAGATACCACCGGGACGACGTTGACCGGTGGGCGCGTGATGAGCGCCGCCGTCAGCAGGGAGCGAGGAATGCCTTAAAGGCCGTCGGTAGGTAAGAGTTCCTGTGCTAGACTCTACCCGCTTTGACGGCTGCTGTCTCGAAAGGAGAAGGACACAGATGGCAGTCTATAAACGCTTCAATGGGAAGAAGGTCACGCCTAAAGACAAGAACTGGGATCGTGCCACATGGGTAGTGGAGTTCGAGTTGCGGGGCCACCGCGTGCACGATGCGATACCCGAGGCCCGAAACAAAAGGCAGGCCGAGCAGGCCGAGACCAGCATCAGGCAGTCGATCTTTGACAGGAAATACAACAAGGCATCCGGCACCGTCAGGTTCGTTAATTTTATCGACAACGAATACCTGCCTTGGGCCAAGGAGAACAAGCGTAGCTACACGGACGACGAGCAACGGGCGGTGAGGATAAAGGAGTTCTTCGGCAACCGCCTCATACGCGATATAGCGCAGCCACTTCTGGTGGAGAAATTCAAGAGCGCACTGCGCAAGTCCGACAGCAAGTTGCAACGCCCTTTCTCACCTGCGACTGTCAACCGTCACCTCACGCTCCTCTCCGGCATATTCTCGATGGCCTGCAAGAACGGCATCATCGAGAGTAACCCGGTCTCCAAAGTGAAGTACCTGAAGGAGCCGGAACCACGCGGGCGCTATCTCAACCAGTACGCCCCAGACGAAGAGGAGAGGCTGCTGAATTCGCTGGCAGTTTACGGCGAGTACATGATAGCTCTTGCTTCGCTGGACTTGGAGACTGGCCTGCGTCTTGGAGAGCTGCTGCTGGCTAGGTGGGAAGACGCTAATATGCTCGCCCGCGAGATATTCGTCCCCTTCACCAAGAACGGCAAATCCCGGACACTGCCGCTCACCAAACGGGCCGTGCAGATACTCACAAGTCTGCGGCAGGACTCCCGCCCGGGCGAGTTCATCTTCGATCCGGGCAGGACTGGCAGGCGCAGGCGCCAGACCATGGTCGTATTCGAAAAGGCCGTGGCCGAGGCAGGGCTCGACGACTTCACCTTCCACGACTTGAGGAGGACGTTCGCCACGAGGCTCAGGGCGGCAGGAGTTCACGAGTACGACATAGCAGACCTGTTGGGGCACTCCACCACGCCGGGCGACACGCGCGCGAGTTCCGTCACGCGCGGCTACGCAAGGGCAGTCCCGCAGCGGCTCAGAGATGCTGTAGAACTACTCGAAGTCGGCAGGCGGTTGGCGACATGCCCACCAACTGCCCACCAAGTGGCTGCCGGGGCCTGAAGACAGAAGGGGCGAGCACGCGCCCGCCCCGGCAAGTTGTTGTTGGGGAATAAGATGGCGGAGAGGGTGGGATTCGAACCCACGGTGGCCGTTAGACCACTCCGGTTTTCGAGACCGGTGCACTAAACCACTATGCGACCTCTCCGCGGCGAAACGGATGTCAGGTGTTAGAGGCTAGATGTCAGTCTTGGCCGAACTAACATCCGACATCTGATCTCTAACCTCTGCTTTCCGCCGGGCGCGGAAGAATGCCTGCATCAGCGCGCGGCATTCCGGTTCGAGCACGCCCGGAGTTAGCTCCAACTGGTGGTTCAAAGAACTGGCGTCGCAGACGCGGAAGACCGACTCGACCGCGCCCGCGCGTTCGTCGCGCGCGCCGTAGACCAGCCGCGCCACGCGCGCCTGCACCAGCGCCCCGGCGCACATCGCGCACGGCTCGACGGTCGCGTAGACGACCGCGCCCGTCAGCCGGTAGTTGCCGGCCGCCCGCGCCGCGGCGCGCAGGGCCACGACCTCGGCGTGCGCCGTCGGGTCGCAGTCGGTGCGCGTGCGGTTGCCGGCGACGGCCAGCAGCGCGCCCTCGGCGCTCACGACGCACGCGCCGACGGGCACTTCGCCGTGCGCGGCCGCGGCCTCGCGGGCCGCCTCAAGCGCCACACGCATCCAACGCGCGTCCCCGGCCTCCGCCGGCGCGGTCTGCAACTGCTCACGCACAGCCATTTTCAAGCAGCCACGAACGAAAGATGAATATAGGGGCGCGTCCCGCGACTGTCAACCGGCGTCCGGGCAGCGTCTTTTGACGCCCGCCGCGCTCCTCTGTAACACTCTGAGACTCATGCCGAAGACCCTTAGCGCCAAGACTCTAACACGCAGGCCCGAGACCGTCATCGCCGCGCGCGCGCCGTTCGACTTCGCCGCGACGGCGCGCTTCCTGCGCTTCACCGCCGCCGAGTTGGTGGACACCTTCGCCGACGGCGTCTACCGCCGCGCCTGGCACTTTGAAGACAGGTTGTATCTCCTGAGCGTCGCCGCGCGCGGCCCCGCGCCGCGCCCTGAGCTGGTCATCACGCTCGCGCCCGCCGCGGGCGGGACGCCGGTCGAGGCCGGCGCGATGACCGCGGCGGCGCAGACGGTCGCGCACATGTTCAGCGTCGAGCACGACCTGATAAGGTTGGCGGCGCGCGTGGCGCGCGATCCACTCTTGCGGCAACTCGAAGCGGCGCACCGCGGCTTGCGCCTCGCGCGCTGGCCCGTGCTGTTCGAGGCGCTGGTCAGATCGATCATCATGCAGCAGATCGCGACGCCGGTCGCCATCACGCTGACGCGCCGACTGGTCGAGCGTTTCGGCGAAACGTTGCGCGTCGGCGCGCAGACCTTCCACGCCTTCCCGCGCGCCACGACGCTCGCGCGGGCGGACGCCGAAGAGTTGCGCGCGCTCGGTCTGACGGGCGCGAAGGCGGCGGGCATCGTCGCGCTCGCGCAGGCGTGCGCCGACGGCGCGCTCGACGCGGCGGCGCTCGCGCGCGCCGACAACGAGACTATCATCGCGCGGCTCACGCGGCTGCGCGGCGTCGGGCGCTGGACGGCCGAGTGGGCGCTCGTGCTCTACTTCGGGCGCGCGGACGTATTCCCGGCGGGCGATCTCTTCTTGCGCGGCGTCGTGGCGAAGTATTACAACAGAGGGGGCGCGCTCGGCGAGCGCGAGGTGCGGCAACGGGCCGCGCGCCGCTGGGGCGCGTGGGCCGGTTACGCCGCCGTCTACTTCCTCGCCGGGATGCGCGCCGGCACGATCACGCTCCGCCCTGCGCGCGTGCTATCATCCGCCCCGGCCGCCTGAAGTCTCCCCGCGCGCCCGGCGCAAGAGCGACCGACGCCTTTATGAAGCCAGAGACCCGCCACAGAACCGGCCCGCTCATGCGGCCCGACCGCGCCGCGCCCCCGAACCTGACCGCGCCGCCCGTCGCCCCGCCGCGCGAAGTGACGCGCACGCCCGAGCAGCGCCCCGCCGCCGCCGAGACCGTCTCGCTCCTCGGACGCAAGATGTCGTCCGCCGAGTTCAACACGGCGATGGTGCACTTCTACCGCGGCGAGGTGCAGCGCTCGAACACTTGGCGCAACCGGCTCGACACGACGACCAACTGGGCCGTCATCACCGCGGGCGCGACGCTCTCGTTCGCCTTCTCGTCGTCGGCGAACCCGCACTTCGTCATCCCGATCAACTCGATCCTCGTCGCCTTCTTCCTCTTCATGGAGGCGCGCCGCTACCGCTACTACGAAATCTGGGCCAGCCGCGTGCGCGTCATCGAGACGGGCTACTTCGCGCCGCTGCTGACGGGCGGCACGACCGACACGGAGTGGGCGCACCACATGGCCGAAGACCTGCGCACGCCGCACTTCACGATCAGCGAGTGGGAGGCGGTCGGCCGCCGCCTGCGGCGCAACTACCTCTGGATTTTCGCGCTGCTCGCGGCGAGCTGGAACCTGAAGGTCTACCTGCACCCGACGCCCGCGCGCGACTTCGACGAGTTCATCCACCGCGCGGCCATCGGCGTGCTGCCGGGCGAGTTCATGGTGGCCTTCGGCATCGTCTTCAACCTGGCGGTCGCGCTGTTCGCCTTCGGCACGTTGCGCTTGCGCCAGGCGACGGGCGAGGTCTTGACGCAGCACCAGTTCTCGTTCCACCCGCTGCGCAGCATGTCGAACCTGACGCGGGCCGCGCGCCAGCGCCGCGCCACCCTGCGCCGCACCAAGAAGGCCCGCGAGCGCACACGCCTCACCCGCACCGGCGAGTTCAAACGCCCCGACCTCGACGACATCCACCGCACCACGTTTCCGGTGAAGGAAGAACCGCTGCGGTAGTAGGCAGAAGCCAGAAGTCGGAAGTCAGAAGGACAAGTTCAAGGTTGCAGGTTCAAGGTTCAACGTTCAAGGTGCGGCGGGCTGCTAACTTTGATCGTTGTGCCCTGAACTTATTCTTCTGAGTTCCGACTTCTGGCTTCTGGCTTCTGGCTTCTATCTCCATGCTTCCGCCCGCACAGGTCGCGGCGTTGCTGTGGGGCTTCGCGCCGCCGTGGTGCGTGGCGGGCGGCTGGGCGGTCGATCTCTACTTGGGGCGCGTGACGCGGGCGCACGCCGACGTGGAGTGCGCCGTGCTGCGGCGCGATCAGTTTGCCTTGCGCGCGCACCTGCGCGACTGGCGCTGGCAGAAGGTGGTCGGCGGCGCGTTGGTTGACTGGCCGCGCGGCGAGTGGGTGGAGTTGCCGATCCACGAGTTGTACGCGACGGACGAGCGCGCCGAGCCGCCGCGGCTCGAAGTACTGCTGAACGAGGCGCGCGGCGACGCGTGGGTCTTCCGCCGCGACGCGCGCGTCACGCGCCCGCTCGCCGCCTGCGTCCGCAAGACAACAGCGGGGCTGCCCTTCCTCAGCCCGGAGTTGGTGTTGCTCTACAAGTCCAAAGCGCCGCGCGCCAAGGACGAAGAGGATTTTGCGGCGGTCGTCACACAACTAGAAGCCGAGCCGCGCGCGTGGCTGCGCGCCGCGCTGGCGACGTGCGCGCCAGATCACCACTGGCTGCGCCGACTCTAAAGTTGAGTCTAACGGGAGGGGCGTTCACCACAGAGGCACGGAGGGCACGGAGGTGGCACGGAGCCTTGAATGCCATTCGGGCTTCCGTGCCACCTCCGTGAACTCTGTGCCTCTGTGGTGAATTGCGCCGCACGTCCGCACGCACTTAGTCTAGTCTGCCACTTGGTATTAAACTTTGCTCCATGCTGGAACTCGACGGTCAGACGCTCACACTCGAACAGGTCGCGGCGGTGGCGCGCGGCGACGAACAGGTCACGCTGGGCGCGGCGGCGCGGGCGCGCGTCGAGGCGGCACGCGCCGCGGTCGAGCAGATCGTGGCGGCCGAGCGCGTCGTCTACGGCGTGAACACGGGCTTCGGCAAGCTGTCCGACTACACGATCCCGCCCGCCGATCTGCGCGCCTTGCAGTTGAACCTGGTGCGCAGCCACGCGTGCGGCGTCGGCGCGCCGCTCGCGCGCGCGGAGGTGCGCGCGATGCTGCTCTTGCGCGCCAACGTGCTCGCGCTCGGCTACAGCGGCGCGCGCGCGGCGGTCGTCGAGACGCTGCTCGCCATGCTCGCGCGCGACGTTGTGCCGTTCGTGCCGGAGCAAGGCTCGGTCGGCGCGTCGGGCGACCTCGCGCCGCTCGCGCATCTCGCGCAGGTCGTCATCGGCGAGGGCGAAGCGTTCTATCAGGGCGCGCGCCTGCCGGGCGGCGAGGCGCTCGCGCGCGCCGGCATCGAGCCGCTGCGTCTGGAAGTGAAAGAGGGGCTGGCGCTCTTGAACGGCACGCAGGCGATGACGGCGGTCGGCGCGCTCGCGCTCGCACGCGCCGACGCACTCGCGCGCGCTGCGGACGTGGCCGGCGCGATGACGCTCGAAGGCCTGCGCGGCACGCCCGTCGCCTTCGACGAGCGCATCCACGCCGCGCGCCCGCACGCGGGGCAGTCAGCAGTCGCCGCGCACCTGCGCGCGCTCTTGGCCGACAGCGAGATCAGGCAGTCGCACGTCGAGAACGATCCGCGCGTGCAGGACGCATACAGCCTGCGCTGTATGCCGCAGGTGCATGGCGCGGTGCGCGACGCGCTGGCTTACGCGCGCGCGGTCGTCGAGACCGAGACCGGCAGCGCGACCGACAACCCGCTCGTCTTCGCCGCCGCGGGCGACGTGCTCTCGGGCGGCAACTTCCACGGCGCGCCCGTCGCGCTCGCGTTAGACTTCGCGGCCATCGCGCTCGTCGATCTGATGTCGATCACGGAGCGGCGCATAGACCGGCTCGTCAACCCGGACAAGAACGAAGGCTTGCCGCCGTTCCTCACGACGCACCCCGGTCTCGCTTCGGGCTTCATGATGGCGCAGGTCACGGCGGCGGCGCTGCTGGCGGAGGCGCGCGTGCTGGCGCACCCGGCGAGCGTGGACAACGTGCCGACCGACGGCGGCAAAGAGGATCACGTCTCGATGGGCATGACCGCGGCGACGAAGCTGCGCCGCGTGGTCGAGAGCGCCGAGCACATCGTCGCCATCGAACTGCTGACCGCCGCCGAGGCGCTCGAACACCGCGCGCCGCTCAAGCCCGGCCGCGGCGTCCGCACTGCTCACGCGGCCGTCCGCCGCCACGCCGCACGCCTCACCGCCGACCGCACGCTCGCGCCCGACTTCGGCAAGTTGGTCGCCGCCCTCCACACCGGCGAGTTCGACATTTAACCTCTGCGACCTTCGCGGGCCGCGAAGGAACGCAAAGGCGCGCTCAACTCAAGTGCGTGCGGAAGAAGTCGGTGGTGCGTCGCCAGGCGTCGGCGGCCGCTTCGGGGTCGTAGACTTCGGGCCGGTCGTCGTTGAAGAAGGCGTGGTCGGCGTGCTCGTAGATGTGCATCTCGGCCGGCTTGCCCAGTTCCTTCAGCTTCGCCTCCAACTGCCGCACCGAGTCGGGCGTGACGAAGGTGTCGCGCCCGGCGTAGAGACCGAGCACGGGCGCGCGCAGGTTTTCCAGGTCGTAGTGCACCTTGGGGTGGCCGCCGTAGAAGACGACGCACGCGCCGACCTGTTCGTTCTTCGTCGCGGCGTAGAGCGAGAGCGCGCCGCCCATGCAGAAGCCGACCGTGCCCGCGCGCGCGCTCGTCGTCGCCGGGTGCGCGAGCAGGTATGCAACCGCGCCGCGCAGGTCTTTCTCGGTCTGCGCGATGTCGAGCGCCATCATCAGCTTGCCCGCCTCGTCGGGCGAGGCGGTCGTGCGCCCGTGGTAGAGGTCGGGCGCGAGCGCGACGAAGCCCTCGCCCGCGAACCGGTCGCACACCTTCTTGATGTGCGGCACCAAGCCCCACCACTCCTGAATCACGACCACGCCCGGCCCGCGCCCCGACTCCGGCACGGCCAGGTAGCCTGCGGTCGTCCCCCCGTTACTCTTAAACTCCACCATCTCACTCGCCATAGTTTGCTCCTCGCCTGCGGCTCACCGCCCGGTCGCTATAACCACACGACGGCGCACCTGCTGCTCGCGCGTCGCCGCGCGCCGCTCGCTTTGTAAAAGACTTGTGGACGTACCGCTTTAATAATACACTCCCGCACCGTCCGCAACCGCTCGCCGTTGGGAGGAACTCCTCATGGCCGACGCCCCGCCTCTGAAAGTCTTCATCAGCAGCACGGTCGCCGATCTGCGCCCGCACCGGCAAGCCGTCGTCAGCGTCTGCGTGAACCTCGGCTACCAGCCGTTACTGTATGAAGACCTGCCGGCCGGCTCTGCCGATCCTGTCACCACGATACTGCGGCTCGTTGACGAGGCCGACATTTATATAAGCATCATCGGTTTCCGCTACAGCACGATTGCCCTACACGACGACAGCTATGTCGAGATGGAGTACAACCGCGCGCGCGCGCGCAACATCCCGTGCCTGATCTTCTTAATGCAGGCCCAAGAGTTCACAGACCCGTCGCTAATTTCCAGCGGCAACGACGCCGCCAGATTGGAATCATTCAAGCGCCGCCTGCTCGATAATCATGTCTGTGGCTTTTTCACCACCCCGGAAGATTTAGCCCTTAAAGCGCGGGAGAGCTTAGAGGCCCTGCGCACCACGGCGCACGCAACGGCGGCCGCCCGCGAAGGTGACGACGCGCCCGCGGCCGACACGGAGGCGGGCGCGTCGGTGGAGTCCGCCGCGCCCGAACATGACGGCGATCCCGTGACGGGCGTTGCGGAGGTTTTAGCCGCCACGGCGGACTTGGTGAACGAAGATTTTCCGGCCACGCCGCCGCCGACTGCGCCGACGCCGACGCCGGACGAGGGCGACAAGGCCGCGCCCGCGCGGACGGTGCAGGAATCAATCCTCAGCGCGAGTACCAGCGACCAGCCGGTGGAGGAGGACGCGCTGGGCTTCAAGCCGTATGTTGAGGCGCTCGCCAAGTTCCTCGGTCATCCGCGCACCAAGCCGCCGTTGACGCTCTCGGTCGAAGGCGAGTGGGGCAGCGGCAAGTCCTCCTTCATGCTGCAACTCAAGAAGGAACTGTTGCGGCGCAACGAGGCCAAGATCGAAGCCGCGCGCGCGATGCTGTACCAGTTCCAACGGTGCGAGCGGTGCGGGCGGTGGCGCAGGCTGCGTAACTTCTTCGTGCGGCTCAGCCCTTGGCAGCGGGGCGTGTTGCGGCGGCGGCTCAAAATCTTCGCCGTGCAGTTCAACGCTTGGCGGCACGACAAGGAGGACGCGCTGTGGGCGGCCTTCGCGCTCGAATTCATCCGCCAACTCTCGGCGCAGCTCTCGCCGCCGCAACGCCTGCTCGCGCGCCTGCGCCTGCTCGCGCGCCGCTTCCGCTGGCAGAGCGGCTGGCTCGCGCTCGTGCGCGCCGTCGTCCTCACCAGCGTCACCGTCATGCTCACCGTCGTGCTGCTCTCGCTGCTCTACTCCAAGGGCCTTGAGCACGTCGTCACGGGCGGCGCGCAGCCTGACACCAAGACCGCACAACCCGCGGCCGCGGACGCAAACTCGAAGACGGACGCCGACGAGTTGAAGTTGGAGCGCATCCTGCTGCTGCTCCTGCGCGGGTCGGGCTGGGTCGGCTCCGTCGCGCTCGGCATCTTCGTCGTGACGAAGCTCAGGGACTACGTGGGCGATCCGCTGGCCGTTAACCTGAAGCAGCACATCGCGTCGCCGAACTACGACGGGCGCGTCTCCTTCGTCGAGAGCTTTCACGAAGACTTCGCCCGGATCATCGAGACCTACGCGGGCGAGGACAAGGTCTACGTCTTCATAGACGATCTCGACCGCTGCGACGTGCCGAAGGCGGCCGATCTGATGCAAGCCCTCAACCTGATGATCGCGGACTCGCCGCAACTGATCTTCGTCATCGGCATGGATCGCGAGAAGGTCGCGGCCGGGCTGGCCGTCAAGTACGAAAAGCTGCTGCCCTACCTCGCGCCCTCCGTGCCGGCCGCCCCCGACAAGACGGACGCGCCCGCGCCGCAAACGGCCGTCGCCGCGGCCGCGAACAGCGGGTCGGGCGCGGGCGACGGTTCGGTGCCGAACAACGGCTTGGAGTTCGGCTACGGCTTCATCGAGAAGTTCATCCAACTGCCGTTCCGCATCCCAGAGCCGACCGAGCCAGACCTGCGCCGGCTGCTGAACACGCTCCAGCGCTCGCGCCACGCGCGCACGGTCGCGCGCCGCCGCTCGCGCCGCTGGCCCGGCCGGCGCAAACCCGACGCCCGGACGACCACTGCGACCCGCGCCGACGGGACGCGCCCGACAGCCGACGAGCAAACACCGCCGAGCCAAAAGCCAATCGAAAAAGTCAACACACCGTCAGGCAACGGCAACCCTGCGGGCAACGGTTCGACTGCGCCGCCTCTCGGCGCAGCGCCAGTGCCAGCGCAGCCAGTGCCGGGCGGCGGCGACACTACAGTCGTGCCCCTCGTATCATCAGCACCGTCCGGGGCGAGTGTGTCGTTAACCGACCCGCCCGCGCCACAGACGGCCACGCCCGCGCCGGACAAAACGCAGTCGGCAGAAGCACAGCCCGAACCTGTTATCAAGTTCAACCTGGCGGACACGGGCGACTCGGACACCGTCCGCGCCATCGTGCTGATGGTCGCGCCCGTGCTCGACAACAATCCGCGCCGCCTCAAGCAGTTCATCAACATGTTCCGGCTCAAAGCCTTCATCACCGTGCAGACGAAGCTCAACAGCTACTTCTCGCTGCCGCAGATCGGCAAGTTCGTCGCCGTCTCCCAGCGCTGGCCGCGCCTGCTCGCCGACCTCGAAAACGATCTCGACTTGCTGGCCGAGTTGGAACGGCGCGCCCTCGATCCGACGCTGGCGCTGCCCACCGACAGCGCCGCGCTCAAGCACTGGCACGCGCGCCCCGCGCTGCGCAGGCTGCTCCGGCACGGCTGTACGAAGTCCGGCGACGTGCCCTTCGCCCCAGAGGAGTACAGCCTCATCTCTGTGGATGTGACGAACCTGCTGCGCGTCTCCGCCGTGGTCGCGCCCCGCCCCGCGGAAAAAACAGTGACGAGTGACAAGTGACGAGTGACGAGTTAAAGACAAAGCTCTTGCTTGTCACCCGTCACTTGTCACTCGTCACTGTTTTTAACGTCACTCGTCACTCGTCACTGTCTTTTCCCCTTGTGCGCCGGCCGCGCTTCGGTCTATCATCGCGGCACGTTAGGAAAGCGCCAGCCGGCGCGCGCGTGTGAGTGATTCGGCCGGGCGCGCGCCCGCCAGCCCCGTATCAACGTTCTCGTACAACTCAGGGACGGCCGCCGCGCGGCGGTCTAGCAGCCATTTCGCGGCCGGCGGCGGGCGCAACGCCGCCGCGGCCCGCCGCGCGCCGTCGCGCCTTTATTTGAGCGGAGGATTCGCAGATGTTCAGACCGGGACGAAAAGATCAGCCGGGCGAGCACCCGTCGGAGCAACCGGGCCACGGTAGCCCCGCCGCCCCGCCGCCGGCCCCCGACCGCGGCAACGCCAGCCCAACATCCACCGGAGCTTACAACCCGATGAGCGACACACAACCGAACACTTCCCGCGCCTACAGCGAGAGCGAGTCGCTCGCGCGCGACATAAAGGAGGGCACTCTCAGCGGCTTCGTCGGCAACGGCACGACCCTGACCGGCGAGGCCAACTTCAAAGGTATGCTGCGCGTGGACGGCCACCTGTCGGGGCGCGTCAGCTCGCAGGACGGCACGCTCATCGTCAGCTCGGGCGGGCAGGTGGACGCCGACATTGATGTTTCCGTCGCGCAGATTTACGGCACGGTCAACGGCGACGTGATCGCCTCGAAGCGGATCGAGTTGGGGCGTGTCGCGCGCGTGACCGGCAACATCCAGACGCCCGCCCTCGTCATCGAGCAGGGCGCGATCTTCGAGGGCAGTTGCCGGATGCAACAACTCCGCGATGCACAGGCCCAGGACGACAAGCGCGCCGCCACCACCGCCCCGGCCGCGCCCGGCAGCAGCAGCACCAGTACGACCAGCGCCGCCGACAAACCGGACGCCGCCAAGCCCGAAGCCAAGCCCGCCGACGCCGGCAACAACCAACCCGGCGCGTCCAAGCCCGCGACCGTCATCACCTAGAACTCTGCGGTTGCCTGTAACGGCCGTTCGGATTAACACAGAGCACACAGAGAGCCACAGAGGCCACAGAGAGGAGCAACCCTCTGTGGCCTCTGTGGCTTTCCTCTATGTCCTCTGTGTGAAACCGGCCGCCCGCTTCACTCAAGACAAGCGAACGGCTAACAGTTAACAGTTAACATCTTCTCACGGCTTCGCGCTCATGCCGCCCCACGCGCCCGACTGGATGAAGCTGGCCCAGTAGAACGGGTGGCCGCGCTCTTCCGCCTGCGGGCGCGCGCCCGCGTCGCCCATCAGCCCGCGCTGCCCGCCCGCGCCCGCACTTTGCGCCCCGCCCCGGATCATCTCAAGCTGCACCTGCCGCAGCGCCTCCGTCCGCCCTTCGCCCGCCTGCAAGCGCCGGTAGTAGGCGACCATCAGATCGCGCGTCGCCGCGTCCGACACCTGCCACAGAGACATCACCTGACTCTCCGACCCGGCCAGCACGAGCGCGCGCCTGAGGCCGTACACGCCCTCGCCGCCCCGCACGTCGCCCAGGCCCGTCTCGCACGCCGACAGGACGACGAGCTTCGTGCCCCACAGATCGAGACCCGAAGCTTCGAGCGCCGTCAGCACGCCGTCCTCGCCGCCCGCGCTCTGGCGCACGTTCGCGCCCGCGAGCGCGAGACCCGAACGCAGCAGCGGGTTCTCGCCCGGCAGCGGGGCGTCGCCGCCGCCGAGCGCCAGCCCGCGCGTGCCGCCCGCGCTCGCGCGCGCCGTGCCCGGCAGGAAGAACCCGTGCGTCGCGACGTGCAAGACTTGCGGGCCGCTCAACTGCTTCAGCGCCGCCTCGGTCGCCTGCGCGCCGGTTAAGAGTTTCAGCCCCGGCATCAACGCGCCGAGCGCGCGCCCTTCGGCGGCCGTGCCGGGCAGCGGCGAGAAGTGCGCCGCCGCGAAATCAACCGAGCGCCGCCCCGCGCCCCCGCCCCTCTGCGCCGCCGCGCCCGTTTGCGTTGCGCCCGTCTGTGCCGTCGTGCTCTGACCCGTCTGCACGCCCGCCGCGCCCATGCCCGCGTCGAACGACGGATCGGCGACGACGACCGCCGGCTGCCGGCTCTCCGCGCGCGCGCCTAAGCGCAACAGGTCGCGCCCGCTCGTCAGGTAAGTGATCGTGTAAGACTCGACGAGGTACTTGCCTTGCTCGTCCACGAGCGCGCCGAACGGGATCAGGTTGAGCGCGCCGTCGGGCGAGAGGAAGAGTTGCCGCGTCTCGCCGAGCAGTTGCCGCACGGGGCGCATGAGCCGCTCGTCGAGCGCGCGCCCCAACTCTTTCACGTCAGCGCGCCGCGGGTCTGCGAGCGCCACGCGCCACGCCGCGAGCGCGTCGTCAATCGGCGCGGCTTCGCCCAACTCGACCCACGCGGGCTGACCCGTGTTGCGCGTGACGTAGGCGAGGTAGTGCGCCGCGCCGAAGCGTTCGGCGCGCGTGCGCCCGCGCGTGTCGTACGGCCGGTACTGCGCGAACTCGACGAGCGCCGCGCCCGCCGGGATCGCCTGCTGCACCGCTTCGAGCGTGACGGGTCGGCCGGCGGCGCGGAACTCCGCGCTGCGCGTGCTGATCTGCGCTTGCAGATCGTTCACCGCCGCGTTCAGCTTCGCCAGCCGCGCTTGATACTCTTCGGGCGGCAGAGCGCCCGGCCCCTTGAGCACCAGCGCGGCCAGTTCGGCGTTCTTCGTCGCCAGTTGTTCGAGCAGCGCGCGATCCGCCGGGCCGAGGTGGCGGCGCAAACTGCCGATCTGATCGCTCATCGCGTCGAGCACGCGCCCCTTGCGCCGCAGCACGGTGAGGAGCGCGAGCCTGAGCGCCTGCGGATCATTGGGCGCGCCCTGCGCGTGCAGGGAGACGGCGTAGTCCTGACCCTCCGCGATGGAGGCGACGAAGAGTCGCTTCTGTTCTTCGGAGCCGGTGGTCAGGACTTGCGCGAGTCGCCGCTCGCTCAACTCAAGCGCGCGCGCCATCGTCTCACGCGCGCGCGTGAGGTCGCCCGACGCGTAGTAGTCGGTCGAGAGGTTGGCGAGGTAGGTCGAGAGCGTGGGGTGTTCGGGGCCGTAAGTTTTCTCGTAGGCGCGCAGCGCGCGCCCGAACAGCTCGATGGCGCGCGCGCTGTCGCCGCGCGCCGAGGCGAGCGCGCCGAGGTTGTTGACGGAGACGGCCGCCTCGATGCTCTCAGGCCCGAACAGCTTGGCGCGCACGGCCTGCGCGCGCAGGAAGAGCGGCTCGGCGCGCGCGTAGTCTTTCTGCGCGAGGTAGAACCCGCCGAGGTTGTCGAGCGCGGTCGCGGTCAGCTTGTGTTCGGGGCCGAACTTGTTCTCGAAAATCCGGCGCGCGCGTTCGAGCAGCGGCCCGGCCTGCGCGTAGTCCGTGCGCTCCATGTAGAGCAGCGCGAGGTTGTTCAAGGTCTCGGCCACGTCCGGGTGTTCGGGCCCGAGCGCGCGCTGGCGTATGTCGAGGGCGCGCTTGAACAACTGCTCGGCGCGCGCGTAGTCGCTGCGCTCCATGAAGAGCGTGGCCAGGTTGTCGAGCGTCGGCGCGAGCGCCGCGCTGTCCGGCCCTTGCGCCTTCTCGACGACGGCCAGCGAGCGGTTGAAGTAGGCCTCGGACTGCACCAGGTCGCCGTTGTGCTTGAACAGGAGACCGAGGTTGTTGAGCACCGTGGCGGTCTCCGGGTGGTCGGGCCCCTGCGCCTTCTCCTTGATGGCGAGCGCGCGGCGCATGGCCTGCTCGGCGCGCGCCGGGTCGCCCAACTCGTCGTAGAGCGTGCCGAGGTTGCTCAGGGAGACGGCCACGTCCGGGTGCTCCGCGCCCAGCGCCTTCTCGCGGATGGCGAGCGCGCGGCGCATCAACTCTTCGGCGCGGGCGAAGTCGTTCAAGTCGTCGTAGATTTGCGCGAGGTTGTTGAGCGCCGTGGCGGTGTCGGGGTGCTCCGCGCCTTTGTTCTTCACGGAGAGATCGTAAGCGCGCTGGAAGACGGGCAGCGCCTTCGTGTACGCGCCCGTCTCGTAGTAGAGCACGCCGAGGTTGTTGAGCGGCGCGGCGAGCGCCGGATCGTCCGCGCCCTTCGTCTGCTCGTAGAGTTTGAGCGCGCGCGCGAAGGTCGCCTCGGCGCGGTCGTAGCGGCCCGCGCCGCGGTAGAGATCGCCCAGGAGGTTGAGCGCGCCGGGCACGACCGAAGCTTTGAAGTCGGCGGGCAGCGGCAACTGCTCGACCTGCTCGGCGACGGCGAGCGCGCGCTCGGCGACCGTGACGCCGGCCGTATAGTTGCCGTCGGCGCGCAGCTTCGCGGCCTGCTTCGTCAGGTCGGTCAACTGCGTCAGCAGTGCGGTCGCGTCGTTGAGCGCGGCGGTGGACGGCGGCGCGGCGGGCGCGGTTTCGACGTTCGCGGCGGGCGCGCCGACGCTGAGCGTGCGGCGGAACAAGTCCCACGCGGCGGCGGCGCGCGCGTCCGACCGCGCCGGCTGGATGAAGATGACGATCACGAGGTGGCGGTTGAGCGCCAGCAGGTAGCCGTCGAGCGTGCCGGCGTCGCCCGCGGCGGAGACGAGCCAGCGGTCGCCCGTCACGGTCGTGCCGCCGAGTTCGGTCTGCGCCCGCGCGCGCTGCACCTGCGCGCCGACGGCGACGAGCGGTTGGAGCAACTGTTCGATGAGCGGCAGCAGGACGCTCGTGCGCGCGGCTTCGAGCAGCGTCGGCAGCTCGCCCGCGCCCGCCGTGATCTCGCCCGGCGCGAAGAGCAGAGTGATCTGCGGGCCGCCCTGCGCCTGCGCGATGATGTAACCCTGCAACGCCGGGTTGCTCTGATCGCGCGTCACCGTCCAGCCCGCCGGGTAGTCGAAGTAGACTGGGTCGGCCGCGAAGTGCTGCGCGCCCTGCGCGCGCGCCGACACGGGCGTCAGACACAGCACGGCGCTCAGCGCCACGCACAACCAACTCCCGCGCCGCTCGACTCTTTTCACGCTTGCACCTCCGGGACGGCGGCGCGCAGCCACGGCGGGTCGAGCGCGACGATCCGTCTGTAGACCGGGCACGACGGCGCGTGCGCGCCCGGCAGGTAGCCCGTGCTCATCAAAAACTCGCCCACGATCTCGCCGCCCGTGAACACGAACGTCCGCTTGAAGAGCCGCACCCACTCGGCTTTCGGGCGCGGGTGGTGCGCGTCGAGCCAGGCGGCGAACGAGCCGTGCGCCGCGCCGAGCGCCACGATGCGCCGCGCGTTCTCAATCGCCGCCGCGACCTTGAGCCGGTTGCGTATGATGCCGGCGTCCGCCAGCAGACGCGCCGTCTCCGCCGCGCCGTAAGCCGCGACGCGCGCCACGTCGAACCCGTCATACGCCCGCCGGAACGCCTCACGCTTCCGCAGAATCGTCGCCCAAGACAGCCCCGCCTGGTTAATCTCCAACACCAAACGCTCGAACAACTCCGCGGCGCCCCGCAGAGGGAACCCGTACTCCTCGTCGTGATACGGCCGGTGCAACGGATCGGCGGGCGCGGACTGGCAGTAAGTGCTCATAATAAGTGATGGGCAGTGAACTAATGGTAATGCGTCGATCTAACTCTGCGTGAGAATAAAGAGCGCCCACTTTACCATTATAAGAACCTACCCTATTCCGGCTAACTGACTTCGTCGTAGATTCGTCTGGTGCATTCCAAACAAATATTGTGGGTGCTGCGAAAAGGTCGCGTACCGCGCTCCGCCCCGCAATACTTACAATCTCCGCGCGCCTTGACTTTACGTCTCTTCGCGTTCGCACATTCCCTACAGAGAAGCGCGTAACCAGTCCTCTGACGAGTCTCCTTATGAAAGCACGAAACTGGCAACGATTGCTTGCAGGCCGAACACCAGATCATCCCGTCTACAACTTCTCGTTTGACCCAGCCGGTTCGCAGGTTGCACCGCTTGTGCGAGAAGGCAATGTTGTCCAAGTCCCAAAAGGATGCCGCGCCACCGGCTCGCCACGGCCGTTTATGTTCAAGCGTTAGCTCTTCAGCATACAGAATTAACTTGCCGCATTTGAAACACACGTTCTCCCCGTGGCGTTGCAGCAAGTGAAGCATGACCTTCCTACGAAGCCTGCCGCATGCTGCCCCGTATGATATGCCTAATACCGCCTTATCCTGTTGACCTAACTTTGACATAAACGCTGGGCGGGAAAGAAATCGGTGTGCCCCCGGCAAGACTTGAACTTGCAACCCACAGATTATGAGTCTGCTGCTCTAACCAATTGAGCTACAGGGGCACAGTGGGAACATTTTAACATTGCGGGCGCGCGGTTGTTCAAGCGGCGCGGCCGGCCGCAACGGTCAGGGCGTGGGGCGCTCGGGTTGGAGGCGGGTGAGATCGATGATCTGTAGCTCGCGGGTGTTGAAGTTGGTGACGAAGAGGGTGCGGCGGTCTGGGGCTTGGCCGAACTCGCGCGGGAAGCCGCCCGCGCGCACGCTGCCGAGGATGGCGGCCGCGCCGTCGGCGACGCGCGCGGCGTCAATCACGGTCAACGTCTGGCGCGCGTCGGGGTCGTGCGAGAAGCGGTTCGAGTTGGTCACGACGATCTGCCGCCCGTCGGCGATGACGGCGACGCCGACGGGCGCTGTGCCCGTGGGCACTGTGCCGATGAGCGCGCGGCTAGCGTCGCCCGCGCGCAGCGCCGCCGTGTCGAAGGCGAGCAGCGCGTTGCTGTTGCGCGCCGTCACGTAGGCGCGCGCGCCGTCGGGCGCGAGTGCGAGGCGCACGGGGTTGCAGCCCGCCGGCACTTTGGCGACGACCGCGTTCGCCGGGTCGGTCTCCGCGCGCGCCACGGCGATGACGATGACCGCGCCCTGCGGGAAGCGCGGCTGCGCGGTCGCCGGGTCTGCGTGTTCGGGCCGGCACTCGGCGGGCCAGCCGTAGCTGTCGGGCGCGACCTGGCTCGTCGTGTAGAGCCAGCGGCCGTCGGGCGAGAAGGTGAGCGCGATGGGCGCGTGCCCGACGGGGATGCGCCCGACGATGGCGCTCGGCTTGAAGCCTTCGGCCCGCGCGCGCTGAAGGTTGACGACCGAGACGGCCTGCGCCCGTTCGTCGCTGACGAAGAGGAAGCGGTCGTCGGGCGTGACGTTGACGTAGACGCTGCCGGCGTTCTCGCCCGTGCTGAAGTGGCCGAGCACTGGGTCGCCGCGCCCGCTCGTCATCCGCGCCACGTCCATGAAGACGACGCGGTCGCCGGTGGACAAGACGAGCAGCCGGCCGTCGTGCGTCAGCGCCAGGCCGCCGGGCTGGCCCGCGACCGCGAAGGTCTGTTTGAGTTCGACCTTGCCCGCGGCGCGGCTGAGCAGCGCGACGCCGGTCGTGGACTTCGCGTCCATGCCGAGGAGCGAGGCGAAGAGCCAGCAGCCGTCCGCCGACGACACGACGCCGAAGGGGTGGCCGGGCAGCGGGACGAAGACCGACGGCGCGGCGCTCGCCGCGTTGCAACGCGTCGCCTGCGCGCGGGCGGACGCGACGAGACAGCAGAGGGCGACGAGACAGAGCGCGACGGCGGGCGCGCTTCGGCGAAGGCGAATCATGGCGCGGCGTGCCTCCCGAGCGGGAAATTCGGTCGAGGAGAATACGCCGCGCCGGGCGTAAAGTTGCGGGCGGCGGGATTAGTGCGGCGCGTCGGCGAGCAGGCGTTCGAGTTGATCGAGGTGGCGCTGCTCGTGCACGCCGATGAAGGCGAGCCACTGGTAGAGGTCGAGCGGGCCGAAGAAGGGATGCGGGTAGTGCGCGCGCGTGCCGTCGGCAGTCTCGACGCGCGGGCGCAAGTCGTGGAGCGCGGCGCGCGACGCGCGCAGGCCCGCGAGCGAGTCGGCCAAAGGCACGTCGCCGCGCGGGCGTATCTCTTCGGGCGCGACGAACTTCTGCGCGCGCGCACGCGCCGCCTGCTCGTCAAGGGAGAAGGCCGGCATCGGCGGCGCGGGCGTGCCCCCCGCCGCGCTCTCGGCCTTGCCCAAGAGCTTCGTGACGAGCCGCACCATGTTGCCCTCGATGATGGCCAGGTGCTCGACGATCTCTGCGGGCGTCCACGCGGCGGCCTCCGCGCGCCAACGCTCCTGCGCCTCGCTCAAGCCCTCGGCGCGCGCCACCAGCCGCCCGCGCACCGCGTCGTTCTCCGCGTAGATGTCTGCCACGGTGTTGAAGATCATTTTAGGGGGATGCTCCTTGTGAAAAGCAGGAGGCAGGAGGCAGGAGACAGAAGCCGGAAGGGAAACAGGAGCCGGCATGAAGACGAGCCTCCTGTCTTCATGCTTCCTTCTTTCTGTCTTCCTTCTTCCCGTTTCCTTCTTCCGTCTTTCTTCTTCTGGCTTCTGACTCCTGCCTCCTGCCTCCTCAACTCAACACCGCCGCCTGCGGGCTGAGGTGTATGACGTGCCAGCGCAGGTAGCGGCGCACCTCTTCGTTGTTCTGGTAGACGCGGACGAAGCCGGTCTGCGCGAGCAGCGTTTCGGGTTGCAACCATTCGAGCCGGACGACCGGGTTGAACGAGAGCGGCGTGCCGGCGGCGGCCGCGCCGGTCGGCGACGCCGTGCCGGTCGGCGACGTTGCGGGCGCTGTCGTCGTCGCGGGCGCTGCACTCGCGCCGCCCGCGGGCAGCTTCTGCCGGTCGTAGACGGTCGAGGCGGCGAGCAGCGGGTCGCGGAGCGAGAGGCGTGCGCCGGTGGGCGGGTCGCCCGCCGCGTCGTAGATGAACACGTCTGTGTCGGCGGCGGCGGCGAGCTTCGCGCTGTCGGGCGACCAGACGGGCAGCGCGTCCATCAGTTGATCGTCTAAGAGGCGCTCGCGCCCGTCGCGCTCGACGATGCGCGGGCGACCCGCCAGCAGCTTGTTCTCGTTGATGCGCGCGGCGAGTTCCTGCTCGGTGCAGGCGAGCGCGGCGAGCGCGTGCGCGTCCGGGGCCCAGGCGAGCGCGAAGTAGACCAGCCCGGCGCGCGTGGTGAGCGGGCGCAGGTTGTTGCCGTCGCGGTCGCAGAGATAAAGCTGCTCGGTCGCGAACATCTGCACGGGCGGCAGGAGCGGCGGGACGGTCGCAAAGGGCGCGGCGGCGTTCGCGTTGTCGCCGCCGGGCGCGGGCGCGGGCGGCAGCGGCGGCTCGTCGGCGGGCGTGGGCGTCGGCGTGGGCTGCTCGCTCTTGCGCGCGATGAAGGCGATCCACTGACCGTCGGGCGACCACGCGGCGGTCGGCAGAAACGCGCCCGACAAACCCTCCGGCAGCAGGTTGCGCAGGAAGCGCCCGTCGGCGCTGTAGAGATCGAGCTTGAACTCGTCGGCCGGCAGCCCGCCCGGATCGTAGAGCGCGAGCGCGCGCTGCCCGTCGGGCGAGGCGACGGTGCGCAAGAGCGCCTCGTCCTTGCGCCGCGTCTCGAAGTCCTGCTTGACGGGCGCGAGCGGCTCGTCGGGCGCAAGCTCTGTGAGCGACGTGGGCAGCACGGTCTCGCTGATGTCCGGCTCAAGGCGGAACGCGAGCCGCGCCGCCGGCACGTCGCGCAGCGCGCGCGGGCTGACGTTCACGTTCAGCCGCCGGCTGATCTGCCGGCAAGACGCGCCCGCCAACAGACTCAAGCACAACGCCGCCGCGAGCCACGCGCGCCCGCCGGAGACGACGATGCGACGCGCGCGCGTCGGCAGCGCGCGCACGAGGGCCTTAGTCTTTGCCGTCGTCAGCTTCATGCGAGGATTCGTGTTCGCGTTTGATGATAGGGAGCGGCGCGCGCGCGTGTCAACGAGGGGCGGCGTGTGCGGCGGCGCGCCGGCCGCGCGCGGGGCGGCGCAGGCCTTGCGCGGTCGCGGGCGGCGGCGGGTCGCCCGTCAGTTCGCGCGCGAACGCGGGGTCGAGCGCGAGCATGGCGCGCAGGGTGCGGCGCGGCGAGAGGTGCGCCACATCGGTCTCGTCGCGCGCGACGCAGTTGTGCTCGACGGCGCGCGCCGCGCGGCGCGGGCGCGGCTCGACCGAGGGCGTGCGCGCGACGTAAGCCCGCGTCGCCTCGACGCCGATCAGATCGCAGGTCAACTCTTCGGCCCTGTGGCCGGCGACGCGCAGGCGCGCCGTCGCGCGCGCGCGCAGAGCGACGGCGCGGAAGAGCGGCGCGAGCGTGGCGCGCGGGCCGTCGGCGACGTGCGTCAGCTCGTGCGCGAGCACGCTGATCATGCCTTCGTCCGAACGCAGGCCGGCGAGGAAGAGCGTGCCGAAGCGGATCGTGTGTGGGTCTTGGTAGAAGACCGAGGCGTTGTCGCGCAAGTCCACGTCGGGCTGGACGCGGCGCACGAGCGCGAGGCGCGCGAGCGCGGGCGGCAGAGTGTCGGCGGGCAGCTTGTAGTCGCGCGCGAGCGCGCGCAGGGCGTCGGCGGTGAGCGCCTTGGCGAGCGGCAGCAGACGCTCGGCGCGGGCCGCGCCGGCCGTCGCCTCGGCGTGCAGCAGCGGCAGAGAGGGGCGCGCCTGCATCTCGTCAATCGCCGCGCTGCCGAACGGGTCGCGCTCGCGCTCGGCGCAGACGGTCGCGGCCGCGCGCGTCAACAGGTCGGCGGCGGCACGCGGCGCAGCGGCGGACGCGGGCGCGGCGGCTTCGGCAGGGGCAGTCGGCGCGGACGTAGGCGGCACGGGCGTCGGCTGCTGCGTGGGCGTCTGCGCGTGCGCGGGGACGAGGAGCGCGAAGCTGAGGGCGAGCGCGCGCGCGGGGCCGTTCACCGCAGAGACGCAGAGAGCGCGCAGAGAAGAAGTGATCTGGGATTTGCGATTCGAGATTTTCAAACCGCGATCTGCAAGCCGCGATTTGCAAGCTGAAAGTTGGGAGAGAAAGCTGTTCATGTCGGCCCCTGCCGTTCGTCTTGGCTAGCTGTTGGTCGGTTCGTCCCGGCTGCCGTCGTGTGCTCAGCGGTTGCGCCAGGTGGGCTTGCGTTTCTCCGTGAAGGCGCGGACGCCTTCCTGTGCGTCTTCGGTCTTCATCAGCTCGTTCAGGTAGAGGCTCTCGACGCGGGCGAGCGCCTCGCGGAACTTCCAGTCGCGCCCCGCGTCGAGCGCGCGCCGCGTCAACTCCAGCGAAGTCGCCGACAGGTCGCGCAGACGGTTCAACAACTCCTGCGCCTTCGCTTGCAGTTGCGCCGCGGGCACGACGTAGTTGACGAGGCCGAGCCGGAGCGCCTCCGTCGCGTCGATCAACTCGCCCGTGAGCACCAGCTCGCGCGCGCGCCGCTCGCCGATGACGCGCGGCAGCACGAGCGCCGCGACCGGCGGGAAGACGCCGAGTTTGATTTCGGGCTGGCCGAAGCGCGCGCGCTCCGTGGCGACGACGAGGTCGCACGCGCTGACCAGTTCGCAACCGCCGCCGAGCGCCGCGCCGTCCACGAGCGCGAGCGTGGGCCGCGCCAAATCTTCGAGCGCGCGGAAGATGTCGTGGAACGATTGGAGCATCTGGTAGATCGTCTCGGCCGCGTGCTCCTCGACGGCCACGCCCGCGCTGAAGGCGCGCACCTCCGGGGCCGACTCGAAGACGACGGCCGCGAGGTCGCGCTGCTGCGAGCAGCTTTCGAGCGCCGCGCCGATCTCGCGCATCATGGCGATGTGGAAGACGTTCAGCGGCGGGCGCGCGAACGTGACGCGCGCGACGCGCTCCTCGACCGCGAAGCGGATGTGTTGGAAGTCGCTCATGCTCTCAAACCGGGCGGCGGGAGTTTAACCGATCCGGCGCGCGTCAGTCGCGGCGCAGGCACGCCGCCAGCAGGCCGTGGAAGTGGTGGACGCCGTTCTCGCGCCTGACCGAGTAGCGCCCACGCCCGTAGGTGCGCGAGCGCAAGCCCCGCTGGACGGCCTCGCAGATGCGTATGTCTTCGAGCTGTATCTCGTCGCTGAAGCGGACGACCTCGGCGACGCGCGCGCGCGTCTCGTCGCTGTCGGGCGCGCCGAAGTACCACTCGAAGACGGTCAGCGTGCGTTCGGGGCCGAGCGGCACGATCAGGTTCGTCGAGTAGTTGTCGGCGTAGACGTTGAGCATCAGGTTCGGGAAGAGCCAGAAGTATTGCGCGGCGTCCGCAGACGCGCCCGCGCCGGCTGGCAGGCGCGTGGCGGTGGCGGCGCGCGGCGGCGCGTGCTGGATGGAATAGAAGCGGCGCGTCTCCGTGCGGTAGCGCGCGTAATCAAGCTCGCGGTTGAGCGCCGGGTGGACGACCGGGATGTGGTAGCCTTCGAGGTAGTTGTCCACGTAGACCTTCCAGTTGCACTCGACCGTCCACTCCTTGCGCGCCGCCAGACGCATTGTGCTCAGATCGCCCGCGCCCGCGAGCCGCGCCGGTATGTCTTCGAGCGTGTCCATGAGCGGCGCGGCGTCGGCGTCGAGGTTGACGAAGACGAGCGCGCCCCAGGTCTCGACTTTGAAAGCGGGCAGCGCGTGCGCTTCTTTAGCGAAAGCGGCCACGCCGTCGAACTCCGGCGTGCCGTTGAGCCGGCCGTCGAGCGCGTAAGTCCAGCCGTGATAGCCGCACTGAAAACTCTTGCGGCGGCCGCAAGCTTCGGCGACGGGGCCGGCGCGGTGGCGGCAGACGTTCGAGAAGGCGCGCAACTGTTCGTCCGCGCCGCGCGCGACGATGACGGGTTCGCCCGCTATCGTCGTCGTGAAATACTGCCCCGGCTCCGCGACCTGCTCTACTCGCCCGACCAACTGCCACGTCCGGCCGAAGACGCGCGCCTGCTCGGCGGAGAGCGCGCGCGGGTCTGTGTACCACGCGGCCGGCGGCGTCGCGGCGTGCGCGAGGCGCGCGTCGAACTCGTAAGCGTTCGTGTCGAAGTTGTTGGCGTCTGCGGTCAAGCTGAAACTCCGCGCGTGTGCGCGCGCCGCCGGAGCAGCGCGAACGCGGGATAGCTTACCGCCAACAGCGCGAGCGCGTACAGGCTGTTTCGTGTGTCGCCCGCGACCGCGCCGCAGAGGAACGCGACCGAGCCGACGAGCGCCGCGCCCGTCGTCCAAGGGTAGCCCCACGCGCGATACGGTCGCGGCGCGTCGGGTTCGCGCCGTCGCAAGACGAAGACGGCGAGGAAGGCGACCGCGTAGTTGGTCACGAAGAAGAAGGCGAGCGCCGCCAGCATCCGCGCGAACGTGCCGCTGAAGACGATCATGGCGGCGACGACCAACGTGCTCAACAAGAGCGCGACGGTCGGCGTGCCGCCGCGGTTGACCGCGGTGGCGGGCCGCCAGCCCAGCCCGTCGCGGCTCATGGCGAAAAGGATGCGCGGCGCGGTCATCGTGTAAGCGTTCAGGATGGCCAAGAGCGAGACGGCGGCGAGCACGTTGACGAGCGTCGCGCCGGTCGCGCCGAACAGCGCCGCGGCCACCGCGCCGACCGCGAGCGGCGCGCCCGCGAAGCGCCCGACCGGCGCGGCGTAGACGAGCGCCGCGTTCAGCGTCAGGTAGACCGCGATGACGAGGAGCACGCCGCCGAGCATCGCGCGCGGGATGTTGCGCGCGCCGTCGCGCACTTCTTCGCCGAAGTAGATCGTGTTGTACCAGCCGTCGTAAGTGTAGATGACGCCCTGCAAGGCGAGCACCAGCGCGGGCAGCAGCGCGAGGCCGTGCGGCACGTCTGGCGGCAGCGGCGCGGGCGGCGCAACGTCCGTATTCTGCCCGCCGAAGACGAAACAGGCCACGATGAGCGCGCCGAAGCCGAGCGTCTTCAAGAGGCTCGTCAACTCCTGCGTGCGCGCGCCCCAGCGCACGCCGCGCCACTGCAACAGCGCGAAGACGACGGCGGCGCACGACGCGACCGCGACCTCGCGGCCCGCGAGTCGCGGCGCGAGCGCGCCCGCGTACTCGCCGACGACGAGCGCCGTCGCCGCGACCGTGCCGCACGTCGAGAGCCAGTCGCTCCAGCCGATGACGAAGCCCGCGTACTCGCCGAGCGCGCGCCGCGCGAAGACGTACCAGCCGCCCGAACGCGGCAGCATCGTGCCCAGCTCCGCCACCGAGACCGTGCCCGCGAGCGCGTACAACCCGCCGAGCAGCCACACGCCGAGGAAGAGGCGCGCGTCGGGCAGCCGCGCCGCGACCTCGCCCGGCGTGCGCAGGATGCCCATCCCGATCACGCCGCCCACGATCACCGCCAGCCCGAACGCCACGCCCAGCACGCGCAGCAGCCCGCCGCGCGGCGCGCCCGGACTATGAGCAGCCGTGTGATCGTCAGACGCCATGCGATTCAACCCGACAGGCGGAAGCGGGCCGTCATGCTCGCTCATAGAAGCTGCCCGCCGTCCACGCGTATGACCGCGCCGGTGACGTAGCGCGCGGCCTCTGTGCAGAGGAAGGCGACGACCGCGGCGACCTCTTCCGGCTCGCCGAGCCGGCCGAAGACGGAGGCCCGCGCCGCCGCCTCTTTGATCTCTTCGGGCAGACGCTCGACCAGCGGCGTGCGGACGAAGCCCGGCGCGACGGCGTTGACGTTGACGCCCGCAGGGCCAAGCTCTGCGGCGGCCGTGCGCGTGAGCGCGACGAGACCGGCCTTGGACGCGGCGTAGGCCGAGACGCCGAAGCGCCCGCGCTCGGCCTCGACCGAAGTGACGTTGACGATCTTGCCCGCGCCCTGCGCGCGCAAACCGGGCGCGACCGCGCGTATGTAGTTGAACGCGCCCTTCAGGTTCACGTTCAGGACGCGCTCCCACTGCGTCTCGGTCAGCCGCCACACGGGCGCGTCAACGCTCGTGCCGGCGGCGTTGACGAGCACGTCCACGCGCCCCAGGCGCACGCGCGTCTCCGCCACGACGCGCTCGGCCTTGCCCGCGTCGGTCACGTCCGCCCGGAACGTCAGACAGCGCGCGCCCGCCTCGCGCACGAGCCGCGCCGTCTCGTTCAGAGCGTCCTCGCCCGCCACGTCCACCACCGCCACGTCCGCGCCGCCGCGCGCGAACTCCGCCGCGCACGCGCGCCCGATGCCCGACGCACCGCCCGTCACGATGGCGACCTGTTCGGCGAAAAGCATGGGGAAGAAGTTCAAGGTTCAAAGTTCAAGGTTCAAGGTTAGGTAGCTGTTGAACCTCGGACTTTGGACTTTGGACTTTGAACCTTGAACCTTGAACTTTGAACCTTGAACTCTGCCCTAATTCCCCTTCACCAGCGGCGCGCCGAGCCAGGCTTCGTAGAGGCGCGCTTGTTCGGGCGTGGGGTTCTTGACGGGGACGAGGCGGTAGTTCTCGTCGGGGCGCGCGCCGAGTTTGATCTTGAAGGCGCGCAGGTCTTCGCCGCGGAAGACGGTGAGCGCGATCTCGTCGCCGGGCTGGCGCTCGTCGAGGCGCGCGTTGAAGAAGGCGAGCGTGGCGCGCTGGCCGTCGAGCGCGACGATCTGATCGCCCGCGTTGATGCCTTGCGCGTAGGCGGGCGTGTCCGAGGGGACGCTGGTGACGACGAGCCGGTCGTTGTCTTGGCGCAGGTTCGCGCCGAAGTGCGCGCGCGGCGGGGGCGGCGAGCCGTCGGGGCGCGTGGCGGCGGTCAGCAGTTGGAGACCGACCGGGCCGAAGGCGCGCTCGTAGTCCAACTCTTCGCGCCCGCGCACGTAGCGGCTAAAGAAATCATCGAGCGACGCGCCGGCCATCTGCTCGCAGACGCGCTGGAAGTCTTCGGGCGTGTAGTTGCGCTCGCGCTTGTAGAACTCCGTGTAGAGGTGGCGCAGCACGTCGTCGAGCGCGCGCGCGCCGTTGGAGCGCCGCCTGATCTCAAGGTCGAGCAGCGCGCCGAGGATCGCGCCCTTGTCGTAGTAGGAGACGGTCGAGTTGATCTGGTTCTCGTCCGGCCGGTACTGCTTGATCCACGCGTCGAAGCTCGACTCTTCGACGCTCACCTCGCGGCGGCCCGGCGTGCGTTGCAAGGTCTGTACGTCGCGCGCGAGTTGATCCAAGTAATCCTTGTCCGTCATCAGCCCGGCGCGGCGGACGAGGATGTTCTCGTAGTAGCTCGTCACGCCTTCGGCCACCCAGAGCAGGCGCGTGTAGTTCTCCTGCGTGTAGTCGAAGGGGCCGAGCGCGTCGGGGCGGATGCGCTTGACGTTCCAGGCGTGGAAGAACTCGTGCGCGACGAGCGTGAGGAAGCCGCGGTAGCTCATCTCCGGGCGGAAGCCGTAGCGCGCGACGATGAGCGCGGTCGAGTTCAAGTGCTCCAAGCCGCCGCCGCCCTGCGGGCGCAGGTGGACGAAGAAGGTGTAATCGCGGTACGGGATTTCGCCCATCAGCGCGGCGGCCGCCTCGACGATCTTCTGCGTGTCGCGGCGCACGCGCTCGGGGTCGTAGTTGCCCTCGCCGTCAATGACGAGCCGGTGCGGCACGCCGCGCACCTCGAAGGCGAGCGTCTTGAAGTCGGAGACCTCGAAGGGCGCGTCGTAGAGCACGTCGAAGTTGTCGGCGCGGAAGGTGTTCGTCTGGCCTTTGACTTCGGGCAGCGCGGACGCCACGCGCCAGTCGGCGCGGGGCACGACGCGGACGGTGGCGGGCGCGCGCAGGTGGCCGGCGACGTGCATCAGCAGCGCCGCGTTGTTCCAGAAGGCGTGCCGGTCGTTCAGCTCGTTGGTGCGCACCGACAGCTCGTTGGCGTAGACGCGGTACGCGGCGCGCACCTCGCGCGCCGCGCCGCCGGTCTCGACGCGCCAGGTGTTCTTGTTCACCTTGCGCCACGCGAGCGCGCGCCCCGCGCCGTCGGTCGCGGCGAAGTCCTGCACGTGCCGCTCGTACTCGCGGACGAGGTAGGAGCCGGGCGTCCAGACGGGCATGACGAGGTCGAGCGGGGCGGGCAGCGCCGCGCCGCCGCGCTCAATCTGCCCGCCGGCACGCACCCGTATCTCGACCTGTAAGAGATGCGTGTGCGGCTCGGGCATGGAGACGGTGAACGCGATGTCGGGGGCGGCGGCCGTTTGCGCGCGCGCCGCGGCCGGCAACGTGGCGAGGGCGAGCGCGGCGAGCAGGAGCGCCGCCGGGCGGCGCGGGCGACGAGCAGTCATCGTGTGTGTGTGCAGTGTCCCTTTGTCCAAGCCCGGACGGCGGTCTTGGTGTTCTTCGATCAGCCGCGGCATCTTACTACGAAAGCCGCGCGCGCGACCACGCACCGCGTCGGCCGGCGCGGTGGACTGGAAATACGCACTGAGTCGTTCTTTATTTCAAAGTTTGGCGTGCCGCGTTTAAAATGATTGCGTTCGGACGGCGGAGCGGTTAAGCTGCATCCGCTATGCGCCCTCCTCCCCAGGTCTCATCGCTCATCTTTAGCATCGTTCCGCCGTCCGGACAGACGGAGACCTGGCCGCACGTGACGCGATACGGTGCTCACGCCACCTACGTCAGCCGGGCAGCTTAGAGTTGTGCCAGCAGGTTCACGAGGTCGAGTGCGAACTGAAGCGCCGCATCATCCAGACTCGTGTTGGCGGCCTCAACCGCCTCTTCCGGGTGCATGATGCCGTTCACCGTGGGCGGCGGCGGGGGCGGGGGCGGCGGCAGCAATTCGGGGTGCATGATGCCGTCGTCGGCCCAGGCGGCGGGCGCGAGCAGACAGATCAGGGCTAATACGCGGCAGGTCTGGCGAAATCGTTGCATTGTGTCCTCCAAGTTTTGGGTCGTAATTACAGGGGGCAATTTCTGGTGTGCCGAAAAATTCCGTGCGCCGGCATAATAGGTAAGGGCGCATGACCATGCAAGCAAACTTGCAACAAGCCGAAAGGTAGGTCGTAGATGAATTTAACTGAAGAGCTGACGCGCCGGCTGGGCGATCCGACTCTGAGCCGCAGCACGCAAGCCGGTTTGCGCTGTCGGCTGGCGCAGGATTTGACCGAGCGCGGCGACTACGAGGCGGCGCGCGAGGCGTTGGGCGAGTTGTGGCCCGACGTGGCGGCGCGCCCCAACACGGCGGGGCTGGAGCGGGCGACCGCCGCCGAGTTGCTCCTGCGCGCCGGGGCGCTCGCGGGGCTGACGGGCGGCATCAAGCAGATCGCCGGGGCGCAGGAACGCGCCAAGGACTGGCTCAGCGAGAGCATGGCGCTCTTCGAGGCCCTGTGTGAGCCGACCAAGGTGGCGGCCGTGCAGATCGAACTCGCCTACTGCTACTTCCGCGCGGGCGCGCTCGACGAGGCGCGCGCCTTCGCGCACTCGGCGCTCGCGCGCCTGCCCGACACGCAGCCGCGCGCCCGCGCCAACATCCTCATGCGCACCGCCATGATCGAGGCGGCCGCGGCGCGCTTCAACGACGCGCTCACGCTGCTGACCGAGGCCGCGCCGCTCTTCGAGGGCGCGAGCGACGCCGAGCGCGGGCGCTTCCACATGGAGCGCGCCATCGCGCTAGAGTGCCTGAGCGCCGACGAGCGCCGCCCCGATTACGCCGACCGCGCGCTCGTCGAATACACGGCCGCGAGCGTCCACTTCGAGCAGGCGGGGCACGTGCGCAACTGCGCCCGCGTCGAGAACAACGTCGGGCACTTTCTCTACCACCTCGGCCGCTACGAGGAGGCGCACGCGCACCTTGACGCGGCGCGGCAACTCTTCGCTAACTTAGGCGACGCCGGCAGCGTGGCGCAGGTGGACGAGACGCGCGCCCGCCTGCTCCTGGCCGAAGGGCGTGCCGCCGAGGCCGAGCGCGCGGCGCGCGCCGCGGTGGCGGCCCTCACGGCGGGCGATCAGCAGGGCTTACTGGCCGAGGCGCTCACGACCCACGGCACGGCGCTCGCGCGCGTCGGGCACGCCGCGCAGGCGCGCAACGCGCTCGAACGGGCCTTCGACGCCGCCGAGCGGGCGGGCGAACTGGAAGGCGCGGGCCGCGCCGAGTTGGCGATGCTCGAAGAGTTGTTCGAGCACATGACCTTGGCCGAGGCGCAGACGCGCTACCTGTCGGCCGACGCGCTGCTCGGGCGCGCGCAAGACCCGGCGCTCGCCGCGCGCCTGCGCGCCTGCGCGCGCCGCGTGCTCAAGGGGCCGCAGACGCCCGCGCTGCCGCAACTCGTCGCCGAAGCGAACGAGCGCTACGACAAGTGCGTCGAGTTTACGCCCGCCGCGCTGGCGGCCCTAGAGCGCCTACCGCTGGCGGCCGAGCCGCGCGCGCTGGCCGCGCTCGTCGAGCGGACGGTGGCGCACGCCGCGCCCGACGCGTTGATTGACGAGGCGGCGGTCGAGGTCGTCGCGCTCCGGCAGAACGAGTCGGTCGATCTCAGCGACCCTTGGGCCGGCTTCTCGCTCAAGGAGGAGGTGCAGCGCTTCGAGGAGCGGCTGATCGAGCAGGCGCTCAAGGAGGCGCACGGCATGGTCTCGCACGCGGCGCGGCTGCTCGGCTTCCGCCACCACGAGACGCTCAACTGGCGACTCAAGAACCGCAACAAGAGTCTGCTCGAAGCGCGCAAGCCGATCCGCCCGCGCCGCCGCAGCATCATCCGCCACTGGCCCGCGGGCAAGAACGGCCCCAAGTCCGAGCGTCCCAACTGAAGTCGTCGGACGAGGAAGGACGGACTGGCTGAGGAGCGTCTGCGCCGTACGGCGCAGACGCTCGACACCGGCAAGTGACATCAATCAAGACTAGACCAAGGAGGGGCTTCGCGGATGATCGTCACCTGCGGCAACTGCGGCGCGCGCAACCGCGTGGACGAGCGGGCCGCGCAGACGCGCCAGCCGGTCTGCGGGCGCTGCGGCGCGGGGCTGTTGGCGGCGGGCGCGGGCGGCGGGGCACGGACTGACGCGGGCCGCGGCGCGCGGCCCGAAGCGGGCGGCGGCGCACGCGCCGAGGCGGACAAACCCGTCACGGTTACGGACGCGACCTTCGCGCGCGAAGTCCTACACGCGGGCGCGCGGCCCGTCCTGCTCGACTGCTGGGCCGAGTGGTGCGGCCCGTGCCGCGCGATTGCGCCGGCGATTGACGAGCTGGCGGCCGAGTCAGGCGGGCGCTACCGCATCGCCAAGCTCAACGTGGACGAGAACCCGCGCACCGCCGCGCAGTTCGGCATCCGCAGCATCCCCATGCTCCTCATCTTCAAACACGGCCAACTCGTAGATCGCCTCGTCGGCGCGCACCCCAAACACACCATCGCCGCCCGCCTCGCGGCGCACACGTAGAAGGCGCAGGGCGCAGGGCGCAGGGCGAAAGTGAGGACACGCCTGACGGCGTGATCTTTTTTCAGATGAGCATCTGAAAAAGCTCGGCGCGCAGCGCCGTCCTAACTTTCGCCCTGCGCCCTGCGCCCTGCGCCTTTCTACTTGACGGCGACGGCCATCGCTTTCGTGCCGCAGGATGATTTGAAGGTGACGAGGAATGTGCCGGTCTTGCGGCTGATGGAGGTGACGGTGTAGCGGGCGGCGTTCGGGGCCGGGTCTTGCGGCTCGCGCAGGACGATGATGTCGGCCCAGTTGGCGGTCGTGGCCTCGATGTCGGTCGTGCCGCTTGCCTGTCCTTCCAGCGTCGCCGTCACCGTGCTCGCCCCGCCGTTACTCGTCAACAACATTGACTCCACGCTCAAAGCGAGCGCGCACGCCGAAGCCGCGCCCTCCTTAGCCCGCCGCGGCCGCACGCGCCCAGCGCCGCGCCCCTCCGCCCGACTCGCACCGGCGCTGCTCGCCGACTCAACCGCAGGCTCCGCGTCAGTCGCCGCCGGCTTCGCGTCGGTCGTTGCCGACTTGGCGTCGTTCGTCGGCTTTACGTCGGGCGGCGCGGGTTCGACCGACGCTGGCTTGCTCTCGACGGGCGCGTCCGGCTTCGACTCGACCGGCGTCGGCGTGGGCACGGCGGACGGCGGCTCATGCGTGGGCGTGGCGGCGACGCCGACCGCGGGCGGCTGATCTTCCGCGGGCGGCGCGGGCGACTCGCTCGGCTTCGGCGGCGGCGCGTCCGTCTCGACCGGCCGCGGCGGACTGTCGTCAGCCCTGCGCGGCTGGTCATCGTCAGCCTTACGCACAGAGCTATCGTCAGCCTTGCGTGCATCGTCGGCATTGCGCGCGGGGCTGTTACCGTCCTTCGACATGTTGTTCCTGGGCGCGTCGGTCTTCGGTGCGTCCGCCGCGTTGTTCGCGGGCGTCTCGCTCGGCGTCGGCGTGGGCGCGGGCTGCGCGCTCGTTTCCGTCGGCGGCGTGCTGACTTCGGCCGGCGTCGCGGTGGGCGTGGCCGATGTATTGGCTGACGTGGCCGACGTGGCGGCCGACGCGGCCGGCGTAGCGGCGGGCGCGGCAGACGGCGTGGTGTATTCGGCGGGCAGGGTCGCGGGCGACGTGCGCGCCGGTGCGGATGAAGTGCGCGCCGGTGCGGGCGAGGTGCTGATGGGCGCGGGCGACGCGGCCGCGGGTGCTTCGGCGACCGCGGGCGCGGGGCCGATGAGTGCGTCGAGTCCGGCGAGCGAGCCGTGGACTTTGGTGTAGGCGTTTTCGATGATGGCGCGTCGCGTCGGGTCGGGCGCTTGGCGGTCGTAGCCTTTGAGGTAGGCGGCGAGTGCGTCCTTCGGCTGCCCGGCGGCGGCGAGCACCGAGCCGAGTCGCCACTGCGCGTTGCGCGCGTACAGGCTGCCGTCAGGCAGCACGCTCACGGCGCGGCGCAGGGCGACGGCCGCCTCCGCCGTCTTGCCTTGGTTGAAGAGCGCCCAGCCGAGCAACTCTTCGGTGCGCCCGCGCAGAATCTTCAAGAGCGCCTCGCGCGGCACGGCGGGAAAGTTCGGCGTGCCGCCCGCGGCGATGGCGCGCGCGCGCACGGAGCGCAACTCGTCCGCCGCGACCGCGACCGACGCGGCCGGCGTCGCGGCCGCCGCCTCGACGCCGGCCTTGGCCGCTTCGGCCAACTCCGCCGCGGTCGTGAGCGCGACGCCGCGGCGCGCGAGCCGGTCGGCGACGTAGAGTTGGCGGAAGGCGCGCAGGTCGTCTTCGCCGGCCGTGAAGTCGCGCGCCGCAGCCGTCAACGCCGACTCGTGCGCGGCGGCGTCCGCGCCCGGCGCGTCGAGCGCGCTGAGCGCGAGGTAGAAGGCGAAGAGGCCTTTGAGCGCGCGCGCGTTCGCTTCGGTGTCGGCGGGCGCGAACTGGTAGATGCTGGCGCGGCGTTCGGGCGCGAGTAGATCGATGAAGGAAGCGGCTTGCGTGGGTACGCGCCCGGCCAGTTGTGTTTCGAGTTGGTCGCCTTTGAGCGCGAAGCTGTGCGTGAGTTCTTCGGCCGCCTCTTCGTAGAGACCGGCGGCGGCGAGCGCATTCGCCAGCTCGTAGTCGAGCGTCGGGAAGCGGCCGTACTGGCGCGCGAAGCGCAGGGCGCGCTCGGCGTCGGCGGCGCGCTGCTGCGCGACGAGCGCGCGCGCCGCCGTGATCTGCGCCCAGGTGTAGCGCGGCTCAAGCTGCACGGCGCGCCCGGCCAACTCAAGCGCGCGCGCCGCGTCGCCGTGCGCCGCGAACCAGTAGCCCGCGCCGACGAGCAGTAAGAGGTTGCGCGGCTCGGCCTCTAACGCCGCGGTCAACTCGCGCTCGGCGTCTTCGCGCTGACCGGCGTCGAGCAGCGCGAGCACGACGCCCGTCTGCGCCGGCCGATCATTGGGGTCGGCCGCCAACTGCTCGCGGTAGAGCGCGAGCGCGTCCGCGGGCTTGCCCGTCGCGCGCAAGAGGTCTGCGAGGTTGCGGCGCGAGAGCGCGGACTTCGGATCGAGTTCGAGCGCGCGCCTGTACTCGGCGGTCGCTTCGTCGAGTCTGAGTTGGAGGCGGCGGGCCGCGCCGCGCGCCTGGTGCGCCGCGGCCAAGTCGGGCGCGAGCGCGAGCGCCTCGTCGGCGAGCCGCGCCGCCTCGTCCGCCTGTTCGAGTTGCAGGTAGAAGGGCGCGAGCGCGAGCAGGCGCTGCGGGTTGTCTTTCACCTTCGCCTCGACGAGCCGCGCGACTTCGACGGCCGCCTCCCCCTGCCCGCGCAGGAACAGGTTCGCCGGGAACTGCGCGACGACTTCCACGTACAGACGGTCGGACATCGTGTTGGGCGCGAGCGCGACCGCCTGGCGGAACGCCGCGACGCCGCCCGCCGCGTCGCCCGCCTGTAGCCGCTCGTCGCCCAGCGCCGCGTGCGCGCTCACAAGGTGCTCGACGGCGCGCGCCTTCAACGCCGCCGGTGCGTTCCCTTCGGCGAACGCTTGCAGCCGCACGACGCGCTCCGCCGCCGGCAGCTTGAGCAACTCGGCAAGCTCGGCCTCGGCCGCCGCCTGCCGCGCGCCCGCGCCTTTGCGCGTCGTCTTCGCCGCCGGCTTCGTCGCCGTCTTACTCGCCGGCTTCTTCTCGTCCTGAGCCGCCTGCTGCGGCGCGTCCTTCTGCTTCGACGCGTCCTCGGTCACAGGCTGCGGCGCGTCCTGCTGCGACGCGTCCTTGGCCGCGGACTTCGACGCCGGCTTACGCGCGGGCTTGTCGGCCGGCGCTCGTCTGGCCTTCTTCGCCGGCTCTTTCGCCGCGGGCTTGCGCGCCTGTGCGAAGCCGCGCGCGCCCAGGCAGATCGTGAGCGCGCACGACACGAACACTGTTATCAAACTTCTGCGCATAACTTCTTCTTCCAATCGTTGCGATTGCTCTCAACAAGTCATCTCACTCTCATCTGTCACAAGTCACGTCGCGCTCACCTGTCCGCCAGCGCCTCGGTGAGCACGCGGCCCGTGGCGTTGCTCGGCGGCTGGACGCGCAGCAGCGTGGCCAGCGTCGGCGCGATGTCGGCGGGCGTCGCCGCTTGCGGGTAGCGCCCCGCGCGCACGCCGCGCCCCATGATGATCAGTGGGACGTGCGTGTCGTAGCTGTAGGGCGCGCCGTGCGTCGCGTTGCTCGGCGGGTCGGGCGGTTCGGGCGGGCTGACTTGGATGACGAACGGCGCGTAGACGACGAGCGCGTCGCCGCTGCGCTGCGCGTTGAAGCCGTGCAGCACGCGGCGCGCGACCGCGTCGCCCGGCGCGAACGCGCCCGCCTCCAGTTGCGCGCGCGTGAAGCAGCGCGCCACGTACGGCAACTGCGCGGCCGCGTCGCAGACCACGCGCTCGATCTCTGTGCGCGCCACGGCGTCGCGCCTGAGCGCCGCCTCGTCGAAGTAGACCTGCCCGTTGATGAACGACTGCACGTAGGCCGTCTGCTTGTCCGCGCCGCGGTAGCGCGCCGTGATCGCCGCGCGCAACGCCTGCAACACCTGATCGCGCTCGACGCGCCGGCCCGGCAGCCCCACCGCCGCCGCCTGCGCCGGCACGGGCGCGACGCCGTGGTCGGCGCTCAGCACGACCAACGTGTTCTGCAACCCGACGCGGCGATCAACTTCCGCGAGCAGCCGCGCGATCTGACGATCCACGCGCAGCGTCACGTCCATCACCTCCTGGCTGTAAGGGCCGAAGCGGTGGCCGACGTAGTCGTTGCCGGAGAAGCTGACCGAGAGCACGTCCGTGTCGGCGTCCGCGCCGAGCTGTTCGTTGGTGATGGCCGCGGCGGCGAAGTCCACGAGCAGATCGCCGGTGAAGGGCGTGTAGTCGAGCGCGATGTAGAAGTCGCGGCCGGGCGCGGGCGCGCCGCCGGTGACGACGTGCGGGAAGGTGTTGGTGTCCTTGATGCCCGTCATGTCTTCCCACGGCGCGTCGTCGCGGCCGGCGCGGCGCAGGTATTCAGCCTCAGGCAGCAGACGCTCCCAGGGCTTGCCGAAGAGTTTGTCGGCGCGGCGCTCGTCGTTGAAGCGCGCGACCCACGCGGGCAGTTCGTTGAAGTAGTAGTTGCTCGACACCATGCGCCCGGTCTGCGTGCTGAACCAGTAGGCGGCCGAGGCGTGGCGGCCGGCGGGCAGGATGGCGGAGCGCGCCTTGACCGAGACGCCGACGACCTTGGCGCGGTCGTTCGTGGCGAGGCGCAGCTCGTCGCCGAGCGTGGAGGCGAGGAGCAGGCGCGGGCTGTAAGGGCTGGACGTGTCGCCGAGCGTGCGCGCGGCGTCGTCTGTGACGCTGGTGATCTTCTTGCCGGCGGCGCGGTCGAACCACTCGTTGGCGATGATGCCGTGCTCCGCGCCCCACGTGCCGGTCATGAGCGAGGCGTGGCCCGGCGCGGTGTAGGTCGGCATGTGGTCGTAGTCGGCGTTCGTCCAAGACGCGCCGTCGCGCAGCAGCCGGCGCAGGCCGTCGGCGACGAACAGATCGCCGAAGCGTTCGAGGTAGTCGTAGCGGAACTGATCAATGACGATGAGCAGGACGAGGCGCGGGCGCGGCGACGCAGCAAGGGCAGACGACTGTGCGGGCGCGCGACGCTGCGCGGCCGCGGGCGCGGCGACGAGCAGCACGAGCAGCAAGACGAGCGCGGGGCGTGTGCGAGGCGTGTGCATGAAAGTGTCGCTGCTAATTGCTCTGCCGGTTGCGTGCTGGGACGGGGCGGTTCACCACCGAGGCACAGAGGTCACCGAGGATGCACGGAACCTCGAATGCCCTTCCGGCCTCCGTGCCCTCCGTGCCTCTGTGGTGAATCACGTTTCGTCAACCTGAACCTTCGCTTAACCCGCTCAACCTCGGCTCACTGTTGCAGCGGCGCGGCCTTGAGCGTGTCGTGGCGGCGCTGGGTGCGCGTCTCGCCGGGCGCGAGTCCTTGGTAGATGGCGTTCTCCCAGTCGCCGTACATCGCGTTCGGCAGCACGATGAAGCGCGCGCCGAACTGGTCGCGGTTCTGCTCGACGGCCGCGAGCCGCTCGCTGACAGTCTTCTTCTCGAAGACCTCGGCGAAGTCGTTCAGGTTGTCGCCCAGCAGCAGCACGATGCGGTACTGCGCCGCGACCGCCTGCCGCCGCGCCTCCTTGCTGCTCGCGTCGGCGCGCAAGAGCAGCGTCTCTTTGTCCGCCGTGGGGAAGCCGAGCCGGTTCAGGTTCTCGGCTGTGCCCGCGCGCTCGGCCTCCGAGCGGTTCGTGACGTAGAAGACGCGCACGCCCTTCGACGCGGCGTAGCGCAGGAACTCGACCGCGCCGGGCAGGGCCGCCGCTTCGGCGCGCGCGACCCACGCGGCCCAGTCCGGCTGGTTGAACGCCTTGCGCTGCTTGACGAGGTAAGCCTGCTGCGGGCTGTTGTCCAAGACGGTCTCGTCCACGTCCACGACGACGGCGCGCTGCGGCTTCTTCTTCTTGTTCTTGCGCAGGTCTTCGTCGAGGCGCAGGCGCGCGAGCGCGAACGCCTGATAGGCGAGCGCGCGCCACTCGCCGGCCTGCTGCGTCCACAGGATCGAGCCGACCTGGTACTCGTTATCAGCGGGCGCGGGCGCGGGCTGCTGCGCCGCGGCGCGCGGGGCGTGCGCGGCCAAAGCGAGCACGATGACGGAGAGCAGACCGGCGCGGCGTGCGCGGTCGGTGCGCGGTGTGTCCATGCGTCTTTTAAGTCACCTCGCGTGAATGGCGTTCGGTTCGGGGATGCCGTTAACGTCTGGGCGTGCGCGCATGATAACATCCGGCGCGCGCGCGGCGGCAACTCGCGCGCGACTCCCCGAAGCGCAAGGAGCACAGCGAGACGTGTCCGAGTTGGACGCCGAGTGGGCGCAGCGCGTGGCCGCGGCCCGTGAGCGCGCGCGCGCCGAGGGCCGCGGCGACGTGGCCGAGTACCTGGCCTTGCGCGCCGCCAACGACCTGGCGCGCGGCGTCGGCTGCGACTGGCTGCTCGCCACCTTTCAGGAGCACGCGGGCGCGGCCAACCGCGCGGGCGCGCGCATCAGCATGACGGCGGAGGACGGCCACCGCTTCCGCGTCGGCGCGTCCACGATGGCCGGGCGCAAGTTGACCTTGCGCGCGGGCGTGCGCGAGGTGTCGGTCGAGGCGGGCTGGCCGCGCGCGCCGCAGGACGGCATCGTGCGCGGCGGGGGCTTGGCCGCGGCGCGCGTCGCGCACTTCGGCGACCGCGCGCGCAACGCGACGCTGCTGCTCGTCGCCGGAGGGCCGGGCGCGCCCCAGTGGCACGCCGTGGACGAAGAGACCGGCGCGCGCACGCCCTTCACCGAAGAGCACGTGCGCCGCCACGTCGCGCAACTCCAACCTTGAAGGGATGAGGGATGAAGAAGAGTAGGCAGTAGGAGCCAGAAGCCAGAAGCCAGAAGCCAGGGGCCAGAAAGAAAGGCCGGCCTTGATGGAAAGGCCGGCCTTTCGTCTTCCGCGTTCTCTACCGTCTTCCTACTGGCTTCCGGCTTCCGCCTACTGCCTACTCTTCTTCATCCCTCATCCCTTCCCGTCCGGCCGAACGATATGCGCCACATCATGCACGTTTTGGAACAGTACGCCGCCCGCGCAAGCTGACGCCCGTCCCCCGCTTTCGCCTTATTTTCCGCCACTTTCCGGTCTGAGCCCGCGCTCGTCACAGTTCACCCCGGCTGGCATGATGGTTGCGATGCGGAGGTGTGTCCCACGCGCGCTCCCATCAAGGGGCGGGCGGAGACTTCAGACCGCGTCGCCCGTTTAGCTCCCTCGGCAAGCGCACGGTCTTGGACGAAAGTATCTGAAGGAGAGCAAAACATGAACCGACGCACCACCATATTGAGCTTCATCGCCGCCGCCATCTTCGCCGTCTGCCTGCCCGGTCTCGCCAGCGCGCAGAGCAACGACCCTTGGTGGGGGCGTGACCGCGACCGCCGCAGCCGCGACGACGGCTACTACGGCCGCTACGACGAGCGCACGCTGCGCGACGCGGCCCAGCGCATCAAGAACCGCGCCCGCGATCTTGAGCGCGACGTGGATCGCTACCTCGACAACAGCCGCCAGAACGGCACGCGCCGCGAGGATCGCGTCAACGAGCAGGCGCAGGAGTTCCGCCGCGCCGCCGACCGCTTCAAAGATCGCGTCGGCAACGGGCGCGACCTGAACCGCAGCGCCGACGAAGCGCGCGAGCTGATCAGCCGCGCTAACCAGATCGACCGCGTGTTGGGCCGTGGGCGCGTGGACTCGCGCGTCTACTCCGACTGGAGCAGCATCAATCAAGACCTGCGGCTCGTCGCCGACATCTACGGGCTGCGCTACAACGGCGGCGGCTACAACAACGGCGGCTACTACCCGGACGACCGCCGCTACCCGAACGACCGCGACCGCCGCAACAACAACGACGACTGGTGGCGGCGCATCCCCGGCGTCCGCTGGCCCTAAGCAAGTAAAGTAGCAGGGCGCAGGGCGCAGGGCGGAAGTGAGGACACACCTGCGGCGTGAATCTAAAAAACAGAGGCGGGGCGGAGCATGAACGGCTCCGCCCCGCCTCTCGCTTTATCCCCTTTGCCTCGCCCTCTTTCGCCTTTCGCCCTGCCCCCTGCCCCTTGTCTTTTGTTGCGATCCGGTAGCGGGGCGGTTCTAATTCGGTTAAGCAGGAATCCTTCCGCGCCTTTGCGTCATCTCGCTATTGACTCAGGCGGATCGTTGGTTTAAGAATCACGACGATTCGACTCCTCGCAGTCAGATTTGTTCAGCAGTCTCGTGCGTACGCCCGCACCCGACCAAAGGCGTCAGCGTCGCGGGACTGTGTCGTTTGAGGGCTAGTTAACGGTCGGGACATCGCAAACGTCTACGTGCCAAGACTGCGGGCGTTACTTTTGCTTACGAAGAGGGAGAAACTGATGAGCGTATATCGTACCAACACGCCGCGCCGGCTCGCCTGGGCCTGCGCGCTCGTCCTGTCGCTGACCGGCGTCGCGCTGGCGCAGACCGACAACAACACGCCTGCGCGCGCAAACGCGCGCACCGTCGCCAGCGGGCAGAAGATGAAGATCAAGGGCGTCGTCACGCAGCGCAGCGCCGACACGTTCACCGTGCAGGACGCCAACGGCGTCGAGACCACCGTGCTGTTGACTGACCGCACCAGCGTCAAGTCCAGCGGCGGCTTCCTGCGCTCGGGTTCGACCTACGGCCCGTCGAACATCCTGCGCGGGCTGAACCTCGAAGTCGAGGGCCGCGGCGACTCGTCGGGCCAACTTGTCGCCGACAAGATTCGCTTCAACGGCTCCGACCTGCGCGTCGCGCAGTCCATCCAGGCGCGCGTCGATCCCGTGGAGAACGACCTGCGCACGACGCAGGGGCGCGTGAGCGAGGTCGAGGCCAACGCGCAACGCCTGTCGGGCCAGTTGGACGAGTTGGCGGCCGTGTCGAACGCGGCGCGCGGCGGCGCGAAGGCCGCGCAGGAGACGGCGGACGCGGCCGTGGCCGGCGTGAACGCGACCAACGAGCGCATCTCGGCGCTCGACGACTATACCGTGCAGAACAAGGCCGTGCTGAACTTCAAGGTCGGCAGTTCCGTCCTGTCGCCCGAGTCCAAGACGGCGCTCGATCAGGTGGCGCAGCAGGCGCTGAACGCGCGCGGCTTCATGATCGAGGTGCGCGGCTTCGCCAGCGCCGACGGCAGCGAGGAGGCCAACCGCCGCCTCAGCCAGCGCCGCGCCGACGCCGTGGTGCGCTACCTCGCCGAGACGCACAACATCCCGCTGCGCCGCATCATCACGCCGTTCGGCTACGGCGAGGCGCAGGCGGTGGCCGACAACGCGTCGCGCGCGGGGCGCGAGCAGAACCGCCGCGTCGAGGTCAGCGTGCTGGTCAACCGCGGGCTGCTCCAGTCCGCGCCGAACCTGAACCCGACGCGCACCGACAGCGCGGGCGCGCCGCCGCCCGATCAGCCCCAGCAGTAAGCCGGGCGCGACGGACGAACTGAGCGCGCGTGTAATCGTCAACCGCGCGCGGCCGCCGCGCCGCGCGCGGTTGACGATTCGCGCTTTTCGGCCGCAACCTTAAGCGCCCGCCCCTTCGTCTTAAATCTCTGCGCCGTTGCGCGCGGCGCGCGTTTGCAATCCCCTTGAGGAGCTTTCAGGTGATGACGTTGGCGCGAACCGTTGTGTGGCGCGGCCTGTTGCCGGGCTGGCTGATCGTCTTCCTGCTGGCGAGCGCGTGCCCCGCGGGCGCGCAGACAAAGCGGCCCACGCGCCGCGCCCGCACGACGCGGAGCAAGACGACGACCGCGCAGCCCGTCCGCGTGCCACAACTCGCGCCCGCCGCGACGCAGCCAAACACGACAGCGACGCCGCGAACGACGACGACGCAAGCACCGGCCCAAGCTTCGCCGACGCCGACGCCGCAGCAACCCAAGCAAGGCCAGCCGCCAGCGGACGCGATTGACGAAGACGAGGTCGTGCGCGTCACGTCGAACCTCGTCGTCGTGCCCGCGTCTGTGACGACTGCCGACGGCGCGGCGGTGCAGGGTCTCAAGGCGACCGACTTTCGGCTCGAAGAGGAAGGGCGCGCGCAGGAGATCGCGCAGGTCGGCGACGCGGAGCAAGTGCCCTTGGACATCGCGCTCCTGTTCGACGTGTCGTCGAGCGTGAGCCAGAAAAACTTCTTCTTGTTCCAGCAGCAGGCGGCGGCGAGTTTTCTCAAAGAGGTCTTGAAGCCGACGGATCGCGCCGCGGTCGTCGCCATCGGCGAGCAGCCGCGCCTCGTCGTCGGTCTCTCTTCGGCCGCGGACGCGACCGCCAAGATGCTCGCCATCCCGGCGGCGACGACGCCCGTGCCGACCGCCTTCTACGACGCGGTCAGCTTCGCCGCCAAGTACCTCGCGGCCAACTCGCCGGGGCGCAACCGCCACGTCATCCTCGTCATCTCGGACGGCGACGACAACTTCAGCGACCGCGTGCGCGAGTTGACCGTGGCCGAGGCGCGCGCGATGCAGCAAGCGGACGCCAACGGCTCGACGCGCACGCCCGCCGGTCGCGCCGCCGCGCGCCGTGATCTGGACGCGCGCCACCGCCGCGCCGTCGCCGACGTGCAGCGCGAAGTGCAGCGCGCCGACGCCGTCTTCTACTCGATCAACCCTGGCGGCCCTTCTGTGCGCTTGAACGAGATCAGCACGCGCGCGCAGACCGGCATGGAGCAGGTGGCCGAGGCGACCGGCGGCACGGCCTACGTGCCCGAAAACGCCGCCGCCCTGCCCACTGTCTTCCGCCAGATCGCCAACGAGCTGCGCGCCCAATACCTCTTGCAATACTACTCGAACAGCAACGCGCCCAACGGCAAGTATCTCAGCATCAAAGTCGCCGTCCCCGCGCGCGCCGGCCTGCGCGTCCGCGCCCGCCAGGGCTACTACGTGAAGAAGTAAACGGAGGAGACAGTAGGCAGAAGCCAGAAGCCAGAATGTAAAGACAGTCGGCCCGCTTTCTTCCGGCTTCTTCTTCTGGCTTCTGACTCCTGCCTACTGTCTCCTCTTTCATTCCATCTCCAACAAAACGTCCGTCAGCCGGTTGACCACGTCGAGCAGGGCGCGGCCGGCTTGATCGTATTGGCCGGCGGCGACGCTCTGTTCGGCGCGGGCGGAGGTGGCCGCGACGCCCGCGAGGCTCTGGTAGTAGCGATCCGCGCCGGGCGTGAGCTTGAAGTAGCGTTCGAGGTCGTCGAGACCGGCGCTGACGTTTTGCAGGTTGGCGCGCAGCTCCGCCCGGCTGCGTTCGAGCGTGGGCGACTGCGCCCCGGCCTGGCGCGCCTGCGCTTCGGTCGCCTCCAGGTCGCGCGACGCGCGCGCGTAGAGGTACAGGAAGCGCGTCAGCACCTTGAGCCGGTCGGCCACCTTGAGCCGCGCCTCGTTGAGCGTGGTCACGCTGACCGGGCTTGGTTTGCTGCGCGTGGTCGGGGCCGGGCGGCGCGTGGTCGTGGTGCGCCGGCGCGTCTGCGCGTGCGCCGCCGCCGGCAGCGCCAGCAGGCAGACGAGACTCAGTAGACGGATGACTCTCAAGACGACTCCTCCTCATGCCGGCCGCGCCGGCTCATGCGGCGACTAAACTCCCGCGGGGTTTGCTTACGCCCGCAATCATAAACGCTGTGGGAGAAAACGGGGAGTGCGGCCGCGCCATGCGCGTGTCGGGCCGAGTCGCGCCGCGCCGGGCGGGCGCGTTAGAATGGCGGCCGCGCGCGACGGCGCGCGAGACTGCGATGCCGAACAGGACGCTACAGGTTCGCCACCTCGGGCGCATGGAGTACGGCGCGGCCTACCAAGTGCAGCAGGAGACCGAGCGCGCCGTGCGCGAACGCGCGCAGCCCGACACGCTGCTGCTCGTCGAGCACCCGCACGTCGTCACCCTGGGCCGGCGCACCACGCCGGGCGCGCTGCTCGCGTCGGAAGAGACTCTCGGCGCGCGCGGCGTCGCACTCTTCGAGACGAACCGCGGCGGCAAGGCGACCTACCACGGTCTCGGTCAACTCGTCGGTTATCCGATCATCAACCTCAGCCCCGACCGCGAGGACGTGCACGCCTACGTGCGCGCCCTTGAGACGGTCTTGATCCGCGCGCTCGCGGATTTTCGGCTCGAAGCCTTCCCCGTCAAGGGGCTGACCGGCGTGCACACGACGCGCGGCAAAGTCGCCGCCATCGGCGTCCACATCGCCCGCTGGGTCACCACGCACGGCTTCGCCCTAAACGTCAACACCGACCTCAGCTACTTCGACCTCATCGTCCCCTGCGAGGGCGAGGCCGTCACCTCGATGAAAGAACTGCTGGGCCGCGACGTGGACATGCGCGCCGTCGCCGCCCGCGTCGTCGCCCGCTTCGCCGAAGTCTTCGGGCTGGCCGTCGCCGCGCCGCAGCCGGCGCGGGCGACCTCATCGGCGACGCCTTGAGCGCGCTGCTACGACCGCGAAAGGAGGTATACATGGTGGACAAGCAACTCGCCTGGAAACACTTCCGAAAGGCCTTGGGCTACTACTTCGACGGCAGCCGGAAGGCGATCAAGGAGGCGCGCGCCGCGACGCGTTACCGCCCGGAGTGGTCGCGCCCGCACTGGCTGCTCGGCACGGTCTTCATGGATGGGCCGCGGCCCGACATCGAGTCGGCCATCAGGGAGTACCGCGAGGTGACGCGCCTGGAGCCGGGCTGGGCCGTCGGCCATTACTACCTGGGGGACGCACTGTTCAAACAGGGGCGGGTTGAAGAAGCGATGGGGCCGCTGCGCGAAGCGCTGCGGCTCGACCCGGACAACCAATGCCACCGCGTCAGGCTGGCCGAATGCCTGCTCAAGCGGAACGACTACCGCGAGGCGATCACGGTCTTGCGCGGCAAGCCGAGCCTGTCGCCACACTACACCGTGGCCGACGCCTACCTGCTCATCGCCGAGGCGTGGATCAAACGCAACAACCGGCTGGATTTGGCCCGCCCCGCGTGGGAGTTCGTGCTGGCGCTGGACGAGACGATCCCCGCGTACCGGATGGCGAAGGAGGAAGCGCGCCGCCGCCTCGCCGAGACGGCGAAACCTTAACGATTCATGCTGACACTCGAACTCATCCGCGCGGCGCACGCGCGCATCCGCCCGTTCGTGCATCACACGCCGGTTGTCACGTCGCGCGCGTTCGACGCGGCGGCGGGCGGCCGCCGGGTCTTCTTCAAGTGCGAGAACTTGCAGCGCGTGGGCGCGTTCAAGATGCGCGGCGCGGCGAACAAGATTCTCGCGCTGACGGACGAGGAGCGTGGGCGCGGCGTGGCCGCGTTCTCGTCGGGCAACCACGCGCAGGCGGTGGCGCTCGCCGCGCGCGAGGCGGGCGCGCGCGCCGTCATCGTCATGCCGTCGGACGCGCCGCGCGCCAAGCTCGAAGCGACGCGCGGCTACGGCGCGGAGGTCGTACTGTTCGACCGCCAGCGCGAAGACCGCGAGGCCATCGCGCGCGACATTGCCGAGCGCGAGCGGCTCGTGCTCGTGCCGCCTTACGACGACTACCTCGTCATGGCGGGCCAGGGCACGTGCGCGCTTGAGTTGTTCGCGGACGTGCCGGAGTTGGACGCGGTCGTGACGCCGTGCAGCGGCGGCGGGCTGTTCGCGGGCGCGAGCACGGTGGCGAAGAGCCTGGCCGCGCGCGTCCGCTGCTTCGCGGTCGAGCCGGAGACGGGCGACGACACGCGGCAGTCGTTCGTGCGCGGCGAGCGCGTCACGATCCCGCCGCCGCCGACCATCGCCGACGGCGCGCGCGTGCAGACGCCGGGCGCGCTCACCTTCCCCATCACGCGCGCCAACGCCGAGGACGTGCTCACGGTCTCGGACGAAGAGATCAAAGCGACGCTGCGCTTCATCCTCTTCCGCCTCAAGCTGCTCGTCGAGCCGACGGGCGCGCTCGCCGCCGCCGCCGTGCTGTTCGACAAACTCCCGCCGGACGCGCGCCGCGTCGGCGTCATCCTCTCCGGCGGCAACGTGGACGCCGCCGCGCTCGCGCAACTCTTGCAGACGGATGATGCGCGCGCAACCGCCGTGTAAAGAGCGCGGCGCGCGTGGTCGGGGCGGCGGGACACGCGCGCCCGCGGCGGTGTAGAATAGCGTTACGAATGAAACCCCGAACGGAGTTGGTTAAGTAGAGTGGGACGCGAACTGCGAGTCATCAGCAACGCGCGGCCGCGGCAGCCGAAGCCGGAGTGGCTGAAGGTGCGTCTGGGCGATCCGACGAACCAGAACCACGTGCTCAAGCTGATCGAGGGCTTGAACCTGCACACGGTCTGCCAGGAGGCGCGCTGCCCGAACATCTTCGAGTGCTGGTCTGATCGCACCGCCACGTTCATGCTCGGCGGCGACACCTGCACGCGCCACTGCGGCTTCTGCGCCGTCAACAAAGGTCAGCCCGAAGCGCTCGACCCCGAAGAGCCGCGCCACGTCGCCGAGGCCGTCGAGCACCTGAACCTCGCGCACGCCGTCATCACTTCGGTCAACCGCGACGACCTGCCCGACGGCGGCGCGGCCCACTGGGCCGAGACGATCCGCGCCGTGCGCGCGCGCAATCCTGATTGCCGCATCGAAGTCCTCATCCCCGATTTCAACGGCGACGAGGCGGCCTTGAACACGGTGCTCGCCGCGCGCCCCGACGTGCTCAACCACAACACGGAGACCATCGCGCGGCTCTACCGCCGCGTCCGGCCCGACGCCGACTACCGACAGACGATGACGCTGCTCGCGCGCGCCGCGCGCTGGCGCGACACCGTCGAGCCCGCCATGTTGACCAAGAGCGGCATCATGGTCGGCCTGGGCGAGACGTTCGACGAGGTGGTCGCGTTGATGGCGGACTTGCGCGCCGTCTCGTGCGACATCATGACCATCGGGCAGTACCTACAGCCGCACGCGCGCCGCCTGCCCGTCGAGCGTTACGTCACGCCCGAAGAGTTCGCGCGCTGGCGCGAGGTCGGGCTGACGCTCGGCTTCAAGCACGTCGAGTCCAGCCCCCTGACGCGCTCCTCCTACCACGCGCGCCAGCAGGCCGACGGCCCCGCCGAGCAGGCTATGCTGGAGGCTCTGGCGCGGTAACGAGCCTGTAGCGGCAGATTCAGATCAACACGAAGACACGAAGGGGACAGAGTTCTTCTTCGTGTCTTCGTGTCTTCGTGGTCTCAATGGCTTGCCTGCAATGCAGTTGCCTGAAAATCGCGCCCGCGCCTCATTACTTAACGCGACTCTGCTTACGCTTGAGGAAATCTATCAGGACGAACTGCGATAGCGGCCCCGGCGCGGCGGAGTGCGCCTTGCCCTTTGTCCTCAAAAGCCTTGTCACCATTTCGGAAAGATGCCAGAATCGGCCGCGTTACAGCAGTTCAGGGTTTCTCACGGCTATCGGATAAAAGCAGCACCTTCAACCAAGCTTAAGCGCCCAGGCAATCCATCATAAGGCTAGCAAGCGAATATCATGCGAGACACTAGAGCGGCAGCGTAAAGCCGACGGGGCGCGGGCGGTAAACATCTGGCGGAAATTCAAGCCGCCACGCCAAAAGATCAGCTTCCGAGCAGGAGCAAACAGCCATGTCACTCACCAACCCTTTAATCAAACGGCTCATCTTCGCCATGCTCTCCCTGCCGCTGTGGTCAGCTTCATCAACTGCGCTCGGACAAACAGCACAAGCGACTGAACTCCGCGAACTGCTGCCGACTCAAACACTCGAACGCGAACTGACCGGTGCGGAAACTCACCGCTATAACATCACTCTCAACAAAGACGAGTTTTTCCAAGTCCGCGTCGAGCAAAAAGGCGTGGACGTGTCGCTCAAGCTATTAGACGCGAGCGGCCATGTTCTTGCGACGATGGATAGCCCCAACAGCAAACAAGGGCCGGAGACACTCTCCTTTGTCGCAGCGCAATCGGGCAGTTTCATACTCGAAGTGAGCGGCCTCGATGCCAAAGCGGAAAAGGGCAATTACTCCATCCTACGAGAAACATCACGCACAGCCACAGCTAAGGATAGACGGCGCGTGGGAGTCGAACGATTGTTTGTCGAGGGACTGACCGCGCGTAACACAGAAGGGCAAGCGGAAACGGCCATTGCCAAACTTGAGGATGCACTAAAAGGCTGGCGGGAGTTGGAAGACAGTTATCTAACAGACTTAACCGAGCGGCAAGTGAAAGCGATTAGGCTGCAACCGAAAATTAAAGCGTTTATTGCTGAACTTCGTGTCCCAAACTCTCTTATAGCTGAAGGAGACAAACTTAAACGTGAAGGCAAACCGGAGTCGATGTTGGCAGCGCAGGCCAAATTTACAGAGGCCGTTGAAGCCGCCCGCAAATTATTTAAGAGATTGGACGACAATGACCTAAGCGATATTTTGTCGAAAGATGATAGGGCCGACTTGAAAACGGATGCCCGAATGAATGAAGTAAACGCGCTCAGGGGTATAAGCAATACATACGATGCCTTGAAGGACTGGCGGGAGAGCATCAATTATAACAAACAGGTTATAGCTGTTATCCGAGAGATGCGGCAAGACCCGGAAATCAACGCAAGTAAAGCGTTAACTTCTTACGTTCCCTTAAAAGCAAATGAGGCAAGCGCGCTCTCTTCAATCGGTACAACCCTCACTAGCAACTTGGATAAGCCGCAGGAAGGGCTATTGTATGACAATCAAGCTCTGACACTGTGGCGTGAGGTTCAGCACGAAAACGAGAAATATCGTGCCTACGCCGAATACCAAGAGGCTTCTACACTGCAAACGATGGCACAAAGTTATCTAACTCTGGATGACCGTAATAAAGCCATCGAACACTTCGAGCAAGCGCTGGCGATTTTCAGAAGGCTTCCCGACCAGAAGAGTTTGGCGGCGTCAATATTGCTCCAACTAGGAAACGTTTATTCCAGGCAATTAGATTACGAGAAAGCTCGCGGGGCTTGGGATGAGGCATTAAAGATTTACGAAGAGCTTGGAGACAAACAAGCACAAGCAGATGTTTTGGGACAGATCGGACTCATCTACTTCAGTGTAAATGACGAACAAAAGGCCCGTGAGTATTTCAACCGTGAATTAACGATCCTTCTTTCGGACGACTACTTGGAGTCTGCGATGAAAGAGAACTCGGCCATACCCCTGCCAGACTCCAAAGCCGAGCCTACTAATGTACGCCTTTTCTATAACGTCAGTTCGAGATAAGGAACTGTTCTTTGACACGAAGGTTGAGCGAAGGCTTCTTCTCGTGCCACGTGTAGGCGATCAATCCCGCCGCCACATTGCCCAAGAAGTTCCACAGTGAGCGATGGCGCGTGTGCTCTAT
>DASVPY010000024.1:0-74044 GCA_036389395.1 Pyrinomonadaceae bacterium
AAGATCTAAAAACGGCAGGGTGACGGGCGAAGGGCCAGAGAGCGCGCGCCGCCGCGCCCCCGCACACCGGCCTGACCGCCCGCCACTTGTTGCGCCTACTGCGGCAGATCGTCGATCTGCAACCCGATGGGATTGCCGCCCGCCCCTTTGATCGCGTCGATGACCTTGACGACCTCGCCGTAGGGCAGCGAGCGCGGGGCCTTGACGAAGACCGCCTTGGCGATGCGCTCCTCCTCGGGCAGATCGACGCGCGTCTCCTTGCCCGGCTCGTAGGCGTGGTTGGCGCGCCGATCCTGGAAGATCGTGGTCAGCCGCTGGCTGAGCGGCGCGGTGTCGTTGACCGAGCCGGTGTCGTCCAGGTTCAGCTTGAGCCTCAAATCCTTGTCAATCGAGACGACCAGCGTCAGCGGGTTCGGCTTGATCTCGACGTTGGTCGGCGGCGGCTCGCTCGGCACGAGCGCCTTGAACCGCGTCGGCTTCAGCGGCGTGATGACCATGAAGATGATCAGCAGCACCAGCAGGATGTCGATGAACGGCGTGACGTTGATGTTCGGCTTGGCGGCACTGTCGCCGCCCACGGCCATGCCCATGATTTAACCCCTCCGCGCGCGCGCCCGCCCGCCGGGGCGGCGCGCGCCTGTGCGCGGCCCTTCACAGCCGGGGGCCGCGCAGCGTTTTAAGACGCCGGTGCGGCCGCCGGCCCGCCCGCGCCCTTCTTCTTCTCGGCCACCAGCCCGATCTGATCGATGCCCGCCTGCCGGATCGTGTTGATCAGCTCGACGACCGACCCGTAGTTGGCGTGGATGTCGCTGCGGACGTAGACGATCCGCTCCTCGGGCTTCTTGGTCTCCATCCGCTTCTGAATCTTGTCCTTCAGATCGATGATGTCAACCTTGTCCTTGCCGATGTAATACTGGTTGTCGTTCGTGATGGCGATGACGACCGACGACTCCTTGATGATGGCCGGGTCTTCCTCCGGGTTGCGCATCTCCTTCGGCAAGACCACGGAGACGCCCGACTGCAAGAGCGGCGTGACCACCATGAAGATGATCAGCAGCACCAGCATGATGTCCACCATCGGCGTGACGTTGATCTCGGAGGTGAAGCCCCCTGTGCCGCCCGCTGACATGCCCATAACGCACTCTCCTCGCTAAGTTGCCCGCGCCCGCGCGGGGCGGGGCCGCGCCCCACTTCGGAGCGCGCCCCGCCCGGCTTCCTTCCACGCTTTAACAGCCGCGCGCCCGTGACAGCTAGGCCGGCAGTCGCCGCGTCTTGTTCTTGATGAAGTAGTCGATCAGCTCCGACGCCGAGTTGTCCATCTCGATGACGAAGCCGTCCACCTTGCCGGTAAAGTAGTTGAACGCCCACACCGCGGGCACGGCCACGGCGAGACCGAGCGCCGTGGTCAGCAGCGCCTCGGCGATGCCGCCCGCGACCGCGCCGATGCCCGCCGACTCGGCGTTCTTCATGCCGGTGAACGCCGCGATGATGCCGAACACCGTGCCGAAGAGACCGACGAACGGGGCCGTCGAGCCGATGGTGGCGAGGCCCGACAGCCCGCGCCGGAACTCGGCCGACTTGATGGCGATGGCGCGTTGCAGGGCGCGCTTGCTGGCCTCGATCTCGTCGCCCGAGATGTCGTTGCCCGCCTCGTGCGCGCGGAACTCCTGGAGGCCAGCGTTGACCACCATCGCCAGGTGCGACTTCTTGTGCTTGTCGCTGATGTTGATGGCCTCTTCGATCCGGTCGTTCTTCAACGCCTGCGCGACGCGCGGCGCGAACTCGCGCGACTGCGTCTTCGCCGACCGGTAAGTCAGGAAGCGCTCGACCATGACGGCGATGGAGTACATGGACATGATGAGCAGCACGACGATGACGCCGATGGCCACGGGGCCGAGGTTCTTGATCATCTCGCTCATCGTGAAGGCGTTGGCGGTCGCGTTCGCGGCGTCTGAGCCGCCGCCGCCGCCGGCTTCCTGCAAGAAGAAGAGGAGGCCAAGCGCCTTGGCCCCCAGTAAGGTCGTTGCGATTGTCACGGTAGAACCCTCCACAAGAATTTGGCTGCTGTGCTAGCGCGTCGCGTCAGCGCCGGCTGCGGGGGCCGCCTGGCCCGCCACGCCCGCGCGCCGCCCCGCCTCGTCCGCAGGGGCGGCGTGCGGGCGCGCGACGGCCGTCGCGCGCCCGCGCTCGGCTTCGGTTACTGAAGCACGAAGTTGTACGTGATGAAACCCGACACCTTCACCGGCTGCCCCGACAGGAGCGTCGGCGTAAAGCGCGCCTGGTAGGCCGCCTGCACCGCCGCCTGCTGCAACAGCGGATGCCCCGAAGTGGCCTTGGCTGAGATGACCTTGCCCGACTCGTCCACGACGATGGAGACGACGACCGTGCCGGAGGCGCGCGCCGCCTTGGCGATGGGCGGGTAGGGCGGCTGCGGCTTGCTGATCGCCTTGCCGTTCAAGACGCCTTGCGAGATGGGGGCCTTGGGCACGGGCGGGGGCGTGGGCTTGGGCGGCGGCGGCGGCGGCTCGTCGTCGCTGGCGACGACTGGGGCCGCACCCGTCCCGCCGACGGCGGTCGTGGCCGCGCCGACCGTGACGGGGCCGGTGTTGCCGCCCACGGGGTCGGTGTTCGACTTGCCGAGCACCGCGCCGCCGGGCGGCACGGGCGGGATTCGGCTCGCCACGGCCGAAACTTCCTTCGGCACCTTCGTCGGGTCGAGCGCGCTGGCGACGAACTCGGTGCGGGTCGCCACCTGCTGCTGCTCGGACACCTGCTTCTGCTGCTGCTGCTCAGGCTGCTTCTGCTCCTGCTGCTGCTGCTGCACGGGCACGGGCGCGACCATCGTCATCAACTCGAGGTTGTCCTCGGGCAGACTGTTGTTGTAGGCCACGACGCTCAGCACCGCCAGGCCGATGATGATGACCCCGTAGATGGCCATCGCGCCGAGAAAGAACGAGCCTTTGCGCGCAATGTCGTCCTTGTGCGTACCGGACTCGACTAAGCTATCGAACATCTCAACTCCTCCCTCATCAGGCCAACGGGTCTTCGGGGTGCGACGAACGGTCAGCCGATTAGATGCCACGGGTCATTGGTATGTTCCAAAACCTCGGCCGCTAAACAACCGCGAGCTAGTTGAACTTGAACCTTGTGCGTGGGGGCGGGCGGCGTTCGCGATCAGGCGGGCGACGCTTGCGGCGCGCTCGGCGGGCGCAACAGCCACAGAGGGGAGTGCGCGCCCGCGCGCGGCGAGCGATCAAGCCGGCAGCCTGTCAAACGCCGTTCGGCCAACAACCGCACCGCGCCGGCCGCAGAATAGAAACCCCGCGCGCTCGGTTTTGCCCGGTGCGTTGTACAGCAAATTTATTTGGCCAGCAACGCGCTCAGTCTATGTCGCGTGCCGCGCCGAAGTCAAGCCTAAAATCCGAGCGGCAACGCGCTCGTAAGCGACTCGTAACTGAACTGTAACTTATGAGCGCGCCGCGCCTTGCGAGCCGCGCGCCGCGGCCTGCGCCCGCGCCTTGCCGCCCTGCGCCTGCGGCCCGCCGCGCTGCGCGCCCGGCGCGACCGCCGCCGGCTGCGGCCGGGCCGGCTCCAGGCGCTGCTGCCACCAGACCATGATCGGGCTGGCGATGGCGACCGACGAGTACGTGCCGAAGACGATGCCGATCAAAAGCGCAATCGAGAAGCCGAACAAGACCTCGCCGCCGAACAAGACCATCGCCAGCACGGAGAGGAAGACCAGCCCCGACGTGATGACCGTGCGCGAGAGCGTCTGGTTGATCGAGCGGTTCGTGATGTCGTAGAGCGTGTCGCGGCGGTGCAGCCGCAGGTTCTCGCGGATGCGGTCGAAGACGACGATGGTGTCGTTGACGGAGAAGCCGACCAGCGTGAGGAGCGCCGCGATCACCGTCAGGCTGATCTCCCACTGGAAGATCGAGAAGAAGCCGAGCGTCACGAGCACGTCGTGGAAGACGGCGATGACGGCGGCCGCGCCGTACGTCCACTCGAAGCGCAGCGCGATGTAGACGAGGATGCCGACCAGCGCGAGCAGCGTCACGGCGACCGCCTGGTTGCGCAGGGCCGCGCCCGCCACCGCGCCCACCGCGTCCGTGCCCTCGATGCGGAAGGCGTTGCCCTCGTTCGGGAACGGCTGGTTGTGTTGCACCTCGGGCCCGAAGACCGTCAGCGCGCGCTCGACGCTCGCGCGCCCCACGTCCACGCCCGCCTGCTGCTCGGCGGCCGCGCCCGCCGTCTGCCCCTGCTGCAAGACCGCCGGCCCCTGGGTCTGCCCCTGCGTCGCGCCCTGCTGGCCCTCGCTCGGCTGCGGGTTGGGCGCGGTCGCGGCCGGCTGATCGAGGCGCGGCAGTTTGATCAGCACCTCGTCCGTCTTGTCCGTCACCGGCTGGATGACCGCCTCGTGCACGCCCGACTTCTGCAACGCGGCGCGCACCTCCTCGGCCGACGGGCGCTGCCGGAACTTCACGGTGATGACCGTGCCGCCCTTGAAGTCCACGCCCAGGTTGAACGGCGCGCGGCCCGTCGCGTAGCGCGCCACGGCCGAGACCATCCCCGCGAGCATCAGCAGGGTTGAGACCGCGATGAAAGCGCGCCGGTTGCCCAGCCAGTCAATGTTGACGTTCTTGAATAATTGAACCATGGCGAAAACCCGTGACAAGTGACAGGTGACGGGTGACAGGAAGGAACAAGTTTTTACTTGTCACCCGTCACCTGTCACCCGTCACGGCAGTTAAATGCTGATCGTCTCGGCGCGGTGTCCGCGGCGGTTGAGCAGCCACATGAAGATCGTGCGCGAGACGTAGACGGCCGAGAACAGGTTGACGATCAGGCCCAGGATCAGCGTGACGGCGAAGCCGCGGATCGGCCCCGTGCCGAAGATGAACAGGAACAGCGACGAGACGACCGTCGTCACGTGCGTGTCGATGATCGTCACGAAGGCGCGGCCGAAGCCCTGATCCACGGCCGAGAGCACGGTCTTGCCTGAATGTAGCTCCTCGCGGATGCGCTCGAAGATGAGCACGTTCGAGTCCACCGCCATGCCGATGGTCAGGATGATGCCGGCGATGCCGGGCAGCGTCAGCGTCGCGCCGAAGACGACGAGACCGGCCATCATCAGGATCATGTTCAGGAGCAGCGCCACGACCGCGTTCACGCCCGACCCGCGGTAGTAGAACAGCATGAACAGCACGACGAGCGTCAACCCGGCGAGCGACGCGTTGACGCCCGACCGGATCGAGTCCGCGCCGAGGCTGGGGCCGACGGTGCGCTCTTCGAGGTATTGCAGCGGCGCGGGCAGCGCGCCCGAACGCAGGGTGAGCGCGAGGTCTTCCGCCGACGCCTTCGTGAAGCGCCCGCTGATCTCGCCCGAGTCCGTGATCTGCGACTTGATGAAGGCGATGGACTTGATCTCGCCGTTCAAGAGCACGCCCATGTACTGGTTGATGTTCGCGGCCGTCCACGCGCCGAACTTCTCCGCGCCCGACGGCTTCAGTTGGAAGTGAATCTGGTAGTCCGTGCCGCGCCCCGACTGCGAGACGGCCTGCGCGTTGCGCAGCTCCGAGCCGTCCACGACGGGCGGCGTCTCGACGACGACGTACTTGCGCGGCTTGTTCGGGTCGGGCGTCGTCGCGCCGCCCGCGGTCGTCGGCTCGTCGCGCTCAAGGTAGGGCACGACGCGGCGGTTCGCCGGCACCGTGCCGCCGAGCGACTGCACCGCCTCCTGCTCCGAGGTGTAGGTCTGGACGGGCTGCGGGCTGGCCGGGCTGACGACGTGGACGAGGTCGAGCCGCGACTCGGCGACGAGCAGTTGCTTGACGCGCTCCGGGTCTTGAATGCCCGGCATCTGCAAGAGAATCTGGTGCGCGCCCTGCGCGCCGTGGCGCTGTAGGGTCGGCTCGGCGACGCCGACCGCGTTGATGCGGCTCTCGATGATCCGCAGGGCCTGTTCGACCGCCTGATCGGCGAGCGTGCGCTGCGCCGCGGAGGTCAGCGACCACGTGACGGCGTTGCCGCTCACGCTCGAAGTCCAGTCGTTGAGATCGACCTTCTTCGTTACCGCGTCGCGCACCTCGCCCGCCTTCGCGGCGTCCGCCAGCGGCAGCGTGAAGCTGTAGTTGCCGCCGCCGGTGTCCCACTTCGCTTCCTGCACCTGATAGCCGCCGCCCTGCGCCGCCTTGTGCACGGCCTGCGCCGTGCTCTGCGTCAGCGTCCTCAGGTACTCGTCGGTCTTGACCTGCATGACGAGGTGCGAGCCGCCCTTGAGATCGAGGCCGAGGTGGATGTTCTCGGCCAAGGTCTGCTTGAGGCCCGCGGGCGTGAAGTCGCGGAGCGTGGGCCGGTGGCGCGGCCCGATGACGGCGTAGAGGCCCAGGACGGTGACGACCGCGATGATGACGACGCGCTGCGTTAAATTCTTCTTCATGTTTTCGTCCGCGCCCCGACGAGCGTGCGGGGCGGCTCGGCCCGGCGCGCGCGCCGTGGCGCGCCGCCCTCACGGGCCAGTTATTCCTTGGTCTCTTCCTGTTGCAACCCCGCGACCGCCGCCCGCGTGATCTCCAGCATGGACTTCTCGCTCATCACGACGAGGCTGTTGCCGCGCACGGACTTGACCGTGGCGACGAGGCCGCCCGTGGTGATGATGCGGTCGCCGGCCTTCAGGTTCGAGATCAGGTCTTGCAGCGCCGCCTGGCGCTTGCGCTGCGGCATGATGATCAGGAAGTAGAAGACGCCGAAGATCAGGATGAACGGGAGGAGCGAGCCGATTAAGCCAAGCCCACCGCCTTGCAACAGCAGGAACAGAGCGAATGTAGTCATTAGGGTCTACGGGTTACGGGGCAGTTTGGCGCGCGCCGAGAGCCGCCGCGGCCGCGCGTGCCGGGTCGTTCGCGCCGCCAAAACTTAGCGGCCAAACAAGAGGCCCCGCATGAAAGAGCCGGGGCGCACCTCACTCGACACCCGAGTTGTACCGCGCTAGAAACTCTCGCCGGAAACGCGCGAAATTACCAGACCGGATAGCTTGCCTCACGCGCCGCATGGTGTCAAGGAAGCACGCGAGGTTGTGGTGCGTCAGCAGCACGCCCGCGAGCATCTCGCCCGCCGTGTAGAGGTGACGCAGGTAGGCGCGCGCGTGGCGGCGGCAGACGGAGCACGCACAGTCTTCGTCGAGCGGACGCGCGTCGGTCGCCCAGCGCGCGTTCTTGATGTTCAGCGGCCCGCGCGTGGTGAACGCCTGCCCGTTGCGCGCGTTGCGCGTGGGCAGCACGCAGTCGAACATGTCCACGCCGCGCGCGACCGCTGCGAGCAGGTCTTCGAGCGTGCCGACGCCCATCAGGTAGCGCGGGCGGTCTGGCGGCATCGCGGGCGCGAGCCGCCCGATGGTCTCGTACATGACCGGCTTCTCTTCCCCGACGCTTAAGCCGCCGATGGCGTAGCCGTCGAAGCCGATCTCGACCGTGCGCGCCAGACTCTCAAGTCGCAAGTCCGCGTGCGCCGCGCCCTGCACGATGCCGAACAGGGCTTGTTGACCGTTGACCGACGGGTGCGACTCCGGCGTGCGCCCCGCGTCCGCGCCCGCCCGTTGCAACTCGTCGAAGCGCGCGCGCGAACGCGCCGCCCAGCGCGCGGTCAGTTCCATCGAGGCGCGCGCGACCTCGTGCGTGGCGTCGCCCGGCGCGCACTCGTCGAACGCCATCGAGATGTCCGCGCCGAGCGCCGCCTGCACCGCCATCGAGACTTCGGGCGACATGAAGCGCGCGCTCCCGTCCACGTGCGAGCGGAACTCGACGCCCTCTTCTCTTAACTTGCGCAGCGCGCCGAGACTCCACACCTGGAAGCCGCCCGAATCGGTCAACAGCGCACGCTGCCAACCGATGAAGCGGTGCAGACCGCCGCAGGCGCGCACCACGTCCGCGCCGGGCCGCAGCCAGAGGTGATAGGTGTTGCCGAGGATGATGCGCGCGTCCAACTCCGCCTCAAGCGCCTCGAAGCGCGTGCCCTTCACCGTGCCGGCCGTGCCGACCGGCATGAACACGGGCGTCTCGACGAGCGCGCGCCGCGTCTGCAACAGCCCGGCGCGCGCCTCGCCCTCTTGGGCTACGACCTGAAAGCTGATCGGAGTCGTACTCATTCAGAATCTATAAAAGCCTTAAACGCGAAGGCCGCAAAGCGTCTTTGCGCTCTTTGCGGCCCGCTTCGCGTCCTTTGCGGTCAGAGCTTTTTCGGCTCACACGCTATCTCTTCCGCTCGCGCTTGTGCCGCTCGGTGATGCGGATCGGCGTGGCGAAGAAGTCGAAGGCTTCGCGCAGGCGGTTCTGCAAGTAGCGCTCGTAAGAAAAATGTAGGCCGCCCTTGCCGCCTGCGGTGAAGACGACGAAGCGCGGCGGGCGCGTGGCGACCTGCGTCACGTATTGCACACGCAGGCGCGAGCGGCCGCCCTTGACGGGCGCGGGCGCGGTCGGCGCGTGCGGCGCGGCCACGGCGCGGGCGAAAAACTCGTTGAGTTGCGACGTGGGGATGCGCAAAGAGCGCGCGCGGTCGGCGCGCACGGCGAGCGGCAGCAGGCGCGGCACGCGCTGCCCCGTGAGCGCGGAGATGAAGACGACCGGCGCGTAGTCGAGAAACTTCATCTTGTCGCGCAGGTCGCGCTCGAACGCCGCGGGCGTGCCCGTCTCCTTGCCGGGCACGGCGTCCCACTTGTTGACGGCGATGATGATCGAGCAGCCGGCGTCCACGGCGTAGCCCGCGATGTTGGCGTCGAGCGCGGCCACGCCTTCGACGGCGTCCACGACGACGACCGCCACGTCCGCCCGCTCCAAACTGCGCCGCGCCATCACGACCGACAGCTTCTCCGTCATCGCCTCGGTCTTGCCCTTGCGCCGTATGCCCGCCGTGTCTATGAGGCGAAAACGGATTGCGGAACGCTCAATTGCGGATTGCGGATTGCGGATTGATCGTCGGATGACGTGCGCGGTTCATCAGCCGTGCTGTCATCTTCCTTATTGTCGTCTTCCTTGTGATCGTTTTCCTTCGTGCTGTTCCGTCGCTTCGGCGCGGCGCTGTCGTCCGTCCATTCGAGCAGGGTGTCCACGGCGTCGCGGGTCGTGCCGGCGACGGGCGAGACGATGACGCGCTCTTCGCCGAGGAGCCGATTCAAGAGCGACGACTTGCCGACGTTGGGCCGGCCGATGATGGCGAGGCGGATTTCGCGGGGCGCGCGCGCGCCGTCGGCCACGGGCGGCGCGTGGTCGAGGCGCGCGACGAGCGCGTCGAGCAGGTCGCCGACGCCGTCGCCGTGCTCGGCCGAGACCGGCACTACTTCGTCGAAGCCGAACCGGAAGAACTCGCCCGCGTCCGCGTCCAGGCGTACCGCGTCCGCTTTGTTGGCGGCGACCAGCACCGGCTTGCCCGTGCCGCGCAGCAGCCGCGCCAACTCTTCGTCGAGCGGCGTCGTGCCGGCGCGCACGTCCACGACCCAGACGAGCGCGGCGGCCTCGGCGACGGCCGTCGCGGCCTGCTTGAAGATGTTGGCGGGGATGATGGCGTCGTCGTCGGGCACGATGCCGCCGGTGTCCACGACGGCGAAGCGGCGGCCCTGCCACTCGGCCGCGCCGTAGATGCGGTCGCGCGTGATGCCCGGCTCGTCGCCGACGATGGCGCGGCGCTCGCCGATCAGCCGGTTGAAGAGCGTGGACTTGCCCACGTTCGGCCGCCCGACAATCGTCACGAGCGGCAACGCCGCCGCGCCCGGCGCGACCTCGACCGCGCCCGCGTCTGCTGTCTCCTGCGTGCTCATGTCTCGCGTGTGACGGCAGTCTAACGTGCGCCGCGAACGCGCCGCAAGGAGGGCGACGGCGCGGGTTGAGCTTGAGCTTGAGCGGCGGCGTGGGTAGCGTTCACCACAGAGGCACAGAGGGCACGGAGGAAGCACGGAGGCCTGAGTGGCATTCGAGCCTCCGTGCCACCTCTGTGAACTCTGTGCCTCTGTGGTGAACGGCCTCGGATAACCAGCAACTCAAACTGAACCACGACACCACGGCGAAAAGCTTGCGTCGCGCGCGCCATCGGCGTTACGCTCGCGCGCGCCTCACGCTGCAAGGCCGCGCGTGCTGCCTTTATGTGGAAGCGTCTACAGTTTGGCCCGCGCATCAGAGCGGCGCTGCGCCGTCGGGCCGCCGCGCCCGAACTCGCCGCGCACCTGGCGCTCGGCCAACTCGGCGAGGCTTACGCCGCGGCGCACCTTGAGCGCGCGGGCTACAGGCTCGTGGCGGCGAACTTCAAGCTGCCCGTCGGGCGCAACACGCGCGGCGCGGTCGTCAACGCCGAACTCGATCTCGTCGCCTACGAAGGCGCGACGCTCTGCTTCGTCGAAGTGAAGACGCGCCGCTCCGACCGCTTCGCCGCGCCCGAAGCCAACGTTGACTTGCGCAAGCAGCGCCAGATCACGCGCGCCGCACGCGCCTACCGCCGCGCCTTCGGTCTCACCGCCGCGCCTTACCGCTACGACGTGGTCAGCGTGCTGCTGCCCGACGCGACTGACGCCGAGCCGCGCCCGCAGCCCCGCGTCGAGTTGCGCCGCGGCTTCTGGACGGACGCCAAGTTCCGGAAACGCACCTGGGCCGACAGCTTCACCGACTGACTTACCGCCGGCCCGAAGTTGCACTAGAATAGGCGCGCGTAACTCTCTTCTGCGTCCGTCGCGGGCCGCGAAGGAACGCAAAAGGGTATTACTTTTCAGACTGTGTCCAACGGAGAAGTTGATGCCCCCGACGATGGAGCAAACGCCTGCCGTCCCGGCCGCCGATTACAAGTATTGGGCCTTTATCAGCTACAGCCACCAGGACGAGGAGTGGGCCAAGTGGGTACACGAGAGCCTTGAGACCTACCGCGTGCCGCGCCGCCTCGTCGGGCGCGCCACGCCTTACGGCCCCGTGCCGGAACGTGCCTTCCCCATCTTCCGCGACCGCGATGAACTGCCCGGCTCGTTCGACCTCGGCGGCAACCTGCGCGACGCGTTGCGCCGCTCGCGCACGCTCATCGTCATCTGTTCGCCGCGCGCCGCCGCCTCGCGCTGGGTCAACGAGGAAGTCCGCCAGTTCAAGGCGCTGGGGCGCGAGAACGTCCTGTGCCTGATCGTGGAGGGCGAGCCGAACGCGTCCGACAAGCCGGAGCTGGGGCTGCCCGAATGCTTCCCCCCGGCGCTGCGCTTCCGCGTCGGCGCGGACGGGCAGTTGACCGACGAGCGCACCGAGCCGATTGCGGCCGACGCGCGCAAGGGCCGCGACGGGCGCGTGAACGCGAAGCTGAAATTGGCGGCAGGCATCCTCGGCGTCGGCTTCGACGAGTTGCGCCAGCGCGAGCGTGTGCGGCGTCGGCGCGAACGCCTGCGCACGTCGGCTTACGTCTTCGGCGTCGTCTTGCTGCTCGTCGCCGGCTACCTGTTGATGGCCGACCGCGGCTACCCCGTGCCGGGCGGTGAAGCGGTGCGGACGCGGATCGACCGGCACGACCTCTCTCTGCTCCGCCGCGCGCGCAGCATGACCGAGATACACGCGGCGGCCGACGCGATGCGCCGACAACTGTTCGCGGCCGTCAACGGCGCGCGCACGGAGGAAGGCTGGATCAAGACTTCGCTCAAGCCGACCGAGCGTTACAACGTCGAGGCTTGGACGCACTCGCAGGCGCTCTACGGGATGCTGCGCACGCCGAACGTCAGTCAGCCGGAGTTGCGCGCGTTGCTGCCTTTGCTCGACGCGCCGTTCGAGCCGGGCACGGCGGTCGAGCGTGAAGGCGTCAAGTACGGCTGGATTTCGCACCAGAACGACACGGACACTCTGGCCGAGCCGGCCCTCTGGACGGCCGCGGCGCAGGCGGCCGCGCTCGCCCGCCCCGGTCTGCTCGCGCCCGACGAGCGCGCGCGCGCGCTCGCACACTTCGTCTACACGCAGGAGGTCTTGCGCCTGCACCGCCCGCTCGAAGACGGCGGCTGGAACATGTTCCCGCGCCAGAAGGACGCCGCCGAGGCGAACCCTTACACGACCACGCTCGCGCTCCTCATGCTGCTCGAAGCCAAGCGCGCGAACCTGCCCTGGGAGGGGAGCACGGCGCGGCGCGACGAACTGCTGCGCAAGACCGCCGACTGGCTCATCGCGCGCTACGACGCGACGAACGAGCGCCCCGGCTGGCACGCGGGCGAGAGCGCCTACGAGACCTTCGACGGGCTGACGCTCCAAATCTACGCGCTGCTGTTGCGCGCACACACGGAAGCCGGCATCACGCTCCCGCCCGCCGTCATGCAGCAGATGCCGAAGCACCTCGCGGAGTGCGCGGCGCGCGACGTGGACTTCCCCATCGGGCGCGCGGAGTTCTCGCAAATCTGCACGGGCGCGGACGGGCGCGAGTACACGGGCAAGGAGGGCGTGGGCTTCCTCTGGTATCCGTGGGCGATGGACGCGGCCTCGCGCTGGCTGCGCTGGGCCGAGCAGCACAAGGCGGAGACCGCGCCCGAAGACCGCGTCCGCGTCCGCCGCGCACTCGGCCACATGGTCGTAGACCTCGGCCCCGAAGCCGTCCGCCACGCCAGCGCCGACTGGACGTTCATCCCCGCCGAGACGCTCTACGGGCTGTCCGACATCACGCCTGTAAATTAATGTCAGCGGCTTAAAGCCACAGTATATTGACCGCGGCCCAGGCCCAACCCATAATGCGCCGGGAGTAATACATGGCGAACCCGAGAAAGACCGCGCAAAAAACCAATTCCGGCAAGTTCGTAATGCAACCGCAGACGGCCGCAAGGCGTACGGCGGTAGGTGCGCCCGCGCCAGTCGGCACGGGCGGCGTCGCAGAAATAGAAATTTTCGCGGGCGACATGGAGCAGCAGGCCGCACTCTACTTCAAGTGGGCCGCTAAAGAGATCAAGGCGTCGCGCGTTCGTTCGGAGCGCGCCGGCAGGCGGGCCGAGCGGCTTAGCCGGGAGACGGACGCCGTCCTGGCCAGACTGAAAACCGCGCGCTGACAATGTGGCGGCAACTTCTCACTTTCATCCAAACCGTCTTCATCCTGGCCCGCGACATCGAACAGTTACAGACGAGGCAGGAAAAACTGACCGAACAGGTACACGCGCTGGCCCTCGCCGTCGAACGCCGGCAAGGTCAGTTGGCCGCCCTCGCCCAGCACGAACAAGCGGAGCGTGAGAAATTGAGCCTGCAACTTCAGCTTGAGCGGAAGCAGCTCCCACCTAAACCTGCGACGAAGAAAAGACGGTAGTGACTTGAGCGTCCAAGCTCAGACCACTACCGCCGTTTCGTTAAGAGCAACTAAGGGACGTTCGCGTTGCGGCGCGGCCGCTATGGCATCGTCGCGGCCTTCTGCTCCTGTTGGCGGGGCGGGGCGTTTTTGACGTACTTGTCGAACCAGTTGAGCATCTCGTAGAGGGTGTGCTCGATGGACTCGCGGGCGGCGTAGCCGTGGGCTTCGAGCGGGAGCATGACGAGGCGCACCGTGCCGCCCGTGCCGCGGATGGCGGCGTACATGCGCTCGGACTGGATGGGGAACGTGCCCGTGTTGTTGTCCGCCTCGCCGTGGATGAGCAGGATCGGCTCGTTGATCTTGTTCGCGTACATGAAGGGCGAGACCTTCAGGTACAGCTCCGGCGCTTCCCAGAGTATCCGGCGCTCGCTCTGGAAGCCGAAGGGCGTGAGCGTGCGGTTGTACGCGCCGCTGCGCGCGATGCCGGCGCGGAACAGGTCGGAGTGCGCCAACAGGTTCGCCGTCATGAACGCGCCGTAGGAGTGCCCGGCCACGCCCACGCGCTCCCTGTCCGTCACGCCCAGCTCGACCGCCTTGTCAATCGCCGCCTTGGCGCTCATCACGATCTGCTCGACGTATGTGTCGTTGACCTTTTCGGGCGTGCCGACCACGGGCATCGTCGCATTGTCCAAGACGGCGTAGCCTTCGAGCAGGAAGAAGAGGTGCGACGGCCCCGCGATGGTCGTGTAACGCTGCGTCGAGCCGGAGACTTGGCCTGCGGTAGCGGCGTCGTTGAATTCGAGCGGGTAGGCCCAGACGACCGTGGGCAGGCGCGTGCCCTCTTTGTAGCCGGGCGGCAGGTAGAGCGTGAAGGAGCACGGCACGCCGTCGGCGCGGTTGTAGGTGACGAGCCGCTTGGTGATGCCGCGCAGTTGCGGCGTCGGGTCGGGGAAGTTCGTTAGCGGCTTCGACACCGAGGGGAAGCGCGCTTCGCCCTTGTTGGCCGCGAGGTCGGCGGGGCGCGGCGCAGGCCCGTCCACGAGGGCCGCGAGCGACGTGCGGATGAAAAAATTAGGCGGGTCGGTCGGCGTCTCGCGCCGCGTGATGAACTGTGAGCCGTCGTCCTTCAAGAGCGCGACGAAGGACTCGTAGCTCTTGTTGTCGCTGCGGAAGAGGCGGACGCTCTGGCCGGTCTGCAAGTTCAGGGCGTCGAGGAAGGGGCGGTCGCCTTCGGGCGACGCGCCCGCGCCGCTCAGGTAGATCGTGTCGCGGGCCTGTAGGACGGCGCGGTGGCCGTTGGGCAGCAGGCGCGTGACGGGGTTGCCCGGATCGTTGTAACGATCCTGCACGTTGCGATCCCAGATGACGCGCGGCTGCGCGTTGCGGTCATCCGCGCGCAGGAGCACCGTGCGCGCCTTGCGCGTGTCGCGGTCGTAGTCGGTTACGAGCGCGCCGTCGCCCTGTTCCAGCCACGCCAGGTCAATGAGCCGCTGCTCGGTCTTTAACAACTCGGCGGGTTGGGCGTTGAACGGCGCGGCCAGCGTGACGAGCCGATCACGGTGCGCGACCTTCTGCCGCGGGTCGCCCTTATCTAACGCCTCGGCCCAGACGAGCGTGGCGGGCGCGCTCGGCCGCCAGGCGTACTCGCGCGGCCCTTCCGGCACGCCGTCCACCGGCACCTGATCGGCGAGCGGCAGACTCGCCAGCTTGTAGACGACCTGCCCGCGCGTGTCCCACACCTCGACCTCTTTGGGGAACGAGTCGGCGGGGAAGAGATAACTGAACGGCTTGTGCAGCCGCGCCGTGAGCAGCAGGCGGCCGTCGGGCGACGGGTCAACCGTCTCGTAGATGGCGGGCGCGCCGAGGTTCGTCGCGCGGCCCGTGTCCGCGTCCACGAGCGCGAGTTGCGCCGTCGCGTAGTATTCAAACTGCTCCTCGTCGTAAGGGTTCTTCAGCAAGTCTTGGTAGGTGCGCAGGGCCGCGGCGCGGCCGGAGCTTTCCTGTATGGTCGGCTCGCGCGGGACGTTGGGGGCCGCGCCGAGCGGCGCGCGTTGCCCAGGCACGAGTTGCACGACGAGCGTGCGGTTGTCCGGCAGCCATTGGTACGGCTCGCCGTAGACGGCGTTGACGCGCACGCCGGGCAACTGCTTGATCTGCCCGGTCGCGGCGTCGCCGACCCACAGGTCGAGACCCGCGGCGGTCGTGTTGAGGAAGGCGAAGCGCCGCCCGTCTGGACTCCAGCGGGGGAAGTCTATGTGCGCGCCCGCGGGCAGCGCGACTGGCGTCTCCGCGCCGTCGCTTAGGCGTTTGACGACGAGCGCGACGTAGTAAGGTGCGCGGTGCGGCCCGTTCGTGTTCGGGTTGAGGCGCAGGCCTGCGAGGCGGAGCATGGGCTGCGCCAACTCGCTGATGGGCGGGTAGCGGACGCCCGTGGCGAGCAGCAGGCGGTCGCGCGCGGGGCTGACGGAGGCGGCGGGCGGCACGGGCGCGTTGAGCACGTCGAGCACGGCCTGCGGCGGCCGGCGGTAAGCCTGCGCGCCCACGCCCGGCGCACACAGACACAACCCGGCCCAGACCAACGCCCACGAGGACAAACAGAACAGACGCGCGCGACTCCGGCGCGACAGGGAACGCTTCAACGGCATGATCATCTCCACCCTTCAAACTCCATCACCCGCGCCGCCAACTCAGTCGCATGAGCAAACCTGAGTCATCCGGCTCGCGGTCTTAAGTCAGACGAATTGCGGCCTTAACCATACGCGCCGCGCGGCGCAGGCGCGTACCGTTCCCCGCTCCGCGGCGGGCGCACGAGGCGGCGGCACTGCGCGGCCCGCGGCCGCAAACATTTTTTGCTGACTCAGGGAAAGCTGCCTCGGACACTGACGGGCCAGAAATTATGCGCGCGGGGCGGCTTTGTCAACAGGGGCGGCGGGCCTGCGCGCAACGCGCGGCGGGCCGCGGCCGCGGCCGCTTGACAACGGGCCGCCAATCCTTAAAATCAACACTCGCCGAGCGGGAGTAACTCAGCGGTAGAGTGCGACCTTGCCAAGGTCGAAGTCGCGGGTTCAAATCCCGTCTCCCGCTCCAAAAAGTTCCAGACGAAAGGCGAAGGGCGAAAGGCGAAAGTCAGGCTTTTACTTTCGCCCTTCGCCCTTCGCCTTTCGTCCGGCGGCGTAGCCAAGTGGTAAGGCAGAGGTCTGCAAAACCTTTATTCGTCGGTTCGATTCCGACCGCCGCCTTCAATAACTTCTTCTAACCCGACCACTTACAGCTAGAGAAGGTTTTCCGCAACAAGCTCAGAAGATCGCTGTGGGGACTTTTGTGGGTACCCTTTGCACGCTCGGTAGAGTTCTTCTCAATCCGAAAAAGTCTTGCGAAAAATTACACTCCTGTTAACTCTCCTCATGCCGGCCCGCGATGTTTGCTACCACGGTCACCAACTCTGCCGGATCTACCGGCTTCGGGACGTGCATCTGGTAGCCGGCGCGCAGCACCCGCATGCGGTCTTTAGCCCGCGCATATGCGGTCAGCGCAGCCGCCGGTGTTTGCCCGCCCTGCTCGGGGGGTAACTTCCGAACCTTTTTGATCAGCCAGTAACCGTCCTCCCCCGGCATCCCGATGTCTGAGAGCAGCACGTCGAACTTCGTTCCTTTGATCTCTTCGAGCGCCTCTCGTGCGGAGCCGACCGTCGTCACGCGTGCGCCGCAGCTCTCCAGAATCGTGGTCAGAAGAGCGCGTGCGTCCTCCTCGTCGTCAACGAAAAGGATGTGCAGGCCTTCAAGTTCAGGCGGGCACATGAATCCCTCACCCCTGTCCGTCGTCGGATGCGTCTGTTCCTCATCACGCGTTGCGGGCTGAGGCACGCGCGCGATTATCAGCGGGAGGTCTACCGTGAAGGTCGCGCCCTGTCCCTCGCCTGCGCTTTCGGCGCGCACCGTCCCGCCGTGCAGTTCCACAAGGTGACGCACGATGGCGAGGCCCAGACCCAAGCCGCTGTGCTCCCTGGTCGTCGAACTGTCGGCCTGGCGAAAGCGCTCGAAGACGTAGGGCAGCACGTCCGCGCTGATGCCGCGTCCGGTGTCGCTCACGACGATCTCGACGTGTGAGTTGACGCGCTCAAGCCTGACCTGCACGCGCCCGCCCTTGGGCGTGAACTTGACGGCGTTCGAGAGCAGGTTCCAGACCACCTGTTGCAATCTTTCCGGGTCGCCGGAGACGACCTGCGCCCCCGTGTCGAGCACGCGCTGGAGCCGGATGCCCTTAGCTTCGGCAGCCGGGCGTACCGATTGGACCGCCTCTTCGATGACGGGCGCCAGATCCACGGGTCGCACGTCCAGGTGGAGCTTACCCGTGATGATACGCGAGACGTCCAGGATGTCGTCGATCAGCCTCCCCTGCGCCCTCGCGTTGCGCTCGATGGATTCGAGGGCGCGCGCCGTGTTCTCCGCGTCGAGCTGTGTGGCGATCAGCATACGCGACCAGCCGAGGATGGCCGTCAGCGGCGTCCGCAACTCGTGCGAGAGCGTCGCGAGGAATTCTTCCTTGAGGCGGTTCGCCTGCTCGGCCGTCGCCCGCGCCGCCTGTGCCTCGCCGTAGAGTCGCGCGTTGTCGATGGCCAAGGCGCAGCGGCGCGCCAGTTCCTCCGCGAACTCAAGGTCTTCCGGCCCGTAGCGCCGCCCCGACTCCGTCAAGATGAAACTGAGGGCCCCGAGCGTGCGCACGCGCGCCCGAAGTGGGACGACCATCGCAGAGTTAAAACCGACCTCACGCATGATTCGGAGGTGCTCGGCGTCTCTGGCCGCCTGCACAAGCATCTCATCCGGAATCTCGGGGTAGAGTTCCGACTCGCCGGTGCGCAGCACGTGCGGCACGCCGCGCTCAGCTTCGGGGTCGGTCGGGTAGCGCCGCTCTAGTTCGTCGGCCCACTCTACTTTCGACGGATCCGCGTGGGCGACCGCCAGGCGGCGGATCGCTCCTCTCTCGTCGAGTAGATCGACCCTACACCAATCAGCCAAGTTAGGTACGACCATCCGTGCGACACTCGTGACCGTGGTTTGATAGTCGAGTGAGGACGAGAGCACCGTACTCGATTCGGCGAGGAAGGCGGTACGCCTTTGCGCTGCCTCAGCCTCCTCGCGCGCCCTCCGCTCGTTCTCTAAGAGCCGCAGGCGTTCTTCCTCCGCCCGCTTGCGCTCGGTGATGTCACGCGCGACCTTGGAAGCGCCGACCACCCGACCTTCCGCGTCCTTGATCGGCGAAATGGTCAACGAGACGTCGACGCGCCGGCCCCGCTTGTCGAGGCGCACGGTTTCGTAATGCTCGATGCGCTCACCGGCCCGTAGTCGGCGCAGGATGGTCACCTCTTCTTCCCGCAGTTCCGGCGGAATGATGATCGTCACCGGTTGCCCGAGGGCCTCCGCTTCGGCGTACCCGTAGAGTCGCTCCGCGCCGGCGTTCCAGTTCGTTATCCGGCCTGTCAGGTCTATTGAGAAAATCGCGTCATCGGACGACTCGACGATGGCGGCGAGCCAGAGCCGCGCCTCCTCCGCGCGCTTCCGCTCGGCGATGTCGCGGACGACTCCGGTGAAGAAGTGTCGGCCGTCCCTAGTGAATTCGCCGAACGAGACTTCCAGGAGGATCTCGCGCCCGCTTTTGTGCAGGCCGGGCAGTTCGTAGCCGTCCCAGGCGATGTGCTTGCGACCCGTCTCCAGATAGCGCGTGAGCCCGGCTCGGTGGAGGTGCCGCAGGTGGTCGGGCATCAGCATGGTGAGGCTTTGGCCCACCATCTCCTCTGCCGAGTACCCGAAGATCTTCTCCGCGCCGGGATTGGCGAAGAGGATCGCGCTCTCCTCGTCGATGGTGACGATGCCGTCCGAGGCGGCCTCGGTGAGCGCGCGATAGCCCTCCTCCGACTCCCGCAGGGCCCGCTCGGCGCGCTTGCGCTCCGTTATGTCGCGCGCCACTTTCACGAAGCCGCGCAAATGCCCCGACGCGTCGTGCAAAGGTGTAACGACGCCGCTGGCCCAGAAGCGTGATCCGTCTTTGCGCACGTGCCAGCGCTCGTCCTCGGCGCGACCCTCTTCGACCGCTTCACGCATCTCCCGTTCGTGGGTGCCGCGCTCACGGTCTTCGGGCGTGAAAATGATCCCTGCGCTCTGTCCGACGGCCTCATCATTCCGATAGCCGAAGATGCGCTCCGCCCCGGTGTTCCAACTGATGATGCGACCCTCCGGGTCGGCGGCGAAGATAGCGTAGTCATGCACGCTCTCCACCATGAGGCGGAAAAGCTCATCACTCCCGGGTGGAACCTGTGGTTCGCGAGGATTATCGTTCGACATTAGATATTGTGTAACCTGTTCTTTCTTCCCAACGCATTCATCTGACTAATTTATTGGTTTCTACCGTGCTGAAGAGACCTTCACAATCGACTTAGAGATGCAGTCATATCGCTCATCCCAAGATACATTATAATCTCACTATAATACGGCTTTGGCACTGGAAACTAAGATGAAGCGAGTGTACATCTGTCTGCTCATCTGTGCGTGTCCTCATCTACTGCTGGGGCAATCGCCCTCGCCAGCCATGTTTCGCGCCAACCTGCAACGCACCGGGGTGTTTGAGACTAAAGGTGTCAACCGGCTCCACAGAGTAAAGTGGAAGTTCAAGACGGAGCGCGTCATCGAAGCCTGGTTCTCTTCCCCTTCCGTTTCCGACGGCGTGGTCTATGCCGGCAGCGACGACCAGTATCTCTACGCTCTGAATGCCCAGACCGGAGAACTCAAGTGGAAGTTCAAGACGGGAGATGTCGTGTACTCCTCCCCTTCTATCGTTGACGGCGTAGTCTATGTCGGCAGCCACGACGGCTACCTTTACGCCGTGGACGCGCAGACGGGTAGCGAAAAGTGGAGATTCAAGACCGGGTACAGGGTCTATTCCTCGCCCGCCGTGAGCGACGGAGTTGTTTATTTCGGGAGCGCTGATACTTATCTTTATGCGGTTGACGCTCAGACAGGAAAGCTCCTGTGGAAGTTCAAAGCGGGGAGTTGGATTCTTTCTTCTCCAGCGGTGGCCGACGAGACTCTATATTTCGGAAGCTGGGATGCTTACCTGTATGCGGTAGATATGGCGACAGGCCAAGAGAGATGGAGATTCAAGACGGGTTACAGAATCCTCTCTTCACCCGCCGTCGCTGATGGTCGCGTCTATTTTGGGAGCATGGATGGCGCTTGCTATGCGGTAGATGCGAAGACTGGCGACGAGAGGTGGTGCTTTAAAACAGGAGGGCGGATCAGGTCTTCTCCAGCCGTCTATGCCGGTGTAGTCTATACGGGAAGCGACGATGGGAATCTCTATGCGCTGGAGACGAAGACAGGGAGTGAGAGGTGGAGAGTTAAGACCGGGGGCGTAGTCATCTCTTCACCGTCCATTGCTGACGGCATCGTGTATTTCGGGAGCGCGGACGGTTACCTCTATGCGGTTGATGCTCAGACGGGAAAGAGGCGGTGGAGGTTCAAAGCGCCGCCCGGCTGGATGCGCTCCTCGCCGGCCATCAACGACGGGGTCATCTACTTCGGGAGTGACGACGGAAATCTATATGCTGTGCGGTAGCGTGGCCCTGGTCTGGACTGATGTTGGTAAACATCTACTTGACGCACGTAGCAAAGCGCCGCTTAGAAATGGCTCGGCTAGTTTGGCCGAAAGGCTGAGATAAACTACCTGACCCGCGTCGAGTAGATAACTACCTTCACTTAGGCTCGACGGGAAGCCCGGCCTTTTCCCACGCGTCGAACCCGCCGTAGAGCGGGTGCACACTCTTCCAGCCGCGATCCAGCAGCTCCTGCGCCACACGGGCGCTCGACGCCTCGTGCGGTCAGGTGCAATAGGTGATGACCGCGCGGTCTCGCGGTATCTCCGACAGGTGATCGTCCACCTCGTCCGCGGGCACGCGAATCGCGCCCGGCAGCTTAGTGTCGGCCTCGCCCCAAGCCTGCGGGTTGCGTGTGTCCACGAAGGTGAACTGCTCGTCCCTGTCCATACGTGCTTTAACTTCCTCAGCAGTGACCCTAGTTGCTTCCATGATTTTTACCTCTCCTCGGTGAAGCCGATCTTATCCGCAAGACGACGCGCGCCGGGCACACGACCCGGCACGCCTTCATCCGCCTCAGTGTTTGTGTCCGCTCTCTGTCGGCAGCCCAGCCTCGATCCAGTCCGACTTCCCGCCGCCGTAGTCCTTGACATTCGTGTACCCAAGCGCCGCCAGTTCACGGGCGACGTTCTCGGAGGCGTGTCACGTGGGGCTAGAGCAGTAGACGATGATCTCCGCGCCCTTGTCCGTCAGCAGTCCGGGAGCCAGTTCTCTCACGCGGTCGGGCGGCAGGTTGATCGCGCCCGGCAGGTGCGCGTGCTGATAAGCGACCTCGGCCAGCGTCTCGACCAGCGTGAACGCCGCGCCGCCGTCCATCTTCGCCTTCAACTCGTCTCTCGAAATGGTATCCACCATAGCCTTCCTCCTCTGGTTCGGACCCGCGTCCTCTGCGACGTAAACTACCGGCCTGAATTTTCAACCTGAAACAAGATGCTCCTTGCTGGTTATCTTATCATCGTTCTCTTCAAGGGAAACTATTAGCGGCGAAGACATGCCTCGGGTAAGGTGGTGATCAAGGGCAGACGGAGTTTCATGTCTTTCTTCGTGGGCGCGGTGGCTAGGCAGGTTTCTTTCCCGTCACGATGATGACCTGTGCCGGGAAGCTCATCATGTTATTCGGGAAGAACTCGCGCACGGCCTCCTGTACCTCTTGCGCTACCCTAGTTCTTTCTTCCGCGGAGAGAGTTGCCAGCTTCTCACGGAGCGTGCCGGAGGTCTCGGAGCGCATCGCCCAGAACTCCGCGGGCGAGACGGGCGCTTCCATTCGGAACTTGAACACCCGCTCGCGCACGCCGGTCGCCCCGGCTTCTTCGAGGATGCGGGCGAGTGTGCCCAGTTCGGCGAAGCGGAAAGCGTCCGGCGCTGCCGGCGACGGGGCGGGCGTCGTTTCAACGTAGCGCGAGATGACGTTGGCGATGACGTAGTAGTACGGGTTGAGGTCGCTTCTGTGCCAGACCGCGAGCGACAGCGCGCCGCCCGGTCCTGTGACGCGCAACATCTCGCCGAGGGCGGCGAGCGGATCGGGGAAGAACATCGCGCCGAACCGGCACACCGCAGCGTCGAATGAGTCGGCGTCAAACGGGAGCCGTCCGGCTTCGCACCGGCGAAACTTAACGTTCGTCAGCCCGCGCCGACGGGCCTCGCCCTCAGCCGCTTTGACCATCTCGGCGACGGCGTCGATAGACATGACCGAACCCGACGGCCTCACAGTCTCGGCTATCGTGAGCGAAGGCTCGCCAGGGCCGCCCGCCACGTCTAGCACGATCTGGCCCTCGCGGATGCCTGCCTCTTCGATGAGCGCGCGGGTCAAGGGCGCGAACATCAGGCGGATGGTGGGCGCGTGCTTCTGCCAGTACGGCGCGGAGTCGCGCCACTCCCGCATGGTGTTACTTGGCATTCAATACAAAGACGAAAGGCTGCCGCGCCGCCTATCACGACGGCGGCATTTTTTATGTTGACGCACCGCGCACGCCGAACGTGCTGGGCGTTCTTTGGCCGCCCGCCGTTCGCGCTACACGACGATACAGGTAACTACTCACCTGTGGCTGCCGAAGGTCTGGCGCTCGACGAGCGAGGTGTGGCAACCCGCATAATCGAAGCCGATCTCGTCGGTCGAGCGCATCAACTCGGAGCGCACAATCTCCGCCTCCCCCTGATCGGAGTATTCCATCCCGCCGGGGATGCGAACCTGAATCGCCACGTCCTGCCCAGTGACTGGATTCTTCAGCGGCGCGAAGCGGTTTTCGATCATGTCGCCGATCATTATCTTTCCGGTCTTATCTGTGACCTCAAAATCAATCGGCGCAATCGCCGGCGGCTTGACCTCGGTGATTATTGACGCGAGCACCTCGAACCACGTCCCGCCCGCCTGCCCCGTCAGGATTTGACCAAGCGCGCCCAACTGCTCTTGCGTGGTGGCCGGGTCGAAGTAGGGCTTGACCGTGCCGTTACCTTCATGCAAGGGCCCTGGCCAGTGGTAGGCGACGGCCCACTTCACGCCGTCTAAAGAGACATCGCCGAAGTGTCCCTCATCCACTTTCATGCCCAGCACGCCCTCGCACTTGTGGTGCGTGGGCGCGCTCATGAAGTCGCAGGGGCAGCCCGGATCACAGTTGCAACTCTTGAAGTAAGTGCCCGTCATCCGCCAATCAGCCATCGTCGTTTTCTCCTTCCACTGTCTTAGTCCGTCAGACTTTCATTAACCTAACAGGAGCCGCGCCACGTCGGGGATGAATAAGGCGCTCATCCCGGCGAGCGTCAGCGCGCCACCCGTGATACGACTGACCAAACTGCCGCCCGCCACTGTGCGTTCGGCAATGATAATGATCGCCACCACGGCCATCCACGTCAGGCTCATGATGCCGAGGGCGAACAGGACGGCCATTAGCCCGACGCAGCAGGCGGCGCAGACGGCCCCGTGCGTCATCCCCATGCGGACTGCACCCCATCGGCCGTCGTGCCAACTATGCAAGATAAAATGAAGCGGCGAGGTGCAATGCTTGAGGCAGGCGTTCTTCAGAGGACTTAACTGATAGACACCAGCCGCCAGCAGAGTAACTGCGCCTATTTTAGGTAACCAAAGTGTGACAGCCGGGTTACGCGTGACGAACGCCTGTAGCCCGAGCGTGCCGAAGTAAGCGGGCAGTCCGAGGGCGCTCCAGACCAGCGCGTAGCCGAGGACGAACAGCCAAGGCCCCGCAACGGAAGTTCGAGCGCTTCGGCTACGGGAGACGCGCGCAAAGAGAAGCACCATGGGTGTTATGGCCGGCAGCATCATCGCCGCCATCATCACCGCCCAAGACATCATGTAGAGCGGGCCGCCGACCCACCACGGCCCGTGCATCTCCGGCATCGTCATCACGCAGTTCATGTTTTGCGTGTCTTGATATGTCCGCGCCCATGCCAGCCCCGCCAAGCAGAGCAACAAAAAACCTAGCGCGGCTTGCCGCCAGATCAGTTTGTCTTGTGTGAATGCCATCGATCAGACCCAAATTACGGAGTTAAAAAACCGCGAGGTGACGTTAACTGAGGATGTGTCGAGAATCCATATATTACCGCCGCACTCTCCTTGTCAACGTGAACGAGATTTTATATCAGGAGACGAAACAGATTGATCCTACGAACCTTTAATCAACGAGGCCACCACGCGAAAACTGAGGGGCGGGAGCACAAGCATCTGCGCTACCGGCAGCAGCCCCATCTGAGTCCCCGGCAGGAGCGGCATCCTGGCCGCATATTCCCACGTTCCTGTTTCGTGAACAGCCAACCACTCGACAGTAATGCCGACCGCAGTGCCCGCAACCAACATTAATAGATAGCCGCCAACGCCCGGATGCTCGTACCAATTTCTGCGACGCAAGACCATCCTACCGGCGGCGAAGATGAGTAGCACGAGCAGCCCGTCACCCAGACTCGCCAGCAAGCAGTACCACGACGCACGTGGGCTGTCCGCGCCGGTGTAGTAGTACATCTGTGCCATCTCCCAGAGATAGTTGGACGCTACGGCCACCGTGAAGATGGCCGCGACCTGTTTCCACCGCGCCCGTCTTTCGCCCGCGCCGCGCCTCATTGCGCGATGAGTTTGCCGCGGTACATATTCATCCCGCAGGTGAATTCGTACTCGCCCGGTTTCTCCGGCGTCACCTCGACCGTGACGGTCTGGTTCTCAGGCAGGTGCGCGCGCTTGCCGAAGTCGGGCAGCACGACCTCCTCGCCGCAGGTCGTTGACTCGCGGCGCGTAAAATTGAGCCGCAGGGGACGCCCGGCTTTGACCGTAATCGCCGCTGGCTGGTATCCGCCGCGCACCGTCACGTCCACCACCTGCACGCCGCCCGCGCCCGTCTCAGCAGCGACCGACTCCCTCCGCCACAGCCAGAAGTACCAGACGATCCATGCGATGACGCCAAACCCGACGAGCGTGACGATGATCTGCGTCGCGTTCATGCTCTCACCTCCTTGACCGTTCGCGGCTCGAAGAACCGTAGCCGGTTGGCGTTCGTTACGACCGTGATGGATGACGCGGCCATCGCCGCGCCCGCGATAATGGGTGACAGCAACATCCCTAAGACCGGGTACAGGACTCCTGCGGCGACGGGGATGCCGAGCGTGTTGTAGATGAACGCGCCGAACAGATTCTGCTTGATGTTCCTGAGCGTCGCGCGTGAGACTTCAATAGCCGTGACGACGCCGCGCAGGGAGCCGCCGACGAGTGTCACGTCCGCCGCCTCGATTGCAACGTCAGTGCCCGTCCCGATGGCAAACCCGATGTTGGCCTGAGCGAGAGCTGGCGCGTCGTTAATACCGTCGCCCACCATGCCGACCAGACGCGCGCCTCGCCCTCCGCGTTCTTTCTGAGCCGAGCCCTCCGACTGTAACAACTCGACCTGATGAGCCTTCTCTTCCGGCAACACCTCCGCCAGCACATGAGTGATCCCGACCTGCCGCGCGATTGCCTTCGCGGTGCGCTCGTTATCGCCGGTGATCATCACGACCTCGATGCCCATCTTCTGTAGCGCACGTACCGCCGCGATAGAGTCTTCCTTAATCGTATCGGCGACGCCAACGACGCCTGCGGGACGACCGTCCACTGCGACGAACATAGGCGTCTTGCCCTCGTCGGCGAGGCGTGCGGCCAACTGCTCGAAGTCCGCGAGCGACACACGCTCTCTTTCCATCAGCCTCCCGTTGCCGACCGCCACGCGCTTGCCTTCGACCTTAGCTTCCACGCCGTGACCCGGTATGGCGTTGAACTGCTCAGGCTCGCTTATGTTAACGCCGCGCTCTCGCGCACCGCGCACGATGGCTTCGGCGAGCGGGTGCTCGCTGCGCCTGTCCGCAACAGCCGCGAGCCGTAGAAGCTCCGCCTCGTCGAAACCTTCGAGCGGCAACACGTCGGTCAACTCGGGCTTGCCCTTGGTGATCGTGCCGGTCTTATCGAGCACGACCGTGGTCAGGCGCGAAGCGGTCTCCAAAGCCTCGCCGTTCCTGATGAGCACGCCGTGCTCGGCAGCCTTGCCCACGCCGACCATCAGGCTGATGGGCGTCGCGAGTCCGAGCGCGCACGGGCAGGCGATGACGAGCACCGCGACCATCGTGACGATTGCGTAGTTGAGCGTGGGCTGCGGGCCGAAGTTGAACCATGCGAGGAAAGTCAGGATGGAGATGATCATCACCGACGGCACGAAGTAGGAGGAGACTTTGTCAACGAGCCGTCCGATGGGCGGCTTCGAGCTTTGCGCGCGCTGAACCATCTCGACGATCTGCGCCAGCGCAGTGTCCTTCCCCACTTTAGTCGCGCGGAAGGTGAATGCCCCGGTCTTATTGACGCTCGAACCGATAACGTGATCGCCGGACCGCTTGTCAACGGGAACTGACTCACCTGTCACCACAGACTCGTCAACTGCGGACTCGCCTTCTAATATCACACCGTCAACAGGCACTTTCTCGCCGGGGCGCACCAAGACCGTGTCGCCGACGACGACTTCTTCGACGGGTACGTCCAACTCATGCCCGTCGCGGATGACGCGGGCGTGCTTGGCCTGCAACTCAAGGAGCTTTTTAATCGCGGCGCTCGATCTACTTTTTGCCCTCAACTCCAGCGCCTGTCCGAGCAGGATGAGCGCGATAACTATGACCGCAACCTCGAAGTACATCCCGGCAGTGCCCGCCGGGAAGAGATGCGGCGCTAGGGCGACGACCGTCGAATAGACCCAAGCCGCGCCCGTGCCGAGCGCGACCAGCGTGTCCATGTTCGTGTTGTGGTTACGCAGCCCGTTCCACGCGCTCTCGAAGAACTGACTGCCCGACCAGGCGAGCACGGGGAAGGTGACGACCGCCGACAGGATGCCCATCACGCGGTGGTAGGGCATCAGCGTATCCCGCAACGCGGGGACGAACTCGGCGAACATCAGGAGCAGCAGAGGAACTCCTACGGCGGCGGCGAACCAGAACTTACGCATCATGGTTCGGTAGCTCCGCTCCTGCGCCTCTTCTACATCGCCGGCACGTGCTTCCGGCTGTTGCGCCGTACTCGGTCGCGCTACCCCCGTGTGATGTGCGTGCGCCGCGCCGACGTGCGTTGTCGCTTTATCTGTTCCCGTACCCGTCGCGTACTCGTGCGCTACGGCTGCCGACTTCAGGGCGGTGAGCTGCACGTCCGCGCCCGCTCCGTCACCGCCACAGCAACTCGCCTGCGACGCCACTTTGTCTTCCTCGCTCGCGGCGTCGAATTTCTCTTTGCACGCGGTCGAGCAGAAGTAGTAAGTCTGTCCGCCGCGCTCGCTCGTGCCAGCCGCCCGCTTCGGGTCAACCGCCATCCCGCACACCGGGTCTGTCACGCGGTCTTCTTGTGTCGCCGTCGCTTTCATCTTCCACCCCTTCCGCGCCCCTTCTTCCCCTCCAGCTTACCTTGTGCCATGCGGTGCTCGATGTCAGTCCCTTCGATCAAACCGCAGACGTGCCCTGCCGCGTCCCCGGCCTCGTCCCACTCGGCGAGCGCCGCCGCCAGCTCACTGCGGTAACGCTTCATCTCGCGCATGCGCTCGTCGAGTTCCAGCAGGCGGCGGCGGACGATCTCACGCACTCTGGCGCAGGGGCTTTGCCCCTCCTGCTTCTCGGCGATGACCTGTTTGATCTCGTCGAGCGAGAACCCGAGCACCTGCGCCCGCTTGATGAACGCGAGTCGCTCCAGCACCCCCGCGTCGTACACGCGGTAGCCGCTCGCGGTGCGCGCCGGGCGTCCCAAGAGTCCGCTCCGCTCATAAAACCGGAGCGCCTCGACGCCGACCCCGCTCCGCTTCGACACCTCGCCGATCTTCAGCGCGGCGCGCTGCCGTGAATCCACTCTTGCTGCGGTCGCCGACCTTTTCACCATCTTTATCACGCCCCAGCTATCAAGGTAGCGGCGCGCCCACGCCTGCGGCCCGCAAAGTTGCCTCGTCAACGCCCCGCCCGACGCAGCAATCGGCGAGTCGTCCGTCTATCACCACTGCCGGGACGCTGCGGACGCCCAACTGCTCGGCACGCGCCGCCACGTCCGGCTGTTGCATGTCCAAGACTTCGACCTCACAGGACGGGCAGGCGATAGCATTCACCAGCCGGACGGCTTCATCGCAAGCGGGGCAGCCCGCGCTGAAGACTTCGACCTTTCGTTTGTCGCTCATACTGATTCCTCCTCTTGAAGAAGAGTATAAACCCTGTACCCGACTACAGAGTCAAGGGGCGACAGATCTGGTGGACTCTTAGTCGTCGGAGGGAGGTTGAAGCTGACTAATTTTTCTTCGCCGGACTCGCCGAAGGGGCGGGAGCGCGCCGCGGCGCGCTCGAATGCCAGTGCACGATCTGCCAGCGCCCCTCGCGTTCCTCAAGCACCGCCGTGCCCAGCCCGCCGCCGTCGAAGTGTCGCGTTTTTCCCTCTTCCGAGGCATCGCCGGAGATGCTGTACTTGAACGTCGCCCACGCGGTCTTACCGGCGAGATGCACACGGATGTCGCTCAAGGAATACTTCACGTTCTTCATCTCGCTCATCTCGGGGAAGAGGTGGTTGTCGCGGTAGTCCGCCCAGCCGTAGTTTGCGTGCCCCTGCTCGAAGACGGTTAGCGACTCGTCATTAGCCCAGACCTGTGCGGCCATCCGGCGGTCGTTCTTCTCGAAACTGACGGTGCTCTTCGTGAGCACGTCGCGCACCGCTGCCTCGGCGTCGTTCTGAGCGCGTGCCGTATGTCGCAGAAGAACTGCGGAAGCCGCGAAGACTACGACCGAGAGCGCGAGGGCTATGGCGACTCGTCCGGCAACTCTATTTCTCGATGTCAGCATGTTGACTCTCCTCGCTTCTTGATGATCCTTTTTTCGACTGCGTTCATGTTCATGAAAGAGACTCGCGCCTCACTTCTGCTGCCAAGAGAGGAGCGCCACGCCGGCGACGGTCAGGAGCGCGCCCGTGATCTTCATCCAGCCCATCTCCTCGTTTAAGAACCACCACGAGAGCACCATCACCAGCAGGACATAGCTGGTAGAGATTCCGGTCGCCACGCCGACCGGCAACTCTGACAACGCAAGGACGAAAGAGATCGAGCCGAGCGCCATCAATAGCCCGATGGGCGCGCCCAGCGGCAGTGCCTTGGTTGGCACGGTGAGGCTTCCCTGTTTGAGCCAGAGCGCGGGCACGGCAGTCACGGCCATTCCCACAACCATGAGAAAGTTGACTTGGTAGGGGTTCAACTGCTTCATGCTGAACTTCTCTAGGAACGAAGCGACGTCGACCATGACGATGTAGCCCAGCAGGAAGGCGAACCCTGTTAGCGGCAGCTTCATCTCCCACACCTCCGTCCCCTTATTACTCCTGCGAATACTCGGCGACGATCCGATCCCGTATCTGCGCTGGCGTTAGCCCTTGCTTCTGGAGTTGGTTCGCGGCGAGCGCCTCGTTCACGCAGACGGCGCAGTGCGCGGCGTGGTCGTCCACGAAGCAGCTTTGCAGGCTCTTGTGGCCGAAGCTCTGGTCGCAGTGGCAGTAGCACGGCAGTTGCGCGAGCGTCTGCGGTATTTCTCCGGCGACCCTGTAAGCCTCTCTGGTCATGCCGGTGAACTGTTCGGGCCGGAGCGTCGGGGCCAGACTGCCGAGGCTCGGCGTGGTCTCGTAATGCGCCGGCACCGGCTCGGCTTGGCTGGATTGTGGCTGCGTCGCTCTGACGGGCTGTTGTGCGGCCGGAGCACGTCTCTGCGTGTCTGTCGAAGTCTGATTCTGCCCCGTCAGAGCGAACGCTCCGACAACGACGCCGATGAGAGCCAGAATTATAATGAGCGTCTTCCTATTCATGTATCTTTCATCTCCTGTCTTGAGTAATCACTGACCCAGACGTTTCGGCTCGGGTCATCTGCGCCGGGTGTTCACGCGCCGGTTGCAGGAAGACGAGCACGGCTGCCGCGAGCAGCACCGCGACTCCGAGCACAGCCTCTATACCAACAGAACGATAGAAACTGCGATCAAGCTTCACATGCTCACCCGTCGTAGCCTCACCTTCACCTGCAAGCAGGCGTTTCGCTTTCGGGTGGATGACGAAGGTGTTCAGTCCGCCGAGCGCAACCATTATTAGGAAGATGATGATCTTGACTGAGAGCGCCACGCCGTAAGGCGTGCTCCAAAGCGCCGAGAGCCTGTCCACGTGTATCCAAGAGTTGTAGATGCCGGTGAGGGCGATCACTATGATGCTGGCGACCGCCAGACGTGTGAAGAGCGGGATTGCGCGCTCAAGTACGCGCAGGCGCTCACGGCCCTTGAGTCTTGAGACGCCTCTGGTCATCGTGAGCGTAAGGTGGAAGAGGCCGCCCAGCCAGAACCCTGCGGCGACAAGATGCAGCCAGTCGGAGAAGACTGTGAAGTGGTATTCCTTCGCCGCCGCCCGCGCGTGGCCCGTCAGACTGGGCGAGAGCATCATGACTGCGGTGATGACGAGTCCAGCCCACAGTAGTCCTCGGCTGTCGGTGCGCTCGCCGACCAGTAAGAGCAAGATGGCGAGAAAGACGAGCGTGACTACTTGAAGAAGCCACGGGCCGCCGTAGCTCGTCTGCGTGATCACCCGATATAGACTCGAAGGCGAGAGAGCGCTACTCACGCCCGCGTCGAGGACTGCGGCGGTTTGAAGAACAAGTGCCGCGAGCGTTGCGAGCGCCAGGAGTACGATGCTCCACCAAGCTAGTTGGGCGAAACGTCGCGCGCTCGATGAAAGCACTGCCGCCCTCTCTGCGACATCGAGATCGTGAACCTGTCGTAGAGACGGTTCGAGCACCAGCAGGCGGAAAGCGAAGCCGCCCAAGAGCGCCATCATCGCCAGATACTCCGGCCAGCGCACGACGCTCTGCGCCCAACTGCTGCCGGACTCCTGCGTTGATTCGGCGGGCGATGTCTGAGGCGGCGTGGGCTGCTCGGTTTGCTTCGGCTGCTCGGCCTGTTGAGCGCCGGCGGGTGTGGTTGGAGCGGTTGCCGCGCTGCCGCCCGCGAGCGCCACCGTGAAGGCGAACTTGCCCTTCATCGGGTGCTGGTCGGTGGAGAGAACTTTCCAGTCAACGGTGTACGTCCCCGACGCCAAGTCCTCCAGCTCGACCTCTAGTTTCTTGCCCCCTTCCGCGAGCGTGACGTTATTCTTGTCAACCCGCCTGCCCGTCTGGTCGGTCACGGCGACGGTGTTCATCGAAGGCTCAAGCTCCTCGCTGAACCACAACTCGACGGTCTTCGGCGACTGCTTGAGAGTGGCGTTTGCCTTCGGCTCGGAGCGTTCGAGGTGCGCGTGGGCGAAAGCTGCCGGCGCGCAGAAGAAAAAAGTCAGCGCGAGCGTCAGACATTCCGCCAGCTTCCGCACCGAGCGGACTCTTTTCGTGAACAGAGGAGTCATACTTTTCACCCGCCGCGCCCCGAAAGTTGAGCACGCCCTTTAAGGCAGTGTTATTCCTATCTGCGCCCGCGCGGGTTATTCCCCCGCATCAAGGGTGACGCCTATCGTCGGGAGACCGGGGTTTACTTCCTGCCTCTCCCGACAATAGACGCGGTGCGTTCCCCCACGGCTTCGTGCGTGGGAGATGAGTTATCAGGCGGCCTCGATCTTCGTCACTCGAATGGTCTTGCCTGTTAGGCGACCAGTGACTTTGACCTTCTGCCCCGCGAACTCGCGCGCCTTCTCCTGACCCGTCTTATCCAAGCGATAGACGACCTTGTGGTCGCGGTCGGCCAGTACGAACTTACCCCCGCCTTTGACGCACATCAGTGTGCAAGCCTTCTCGTCGCCCATCCCCTCCATGTGGTGGAGTCCGCAACTGCTGTCGCTGATGTAGCCGACGACCTCCACGTCTTTGGCGGCACTCGCGGTCGCCTTCGCGTTGTGATCGTGCCCTTCGTGCGCCGGGGTAGCGAAGACAACTCCGGTCGAGAGCAGAATTGCTGCGAACAGAAACGTAAGTCTTTTCATCTTTTTCTCCGAGGTAGTGTTTCAGTTGATCCTTACCGCCGGGCGGTCGGGGCGGCGGTACAAGTCCACCCCGCCCGTCGTCGGCCTAGTGCTTTGGCTGTCGGTCCGGCGGCGTTCCACTGCCGCCGTGCATCCCGTGCATACTCATGTCCATCTTGCCCGGTCTGATGCGGAAGAAGAGCTTCCACGAGACTGGACGCTGGCCGTAGATGGGGTCGAGTATCGCGGGCTTGGAGTAGAAGGTCAGATCGCTCCCAACAGCGAACGAGACCTTGTCGGTGTTCCAGAGGTCTCGCACCCCGCCGAAGGTGTAAGCCCCGATGCGGAACGACGGATGATCCTGTGTGATGCCAAGGAGCGCGCGGTCGCTCGGGCGCAGCAGTTCGTCCTTATCCACCAACTCCAGCCGCGTGTAGAGGTAATTCTTGTCGAGGAAGTTGACCGTGGACTCGAACGTGTAGCTGTTCAGGTTATGCACTTCACCAAGATCGCTCACGTGGTTGCGCCCCCAGACGAGGGCCGACGCCCAGTTGCCGCGATTGAACGCGCGGTTGTACTGCACGGAGGCGGTCGCACGCCGAATGTCTGCGTTCGGCTCCTGCGCTTCGGGGCTGCGCAGGAAACCATAAGAGACTTGCGCCGCCCAGTTCCGATTCGGCATGAACCAGAGGCGGGCCGAGCGGGAGTTCCACTTGTGGGAGTCGAAGTCGTAGCGGTTCTCGTCCGGCTCGCGCCCGTTGAAGAGTGAGCCTTCGAGCTTGAACCGGCGATAAGTGAAACCCGTCGTCAGGACGCCGAACGAGATGTGCGTCGAGTCCTGCAAGTGATGGGAGAGCGTAGCCGATGGGTTCTCCGCAGCCGACATCCTGTGCATGAAGGCGACCGGCCCCAGCGCGGGTTCGCCCGGATAGCCGAAGTACGTAAACCACGTGCCGCGCTCGCCGACGGGCAGCGTGTACTGAGCAGACAGCTCCATGAACAGATCGTGCGGGTGCTGCTTATCAATAAGGGGTTGTCCCTTGTAGGTCTCGCCTGTCTGGAAGAGCAAGGGCGAGCCGCCCGGCGGAAACGTAAAAGGCTCGGCGCTGAACATGCCTCGCAGTTGCAGCGTACCCCGACCAACCTTGTGATAAGCCATCGGCATGAACCAGTTCTGCGAGTCGAACTTGGTCACGCCGCGCGGGCCGCCCTGGCGGTTGAGGCCCGCGATCAGGTTGTAGTGGAACATCAAAAGCCAGTCGCCCGCGATCTTGTAATGCATGTGCATCGGCCCGGAAGACGGTTGCCAAGCCGTGCCCGAACCCATCGCGCCCATTGACATGATGTTGGTGTCGCTTGCGCCGACGCGGATGCCCATGTCGTTCGCTGACATCACCATCAGCGGCCCCATGTTCATCGAACTCGTGCCGGACATGTCCATGCCGCTCATGCCCTGAGTCTTGTCGTGACCGCCGTGCGTCATCCCCGGCATGTTCATGTTACCCATGCCGCCCGACGTGTCGGGGGTGGCCCCGGGTGAGGGGCTGGCCTGCGGCGTCGGCTTATTCATCGGCATGTTCATGGGCATACTCATGTCCATCTTCTGTTGGGGCGACGGCGAGGCTTGCGGAGCGGGCGTCGGCGCTCCCGTGGGCATCTGCATCCCCGGCATATTCTGCATGTCCATCCTCTGCGGCGACGCCGTCGGCGCAGGTGTAGGTGAAGCTGCCGGCATCTGCATCCCCGGCATGTTCTCCATGCCGGTCTGCCCCGCGGACGGTGAAGGTGTCGGCGTGGGAGACTTGGTCGGCATCTTCATGCCCTGCATGTCCATGCCGTTCATGTTCATGCCCCGCATATCTTGCTTCTTCGGCGCGCGCCGTGCGCTCCGTCTCCGGCGCGTGCTCGATCTGACCTTTCGCTTCGACTTCTTTGCCTTCGGCTTCGACATATTCATGCCTGGCATGTCCTGCATACTGTGACCCTGATGCTGCGCCCACGCGACGATCACGCCGGGCGTAATCAGGGCAGAGATCAGGATCAGCGCGCACAGGCGAGTGCGTATCGGATTCCAATTGCTCATGATTCCCCCTTAAAACTTTCCGCGACGCAGGACGTGAAACAGGCCGGGACGCCTCCCCCGAAATCTGCGTGCTTTCTGCCTGAGCTATTCAGTTGACGTGAAAAAAAGACACGCGGGTGCGCTCAGCCTTCTTGCAAAAGCCGAGAGCATTTCTGCGGAGGTACTAAATGCGGAAGACGCTGAGAAGGGCGTGCCGGTCGGCCGACGCCTTTGGTGGGCTGTGTTCTCTCGAAGGAACGGTTGTGGTGAAGGGCTGCGCTAAGTCGGTAAGCCGAGACGCGGGCGTCGGCGCTGCAAGCTCAGAGCCTCGATTCGTCCGGTCGGCCTCGCGCAACGTGACTGTCGAGGGCGACTGAGAAGAACGACCCATGCGGTGGTCGCAACCCTCAATGGGTTTTTCGGAAGCTGTGACCTCCGCGCTCTGTGCGGATTCGGCATCGGGCGTCATCTGCATGTCGCCCGCCATCTGGTGCGACGCATGGTCGTCTTGCGCGGCTTGCTGCGCGTGGCAGCAGGCGTGATCCTGCTGCATGTGCGGACACATTGCGGCGGCAAGCACCTGCCCCCACGCGCTCATTAATAGCGCGACGAGTAGGATGCCAACAGACAGGTAGCGACGCCGCATAAGTCGAAGTTTCAGATGTCTTCCGAGACCGTTCTGGCTGCCCAATATAGCACGAGATATACCAACCCGGCTACGCGCGAACCACGTCTTGACAATTATTTGACGTGATTTATGAGTTTTCTCCTTTACTCCAACACAACTCCTCTCAGTGCTGGTGTCCGCCCGGCCCCTCCGTTCCGCTCGGGTGTAATTTGAGCCACTCGGCGCGCAGCATGAAGCTCCCGTCCGTGACGATGCGCTCGCCGACCGTCAGCCCTTCCAGCACCGTGAGCCTCCCGTTCGATTCTGGGCCGACGCGCACCGGGCGCATCACGAAGACGTTCGGGTCGTTCGTGGCGACGAAGACCACCTGTTGGCCTCCGATCTGCTGCATGGCTGCGGCGGGAATGGTCGGAGAGGTCGTCTCCGAGCCTCCGAGCGTGGCGAAGGCGACGCCCACGTACATCCCGATCTTGAGCATCTGACTCGGATTAGCCAACTCTATGCGAACCTGCGCCGTGCGCGTCGCCGGGTCGAGCTGCGGGTCAACGTAGGAGATGCGCCCGCGGAAGACCTTGCCGGGGTACGCGTTCGAGGTGATGCTCGCGCCGCTCCCGACCCGAATGTTCGCCAAGTCCTTCTCGTAAACCTGTCCGATGACCCAGACGGAGGAGAGGTCTGCGACGCGCAAGATTTCTTTGTTCGCCTCGATGACCTCGCCCGGATTCGCCGCGCGGCTGATGACCGTGCCCGACACGGGTGCGGGGAGACTCACCTCGGAGCTGATCTGCGAGGAAGAGCGAAGCACGCCGATGCGCTGCGGTGTGAGGCCCAGCAGTAGTAAGCGCTGGCGCTCGGACGCGACTTCGGATTCCGCCGTTTTCATCTTGGTCGTCGCCTGTTCTAACTCCTCGCGGCTCGCCGCGCCGATCTCGACGAGTTGGGTCGTGCGGCGGTGATGCTTCTCGTGCTCTTCAAGGTCGGCGAGCGCCGTCAGATACTTCGATTGGGCCATCGCCAACTCGTCGCTGAACACCACGGCGATTGTCTGGCCGCGAGAGACCGACTGGCCCAACTCGGCGTTGACGCTGCGCACGATGCCGCCGACGAGCGAGACCACGGGCGTCGAGCGGTACGTGTTCGCCTGCACGACTCCCGTCGCTTGGGGGCCACCGACGGCCGCGTCCGGCCCGCCGCCCAACTGCTCCCCGACCTGCTCGATCTTCAGCCCCGCGCGCGCGGCCACATCCGGCGAGAGCGTGAGCGTCGGCTCGGTAGTCGTCATCTGCGCAGGAACGTTCGCGCCCGGCTGTTCGGTCGAGACTGTGCGAGGCGCGGGGACGGGTCGGCCGCCGCCTCCCCTCGCGCCCAGTAGCCACCACAGCAAAAGGGCCAGCGCGGCGAGGGCAACGACCGCGGTAATGGCGACCACCTTCGTCTTACTGCCGCGCCGCTCTCGCTCTTCCGTCGTGAGCGTTTCCTCGACGCGGGTTTCCGACTTCGACGCCTTGTTGCCGTTCGCGTGAGTCTCCACCTCGAACTCTTCTCGCTCCGTCTCTGTTGTCCGCTTCATTTTCTAATCAACTCCGGTGAGCCGGCGGCGCGTGCGATCTCCACGCGCGCCTGATAGGTGTCGAGCACCGCGTCAATGAATGAGTTCTCCACCTCAATGAAGCGGCGCTGCTCACTGATGTAGTCGAGTAAAGTCTTTGACCCCAGCTCGTAAGTCTTCTGCACCACCTTGAGGTTCGCGTCCGCCTGTCCTTGCACGCCGACGCGGTAGATTTCCATCGCGCGTGCGGCGCTCATGTAGCGCGCGTAAGCCGAGGCCACCTCGCGGCGGACAGTCAACTCCGCGAACTCGCGGCGGCTTTTCGCGGCGTCAGACTGTGCGACCGCCGCCTCTATCGCCCCCTGGTTCTTGTTGCGCACGGGGAGGCTTATCGAGACGCCCGCGGTCACACTATGGAACGTGCCCATCACCGGCGCGAGCTGGCCGCGGTCGTTGATGCCGCTTACGGGGAAGCCCGTACTCATCCGCTGGTAGCCGACGCTCAAGCTCGCGTCGGGTCGTCCATCGGCGCGCGCCTGCCCGATCTGCGCTTCCGCCAGACTCTCGGCGGCGCGAGCCGCAAGCAGGTCGGGTCGCGTGCTGAGGGCGAGACGAGTGGCCTCTTCGACGGGCGGGAGGCCCTCCACCAGTCCGGTGAAGTCGCCGCGCAGGCGCAGAGGCGCGTCCGGTTCCATGCCGATGGCGTTTCGCAACTCGAGCATCGCCACCTGAACCTTGCCGTCTTCGGTCTCGCGCATCGAGCGCATCCGGTTGACCTCGACGAGCATCTGGTTCTGCTCCAGGGGCGCAGACCTGCCTTCCAACACCCGCGCGACGACGAGCCGGTAGCCGCGCTGTTCCGTCGAGAGCAGGTCTGACGTGAAGCCGAGTTTGTAAACACCCGCCAGCGCCTCGCCGAACTTCGCGCGCACCTCGGCGGCGAGCGCGCGCTCGCGGTCGGCAACCATAGCCTCGCGCATCTCAAGCTCGCGCTCGGCCACAAGGATGCGCGCAGATCGTCGCCCGCCGAGTTCGAGCGGGAGTGAGCCGGAGACCATGACGCTGTTGTCGCCGCCGTTTACCTGCTTCGAGCCGCCCACGTCGAGCATAGGGTTGGCCCTGGGGCGCGCTTGCTTGACGAGCGCGCGCGCCGCGTCCAACTCTTTGCGGGCGGCGGCGAGTTCGCCGTTGTGTTCGAGCGCGTATGCGACCGCCTCGTCGGCGCTCATCCCCGCAGACTGATCCACGTAGAGCGCGAGGCCGGGGCGAGCGTCGAGCGTCAGCAGGCTCTCGGACGTGGCGGCGTTGACCGTCTGCGCGCTGGCGAGTCCGCCTAGTTGCGTGACCATCAGCGCGAACGTCAGCGCCGCGCAGACGAGCCGCCATCCCTGTTTTGTCGCATCCCGTAATTTCATCTCTCTTATTCCCATTTCAACTAAAGAGGAACTGCCGCGCGGGTCAGCGGTGCGTCAGTTCCTCCTCTTCTTCACCTGTCGGCGGCTCTCCGCCCGTCGCCGATTGTGAACCGTCTTCTGCCGCTGCCACTCGCTCGGTCGCCGCCTCTTCTACGTCGCGGGCGGGCACGCCCCGCGCCTCAAGTCGCAACTCTTTCTTCAACTCGCGCGCGCGTATGGAGTAGAAGATGACGGGTGTGACGACGAGCACGTGCAAGAGACTTGAGACCATGCCGCCCAGGACTGGCGTCGCCAGCGGCTTCATCACCTCCGACCCCGCGCTCGTGCTCCACATGATCGGGAGCAGCCCCGCTACGACCGTCGAGACGGTCATCACTTTGGGGCGCAGCCGCAGGAGCGCGCCTTCCGTCACCGCGTCCATGAGAGTGCGCGGCGTGAGGCGGCCCACCTCTTTCTTCTTCCGCTCGACCGCCTCTTCCAGATAGATGACCATCACGACGCCCGTCTGCACGGCGGTGCCGAAGAGCGCGATGAAGCCGACCCAGACGGCGACGGAGAAGTTGTAATTGAGCGCCCAGAGCAGATAGACGCCGCCGGTCAGCGCGAACGGGACGGCCATCAAGACGTGCGCGGCTTCGAGCGCCGAGTGGTAGATGACGTAGAGCAGACCGAAGATGATGACGAGCACAACGGGGACGACGATCATCAGCCGCTCTTTCGCGCGCTGCTGGTTCTCGTACTGACCGCTCCACGCGATGTAGTAGCCGGCGGGCAGTTGCACCTGTCGCGTCAGGGTCTGCTGCGCCTCGTCAACGAAGCTGCCCACGTCTCGCCCGCGCACGTTCAAGAGCACCGTGCCGCGCAAGAGGCCGTTCTCGCTGGAGATCATCGTCGGGCCTTCCGTACTACGGATGTCCGCGAGTTCTGCGAGTGGGACGGGCGCGCCCGCGGGCGACGTGATGGGTATCTGCCCGAGCGCCGCGGCGCTCCCCCTGTACTGCGGCGCGTAGCGCACGCGGATGGGGAAGCGCCTGCGCCCCTCGATGGTCACCGAGAGGTTCGTCTCGCCGATGCCCTTCTCGATGGCGTCTTCGATGAGTTGCGTGTCGATGCCGTAGCGCGCCGCGGCCTGCCGGTTAATCTTGATGTCTATGTAAGGCGTGCCGCCGATCTGTTCGGGGTAAACGTCCGTCGCGCCGGGGACTGTCTTGACGACCTCGGCGATGCGGCGCGACGTGTCCTCAAGAGTCTTCAGATCGTTGCCGAAGACCTTGATGCCGACCTGCGAGCGGATGCCCGTGGTGAGCATGTCTATGCGGTTGATGATCGGCTGCGTCCAGATGTTCGTCACGCCGGGCAGCCGCAACTGCTCGTCCATCTCGGCGATCAGCTTCTCGCGCGTCATCCCCTGCCGCCACTGCTCCTGCGGCTTCAGGTGGACAATCGTTTCGTTCATGTTCACGGGCGAAGGGTCGGTCGAAGTCTCAGCGCGACCGGCCTTACCGACCGCCCACTCGACTTCGGGGAACGATTTCAGCACCTCGTCCTGCCGCTGCATTATTCTGAGCGCCTCGTCCATTGAGATCGCGGGGTCGGTGACGGGCATGAACATCAGGTCGCCTTCGTTCAAAGGCGGCATGAACTCCTTGCCGATGCCTGTAGCCAGCACGACCGCCCCGGCGAAAAGAGTCGCGGCAATTGCCACGGTGATGAGGCGATGCCTGAGCGCGAGACCCAGCACTGGACGGTAGAGGGCTTGTAGGAAGCGCATCACGGGGTTGGACTGCTCGGAGTGGAACTTCCCGCCGAGCAGGTAGGTGCAGAGCACGGGCACGAGCATGACTGCGATGATCGTCGCGCCCGCCATCGCGAAGGTCTTCGTGAAGGCGAGCGGGTGAAAGAGCTTGCCCTCTTGGCCCGTAAGCGAGAAGACCGGAATGAAGGCTAGGATGATGATCGCCATCGAGAAGAAGACGGGGCGGCTGACGAGCTTCGTTGACTCAAGCACCGTCTCCCAAACTCTCTTCCTGTCCTTCGGATCAACCTTCCGCTTCTCCATAAACCGGAAGGCGTTCTCAGTGACCACTATGCCTGCGTCCACGAGCACGCCGATGGCGATGGCGATCCCCGACAGCGACATCAGGTTCGAGCTGATGCCCATGTACTTCATGAACAGGAACGAGATGAGCACCGCGAGCGGCAGCGGGATCGTGACGATAAGGATCGAGCGAAAGTGCGCGAGGAAGATGATGTGCGCGAGCGTGACGAGGATCAGCTCCTCGATGAGCGCGCGCTTCAGCGTATGGGTCGCTCGTTCGATCAACTGCGTGCGGTCGTAGAACGGGACGATCTTCACGCCCGCAGGCAGGCCCGGTTGAAGCTCTGTGATGCGCTGCTTCACGCGCTCAATCACGTCGAGCGTGTTCACGCCGTAGCGCGCGATGACCACGCCGCCCACCGCCTCTTTGCCGTCCTTGTCGAGCGCGCCGGTGCGGAAGGCGTTGCCGAGTTTCACGTCGGCGACGTTCTTCACATAGATCGGCGTACCATTCTGCGCGGAGATGACGATGTTCGCCACGTCGTCCGTTGACTGGATCAGCCCGATGCCGCGAACGACTGCCCACTGCCCCGCCTGCTCGACGACGTTCCCGCCGACGTTGTTGTTCGAACGTCCGACCGCCTCGACCACCAGCGAGAGCGGCAGGTTGTATGCGCGCAGTTTGTTCGGGTCAACGTCAATCTGGTACTGCTGCACGTAGCCGCCGACCGACGCGACTTCGGCCACGCCCGGCACACTGTTCAGTTGGTAGCGCACGAACCAGTCTTGCAGCGTGCGCAGGTCGCGCAGATTCATCTGATCGGATTCGACCGTGTACCAGAAGACCTGACCCACGCCCGTCGCGTCCGGCCCGAGCGTGGGCGTAACCCCCTCGGGCAGTTGCTTGCCCACGAGGTTCAGGCGTTCGAGGACGCGCGTCCTCGCCCAATACAGGTCAACGTCGTCCTCGAAGATGACGTTGATCATCGAGAACGAGAACGCCGACGAGGCGCGCACTGTGCGGACGCCCGGCAGACCTTGCAGGTTAGTGACGAGCGGGTACGTGACCTGATCCTCGACCTCCTGCGGCGAGCGCCCCATCCAGTCGGTGAAGACAATCACCTGATTGTCCGAGAGATCGGGGATGGCATCTATTGGCGTGTTGACGAGCGCCCAGTAGCCCCACCCCGCCAAGCCCAGATAGAGCGCCAGGATGATCACTCGGTTCTTTAAGCTGAACTCGATTAGCCGGTGTATCATGACCGTCTCCTCAAGGGCGCGCGGCGCGCCGCGCGCTCGTTCGAGTTACTGCGCCGTTACCGGGAAAGAGGTCTTGCCGTTGCCGGCGGGGCCTTCGTAAGTCACTTGCGCCTGCCACTCCCCGCCCACTTCGATCTTCGCCTTACCCCGATAGACGCCGGGCGTCGAGGTCGTTGTGAATGTCGCCGCGTCGTTCATGGCGGCCATCGTCCCCATCTGCGGCATGTAGAAGTTGAGCGCGACCGCGCCGACATCAACCGTCTTGCCCGAAGCGTCCTTGAACGTGAGGAAGAACTCACTGTCCCCGTGCTTGAGCACGCCGTCGCTACTTGAGAGCGTGACTGTAAGATTGCCGGCCTGCGCGCTCTTGATGACTTTCCCCGTATCGGTTGAACTGCCTCCCGATCCGCACGCGGCGGCGACAAGAATGAGACCTGCGACGATGGCGACGATGGCTAATTTCTTCATTTTGAGTGCTCCTTTGAACTCTGGTGAATACAACACTGCCTGAGACATGGCGCGTGCATGTAGGAGGTTTTTTAGGCACACCGATACGCGCCCGACATTGCGAGAGCGTGCCGCCCGTATGCACGTCTGCTCGCCCGCTCAGCTCACGCCACTACCGCACAGGAAGGGCGGCATCGGGCGTGAAACCTTCACGTCGCTTTCGCTCAAATAAGCGTAAGCAAAAGCTTCGAGCAGACACACTACGGCCTAGTCGGCGACTAGATCAGGAGTGAGAGGTGTCGAATGTAAGTGGGTGGAGAGTTGGAAGGATAATCGCGCGCTTGTTGGTAACGCGCAGGCGGCTGCAAGTCTGCTGAGGGCGACTGTGCCGCCGAGTGCAGGGAAACTATAGCAAGCGGCGCTGTTCGGGGCGTAACTTTTCCGGCCTGAGCGGGGCCGGGCTGCGGGCAGTTGATTGCGCAGCAGAGCCGCGCCGCCTGCACGTCGGGCGCGTTACTGTGCATCCCCGCCTTCTGACAACAATCCATCCCGTCCATGCCGCTCATCCCGCACCCCGAATCACTCGGGTGCAGTGGAGAGCCGCCATAAAGGCTCCCGGCAATGACTAGAATCAGGACTATGGATGTCAGGGCTTTCAGCATCGTCAATTAACCAAGTCAACTACGAACCGCTGCCGCCGTAAGTTTACCAGAAATCGAAGAATTACCAATGCTCGGAAGAGCAGGTGGATTCCAATTGGCACATGGGCAAGCTACGTACCGCACGCGTTTTGCCCAATTTTCACAGCTCTGCCTTTAAGAAAGGGGCGATTACCATGACCCCGTGGGGAGTATTTCGCAGCAGGAAGGCTTTTACATGGGAATTTTACGGATGCTTTCCTATCGCATCATCTCCCGCCTGTAACGGCCCATCCTTTAGAGGAGTTTCTGAAAGCGCGCGCAACACCTCCTCGCCCAAGACATCGCCTACCCGCCTTTGAGTCCGCTGGCGACAAAGTTTTGCACCTTCTTCATCGCGTTGAATTGATGCTCTTCGGTTGGGTGCGCGTAGCGCATGACCATCTGCACGCGCGAATGCCCGAGCATCGCCGCGAGGGTCACGAGGTCTACGCCCGCCATCGCCGCCCGCGTCGCCCAGGTGTGGCGCAGGTCGTACAGGCGGAAACGTCGCACGCCGGAACGCCGGAGCGCCGCCGCGTGACCGCCGTTGACTTTAACAACCGGCACGTCTTTATTCCAACGACCGGGGAAGATGTATTCTCCCTTCTCTTCTTCAAGCCGTCTGGCGAGCACGGCGGCTGCTCGGTCTGTGAGCGGGACTTTACGCTTGGCCGCTTTGGTCTTGCCGTAGGGGTTGAACAGGTAGCCCCGCCTGAGGTGTACGTTCTCGCGCCGGATGCGACACACCTCTTCGGGGCGCATCCCCGTCTCCAGCATGAGCACGGCGATGTCGTGCAAAGGCTGTGACGCCGCGAGTAGGTACAGCCTCTCTTCGTCGGGCGTGACCACGCGCATCTGTTCGTTGTTCTCGGCGAGGAACTTCACGCGCGAGACCGGATTCTTAGTAACTACGTCGTCCTTGATGAAGCGGTTGAACAGGGCTTTGAGGCAGGCCAGCTCGCGGTTAACAGTCGCGGGCTTGATGGTCGCTTCGCGCTTCGGGCCGGCGGCCTTTTTCGACGCCTTCTTCTTCTGAGGCTTCTCGGACTTCCTGCCGGGCGGGTTCTTCTTCTGCCTGATCCGCCACGTCTTGTAACGCTCCACGTCGTCGGGCTTGATGCGGTCGAGCGGCTTGTCGCGGAAGAAGATGAGCAGGGGTTTGCTCGATATTTCGTAGCGCCGGTGCGTCTGCGGGTGCGCGGCGTGTTCGTGCTTCGACCAGGCGAGAAATTCCTCCATCGCCGCGCTGAACGTCGGGACGGGCTTCCGCTCCTCAATCCCGACCTCGCCCTTTGCCAACTGCACGCGGTACGCCGCCTCGATTTCGCGCGCCACGCGCTGGTTAGCGGTCTTCGTCGGCTTACGGATGCGCCGCCCTTCAAAGAAGAACTCGAACCAGTAAACCCCGCCTCGTTTATAAACCGTCATAAGCTCGCGCTCCCGGCGTCACCGAACGCGTGAGGGCGATTGCTCGCGGCTCTTCCGGTGACTTTCTTGTTCGCCTTTCTCTCGACCGGAAGCCGCGTTCGGTTACGCGAGTGGTCTCAATCCCCGCATGAGCCGCTTCCGGTCTCTAGCTTCCTCGAAGCTGGTAGCTTGCGAGCCGCCTTTTTTTCTTATTGCTCCTTATAGGTACGTTTGAAGATTCCGAGAGGGTATCGGCGCTGGTCACGCCGCCTTCTCGTCCTCTTTGTGGCTGCCTTCCGACAGGTAAACTCTCAAGTCCTCGTCCAGCACGAGCACCCTGCGCCCGAAACGCTTGACGCGCAGTCCGCCGCGCCGCACTTCATTCCTTAAAAAGCCGAGGCTCAAGCCGGTGGCATTCGCGATCCCCCGCAAAGACCAAGCGACACGCTCTGTCGTCGAGTTCGATTGCATCTCCCTAAACCTCTCTCGTGAGTCTTGCGGCGTACCTGAAGACCAACATTCAGTGTCAGGTAGCGTTAGAAGTGATACTGCCCCATCTCTTCTATGCGCCGAGTTATGTCATGGGAGACCTGACCGATGATCTGCGCCATGCGATGCCACTCGGCGGCTTGCAGGCCGGCGGCGCGCACGCGCGCAATACTCTCTTCCGCCCCGCCGAGTTTGATCCCGGCAGCTTCGTCGAGCATCGAGGTGCTTTCGGTGGCGGCACGGCCTGCCATCGCGGCTTGCGTGTCGGCGGCGCGGTTGACCTGCGCGTTCCAGACGCCGATGGCACCCGACTGCGCCCCATACTGTGTGGCGAGCGCGCCCTCGGTCTGTGAGGCGCGAGTCGTCTCCACGTCCTGCCGGTCTTGCGCGTAGGCGTCGTTGCTGCGAGAGGTGCGCGCCAAGTATTCGCTAGCCGTGCCGATGCTGCCAGACCTTTGAATGTCCACGTTGTTGCTCTCGGTCATGATCGTGCTGGGGCGCATGGCGAGACCGCTGACGGACGGGCCTCCCATCCCTGCGCCGCCGCCGTTCTTGGCGGTGGCAACCGAGGCTGCTGCTCCGGTAGCGTCGGCCCCGAAGTTCCACCAGCTCTGTTCGACGTTGTTATCCCCGATCTGCCCGGCGATGAGCGCCTGCTGTTGGTCGCGCGCCGTTTGATTGCTGACGCCTCTATTACTTTGTGAGCGGTCGGCCTCGATCACTCCTAGCTGCGCCTGCTTGCTGATCTGGACGCCCGCGACGCTATTGCGGTAAGCCGCGAGGAGGTTCGTCTGCTCCCTCTGCGCGGCGGCGTCGTAAGTCATGATCGTGCCCGCGCGGTTGGCCGCAATCTGACCGAGTTGGTTGTGCAGCCCTGCGGCATTTCCTTTGAGCGTCGCGTTGTAGTCGGCTCGCGCCGTGATGAGTCCGGCGGCGGCAGAAGTTTCCACCTGCAACCGCTCTGCCATGTTGTTGAGTGCCGCGCCGACTCTCGCGCTGACGAAGTTGATCCCCGTGCCGACAATCGCCGCCATCCAGCCGGAGGCGACCGTCGCAACGCCCTCGAACGTCTGACCGAAGGCGATCTTCCAGGACAGCACGGGCGACGCGACGAGGCAGAGCGCAGAGACGGCCATCATGAAGACGGCGACGCCGAAGCAGAAGGTTGGGTCAACGTCGGGGCGGGCGATGAGCTGCGCCGTCTGCGGGTCAACGTTGTACATGGGCGTGCCGTCGTAAATCGCCATCCCCAACGTCCCTATCTTGAAGGCGATGATCTCCATGATGTGAAGCACTATCGGGAAGACGAGCGTATAGACCACCACACCGCGCGCGAACCTGTAGCTCACCTCGTGCGCTAGCGACTTGTCTAAACTCAGTGCGATCATCCAAGGAAAGGCGAGCCGGAAGGCGATCATCAGAAAGCCGGTCAGCACGACGAGGATGAAGATGGCGAAGCTAATGATGCCGCGCGTGATGTTAAGACCCGTGAAGAGCTTGGTCATGTCCCACTTCGCCGGGTCGAGCAACTGATCCACGGTCTTCGCGGTTGACTCGCGGTCGGAGAGGACGCCGACGATGGCGTCCGTGCCCGTCGGCATCGGCTGATAGACGCCGCCGCGATCCGTCGCGGTGAACATGCCCATCGTGAAGCGATAGTAGGAGTCGTTGAACTCGCGGGCCGAAGCCTCCAGCGGGATGCGTAAGGGAACGACCAGTTGATAGCCGAGCGAGTAGAAATAGCTGACGAGCCACGGCCCCAACGTGATGAGCGGCAGGATGACGATGAAGCGCGCCACCTGCGCGAAGAAGTCGCGCGTGCCGCCGGGCTTCTCGCCTTGCAGCTTGATGAGCGCGACAAACATGATGATCTGGGCGAAGACGGTCGCAAGGAACGTGTAGCGCCGGAGCATCGCGCCCTCGACCACGCGCTTGACCGCCGGCACGAAGCGCACCGCGATGTCTGTGAGGTCGCGCACCTGCTGCGGCGGCCCTGCTGATGTCCCTTGCGGCGTTGGGCTGGCGTTCGGCGTCGGAGACTGAGCCAGTGTGGTGTCGGCGCAAACAGCCAGTAGCGGAGTTTGTTCTGCACCGTCACGGGCACGTCGCCGATCTCGTCAAGGAACAGCGTGCCGCCGTCCGCCCCCTCGAACAGCCCTTTGTGTTCTCGGTCTGCTCCCGTAAAAGCGCCCTTGCGGTAGCCGAACAGCTCGGCCTCGACGAGTTGCTCAGGAAGGTTCGCGCAGTTGAGTTCCATGAACGGCCCGCTGGCGCGCGCAGACCTTTGATGAATCTGCCGCGCCGCCAAGGTCTTCCCCGTGCCCGTCTCGCCCGTAATCAGGATGTTGAAGGGGAAACGGGCGACGCGCTTGATGTCGGCCTGCAACTGGCGCGCTTTCTCACTCGTCTGGTGACGGAACGAAAGCGCGTCACCATCGTTCGTAGCACCGAGCGGCACGGGAGCTTGAAACTGCCACAAGTGTCGCCCCGTCTCAGTCGGTCGCCGTTGAGAACATATTGACTCGTCTTCACGGGCGGCAGCGGGGGATGCGAAGGTCATGGAGCACTACTCCGAAGCAAGAAGGAAGATCGAATAGCGTCGCTCCTTCATTCAACCTTCATGCCAGCGGCGGTAGGATTATTTCCGACGGGCGAGAGGCGAGCTAATTTCCTAGCGAACTATGAAATACTCATCCGCATGGATGTGCCGAAGACACATGCCGATCATGCCGACAACTGTAATTATGGATTTACACTGTAAAGGCATCTTTACAGTTGAGGATTACGGTTACGCGTAAAGCGGGATAGTCGAAAGCTTCTGACTCAGCCGCCGACTAGAATATGGTCAGCACGTCCGCGGTTGTGAAGACCCGCGGCAAACGAAGCGTCGCATAAACACCGGATAGAGCGGTCACCATCTCCTTGAAGCGTTGCTCGATCTCGACAGAATTGTCCTCGTAACGCACGGCGAGTCTGAGGTCTGCGGTCACGATTGCCTCAGTTCCGATTTGCGTACCGTCGGCAGACACGCCGAAGCTGGCGTAGGCGAGGACGATGGCGTCCTCCGGCGAAAAGTCGAAGTCGCGCAGCCGTCAGGCCCAGCGGCGCAGGTAACGACCCTTTTTGAACGTCCGGCAGTCCGACAGGATGGAGGCGGCGAAAACGGGCGTGCGAACGTGTAGGACGTTTGCGGTTTGCTCGGTGATCCAGAGGCTGTTGGTGAAAGAGGCCACCCGCGCGTAAGCGCTGGCAGCCTCGACTTGCAGGAGCGTCGGTGGCCTGCCTGCCGCCAACCGCACATGGCGTTCATACACACGGCGGATGACGCCCTTGTCGAACAGGACGCTACTTGGCCGGGAGGTCAACCTCGTCTCCTTCCGCGTCCTCTTCGATGGATTCCGCCCCTTCGTTCCAGATGCGGTCGCGTTCCTCTTCGCTCAAGCTCTCATAGCGCTCGGCCTCGGCTCGGGCCTGCCGACGTTCGTCCTCACTCAGCCCGCTCCACCAGCGGGCGGTCAGCGGGTCGAGGCCATGTTGATAGACAAGTAGCCCCTCGTCCGCTTCGACGAGGGTCAACTCGTCGCCCGGATGGAGGCCGCGCTTCTCCAAGATATGAGGCGGGATAGTAAGCTTGCCTTCGGCATCAACAACCAGCTTTTCCATACTTTCGGACTCTCCTTATCCGGCCACCCCTCAGTTCGAGCGGTTAGCCCTCGGATGAGGACATTGTACAACGCTTAGCCTCGCGCCGGAATGTTGCCCCGATGAAAGCCGGAGTGTTAGTCGTCGCTACAACTCAAGCGCGTCGAGGTGATTGGCTTGGTAAGCTTCGGTGGGCTGCTCTTTCGGCGTGTGCGTTGGTTGCGAGGGCTGATCGTCTGTGTTTGCGGTAGGGCTTGGCTGGTCGAACGTCTCCCGTCCCGCAAGCCGGTAAGGCGTCTTGCGGTGGTTCAGCTTGGCCTGTTCGAGATTATCGAAAATCCTGCGCGCGGTGGCGTATGGCACGGGGAATTGAGTCTTCGGTTGCGCGACGAGCTGCGCGCCGCGCCGACCGTTGTAGCCGACCACGTGAAAGAGTCCGTCGTCTTCCGCGATCAACTCGATCTCATAGACCTTGTCGCTGCGCCCCTCGCGGTAGAACAGCTTGACCCTCTCGACAACTTCACTCATAGCGCCACCGCCGCAGCAGGCTGGTAGATGATGCGTTGGTTGGTCGAGCCGCGCCATTCCCCCGCGTGGCGTGAGAGCTGCGCGACGAAGGGGCCGTCAATCAGAATGTCCGCGTGCGCGAGTGCCTCGTTGACCGCCGTCTCGCCGCGAGCGCGCAGGGCCTCCAGCGTGTAGCCGGTGTACAGAGTGACGTGCAGTCCGCGCTCTTTGAGGGCATTCAGCAAAGCGGCCAGACCTTCCGGCTGAAGAAACGGCTCGCCGCCCAAGACCGTGACGCCGTCGCGCGGCTCACCTTGCCCATCCAGCAGCAAGTCAACGACCTCGCTGACCGTTAGCTCGACGCCGCCATGCGGGTCGTGCGTCTCCGGCACATAGCAGCCGGGACAGCGCAACAGGCAGCCGGCCAATTGCACGACGCTGCGGCGACCAGGCCCTTCGACGACCGAGTTGTGATAGACGCGATAGATTCGGAGGGTCGGCTCGAAAGGTTCGCCCTGAACCTTCGAGGCGTTAAGCGGCGGCACGCCGGCAGGGCGACCACAGTTGATCGGCTCGCCTCCTGCCAAGAGTTCTGCGGTTAAGTCCGCCGCCTCTCTCGTGGTCAACCCTTCGACTGTCAGGTCTCCGGTCTCTTGGTCAATGATCCAGATCGCCTCCGCCATGCGACTCGACCGCCTCTCTTTCAGGGTTCAGCCGTTCGACTGCCCGCCGCTCAACTTTTCTTCTGCTGCACTTGGCGGGCTACCTGCGGACTGACGTAATACTCCCTCGTGTTCTCTTCCCGCGCCGGCGCGCCGACGAGGTCGGTGACGAGCTTGGCGATGTCGGAGCACGCAGGCCCCTGCACGCCTTCGACCTGCAATTCCATCTCGCCTGTCTCTTCCCTGATGGTGAATTCGATTTCGGGCATGGTCTTCTCCTTAGAACCGGACTCTGATTTTCACAACGCCGCCGCTCACGGTGCGCTGCATCGTGCCGCCCACGCGCGCCGCGACCTGAGCGACGGCAAGCTCGTTGTATGTCGCCCGCAGGCGCGGAAGGAACTTGCCGCCGAGCGCCCGCGACTTGTCCAGATCATCCAGCACAGGCGCATAAGCCCCGCCTTCGACACGCATAAAGCCGATGTCGCCGAAGCTGTTGCCCACAGTGCCACGCGGCACGATGATGTCCGCTCTCGTCTCAGCCTGCTCCGCCCAGTAGCGACCCATCGCAAGGTTCTCGCCCTGCCTGATCTGTGTGCAGCCGATTGATTCGAGCGCGCTGACGAGAAGCGCGCGGTCTTTGAAAACCACTTCGGTGAAAGCCAGATATTTGCTCATCTCTCTTGCCCTTCCTGTTTGCGAAGTGTCACCGAATGCGCCTTACATCTCCAAAGCGCGCTCGCCGTCTGTGACATCGGTAATGGGCGTGACTGAGTCGCCGCCCGCATCAATCGCCATGTGGTTCTTGGCCCAGTTGCGTAAGGATTCGACCTGCTCGCGCTTCACCAAACTCGTGGGCTGGATTTGCTTTGCGCGCGAGACGATGTCGCGGGTCTCGACCTCACGCTCGCCGTCCATGAAAGCGTGCAGCAGCCCCGCCTTGACCGCCGCTTCGATCTCTGCGCCGGAGAAGTCGTCGGTCGCTGCCGCCAACTCATCAAGGTCGAAGTCGTCAGGGTTGCGGTTACGTTTGCGTAGATGGACGGCGAAGATTTCGCGCCGGTCATCTTCAGTCGGCAGGCCAACGAAGACGATGTGCGAGAAGCGGCCTTGTCGTGTCTGCTCCGCCGCCAAGCCCCGCACGTCGTTCGCCGTGCCGATGATGAAGACATCCGACTGCTCCTGCATCCAGTTCAGCAGGTAAGCGATGGTGCGTGCGGTCTCGCCGCCGTCCGTGCGCGAAGACGATTCGAGTCCGCCTACGGCCTTCTCGAATTCGCTAATGCCGAGGATGCCTTTGAGCGTAGTAGCAATCGAAAGGGCACGTTTGATGGTCATCGCCGACGAGCCGATGACGCCGCCTCCTTCGCCCATGACGCTGCCGAAATCGAGATCGAGTAGAGACTTGCCGAGGACGGACGAGGCGATCTTCTTCGTGAGGTCTTTGCCGCAGCCCGGCAGACCGACCATCAGCAGGCCCTTCATCGGTTCGACTCCGTAGGCGCGCGCAGCCGGCGTGAACGTCGCCGCGGCCTCGGTCAGGATGCGCCGCAGGTTGTGGTAGCCGCCGAGGTTGTCCTCCGGCTCGGCGTGCGTGTAGGTGAGAGCACCCGTTCCCTTGATGACGGACTTCTTCTCGTCGAGGACGACGGGCAGCGCCTCAGTTGTCAGCCCGCCGCCGCTGATGATGGCTTTCGCCAAGACGTTTTCGATGTCCGTCTCTGTCAGGCCCAGCAGAGCCTGCACGAGTTGTTCGCGTGTGCGTTCGTCAACCGAGACGGTGACGCCGTTGCCTTCGAGCTTCTGCATCTGCACGTCGAGCATGATGGTCACTTCGCGCTCGTCGGGCAGCGGCAACTCAATCGCCTTCACCTCTTTTTCGAGCGCCGGGATGTCGGGGAAGCCCCGCTCGACGAAGAGGACTGTGGTGTGCTTCGCCTTGATCTCCCACGCGAGTTCGCGCAGGCGGCGCACGAGCTGGGGGTCTTGCTGCCCGTAAGGAACGAGGTAGGGGCTGTAGTCGCACAGGACGAACAAACCCTTCTGCTGCTTGCCGATGTACTCAAGCACGCTGATGGGGTCTAGGGTGTCGGGGATCGGCAGTTCCTCTTTGCCTCTGACCTCGCGACCGACTGTTTGGCGCAGACCCGTCGTGCGACTCCAGATGTAGAGACCCTTGTCCTTCTCCTTGTGGCACTTCAACTGCGCGACCGCGTGCATCACGCGTCGGAAGCGCCCTTCCTCATGCGTGTTCGCCGCGATGAGCGGGTAACGCGCACGGATCAGAACGTCGAGTTCGGTGACCAGCTTTTGCAGAGATTCGTTTGACACTGCGGTTGCCCCCTCCGGTGCCGGAGTTGAGTTGAAAGCGAGAGGGGCGTCTTCGGCCCTCTGGCGAAAACGCCCCTCCCACTTTCGAGACAAGTTGTCTGTTTACAATTCGAGCGCGGTCATGCGGCTCGGCTGTGTGAGCGCCTGCGCGTCGCGGTAAGTAAGCTCGATGATGTCGTCGAGCACCGCTTTGACCGAGGCACTCTCTGCCATCCGCTTCTTCCTGCTGTCGGGTTTCGCAGCTAGTCTTTCCAGACTGACGACGAGCCGCTCCAACTCGTCGTCCGATTGAAAGTTCATGAGCCTGAACCAGCGCGCCATGTTGCGCGCCTTCTTCGCAGTCGCGCCCGGCAAGAACTCTTTCTGCGCCAGCGCCTCGTGCATCTTGACGGCTGACTCGTAAACCTGCGCCCGGAGTTGTGCCGCCCCTTCCTGCAAGGGCGAGAGCGTCTCCTGCAACTTCTCGCGCGCGGCATCGAGTTTGAGTTGCCGGATACGCTCCTTGACGGCCTGCTCGCGTGCCAATTCCTCCCGTTGGGCAACGAGCCTGAGCCGCGCACTCTCCTGTTCGGCCCAGAGTTGCTGCTGAACGACGGCTGCGGCGGCGCGTTCTTCGCTGCGCTCCTGTTCGCGTATCGCCTCGGCGCGCTCGATGCGATGACGTTCCGCAAGCGCGAGTCTCTGCTCGCGGAGCATCTCGCTGCCCAAGAGAATCACGCCCACTTGATATCGAAGCGATAGCTTATCGCGCAACTCTTCCTCGCCGGGGAGCGCGTCTAAGACACCGTTGATAATGCGCTCGCGAAAACCGCCATCAACGACCGTGCCCGTAGCGAGCAGCCGCTGCGCGGAGTCTTCGGCTAACGCGGTGAAAGTCTCCAACACCTCCGCACGGATGGCGTCGTAGTTATCGAGCGCAGTTCGCTTGGCTTCGTTCAGATTACCGACCGCACGCTCGAACGCTGTCTCGAACTCCGAGAATGCGCGCCAAGGAATCCAGCGGTAAGCGGGCGTCTCGAACAGCGTCTCGGTCAGGCGGAATTGATAGCTGTATTTGTGGAGCGCTTGGTGCGCCTGCGTGGCGGGCGTGAGCAGGGGGCGATGAAAGCGGTTCGGCAACACGCCGCAGCGCGGCGGGTGAAATGCGACATCCGATTCTTGCGGCAGGCGAATGCCAAGCGCCTGCCAGTCAATGCGGCGGTCGAGTATCCCGAAGCCGCTCGCGTCCACGTTAACGAAGACGCCTTCCTCTTCGAGCGCGGACAGGTCGAACGGCAGGCGTTCGATCTCTGTCTCTTGCTTTCCGGTGCGCGCGGCAGCTCGTTGCGCTCGGTTTTCAGCGATTTGCGTAACCTTGCTCTGCCGGCCTCTACGTGACTTGCTGACTCGTGCGGCGTTGGAACTCATAGGGCTGTACCCCCTCGGAGGAAAGATTTGAGATGCGTGAGTTCGTCAGTAATGCGTTCGTGTCTTACTTCTCACGCTGCTTCATTTCCACTGCCGACCGCTTCCGTTTACGCTGCCAAATCGTCTTGCACGGTGTAGGTGGCGGCGTCGGCTTCGACCAAGTGGCCGGCGAACACGGACGCGATGACCGCCGCGCCGCCCGTCTCCATCAGCACCTGATCGCGTGCGGCCTGCGCGTCGGAGGCGTAGCAATGTGAGATCAGTTTTCCCGACCCGTCGCAATAGACCGCGCTCACGGTGAAAGGGTTGAAACTACACTGCGTCTGCACGTTGTCTCTGTCGTTTTGCATGAGTGACCTCGCTTGTCTGTTTTCTTTGCGCCGAACAGGCGAAAGCCACTCGACTCCTTATGAGGAAATCAAGTGGCTTTCCGTCCCTGCCTGATGTTGTTTGTTTACGCGGCTGCGGGCAACGCCTCCGACTCTTCCTGTCTCGCGTCATCGGCTTCCGCGTCAGGGGCTTTCGCCGCCTGCGCCGGTGCGGGCTGAACGGTGTCTCCCAGATTCATTGGCATGATGAGCGCGAAGGAGTTGTAGCCTGCCTCGCCGACGGGCAGAATCTGCACCACCTCGCGCGCCGACTTGAACTCGAAGCTCACCGCCCCCGATCCGACGACCGAGAGGTACTCGCTCAGGTAGCCCGCGTTCAGACCGATTACGACGGGCGCGCCCTCGTAGGCGATGTCGAGCGTCTCCTCCGCCGCGCCCTGCCCGTCGCCCTCGGAGAACACGCGCAGCTTCTTCGGCTTGAACTCCAGGCAGATCGCGCGCGAGCGCTCGTCGGTCATCACCGAGACGCGGCGGACGGTTTGCAGCAACTCCGCGCACTCGAACCGCACCTTATGGTCGTTCCCCTTCGGCAGGATCATCTCGTAGTTCGGGAACTGACCCGTGAGCAGCCGCGAGACGAGCGTGCGCGCGCCGATCTCGAAGTAGATGTGGTTCTCGTCCACGGAAATCCCGACCGCGCCTTCGTGCGCCGCCGCCAGATTCGAGACGGCGACGAGCGCCTTCTTCGGGATCAGGCAGTCGAATTCCTTCGAGCCGGTGACGGACTTGTTGTCTATGAGCGAGAGGCGGTGCCCGTCGGTCGTCACCATGCGGACGCCTTTCTTTCGCAGGATGAACTTCGCGCCGGCGAGCGTGTAACGCGACTCGTCCTGCGTGATGGAGAAGCGCGTGCGCTCGATCATCTGGCGCACGACATCGGCGGGAAGCTGGACGGCGGACTCTTTGAACTTGGGCAGTTCGGGCAGGTCTTTCGGGTCGAGTCCCGCGAGGCGGAAGTGCGCGCGGTCGCACGTTACTTCGGTGCGGTCGTTCGCCTTCGTCTCGATCTGGACGGGCGCGTCGGGCAGGTTCTTGACGATCTCCAGCAGCTTCCGCGCAGGCAACGCGCACGCCCCAGCCTTCTGCACTGTGCCTTCGGTCTCGTTTTTGGAAGTAAGTGGCCGGCACTGCCAACTTATGGTTCAAGCCACAAGCTGTCTTTCGCGTCTACTGATCCGCCGCGGCCCTTCGGCGTCGCCAAGTCGCAGAAGATCATCTGCGCGCCACGGTTTCCTGCGGAGCGCAGGTAGATGCGTCCAACGCGCTCTACGACTGCATCAATTTTGTTGAAGGGCAATTCGCCAAGCTCTGGTTTGACGAGACGCATGTCGAGCGCGGCCTTTCTGCCTTCGGAAGTGATCTTCAGCATGTTGTCAACCGAAGGATGAACTTCACGCGTGCGAACCTTTTCACTGCGGCGTGAAAGCTCGCCGACAAAATCGATCAACTCCGCGCTGGCTGGGACGGAGACGATGATCGGACTGCCCCCGACGATTGCCGGGCGCGGCAAGTTGAGTTGCTCGTGTGTCCGCACGTCCAAGCACAGCCGCCACAGCCGCGACAGCTCCGGCAGGTTGACGAACTTGTTGAAGCGTGTGTGGATGCGGAAGCCCGATCCGTCCGGCTTCATCTCGACACCCGTGGTCGTTTCTGCGAAGGCTTGCGCCCAAGCGTCGAAGTGATCCATGCCGAGTTCGCGCAGGAGGTCGAGTTGCAGGTAACGCATCATGATCCAGACCTCGCAGAGAGTGTTCGAGACTGGCGTTCCCGTGAGCGCGACGACGCGACCGCCTTGCCCAATGAGCTATTGAATCTTGACGAACATGTCGAAGGCTTGCTGCGACTCGGAGTTTGAAAGTCCGGCAATGCGCGACATCTTTGTTGAGAAATAGAGGTTCTTGTAGGCGTGGAATTCGTCAACGAACAGGGCCTCTACGCCGAGTTCCTCGAACGTGATGGTCTGCGCATCATCACGCCTAATTTCGGCGTTCTGCGTTTTAAGTTTCGCCTCAAAGCGTTTCAGCGTCTTCTCCAGTTGCTTGATGGAACGCTTGTTCTCGCGGCTGTCTTCCGACCGCAGCTCAGTGATGTGGTCGCGCAGGCGCTCGATCTCGTCGTTGATAAATTTGTTGGCGGTCTCCGGCTTCACGGGCAGCAGTTTGAAACTTGGGTGCGGCACAATGATTAAGTCCCAGTCGCCGGTGGCAATGCGGCTCAATGTCTCGCCGCGCATCTGCTTGGTGAAGTCTTTGGCGTCTGTCGTAAGCATCTTGAGACCGGGATAAAGACGCTGCGCTTCCTGTGCCCACTGCGGGACGACATGCTTAGGCACAACGATCATGCTTTTGCGCGCCAGCCCCAAACGCCTCAACTCGTGCGCGGCGGCGATGGATGTGAGCGTCTTGCCCGCGCCGACGCAATGACCGATCAGCGTGGTCTTCGACTGCAAGATGCGCCACACGGCGTCCTTCTGGTGCGGGCGCAGTTCAATCTCGGTGGACGCGCCCGGCAAGGTCAGGTGGCTGCCATCGTAGCGACGCTCCCGTGTGGTATTGAACTGCTCGTTATAGAGGCGGCACAACTCGCTCTCGCGCCGCGCGTCCTGCCAGACCCACTCCTGAAACTTCTCCTTCATATCTTGGAGCTTGGCCTGTGCGGCGACGGTTTCAGTCTGGTTGACGATGCGAGTCTTCTCGTCAATCTGGTCATAGACGACCGTGCGGCGAAGATTCAGCGCGTCTTCGAGGATGTCGAGCGCGTGAACACGGTGCGTGCCCCACGTTTAAGTGGCTTCGACAGAGAGGGCGGTGTCTAACGAAGGCGGATCAACGACCCACTGCGCGGTGGGCTGAAGATACCTGATCTTGCCGCGATAGCGCGGAACGAGGAATCGTGCGAAGGCTTCGATCACTTCCACCGGAATCCATGCGGCTCCAAGTCGCGCGGTGATTTCACCCGCGCCGAGCGGCGCTGGCTGCGCCGACTTCAAAGCTTCAACGTTCTCCTTGAAAGTATCGTCAAGACGAGCCGCGGCTTCGGCCTCGATAAGCCGCGCGCGGACGTTCCCGGAAAGGTACTCATCGCGTGAGACCCAGCAGCCGCTGGGCGTCTGGAAGATCAAGCCGCGCAACTCATCAGTGACCGCAGGCACATCTTTTCTGCACAGCGCGGCTATACGTGCGAGATCAACCCTGCCGCATTCGTTGAGACACAGGAGCAGCGCCTCGTGTGCATTGTCGGCTGACGTTTTTTCGCTGACCGGGCGGATCGTGCGCTTGGTGAACAGAGGCGTCTTTCGGAATTGACCGCCCCAGCGAGCCGGTTCTTCAAGCGCGCGCAAGAATGCGAACAGACCGTTATCACGGCGGAAGGCGTTCAGGTTCTGCTTCGAGTTGATGTAGCCGTAGCGGACGCGGAAGCGGTCGTAGAGCCGGTTCAATTCGGCTTGCGCCTCCGACAGTTTGTTGTCGCTGCCGTTTTCCATCTGTACCCGGATGACGTTCTTCGCGGCGGTATAAATCTCTATTAGGTGTGTCGCCCGCGCTTGCTCGAAACCGGCCCGCGCGTCGCTCACTTCCGCGAGTTCCATTTGCAATGTGAGTTCGAGACGCTCGCGCTCAGTTTCGTTCCGCGCAGCGTTGCCCTGCGCGCTCTGCTCTGGCGCGGGATTGGTGTTTGCGTGCGATTCCGGCGCAAGTATGTTTGCTGGGAGGATGCGTTCGAGCGTCTGTGTCAGGCTGCCCGCCAGATCGCGCCCGTCACCTTTGACCGTAAACTCGTTGCGCCCGTACATGCCGTGCTGCGCGACGACCGGCTGCCCCAACATCAGCTTCGGGTCGGCGATCATCAGCCGGTTGAGCATGATGCTCATTGGCGTCCCCGACTCGTGCAGGACGGTCGTATCCTGCGCCCCGACCCAAGCCTCGCGCGTTGCCGCTTCTTTGTCCGGCGCTGATCGCTTTCTCAAGATGATGATGTCGGTGACTACTTGCGTGCCCGCGTTGGCAGTAAAAGCGTCGTTCGGGAGTCTCACCGCGGCGAGCAACTCTGCGTGAGTAGCGAGGTATGCGCGCAGGCGCGTGTCCTGTTTGTCGAGCGTGAAGCGTGAGGTGATGAAGGCGATGACGCCGCCCGGTCGGGTGACACGGAGCGATTTGGCGAAGTAATAGTCGTGGATCGCGGCGCGCAGGTAAGGCTCTCTGAACGAGACGTCGCAGACCTTGTAGTTGCCGAACGGGACGTTCGAGATCACAAGATCGAACCAGTCGGGCGGCAAGTTTACAGATTCAAAGCCTTCGGCATAGACGGTCGCGCTCGGATAGAGCAGCTTGGTTATCCGTGCCGACAACGAGTCCAACTCAACCGCCGCCCAGTCGCTGCGCTCTTTCAGCTCGGGCGGCATCGCGCCGATGAAGTGGCCGATGCCTGCCGCCGGCTCCAGCAGGCGCAGCCGCGCCCCGTTCTCGCGCCGCAGGCGGTGAAGCCCCCTTTCTGTAAGCCTTCTGTTTGCTGCCTGCCATGGCCTCTGCTTTGTGTGCCTATAGTGTGCCAACTCAGCCAAACAGCGCAATATTCAGACTTACAGCACATCATTTGAATTTCCGCTAAAGCTAACAGAGACAATCTTTAGATAACTCAGCCACTCTCAAGGAAACAAGCTTTTTGAGCCTGCAAAACCTTTATTCGTCGGTTCGATTCCGACCGCCGCCTTCGACAATTCCAGTCTCTTCAATAACTTACGGGCAGCCGCGGGGCTGCCATTTGCTTTGCGTACTGATCTTTGCGAAAAACCTTTATCTTGCATTTTCACTTCGCCGTGCCGCTTCGGCAAATATCTGTTAGTCCTATCAGTTACGGCTCTTAGGAAACTCTCCACAATGAGCTTCGATGATGACTGTGGGGACTTTTGTGGGTACTCTTTGCATCTGGTGGCATGAAAACCCACGGCTACACGCCTTGCCGCGCAATACTTCGGTGTCTTCTTTTGCGAAGGAAGTAAGAGCTAAAGAAACAGAAGGAGGCGCATATAACGGGCCAAGGTGAGAGTCATATCGGCTGCTAACGAATGGAACGCTCGCACAATAAAAAACATGCGGCGCGCGGCTTCGCTTTTAGAGTAAATGCAGCGCCGCAGATGCTAAGGAACCATGCAGTTTTCCAACTCAACGTAGCGCTTCAAATCATCACCAAAGCCGCGCACAGTGCCTTCGACAACTGCTTCTTGACCACCCACTATTTCAGCTAAGCGGGAGCTTTGCGACTTGTTGAAAAAGCATCGGGTATGAGCATAACCGGCCGCCGGGGAATGAAAGGTCAGGGTAATTCTGCCGTCTTTCAACACATCAATTGAATTGACCGTGCCGTTGACGCGAACTCTTTTGCCGCCGTAAATCTGCAAGGCCCGAAGTTCGTTGCCTTCAAAGTCAATGACCAATTTACCGGCGTTGACAGTTGCCGCAAGAGCGTTTTGCGGGCCGGTTGGCTCAGCAGGAGGTTGCGTGGCCGTCGCGATAGCAGCGGCAGGTTCTCTCTCGATGCTCAAGCCTTGCTCACTAAAGCTGATCTTGTCCGGCGGGATGCCGGTGACTGCCAGCAGATTCAGCCCGGCAAGCTGCCGGCCTGACTTCAGGCTCTCCGCGTTACCACTTTTTCCTTCCTGATAGGTAGCGAGCGCGAGGCCCGTGTAGATCACCAACGCTTCGTATATCTCCTGCTTCTTTCGATCCCCGACGCCGTTCAGCGCGTTACCCTCAACCAGTATGCTCGCAATCGTATCGCGCAGTTCCAACACCTGTGCGTCCGGCGGCACACCTGCGTCGTGATAGACGTTGGCATTAACGGCAAAGAAAAAACTCAACGCGAGGGCAAGGTCGTTGGGCTTGCCAACCTTTTGTGCTTCTTTGTCAAATTCCTGAAGGATGGTGGACAGGATCGTAAACACCTGCGCGTTGCCGGCATCGATCAGATTGGCGATCTCGCGCGTCTTGAGTTGCGTGCCCGTCGAGCGAAAATGTAAAGCGGCCTCGTTCAGCCTCGCGGCCGGGGCGGCTGAGTTAGACGCTGCCCGCGCAGTTGCACTCGTGCCGGCACGCTTGGCCGCGAGATTCTGCTCCAGCCGTCGCCGGGCGTAGCGATCCATGATGATGTTTGTAATCGTCGCGCTCGTCGGATTGTTCCAGTTGCCGCCGAGGCCGTCCGTGTACTGTGCGGCGACCGGCACACACGCAACGAGCACCAGCAGAATCATGCCCCAGCAACGACGATGACTCAGAATATTTCTGTTCATAGTTGATCTCCTGTCCGATCAGTATGCCAGCGACCTCATTTCTGCCGCTGGCTGTTGCTGACGCATGTATGACATCTCACCTTGTCAGCACCTGCCTGAAGGTCGGAAGCTATGACCGATTACTTTCTTCTCTTGCAGTCATAAGCTTGATCTTCTTTAGCTCCATTCCTTTGATGCCAAAATAAGTTGCCATTTCGATAATCTGCCGGGGGCTGACGAAATCTTTAGGGTTGGCACAGAATCTCGCTATGCCCGGGTCAAATTCACGGCAACTTATCCCCTTGGGTATGTTGAGGCCAAGCTCACATTTGCCACCCGGCTCGTGCCGCAGACAGAATTCACAAATTATCATTTTGCGCTTCCTACCAAAACTCTAACTCAGGCTTGGGAATATTCGGGCGAGTTATGCGGGCGCGCGCCTGCGGCAGATGCGTTTTGGGCTACGTGCGCTTCACGCCGGAGCAGGCTCGCGGTCTCAACCGCTTCTTGGATCGTCATTCGCTCACCGCCGGCAGCGTCGCTAAAGCTGGCCCCGCTTGCGCTCAACCGCCAGTCGTCACGGCCTCTGTGTTTCTGCCTGTTAAGCGTCTCGACTGCGTCGTAGCCGCTGATCGCGGTGAACGAGAGGATGAGCGCCTCAGCCCATACGCGCTCACGCGTGGCGTACTCTATCGCCGCACGGACTGCTTTCCTGTTGGCGTTAACTTCAGCCCGGGCTGAAGTCTCTGAGCGGCGGTCTAGCTCAAGCGTGTCAGGCAGGCTGTAAAGTTCAGCGCGGTATGCGACCAGCAGCGCGAGGTACTGTTTACAAAGCTCAATGATGTTTTCACGGGTCGCGCTATCGAGCGCGAGCCGGGCGATGCGCAGTTTCTCTTCTAACGCTGGACGTAAGATGCGCATAGCTAATCAATGCCCGACCGGGATTCGTTGATATTGCGCTTTCTCCTCCGCATCCTCCCAAGAGATATCCAGCACGTAAGGTCGGACGCTACCCGCCACTACTTTAAGACACTCTAATTTGTCGTGCTTAGGGTCTGCCGGTTTACCATCGATCCAAGTCCTGTGCGATAAGACAACCGTCTCTTTCGGCCGGAGATAGTTTATGGCCGCAAATTTAATATGCGCCCGTGAAGGGCCGCCGCCCGGAGTTTCTTCGTCCTTCAGAAAGACGGTCAGAATCTCCACACATCTGAGCGGTTGCGCCGTCGCATTTGTCAACTCTAAAAGGAGCTGCGTTCCGGTCTCTACGAAGCTAGCGGTCAACGGCTCTGCTATTCTGTTGATAGTCATAATCTTCTTTTGTGAGTTGGCTTCGTCCGCCTTGTTCACCTACCCTCGGAATGCGACGAAGAGCAGCACCATTAATGGGGCCAGTAATAAGACAAGGAATAGAACATGGCCCTTCCGCTGGAATGCACGCTCTTCGCCTTCCGCCTGCGTGCGCAGTTCGGCCGGTTGAAACGCCCGCGCGCAACTAGGACACGACGCGGACTCGGTAAAGCAAAGTTTGCGACAGTCAGGACATTTGGTCAGACTCATTATTGCTCCTGTTCGATCCTAAGATGCCTTGAGCAGATACAAGAGGGCGGTCACCGCGCAAGCAGCGATGACGATGCGGTGTAGCCAACTCATCGCCGACCCGTGGCAGTAGGGGCACTTTACTGCTCGCAATCGTAATCTCGTTCTGCAATGCTGGCAATATCTTTTGATCTCAGCCCTCGCTGTCAACCAGTGTTTGCGCGCTGGCGTCGCGCACTATCCGGGCCAGTTCCGTGTGCTCTATCAAGTGCCCACGGTTCACATTGATGGAGGGATTGTCCACTAGCCAAAAGTACACGACGCTGTTAGCCTCGCCGGCTGCCATCTCGCGGAGGGCATGCTCGTTAAGAGCTACCGGTTTGAAGAGTAGCATTCCGGGATGGCTCATCCGCGCCGACATCGCATCCCAGCTACTGCGGAACACCGGCACGCGCAGACGCCCATGATCATCGAACGCGAACCAGTCGCCGTTGGCCCTTTGCATGGCATACATAACGTTCATCGCCAAATTTCTCACTGCGCCGACCTTCGACCAGAACACCGCGCGAGCTTTCGGCTCGCGTATGCAATTCAGTTATTCATCAGCCCCTCGCCGCTAGGAGACGCGTAGCGGCTTCCCCTGCGCGCCATAGCGCAGGAAAAAAAGGAACATGAAGCAACCGGCAACACACGCTATCAGGGACGCACCGAGGGCTAACCATAGATGATATCTTCCGCCCTGCATGTCTGAGAGTCCTTGCGCGCTGCGGAAGACGACGAAGAGATACAACTGCCGGCTGGCGACAGTCGCCATCACGACCACACCGACAACCGCCGTCGCGAACTTTGCCGACCTGTGCTTGATATACCTCATGGTTCGTTTCGCCATTCATTCACGGGTCGAGGATTCCGTGCGCTTCCCACGTCCCGCTCATAATCATTGGCCAGTTCTCAGTTCATACTTTGGCCTTGCCGAACATGCTTACGAATTAATGTGCATCTCATTAGCCTTGTCATAACGCACGAAGACTGAGAACACCACAAAGCCGACAATGCACGCGATCAGGGCCGCGCCGATGGCTCCCCACAAATGAATTGTTCCACCTTGCGCATCCCTGAGGCCCTGCGCATTCGTGAAGGTCACGAACAGAGAGAACTGCCAGATGGCGATGACCGCAAGTGACATCAGGCCGATGCCTGCCACCACACCGTTCGTCAGACTTTTCTTGATACGATTCATATAATTCTCCAGCGATTGTTTCGAGCTTAGATCGTTTGCGCGCACTAGCCGCGCAAAAAAATAACCGTGCGTCTTTCACCCGCGCGCAGGTCTGCTAAGCGGCAGCCTTACGCTTATCGTCTTCTTCAGCCAAGAACTCTGGGTTTGCTGCGCCGGGCGGCGCGACGGGCAAGGGTTGCGGTCTGCTCGTCGCTCCTCGCGACCGGCTCAAGCGTGGCGCTTGGCCTAGTCGCGTGTGCGTTGTCCAAAGGTGTTTAGAGAAGTTCGAGTAGATGGGGCTTTCCGGCAGTCCGAGGTCGTCATCATCAGACCGGGCTATCCCCGAATTGTCCTCAAAATAGCTACTAACGGCTCGTTTCATTATGCCTCCACAGTCGCGCAGTTAATTCCTACAGAGATAGTAGGCGAGATAACGCTAATCGTCTGTGCGCTGCGCCACATATGATTGGGATTTATCGGCCGCTTGCTACGGCTGCGCTCGTAAATCGCTGCCCGTTGCAGGTGACGTTTTGCGCGTAATTAACCCTGTTTGCAGCCGCGCTCGTTCTGTTATGTGTGCTGGCGCACGGAAGGCCACGCCTGTGCGTGGTATATCTAACTTTGTTGTTCGTCGAATCATTCATATTTTGCCATCCGTGTCGAGGCCGGCAATAGTTCAGGTACGCGCCGCACAGAGGATTAAAGAGTTCACATGCACATTGAGGCTATGACTAAGGAACGGGCGCGGCGTATTAATTGGAATACCGCTGTGTTCATGGCGCTCTTTCACGTCGGCGCGGTGGGCGCGCTCTTTATCTTTAAGTGGCAGGCGTTGGTGGTCACACTCTTACTCTGGTGGGTTTCCGCCAGTCTAGGCGTCGGCATGGGCTGGCACAGACTCTTGACGCATCGTGGCTACAAGACGCCAAAATTAGTCGAGTATTTTCTGACTGTCTGCGGGACGCTCGCGCTTGAGGGCGGGCCGATCCAATGGGCCGTGACGCATCGCATCCATCACGCGCATACAGATCAAGCAGGTGATCCACACACGCCGCGCGACGGTGGCTGGTGGGCACACATGGGCTGGATTTTAACGGGCACCGCGCAGCAGTACAATCGCGAAGTGGTAGCGCACTATGCGCCTGACTTGGTGCAGGACAGATTTCACGTCTGGCTCAATCGGTTGTACTGGTTACCGCTGGTCGTCCTTGGCTTGGCGCTGCTGGCCTTCGGCGGCTGGTCATATCTGATGTGGGCCATCTTCTTCCGCGTCACCTTTAATCTACACGCAACTTGGCTGGTCAACTCGGCGACCCACATGTGGGGCACACGTCGGTTCAAGACGCACGATGATTCGACCAACAACTGTTGGGTGGCGCTGCTGACTTTCGGTGAAGGCTGGCACAACAATCATCATGCACACCCGACCGCTGCGCGCCACGGGCTGGCTTGGTACGAAATAGACATCAACTGGTGGGGTATTCGCGCGCTTCAATTTCTCAGGCTGGCGAAAGCGGTTAAACCGGCTCGTTATGACAGCGCCGCCCGTAGCATGAGAAGCGCATAGCTTATGAATAAAGAAAATGATGTGCGGCTCACGATCCTCGTGGTGGAGGATATTGAGGAGACCCGCGACGGCATAGAGAAGTTGCTGCAAGTAGATGGCTACCGCGTGGAAGCAGCTAGAGATGAACGAGCCGCCGTGGAGAGCGCCCGGCGACAGCAGCCCGACCTGATGCTGGTAAGTCTGGGCGGGACATCGCGTGAGGTCATTGCTACTGCCCGCCAGATCCGCGAACGGGCGGAACTGGGGAGCTATGTGCCGGTGGTGGTCTTTTGCTTTGAAGAGATTAGCGCAGGAGATGAAATCGCTATTGGGCAAAATGTATATATCACCCGCCCTGACAATTTCGACCAGTTGAGAAAGCTGCTCGCTCGCTTGCTCCACAAGAAACGAATGCAGTATGAAGTCGCGCTCAGGTAACGCACTCGGCGCAGGCAGAGGAGCACCTCCGTGCGGCCGACGAAGGTCGCTCGTTCAAGTCCTGGTCAAGTAGCTATCGCTTTCGTCCTTGATGATCCGGTAACAATCGCAGGCCGCCGCCGCCAAGCCCGCACGATTGAGAATCTCGATCCACCCGCGACTGTAGCTAATCAGTTTATCCTGCTGAAGAATGCGGGCAGCCCCCGTCACCCCTTCGCGCCGCACGCCCAGCATGTTAGACATAAACTCCTGCGTCAAGCGAAACTCGTCAGTGCCCAGCCGGTCGCGCGTCATCAGCAGCCAGCGCGCGAGCCGCGCGTTGACTTGGTGGAAGCGATTACAGGCGGCCGATTGAGAAACCTGCGTCAGAACCGAGTGTGTGTAGCGGAGCAACAAGCGATGCAATGAGCCGACACGGGTTGTCTCATGGCGCAGCGCCGCCGCCTTCATTCTCATGGCCGTCCCCGCCCCTTGCACCACAGCGCGATTGCGCGACGTGTTCATACCCATGAAGACGCTGATGCCGGCCATGCCTTCGTTCCCGACTATGCCCACTTCGAGGGTCGAGCGGTCTGCCACTTCGGCCAGCAAAGAAATAATGGAGTCGGCGGGGAAATAGACGTGATGGATCGTAGCGCCGGGTTCGTAGAGGATTTTACCGAAAGCTAGGGTGACCGGCTCCAACTGCGGCAGCAAACGTTGATACTCTTTTTTAGGTAGCTTGGCGAGCAGCCGGTTGTTAACTGGTGGATCGCGCTTTGTGTCTGGCATAAGACAAATCCTTGAGTCGATCAGGTAGTGAAAGCTCATCTCCTCCAGCACCTGCACCCGCTTTCGAGCACGCGGGCCGGCCGCTCCGGCCCGCGTGCTCGTTTGTTAAGGTGATTATTGTTCACGCTAGCTCATCGGTTAGAACCCGGCGCGCTGGCGTGGATAGTCAGTTCCGTGCCGTTCCGCAGTTCGAGATTCTCCTCACCCTGCGCATAGACAGACCCGGCCCCTGCGCCCGCGCCAACGATAGCGCCGATGACCGCGCCCTTGGCCCCGCCGGCGATGGCCCCGATGATCGCGCCGACGCCCGTGCCGATAGCGCCACGCCCCCCGGTCTTCGTCGTCTGACTCTCGCTTTCAACGTTCCCTTCGTTGTCCACGCGCACGGTCTGCCCATTCGTGCGCACGCTGTCCACGACGCCCGCGAATTTGTACGTGCGCCCATTGCTTAACCTAATCTGCTGGAAGTTGAGCGTCATCTGCGAACGTCCGGTAATCCGGCCTGACTGCGTGACGCCTGTGACATAGCCCTCAATGGTCGCGCCCGCATACTGCGCAGGCTCGCGCACCGTCAGCGTGAAAGCGTCATGGTCGCGCGATTGTTTGGTGGACAGGTCTTGATTGAGCACGGCCACCAGCCGTGTCCCGTCGGGTACGAAGAAGTTCGTCGTGGTCGTGTCAGTTCTTTTGCCTCCCGGATAAGCTTGGGGACTACCATAGGTGTTCCACTGCGCGAGATTGGAAGTCCTATCGTAGAAGCTGCGCACCACGATGGGTTGATCAAGTTGCTCGGCGAAGATTTGGCGTGTCACGCCGAGCCTGCGCCCGCCATCGAGCGATTCAATGGTCACATCGAAAGTGCTGCTGCGGTCGCCCCTTGCGCCAATATCCAAGCGGTCGCCGTAAAGGGTCGCGCGCGTGCGCACCGTGCCGCCATTCTCGGCGTACTCGGAGCGTTCTTCGCCGTCGGCGGTAAAAGCAACCCGGGGCGCGTTCGTAGAGGCGATGGTGATATTGTTCTCGCGTCGTTCGATGACTAGCGCGTCTGGCGATTCAAGCCGGATCAGCACATCATCAAGGACACGCTGCCGGTCTTCTGCTGGCAGGTTGCGCGTGGCCCGGTCGGCTGCGCTCCGCGCATCTTCGCTACGGGTCGTGTCCAGCCGATAAGTGCCGGTCAAGCGAGAATTGATGGTGGCGACGGGCGCGGTGCGGGCGCGGCGCGGCGCACGTCTGCGGTGCGTCTGCGCGCTCACGCTCAGGCCGCCTAAGGCGAGCAGCAGGAGAAATACCGCGACGACACGCCGGAGCGTGAGCAAGACAGCGATGATACTTTTTACGGTCTTCATTTTCTTTACCTTCCAATCTGCGAAGCCCTTGCTAGGTTTTTACCGAGACACACCGGCACAGTATCAACCGTCCCAGACGATGCCCTTACTTATAATTGGGTGCACTCCGCGCGCGCGCCACACGTATCCTCTCTTCAGTCCGCTCTTGAAAACTACAGACGGCACAAGAAGGAGGTGGCAGGCCCGATCTCGGTGTCGGAGATTTGTCTATAGGACGGCTAAGTTAGGTATATCACTCGACAGGGCGGCTGTCCGTGCGTTAGCACACATAGGCGAAGGCGGTTGAGCAGGGCAGAAGCGGTCTGCTATTCGAGCGGGAGAGGCGCGGATACTTTGACCGAGGGTTTTTAAGTGATACGGAGAACGCCTGAGAGTGCGTACCCCTGCACCTACAAGGCTTCGGTTAGCAACTGCTGACAGCAGCGGGCAGAGCTAGCGGCTGTTCCTTTGCTTTGTTCAGCAGGAGCCGTTCATCTGCGGTCTGTACGAGCTGGACCGTGGTGCCGTTATCTTCCGGGTGCGCGGCCAAGCCGAAACTCATGCCGAACGAGGCGGGCGCTCCTTCCTGCGTGCCGAGCCTGCTGAACGCATCCGGCAAGCGAGCCATCATTGCGTGCGCCTCTGCGCGGGTCGTTTCGGGCAGGATGACGCCAAACTCATCGCCACCGTAGCGACAGATCACATCTGTCTGGCGCAATTCGCGGCGCAACCACTCGGCGCACTTGGTCAACAGATAATCGCCGAATTGATGCCCGTTCGTGTCGTTGACGGCTTTGAAGTTGTCGAGATCGATGAGCACAATCGAGAGCGGGCTTTGATAGCGCGTCGCCCGCTTGAGTTCTTCGTCGAGCCGCTCGTAAAAGATGCGATGATTATAGAGACCCGTGAGACCATCTGTGCGCGATAGATGTCGCAGTTGGGCCGTGTGCTCTTCGACGAAGCCATTGATCGTTTCGCGCGTCGCTTCATCAACGGCGAGGCCGGCGCGGCGGTAGATAGTTAGCACATCGCTCACGTCGCGCGCCGCGAATTGTGGGACGTGTTCATCCAGATATAGAAAGATTTGTTCGCGCAAAAGTTGATACTCGCGCACGAGTTCCCTGACATCGAAGTGCGCGCGCGCCCGCGCGCGGCCATGCTGCGCGGCGCTGCAAAGCTTCTCATGTTTGATCTTGCTCTCGTCTATTTCGATGACACAGAGAATTTCATCCAGCACCGCCGGGATGGCAGCCAGTAACAGCGGCTCCGCTACGCCCTCGGTTGAAGGCACGGCCAAATCAGCACGCACAGCTTTCAGCCAGCGCCGCGCAATCTCGCCCGCGCCTTGCTCAATCAATTCCTTGAGGTCTGTTGGATCGGTTTGTGATATGCGGTGTAGTGCCTGCATAGAAGTTGCTTTCAGTGCCAGTATGATTTAAACCGTAGCTAAAGATGTGCAGGGGAGAATTGTAAGAGTGTTAACTATACTGGGCAGTCCGTGCAATTAGGCCGCAACCAGTCCTCGCGACGACGGGCGGGCTGGGCCGGGCAGGAGTTGGTGGAAAAGAGCGCTCAGGCTGTCGAAATCAAACGGCTGGGCGACGAACGCACTACAACCGGCGGTGAGCGTGGCGGCGCGCTCGTTCATGCTCGGATAGGTGGACATGGCCATGATGGGTACGTCGCCTTCCCTGACGTGTTCGCGGATACACCGTATGGCATCGAAGCCATCACGCACCGGCATTCTTAAAGCCATGAAGATCAGATCAGGCAGCCGGCACGAGTCAACTCGATTGCTTCCTGACCGCTCACAGCCTCCACTACGCGGCAGCCTTCCCCCTCCAGCCAGAACTTCAGCATAAAGCGCGTATCCGCATAGTGCTCGGCGACCAGCACGGTCGGCTGTTTTGCTAGCTGCATTAGGGTTCTCCTTAGTCGGGAATCGTATCGAGAAAAACCCAACAGACGGCACAAGATGGAAGTAGCGGGCCTGATCCCTGTGTCGAGCGTTGAATGCTCTTAATAGGGAGCGACGCTACACAAATAACATGGGAGTGGAAGGCTGTCTGTGCGTTAGCCCACATAGCAGCTATGTGGGCGAGCGCACAGACGGCTCTCTTTGTTTAGCCTACGCTGGGATGACACTAAGGGTATCGAGAGGGACAAAAAACCTCGGCTAGGGTCTTTGAGATAAGGAGCATACGATCATGTTGTGGACAATCTTGGTAGTGTTGTTGGTGCTGTGGCTACTCGGCTTCGGCCTGCATGCGGGCGGCGGTCTGATTCACTTGCTGCTCGTCGTAGCACTCGTCGTGCTGGTGATTAATCTTCTCTCGCGGCGACGCACGCAATAAGCCGAGAGCGGACAAGCACAGACGAAGCAAATCAGGGGCACGCTGGCGACCGTAGAGCTGGTCTGACTTATTCGGTGCGGCGTGAAAGGTATTGCGCCTATGAATAAGTTAAATTTCGGTCTTACGGTGGGCAATTAAGCGCAGCAACCTGTTGATGCCGACGTGAAGCAGCGCATAGACGACGAGCGCAATCACGATGGGCAAGGCCAGTGTGTAGCCGCCCGGAGCCGTAGGACTGGCCACAATCCCGCGAAACGGCGCATACAGCGGATCTGTCACCGTGCGTATGAACTGCACGAACCCGGCGCTCGGCCGCGCCGCCAGCAGCGCTAGCAAAAGGCGTAGCGCGAGCAGGGCATAGATGAGATAAAAAATGTAGTCCACGACCTGCGAAATGCGCGCCATACCGCGCGCCCGCGCAACTTCGCGTTCCGTTTCAACGACCTCATCAATGGCCTTGCCCCGAAACTCTCCGGCCACCTCTTCCATCTTCTGCGCTTCGACAGGTGTGGTGCGCTCAGCGCGCGCGGCGATTTCCTCATGAACGTCGCCCTCGACCTGGGCCTTGACCGCTTCATGCTGCACCTCACGGCGAGCTTCGTCGGCAGCCAGCTTATTGTCCTCCATCCTGCTCCTCCTGCATATGCTATCGCTTGTAAGCCCACCGACGAGCGTTGCCCAGTCCTTGTCGTCCGCCGGGGGTTCGGAAACGAGCGAGACTCTTAGCCGAGCAAGCGATCAAACTCATCTTTGACCACCCTGTAGCACTCGCAGGCCAGCGCTTCTAGCTTCTGGCGGTCGAGAATCTTGATCCGACCGCGGACGTAGCTGATCGCACCCGCATCTTGCAGCCGACCAGCCGCCACAGTCACGCCTTCGCGCCGCACGCCCAACATATCGGCAATCATTTCTTGCGTCATGATCAACTCGTCCGCCTTGACGCGGTCGTGACTTAACAAGAGCCAGCGGCAGAGTTGTTGTTCTACGGAATGCAGGCGATTGCAAACGGCCGTCTGTGAGATTTGCGTAATGAGCGCCTGCGTATAGCGCAGGAGCAAGTGTTGAAACTGACTGCCCAGCGCGAATTCATTCTGCAAGGCCTTGGCCTTCATCCTGATTGCGCCGCCGGCACTCTGAACAATGGCCCGGTTCGGCATGGTGTTGCCGCCCATAAAGAGCGCGATGCCGACGATGCCTTCGTTCCCCACGAGACCCATTTCAGCGGTCGCGCCGTCTTCCATGGTGTAGAGCAGAGAGACGATTGCTGTTGTGGGGAAATAAACATAATCCAAGTGCCCGCCCGACTCATATACGACTTCAGCCAGCGCAAAGGAAATCTGCTCCAGATGTGGTCGCAGGCGTTCATACTCCGCAGCGGGCAGCGCAGCAAGCAGCCGGTTTTCAACTGGCTCAGCAGGTCTGACAGATCTAGACATGAATGATCTTCATGCTCCGGTCGTGTTTAGACGAAACGCATTTGGTGCGAGGAGCAAGTCTGTCCCGCCTAAGGTTTGGCCGGTGGCCTTATAAAGCGCAACCATAATGCACACCGTTCCCTGAAGAGCATATCATCATATGTGTTCTAGCGCACAGACGATTCTATTTACTTAGCCCACATTAGTACGCCGAGAGGATTTAACAGGAGAGCCGGTGATGAGCGAAGACATAAAACGACCTGTGGATACGAACTCTGCCGCGTTCAACGAAGGGGTTGAAGCCGGACTTAATTCCGCGGCTGATACGAAGAACTGGCAAGCCGGTAACGCATTGGGTCAAGCACTGAAAGATGAAGGTGAGAAAAAAGCGCCGGTGTCTGAAAACCGTTTTCAGGAATACTCGACTCCGCTTTTTATGCGAGATAGTCCAGAAGGCCATCAGGGAAACGCTCAGGATGAGAAGGATGGAACGGCAGAATAGCTATTCCGTATCTGGTTGCAGACAACAAAAAGTTTTCATAATGCAGTTAGCGCCTGACGATCTTTTATTAACTTTGTCAACAAGCGAATCTGCTCTTGCTGCATCCCGATCAGTTCCGCCCATTTCAGTTCGCGCAACTCGTCCATCTTTTCGTGCAGGCTGAGAATCTCAAGCTCCGCCTTCAAATTCACTTCATAATCGTGCGCCGCGTCCAACCTGTCTTTAACGCCCTGACGATTCTGCGACATCAGAATTACCGGCGCTTGGACGGCGGCGAGCATGGACAGAAAGAGGTTTAATAAAATATAGGGATAAGGATCAAATGAAGCGCTGTGCCGCGCGAGAATCAAAGTATTTAGCAGCACCCAGCAAAACAGGATGGCGGCAAAGATGATGATGAACGTCCATGAGCCACCAAAGGCCGCAACCTGATCGGCGAGTCGTTGGCCGAAGGTCAGCTTCCGCTCAAATTCCAGATTGGTATCGTGGCTGATTGGCAGGCGTTCACCGACATGCTGAACGACCCGATGTTCACGTTCAGGCAGGGCATCAAAGCTGACCTTAAACCGCTTCCGCGCAAGCTCTCGCAGGTGCTTGTTCATATTAATGCTCCTTAGCTTTATCGAAGATATGCAATTCGCATTGGGCTAACAGCAAAGCAGCGAGACAGCCTGCGCTCTCTCGCTGCTTTGCTGTTTCTGCGTACACAAGCCGCCGCATCTATTCCGTGGGCGAGCGATCCCGTGCGCAAGTCTTACATGCCCATTCCGCCGGACAGTGCGCCGGACTTATCATCTGCCTGAATTTCGGAGATGAGGGCTTCGGTCGTGAGCATCAGGCCCGCGATTGACGCGGCGTTTTGCAGCGCGCAGCGCGTGACTTTCGCCGGGTCAATAATGCCTGCGGCCACGAGGTCTTCAAACTTGTCGGTCGCGGCGTTGTAGCCGAAGTTGGGGTTCTTTTCTGAACGCACCTTCTCGACGATCACCGCGCCTTCTTTGCCCGCATTCTGCGCGATCTGCCGCAGGGGCTCTTCCAATGCCCGCCTGACGATATTGACGCCAATCTGCTCATCTTGATCGCCGACGACTTCCCCGTCTTCGTTCGGCTCGAAAATCCTGAACTTGTCGAGCGCCTTCGCCGCGCGCGCGAGCGCCACGCCGCCGCCCGGCACGATGCCTTCCTCGACCGCCGCGCGGGTCGCGTTCATCGCATCTTCGACGCGCGCCTTCTTCTCCTTGAGTTCGGTCTCAGTGGCCGCGCCGACGCGAATCAGCGCGACGCCGCCGACGAGTTTCGCCAAACGCTCTTGCAGTTTCTCGCGGTCGTAGTCTGACGTGGTGTCTTCAATTTGGACTCTGAGTGTTTTCACGCGCCCTTGCAAGTCGGCGGGGTTGCCCGCGCCGTCAATGATCGTCGTGCTGTCCTTATCAATCGCCACCTTTTTGGCGCTGCCCAAATCTTCGAGCTTGACGTTCTCCAGCTTGATGCCGAGGTCTTCGCTGATAACTGAGCCACCGGTCAAGATAGCGACGTCTTCGAGCATGGCCTTGCGGCGGTCGCCGAAGCCCGGCGCTTTGACGGCCGCGACGGCCAACGTGCCGCGCAGTTTATTCACCACGAGGGTCGCCAGCGCTTCGCCGTCCACGTCTTCCGCGATGATCAGCATCGGCCTGCCCTGCTTGGCGGCCTGCTCCAGCACGGGCAAGAGGTCGCGCATCGAAGAGAGCTTCTTCTCGCTAATGAGAATGACCGGGTTCTCAAGCACCGCCTCCATGCTTTCCGGGTCAGTCACGAAATAAGGCGAGAGATAACCGCGATCAAATTGCATCCCTTCGACAAATTCCAAAGCTGTCTCCATCGTCTGGGAGTCTTCGACCGTGATGACGCCGTCCTTGCCCACCTTGTTCATCGCCTCCGCGATCAGCTCGCCGATGGTGCGGTCGCCGTTCGCCGAGATCGTGCCGACCTGCGCGATGGCATCGCCCTTGACCGGCTTCGAGAGGCGCGTGATCTCTTCGACTGCGCGCTCGACTGCTTTATCAATGCCGCGCTTCAGCGCCATCGGGTTCGCGCCCGCCGCGACCGTCTTGACGCCCTCGCGGAAGATCGCTTGCGCGAGCACCGTCGCCGTCGTTGTGCCGTCGCCCGCCACGTCTGAAGTCTTCGACGCGACCTCGCGCACCATCTGCGCGCCCATGTTCTCCAGTGAATCCTTCAACTCGATCTCTTTCGCCACCGTCACGCCGTCCTTTGTGATCGTCGGGCTGCCATATTTCTTATCGAGGACGACGTTGCGCCCTTTCGGCCCCAGCGTGATCTTGACGGCCTCAGCGAGTTGATTGACGCCGCGCAGGATCGCCGCGCGCGACTCACCGCCATGAACTATTTGCTTTGCCATAATGTTTATCTCTTCTCCTAATCCAATCTGTTGGTGACATCCCTGCGAAACTCTGTCGAGCAAGTCTTTCGCTGTCGGAGAACTACTTGCCGCTCTTCTTGCTGCGGCCTGCCGCAGAACCGCTACCCGCCGAACTGGTTGCCGCGCCGGCACGACTGATGATGCCGAGAATCTCGTCCTCGCGTACGATCAGCAACTCTTCACCGTCGAGCTTGATCTCAGCACCGTCAAATTTACCGAACAAGACACGGTCGCCGGTCTTAACATCTAACGCCTGACGTGTGCCGTCTTTTTTGTATTTGCCCGCGCCGACGGCGATCACTTCGCCTTCCTGCGACTTCTCTTTCGCTGTATCGGGGATGATGATCCCGCCGCGCGCTTGCTCGCCCGCCTCAACCCGCTTCACGATCACGCGATCATGTAATGGTCTGATATTTGTCGTCATAAACTTACTCCGATCTCCCTTTCGGTTTTTCTACCAACTGGATGCGACGAGGGGGCGGAGATGTCCGCCCCGCTCGAAGTTATAAGCTCTGTGTGCCTTAGACAGCTTTAGCAGCAGCCTTGGGGAATGTCGAAGTGAAAACCTCAAAGGTTTCCACTTTCGGATTTCCTTCCAGCACGTTCGACAGGGTCTTCAGCATCTCCGCGTAGCCCGTGTGGTTATAAGCCTGCGCGTCTTCTTTGGTGTCCCAGATGCTATAGGCTACCGCTTCCGAGCGTTCCGGAGAGATGAAGGTGATCTCCTCGCGGAAGCCCTTCTGCTTGCGCAGCAGCGGGAGAATCGTTGTTTCCATGGTGGTAGTCAGCGCGGTGGCGGAATTCGGTTTAAGTTTCAGCGTAAGTTGGCGTGTAAACATTATCAGCTCCTTAGAGTCCGTTGCAAAACCTCAGCCGGTGAGCTGAGTGTTGATAAAATCGCTCGCCATGGCGAAACCCATCGTGAGCGACGAGCTGTGGGCGGTCGTCGAGCCGCTGCTGCCGCCCGAACCTGAGAGGCCGAGGGGCGG
>DASVPY010000025.1:0-2811 GCA_036389395.1 Pyrinomonadaceae bacterium
GGCGTCGCCAACGAGAAAGCGCACATCCAGCTCGCTCGATGTCGCTGACTGCTGCGCCTCACGAGCGCGTTGTACCGCGCGGCTGATGGCGACTTCGGACGCGTCAATGCCGACGACCCGCATGTCGTTGGCTGCGAAGAACAGCGCATGCACGCCGGTGCCGCAACCCACGTCAAGCACCTTTCCGTAGATCTGTCGAGCCTCCACGAGCCCTACGAAGTCCGGCTGAGGACCGTCGATGTCCCACGGTGGACGTCCGACGGTGTAGGCCTTGTCAAACCGGGACACCGCGATCGAGCCGCTCGCGTCTGCGCTCTCGGCGGTCGGCTCGTCGAACGACGTGCGCGGGATCGGTTTGTCAGGCGGCGTACTCATGGCAACGGACCGCCTTTGTCGTCGTAAGCACGTGTCCAAGCGCTGGGAGCCTTCCTGGCAGCAGGACCGTCGAGGTCCCCACTACGCGGCAACATCGCCGTCGCTGCGAATGTCACCAGCTAGCATCACAGACAGGGCACCGGATCGGATCCCGTAGCCACCGCACACAGTCGCGCCGTCACTTGAGGTCGAAGTGCCGGCCTTGACGCACTCGACGAAGGCAGTCCACTTGCTGGGCGTGAACTCGAGGATCGCAGATCGAGCGAGCTTGCTGTCACGGACGCCGATGGCTTCGATGCTTGAGCGCAACCGACGCAGTGGCCTTGGGCGGGGCCAAGGACGACTTCGTGGATTTTTTGGCAAGCGATTTGCTGGACAACTCATAGCTCCGCAGGCAATGACGGCGCGGTCGGCAGGCCGACGACGGCTTGGTCAAGGTAAAGCGTACCGACCAGCGACGTCGCCATCGCACACGTGGACGCTCTGAGCTCTCGCTTGGTGCCGTTGGCCACCTCGCTCCCGGCTCTATCAGAACGGGTACTCGATGGTTGTAAATCCCGCCTTTACACAACCATCCGGCGCTTCGCATCGTTTGGTGGTGAAGGTCATCGGGGGAGGTCGATGACGATCCCCGAGCAGCAGAGGTAGACGAGGGCGATGAGGGGTGCGGCGGAGTGGAAGCCGAAGCTGCGGTGGCTGATCAGGCGGATGCGGCTGTTGAGGCCTTCCAGGCGCCCGTTGGACAGGCCGAGGCGGATCGCGGCGAGGATGCCGGGGCGGTGGCGGCGGATCGTGCGCGCGAGTTTGACGAACGGCTGGAGGCGCGACCGCGACGCCCAGGTCAGCCAGGCGTCGAGGTGAGCCGGCGCGAGCGCGGGGTCCTCGAGCGCGTAGAGCAGTCTGAGCTCCTCTTTGAGCAGAAACGCGCGGAACATCGCCTTGTTGGCCTGCTGCACCTCGCCGAGCAGCGCGAGCTGCGGCACGGTCTGCTTGTCAGGACTCTTTAGCAGCGACCAGCGGGTGCCCTTGATCCACTTGCCTTTCGGCGTGTGCGAGCGATCGTGGGCGTTCCACTCGTCGCGGCGGACCTGGTCGACGGCGCGTTGGCCGAGGCGGACGATGTGAAACGGGTCAAAGCAGATCTCGGCGGCCGGGATCGCTTCGCGGATCGCCTTCTCATAGCCGCCGCTCATGTCGATCGAGACCGCCCGGATCGAGTGGCGCCGCTCGCCGAGCTCGTCGAAGAAGCGCTGCAAGGTCGCGGCGTTGCGACCGGGCGAGCACCATACGATCGCGCCGGTCTGATGGTCGACAATCGAGGTCAGGTAGCGCTGGCCGCGGCGGTAGGAGATCTCGTCGCAGCCGATCGCGACCAGCGCGGCCAGCCGCGACTCGTCGAGGCGGTCAGCGACGACGCGGGCCACGATCCGCCCGACGGAGTCCCACGCGATCCGCAGCAGGCCGGCGATCGGCTTTTTGGCCATCTGCTGCGCGAGCCACGCGACAACGTCTTCGAAGTCACGCGTGTAGCCAGAGCCCGCGCGCGCCCACGGCACCGCCTCGTAACGCACACCGCAATCCGCGCACAGCAGGCGGCGCAGCTCGCACTCGATGACGCAGCGGTTGGCGCCCAGGTCCAAGTGGCGCCAGCGCTTGACGCGCCGGCCATGGATCTGCAAGTGCCGGCCGATCTGCCCGCAGCCTGAGCACACCCTGCGCCGCCGGCGTAGCCGGACGGTCACGATCACACCCTCGGCGCCGAACCCGACGTCGATGACCGATGCGCCCGGCAGACGCAACAGCCGGTTCAATGCCGTAGTGACGCGCACGTCGTCCTCCTTCGCAAGCCGCTGACCTTCAGGCAGCCAGCAGCCTGCGCCGAGGACGGCGGCGCGTCATCTGCGTTCTGCGCAACCTCCGAAGGAATCCGACGCCACGAACCGCCTGCTCACGCCGGCCAAGTCACGCCGGCGTCACCACCAACCGACGAGAAGACCCGGACAAACGGGCTGAAGGGCGGCCTCAACCACCAAGACGCCATCCTTGGCGCCGTCGCCTCGGCTGAGTACCAGAACGCGGTGACCGCCTGGTGGTGACGCAGCGAGACGCCAGGCATCCCGCGCCTGGCGCCTCGCGTGGCATGAGCCAGCCTGACAGCGCCGGCCGACTGAAACAGCCAGCGCTTCTGCGCTTAACTGTCTGAGACGACCCCGTCTCGTGCAGATCGATGAGCTCTCGCGAGCAAGCGCGATCGGGATCCTGCTGCTGGGCCAGCGCGGATCAACAGACGCCGATGAACTCACGCCTTAAGCAACGCGCGCGTACAGCCGCCCCACCCAGCAGGACGCAATCGAGCTCCTCGAGCGTCGACCACTGAACCCCCGTAGACGCGGCCCCGCGCCGCCAGCGACATCGACGTTGTCGTTTCTCTTTGTC
>DASVPY010000026.1:0-29194 GCA_036389395.1 Pyrinomonadaceae bacterium
CGGGCCGGACTTCGCCGGCCTCGACCGCTACGAGGCGCGCGAGAAGGTGGTCGGGAGGTTCGAGGAACTCGGCCTCCTGGAGAAGGTCGCCGACTACGAGGGCGCCGTCTCGCGCTGCGACCGCTGCCGCACGGTGGTCGAGCCGCTCATCTCGCTGCAATGGTTCCTCAAGCAGAAGGAGATGGCCGCGCGCGGGCTCGAGCTGATTAAGGAGAAGCACGAGCCGCACTTCTTCCCGCAGGTGCCGTGGGAGAAGGTCTACACCGACTGGCTGGAGAACCTCCACGACTGGACGCTCTCGCGCCAGCTCTGGTGGGGCCACCGCGTCCCCGCGTGGTACGACGAAGCGGGCCGCGTCTACGTCGCGCGCACGGAAGCCGAAGCGCGGCAGCAGGCCGGCACGGACGAGCTGACGCAAGACCCGGACGTGCTCGACACCTGGTTCTCGTCGGCGCTGTGGCCGCTCTCGACGCTGGGCTGGCCCGACGACACGGCAGACCTGCGCACGTTCTACCCGACCAACGTGCTCGTCACCGCGCGCGACATCATCTTCCTCTGGGTCTCGCGCATGATGATGACGGGCGTGAAGTTCACGGGCCAAAAAGCGTTCGCCGACGTGTTCATCACGGGCACGATCTTCGACAAGCACGGGCAGCGCATGTCGAAGATGAAGGGCAACGGCGTTGACCCGTTGGAGATGTTCGACCGCTACGGCGTGGACGCCACGCGCCTCGTGCTCGCGCAGATCGAGAGCACGGACACGCGCTGGAACGACAAGCAGATCGAGTCGTACCGCAACTTCGCCAACAAGATTTGGAACGCCGCCCGCTTCTGCCTGCTCAACGCCGAGGGCGCGAGCGTCGGCACGGGCTTCGAGGGCGCGCCGTCGGGTTGGGCCTTGCACGACCGCTGGATCGTCTCGCGCCTCAACCGCACGGCGCAGACCGTCTCGGACGCCATCGAGAACTACCGCTTCCACGAAGCCGTGCAGACCATCTACCACTTCTTCTGGGACGACTTCTGCGACTGGTACATCGAACTGACGAAGGCGGACGTGACCGCGACCGCAGACAGCCCGGCGCGCGCGTCGGCGCGCGGCCGCGTCCTCACCGTGTTGGAGCAAGCGTTGCGGCTGCTCCACCCGTTCATGCCGTTCATCACGGAGGAGTTGTGGCAACGCCTGCCCGGCGTCGGCGCGCGGCAGTTGCACCCCGCCTACCGCCACGCCGAGCCGACCGTCATGCTCGCCGAGTACCCGCGCGCCGACGCGGCTTTGATTGACGTGCGCGCCGAAGCCGAGATGCAGGCGCTCATCGAACTTATCTCGCGCGTGCGCAACATCCGCGCCGAGATGAACATCAAGCCGGGCGAGACCGTGCCCGTTTTAGTCGGCGTGCCCGACGACTCGTTGCGGGCCGTCTTCGCGGCCGGCGCGCAGCAGATCGCGCGGCTCGTGCGCGCCTCTGAAGTGCGCGTCGAGCCGTCGGTTGACGGGCCGCGCGCGGCCGCGCGCGCCGTGCTCGCGGGCGGCGCGGAGGTCGCCGTGCCGCTCGAAGGGTTGATTGACTTCGCCGTCGAGCGCGAGCGTTTACGGAAAGAGCAGGACAAGCTGCGCAAGGAGGCGGAGAAGCTCGAAGCGCAGTTGGCCAACGAGAACTTCGTCGCGCGCGCGCCCGCCGAGAAGGTCGCGGAACTGCGGCAACGCCTCGCCGACATCGCGCAACGAACGGGTGCGCTCGCACAGACCTTGGAGGCGTTGGCGGAATGAACTGGCTGGACGACGGCGCGCTCTTCAACCAGGTCGGCGCGTTCCTGAACGAAGACCTGGGGCGCGGCGACATCACGACGCAGGCCACCGTCACGCGCAACGCGCGCGCGCGCGGCCGCTTCCTGGCCAAAGAGCCGATGGTCGTCGCCGGCCTCGAAGCCGCCGAGGCCGTCTTCTCGACGCTCGACGCGCAGCAGCAGTTGGAGGCCTTCGTCTCCGACGGCGAAGAGGTGGCGGCCGGCAAGGTCATCGCGCGCACCAGCGGGTTCGCCGACGTGCTGCTGGGCGGCGAGCGCGTGGCGCTCAACCTGTTGCAAAGGCTCTCCGGCATCGCCACGCTGACGCGCCAGTTCGTGCAGGCCGTCGAGGGCACGGCGGCCGCCATCGTGGACACGCGCAAGACGACGCCGGGGCTGCGCATGTTGGAGAAGTACGCGGTGCAGGCGGGCGGCGCGCGCAACCACCGCTTCGGCTTAGACGACGGCGTGCTGATCAAGGACAACCACATCGCGTTGGCGGGCGGCGTCGGCGCGGCCGTGGACAAGGCGAAGCGCGCCGTCGGCCACCTGCACAAGATCGAGGTCGAGGTCTCGACCGAGCGCGACTTGCGCGAAGCCGTCTCGGCGGGCGCGGACATCCTGCTGCTCGACAACCTGACGCCGGAGGACACGCGCCGCTTCGTCGCGCTGGCGCGCGAACTCGCGCCCGCCGTGCTGCTCGAATCCTCCGGCGGCGTCACGTTAGAGACCGTGCGCGCTTACGCCGAAGCCGGCGTAGACCTGATCAGCGTCGGCGCGCTCACGCACTCGGCCCGCGCCGTGGACATCAGCTTCAAGCTCCAGCCCGGCGGTTGACGGAACCCGGCGCGCGGCGCGGCGTGAAAGAAAGGCTGTTAGCGGTTAGTGGTTAATTGTTAATGGTTAGTGGTTAACTGTTAGTTGTCGAATGGCGACACAGGACGATGGGCTGGCAGCGTCAGCGAGACAAATAACAACTAACAATTAACCACTAGCAGTTCTTACGGAGGTGTTTATGATGCGGCGTGCGACAGGCGACAGGGTGTGGGCGTTGGCGGCGCTGGCGGTGGCGCTGGCGGTGGTCTCTTTCTCGGCGGCGTGGGCGCAGCAGCGGCGGCCGTCGCGCCGCGTGACGCACCCCGTGCGCCCGCGCCCGGTCACGCAGCCCCAGCCGACGCCGCTGCCGCCGGGCGCGGAGCCGACGCTCGTCTCGACCGCCGACGAGCAGACGGAGGACACGCCGCGCCCCGCGCGCCGGGCCGCGCCGCGCGCGACGCCCAGCGCCGACCAGGAGAACGCGCGCAAGCTGCAACAACTCTCCGAGGAGTTCACGCGGCTCAACGAGCGGCTCGACGCGTTGCAGAAGGAGCGGCAGGCCGACCTGCTGCAAGAGCGGCTGACGCGCGCCGAGCAGCGCAGCGAGACCCTGCGCACGCAGTTGACGCAGACCTTGGAGAAGCAGGCCGACTTGCAGGCGCGCGCCGAGCAACTCGACTACGACTCGCGCCCCGAAAGCATCTCGCTGCGCGCCGCCACGATGGGCACGCTGTCGGCCGACGCGCTGCGGACGCAGTTGAGCGCGCAGATCGAGAACGAGAAGCGGCGCGTGCGCGCGCAACTCGACGTGCTCGACGCCACGCGCCAGCGCCTCGAAGCCGCCGTCGCCACCTCGGACGCCGAGGTTGACCGCCTGCGCACGCGCCTGAACGAGATACTCGACAAGTCGCTCACCGGCGACAGCACGTTCGCCCTGCCCGCGCCGACCCCTTCGCCCACGCCGCCGCCGCCGCTGCCGTGAGCGGCGCGCCCCGGCACGAGTGATCGCATGGGCACGCTCTCGCAAGTCGAGTTGTACCGGCTGCTCGCGGCGGCGCAGGCGCGCGGCGAGCGCGTCGTCGTCGCCACGGTCGCGCACACGCGCGGCTCGACGCCGCAGCGGCGCGGCGCGAAGATGCTCTTCTTCGCCGACGGCGCTGTGGCCGGCACGGTCGGCGGCGGCTGCATCGAGGCCGAAGTCTGGGCCGAGGCCCGCGCCGCCCTGCGCACCGGCACGTCCGCCCTGCACCGCTTCAGCCTCACCGCCGACGAGGCCAGCGAAGAGGGCATGGTCTGCGGCGGCACGATGGAGATTTTCATCGACGTGTGGGACGGAAAGGAAGGCAGTGACGAGTGACGAGTAAGAAGTTTTTAACTCGTCACTCGTCACTCGTCACTGCCTCTGGAGGTTCTTATGCCGACATCGTTCGTTGAGGACTACAAGGCGAAGCACAGGCATCCGTTGAACCGTCTGACGCACAGCTTCGGGATTCCGATGATCGTGTTGAGCCTGCCGGTCGTCTTCTTCAACTGGCGCTGGGCGCTGGCGCTGTTCGTGGCGGGCTGGGTGCTGCAATTCGTCGGGCACGCGATTGAGGGCAACCAGCCGGCGTTCTTCCGCAACCCCGTCTACCTGCTCGTCGGCCCGCTGTGGCTCGCGCGGCGCGCGCTGGCGGCCGTCGGGCTGGCGCGGCCCGCGCCCGCGGCCAAGCGCACGCGCTCGAACGGATGAGCGACGCGCGCGAGCAGACGAAGCAGAGTCAGGAACTGGTCGCGGCCGTCGCGCGCGTGCTCGAAGCGGGCGCGGTCGCCGCGCTCGCCACCGTGTTGACCGCGCCGCGCGGGGTCGGCGCGAAGCTGCTAGCCGCGGCCGACGGCGCGCGCCTCGCCGGCACGACCGGCGACGCGGTCTGCGACCAAGCCTTAGCCTCACACGCCACACGTTTTCTCGCCACGCGCGCCGAGGCGCAGACCTACAACGTCGCGGAGTTCGCGCCCGCGCTCGACAGTTGGCGCGCGGCGCGCGTGCTTTTCGAGCGCATCGAGCCGGAGCCGCACGTCGTCGTCTGCGGCGCGGGGCACGTGGGCGCGGCGCTCGCGCGGCTGGCGCGCGCCGTCGGCTACCGCGTGACGCTCGTTGACGACCGCGCCGACTTCGTCACGCGCGAGCGTTTCCCCGAAGCAGAGATCGAACTGGTGGCGGCGCGCGCGGGCTGGGCCGCGGCGGTGCGCGAGACGGTGGGCGCGGGGCGCGGCGTCTACGTCGCGGTCGTGACGCGCGGGCACAACGAGGACGAACAATGTCTGCGCGCGGTCTTGGCGGCGGGGCCGGACTACGTCGGCATGATCGGGAGCAAGCGGCGCACCAACATCGTGCTCGCGCGGCTGCGCGCGGCGGGCGCGGCGGAGGCGAGTCTGCGCGAGGTGCGCGCGCCGGTCGGGCTGGACATCGGCGCGGTCACGCCGGAAGAGGTCGCGCTCGCCGTCCTCGCCGAGATCGTCGCCGCGCGCCGCGGCGGCACGGGCGCGCCGCTCTCCGCCTGGCGGCGGCAGTAACTCCGATCAACTTGCGCTTGCCTGTGTCCGACGATCAGTTTCACACTGAGGACACAGAGTTAGCACAGAGGGCACAGTAAGAACCTCTGTGTCCCCTCTGTGTACTCAGTGTGAAACTGCGCTCGCGCCATCGCCACTTAAACCAAGGTGGCGCGCTTTAGTCCTGCGGGGCTTTGAGGTACTTGTCGGGCAGCGGCGTCTCGTCGTCCTCTGCCTGCCAGAAGACGGTGACGACCCGCCAGCGCGGGCCGTCGTTCATCTTAAAGCACGAGTGCGCGCCGGGCGGCAAAACTTTATCAAGCATTCGTGACGTTTGGCGTGTATCATCACGCCTTCGCGCCGGGGCAGCTTAGAGCGACCGGCGCGCGTCACCGAGTCCATATGGCCGTACACGTCGAACCGACCGAGCCGCCCGCACACGCCGCCGCGCCCGCGCGCCGCGGCGGCGAGATGTTCCGCGCGCTGCGCCACCGCAACTTCCGCCTGTTCTGGGCGGGCGCGTTCCTGTCGAACGTCGGCACGTGGATGCAGGCGGTCGCGCAGGCGTGGCTCGTCTACGAGTTGACGAACTCGCCCTTCTGGCTCGGCTTCGACGCGTTCCTCGCCACCGCGCCAGGGCTGGTCTTGACGCTCTTGGGCGGCGTCTTCGCCGACCTCATGGATCGCAAGCGGTTGCTGCTGCTGACGCAGGTGGGCGCGGGCCTCACGGCGCTCGTGCTGGCGACCTTGCAGGCGACGCACGTCCTGCAATGGTGGATGATCCTGTGCGCGTCGTTCGTCACGGGCTGCTGCATGTCTCTGGCCGCGCCGTCGTACCAGGCGATCACGATTGACCTGGTCGGGCGCGAAGACTTGGCGAACGCCATCGCGCTCAACTCGACGCAGTTCCAACTGTCGCGCGTGCTGGGGCCGGTGCTCGCGGGGCCGGCGCTGCGCTACTTCGGCGCGGCCGGGTGCTTCTACGCCAACGGCTTCTCGTTCGCGGCGGTCGTCGTCGCGCTCATGCTGTTGCAGTTGCCGGCCAGCCGCATCGCGCACCGGCCCGAATCGTTCTGGCGCGACCTGTTGGCGGGCGTGCGCTACGTGCGCCAGCGGCGGCGCATCTTCATGCTGCTGCTGATCTCCGCGTGCGTGAGTCTGTTCGGCGCGCCGTACTTTTCGCTGCTGCCGGTCTTCGCGCGCGACGTGCTGAAGATGGGCGAGGTGGGGCTGTCGCTGCTGGGCGGCATGGCTGGGGCGGGCGCGTTCTTCGGCGCGCTGGTCATCACCTACCTCGGCAACTTCCGGCACAAGGGCTGGTTCGTGCTGGGCGGCGCGTGGGCGTTCGCCGTCTGCCTCGTCGGCTTCGCGCTGACGGATTCGCTCGCGGTGGCGCTCGCGTTCCTGTTCGCGATGGGCTTCGCCATCGTCTGCTCGGTGGCGGTGACGAACACGCTGTTGCAGCAGCTCGTCTCGGACGAGATGCGCGGGCGCGTGATGAGCATGTTCATCCTCTCCTTCATCGGCGCGATGCCGCTGGGCAACTTCCTCGCGGGCACGGGCGCGTCGCACCTCGCCTACCGCGGTCTGCTCGGCGCGCAGACCACGCTCGCCATCGGCGGCGTCCTCATCGCCCTCATCGTCGGCTACATCGGCCTGCGCAACCCGCGCCTGCGGGCGCTACACTGAAACAGTAGTCAGTAGTCAGAAGCCAGTAGTCAGTAGCCGGCGCAAACTGAACGCCGGAGCCGAAACGTACAACCGCCGATGCAGAAGAACGGCCGACTGACCACGGCAACGGACAACTTTTCACTGTTTTCACTGACCACCGACCACTGACCACTGACCACTGCCCTGCAAGGAACGCCGCCGGCCCGCGTTCAAGGGGCGTGAGGGCGCGGCTCGCGCGCGCCGGACTGCCGCGAATGTTTTGAGGAGATGATGATGCACGTTAGACGTTTTGCCGCCTCGCTGCTCGCCAGCCTGTTCGTCCTGTTCGCCCTGAGCGTGTCGGCCGCCGCGCAGGGCGTGATCGTGCCGGGCATCTGCGACGACTGCCCGCGCCCGCCGCGCCCCGTCCAGTTGCCGCGCTCGCTCCCCATCCGCTCCATCAAGCTCGACACCAAGATCGCCGCGCAGGTGGCGACCACGCACGTCGAGCAGGTCTTCCGCAACGACACGGACGCGACGCTCGAAGGCACGTACTTCTTCCCCGTCCCCGAAACCGCCTCGGTCTCGGAGTTCGCCATCTGGGACGGCAACCGCCGGCTCGTCGGCGAAGTCCGCTCGCGCGAGGAGGCGCGGCGCATCTACGACGCCATCGTACGCCGCCAGCGCGATCCGGGTCTGCTCGAATACGCCGGCAAGAATCTCTTCCAGGCGAGCATCTTCCCGATACTGCCGCACTCGGACAAGAAACTTGAGCTGACCTACACGCAGGTCTTGCGCGCCGAGTCGGGCACGGTCGCCTACCGCTACCCGCTCGGCACGGGGCACAACCTCGTCGAGATCGGCTCGGTCGCCGGGCGCGTGGAGATCGAGGGGCGCGAAGCGTTGCGCAACATCTACTCGCCGAGCCACTCGGTGGACGTGTCGCGCGCGCGCGACGGACGCGCGGCCCGCGTCTCGTTCGAGTCCGCGCCGGGGCGCGCGGCGCAGGACTTCCAACTCTTCTACACCGTGTCGGGCGAGGACTTCGGGCTGTCGCTCTTGACGCACCGCGAGCCGGGCAAGGACGGCTACTTCCTGTTGATGATCTCGCCGAAGGACAACCTGGCCGAGTCGGAATACGCGGCCAAGGACATCGTGTTCGTCGTAGACACTTCCGGCTCGATGGCCGAAGAGGGCAAGATGGAGAAGGCGCGCGGCGCGCTCCTGTTCGGCGTCAAGACCCTGCGCCCCGACGACCGCTTCAACGTCATCTCGTTCGCGGGCGAAGAGCACCTGATGGCCGGCGGCCTCGTGACGGCGGACGAGCGCGGGCGACAGCGCGGCGTCGAGTTCGTCCAGGCCCTGCGCCCGAACGGCGGGACGAACATCAACGACGCGCTCTTGGCCGCGCTCAAGCAGTTCGACGGGAGCGACCGGCCGAAGCTGTTGGTCTTCCTGACGGACGGGCTGCCGACCGTCGGCGAGACGAACGTCAAGCGCATCGTGGACAACGCGCGCGCGGCCAAGGGGCGCGGCGCGCGCCTGTTCACCTTCGGCGTCGGCTACGACGTGAACACGGCGCTGCTGGATCAACTGGCCGCGGAGAACGGCGGCACGGCCGATTACGTCGAGCCGAAGGAAGACCTGGAGGTGAAGGTCTCCGGCTTCTTCGCCAAGGTCAACTACCCCGTCCTGACCGATCTCGATCTCGACCTCGGCGGCGTGGACACGGATTTCGTCTACCCGCGGCAACTGCCCGACCTGTTCCGCGGCACGCAGGTCGCGCTCATCGGGCGCTACCGCAACGCGGCCGACCTGCGCGGCGTGCGCCTGCGCCTCGCCGGCCGCACCAACGGCGCGACGCGCACGTTCGCCTACGAGAACCTGTCGTTCCCGCTCGACAGCGGCGAGAACGACTTCCTGCCGCGGCTCTGGGCCACGCGCCGCGTCGGCTGGCTGCTCGAACAGATACGCACCAACGGCGCGCAGAAGGAACTGGTGGACGAGGTGACAGACCTCGGCACGCGCTACGGCATCGTCACGCCCTACACTTCATACCTCGCGCTCGAACAGAACGCGTCCGCGGACGACGCGGTCACGATCACCGGCGGCGCGACGCGCAACATGGCGCTCCCGCCGCCGCCCAAGGAGGGCCGCCGCGCGCCCGCGCGCGACCGGGCCGGCACGGCCGGCGCGCCGCAGCCCACGCCCGTCGCGCCGCTCGCGGCCGAGAGCGTGACGGCGACCACGGGCGCGGGCGCGGTGGCGCAGAGCAAGAGCGCGCGCGCCAAGAAGGAAGCGCTCGTGCTGGACAAGGACGACGCGCCGGCCGGCGCGGGCGGCGGCGTCCAGCGCGCGGCGGGCAAGACCTTCTACCTGCGCGACGGCGTCTGGACGGACGCAGAGTTCAACGCCGCGGCGCGCCTGCCCGAAACCCTCCTCGACTTCGGCACGGACGCCTACTTCGAGGCGCTCAAGCGCGAGCCGAAACTGGCCGAGTTCTTCGCCCTCGGCGAGCGCGTCGTCGTCGTCTACAAGGGCCGCGTCTACCGCGTCAACGCGGCCACAAAATAAGCGCGTCCGCCCTCTGCGGCCCTTTGCGGCCCGCTTCGCGTCCTTTGCGGTTAAAGTTTTAAGAACCTAACCGCAAAGAGCGCAAAGAGGGCCGCGAAGGAAGGCAAAGGTTGTTACCGGCGCTTGTCTCGCGCCCGCCAGTTCGTGTACAAACAGCAGTGTGCCTCACCGCGCAAAGCAGACTTACAAGCGGGCAGCCTTAGCGCCTCGGCGAGCGGAGAGAAGCGTGTGCTGACGAAAAGAGAACAGGGCTGGCTCGGGTTCCGGCGGGCGGGCCTGCTCGCGGTCGCCGTCGCCTGTTGCGCCGTCGGCGCGCGCGCGCAGGCGGGCTGGGCGGCGACGCGGCTCGGCGCGGGCGGGCGCGATCTGAACGCCGTCTTCTTCGTCGATCAGAAGCACGGCTGGATCGGCGGCGACGGCGGACAGGTCTGGCGCACGGAGGACGGCGGGCGCAGTTGGACGCCGCTGCAACTCGGCAACACCGACAACGTCAGCGACCTCTTCTTCCGCGACAAGGAGAACGGCTACCTGCTCGCCGGCAACCGCGTGCTCACGACCGACGACGGCGGCGCGACCTGGCGCGAGGCCCGCCGCTTCGCCGACGCCGAGTTCGGCGGCGCGGAGCCGGAACTCTACAGCGTCCGCTTCACGGACAAGAAGAGGGGCTGGATCGTCGGCAACCTCTCGCGCGGCAACGACATTGTGGACAGCCTCGTGCTCCGCACCGCGGACGGCGGCCAGACGTGGACGCGCGAGCGCGTGCCGGCGCGCGACGAGTTGATCCACCTCGATCTGGACGGCGACAAGCGCGGCTGGATCGTCGGCGACCGCGGCACGATCCTGCGCACCGAAGACGGCGGGCAGACGTGGGCGCGCCAGCGCACAGGCACGAACGCGACGCTCTACCACGTCGAGTTCCTCGGCGACGAGCGCGGCTGGGCCGTGGGCGCGCGCGGCACGATCCTGCGCACGGTGGACGGCGGCGAGACGTGGCAGGCGGTCGTCGCGCCCGTGGCGCGCGGCACGCTGCTGAGCGTCAGCTTCGCCAACGCGGACGAGGGCTGGATCATCGGCCGCGGCGGCGTCATCCTGCGCTCCAGCGACGGCGGGCGCACGTGGGTGCAGCAGGAGAGCGGCACGAAGCAGAACCTCTACGCGCTCGCCTTCAACAAGAAGCGCGGCGTGGCGGTGGGCGGCGACGGACTGGTCTTGCAGTACGAAAGGTGAGGCGACGGCGATGCAGGACGCGCTGGACGACTTTCGGCGGACGGTGGAGGCGGCGGCGACGCGGCTCGGCGCGCTGACCGAGGCGGAGGCCGCGCGGCTGCGCGCCGACGAGGGCTGGACGGTCAAGCAGATTCTCGGCCACCTGGTTGACTCGGCGGCGAACAACCACCGGCGCTTCGTGCTGGCGCAGACGCGCGCCGAGTTGAACTTCGAGGGCTACGCGCAAGAGGACTGGGTGCGCGTGCAGCGCTACGACGCCGAGCCTTGGGCGCAACTGGTCGCGCTCTGGCGCGCCTACAACCTGCACCTCCTGCACGTCATGGCCTACGCCGACGAGACGGCCCTGCGCGCGCCCCGCGCCGAGCACACGCTCGACCGCATCGCCTTCAACACCGTCAGCCCCGCCGAGCCGGCCACGCTCGAATACCTCATGCTCGACTACATCGAGCACCTCAAGCACCACCTCCGACAAATCTTCGACGAGAGTTGATCGGGCCGCCGCTCTCTCTGTCGTGGTTGAGTGTTGCGTGCGGCCGGGTTAACACGGAGGGCACAGAGTTAGCACAGAGGCCACAGTAAGAGCTTCTGTGAACTCTGTGGCTTTTCTCTGTGCCCTCTGTGTGAAACCGGCCGCGCGCTTCGCTCAAGCCAAGACCCAACGGCCCCGCACGGTTACTGTTTCTGCGCCGCCAGTTGGCGCAGCAGTTCGTCGCGGAAGTAGTTGGCGGGGATCGTGCCCTGGCGCATGAAGAGGAGGTGAAACTCTTTGGGCGAGAACTTGTCGCCGAGGCGGCGGTGCGCCTCTTCGCGCAGGGCGAAAATCTGATCCTTGCCGAGCCGGTAGGTGATGGCCTGCGTGGGCCACTTCGAGTAGCGGAAGATGGCCGCCGCCGCGCCCTTGCAACTCGCGCCCTTGGACTCGCTCAGGTTGGCGTCGCGGCACGAGCCGGGCTGGAAGTTGACGACCTGCGAGAAGAGGTCAACCGCGTCGTCAAACGACATGCGCCCCGTGTGCAGCCCCGTGTCAATGCGCACGCGCAGGTCGCGGTAGAGCTTGCCCTGTAGTTGGTAGAGCCGCTCTTCGGGCGTGTAGAAGCCCTGAGGCGCGCTTGTCTGCGGCTCGGCCATGAGCGCCTCCGAGTAGAGCGCCCAGCCCTCGGCGGCCATCGAGTCCTCCCACATCGAGCTTGAGTCTTCGACCGCGCCGGGCGTGAGCCAGCGCACGCCGCCGATCTGATCGCGCGCGCCGGTCATCACCTTGTAGTGCCAGTCGTGGCCGGGGAAGCCCTCGTGCGCGGAGAGGTCGGCGAGCGACGCGCGGTTGTTCTCCTTGAGCACGGCCTGATCGTTCGTGCCCGACGTGGTGACGTAGAAGCGGCCGACGCCGCTGTTCTTGAAGGGCGGCGCGGGATAATAAGCTGCGCCGTCAATCGAGGCGCGCAAAGGGGGCGGCGTCTCGACCACTTCGAGCTTGTAGTCGGCGGGCACGTCGAAGATGCCGGTCTTGCGCGCGTAGTCCACGAGCCGCACGCCGGCTTGCGCGTACCAGTCCACCATCTCGGCGTCGGTCTTCGGGTAGTCCTTGCCGAGTTCTTCCATCACGGCGCGCACGGCCTGCTGGTCGTCGGCGGGCAGGGTCAGGTTGTGCTTCGGCCCGATCTCGCGCGCCAGCTTGATCATCTCGGTCTGCGTCTGCTGCACGACAGGCCAGGCCTCTTCGTACAACTGCGCGGCCGTCTTCTCCATGCGCAGGTTGTTGCGCAGCGCCCAGTTGTACTCCTCCTCGCCGAAGGCGTAATGGTCGGCGCGGAACTGCTGCTTGACGCCCTCGACGCCGGGCTTCGTCGCGTCGTCGAAGAAGGTCTGCGCGAGGAAGTCGTGCAGCCCGCGGTAGGCTTGCGCCGCGCCCTTCGAGGCCTCGGTCAACTGCTTGAGCAACTCGTCGCGCTGCGGCCCCTGGGCGATGTCTTTCGTCGCCAACTCCGGCAGCTTCTTCTCGAAATATTCCGCGTCGGCGGCCGACGTGTCCAGCCCGTCGCGGCGCAGCATCCGCCAGTCGGGCGTGTTGCCCGACTTGACGCCCGCGCTCAATTGCTCCTGCGCCGTGCGCATGTAGCGCGGCACGTCCTGCAAGCGTTTGACGACGAGCGCCCACTCGTCGGGCGTGCCGTAGGTGTTCGGCCCCGTCTGCGTCATGCCCTGGATGAAGAAGTCGAGCGAGCGGAACGGCTCGACGGTGTAGGTGTCGAGCGCGCGCTCCTGGTAGCGGCGCTGCTGGTGCTGGTGGAGCAGAAAACTGATCTGCGCGAGCGCCACGTCGCGGTCTATGCGGCGCGCGGGCGTGAGCGCGTCGGGCACGACCGACTCGAACTGCCGCTGCGCGTCGGCGAGCCAGCGGTCTTCGTCGGCGAGCGCGGCCGCGGCGTGGTCGCGCAGCCGGCCGTCCGCCTCGCGCAAGGCGGGGTCTAACCCCGCGCCGCCGAGGTAGGTGTTGACCGACGGGTTGCGGCGCAGGAACTCGCGCACGTAGGCGTCGTGCGCCGTCTTGAACGCCTGGTCGCCGGAGCCGGCGGCGGGCGCGTTCGACGGCGGCTGCGTCGTCTGCTGGACGCAGCCGGCGGCGAGCGCGAGGGTCGTTACGAGAACGAAGATTTTCTTCATGGTGCTTGGGCCTTTCGCCGGGGACTCAGGGTCGAACGGGACGGAGCAACCCGCGCGTGGCGGGCGTCATCTTAAACCGCGAGCATAGCAAACCCAACGGGGCCGCGAGGGGGCGGCTCCTTCAGTTGGGCAATTCTCCTGTGGTTGCCGCCCGGCGTGAGAGCGCACGCCGGGCGGATTTTTTTGCGCAGGAGGCAGGAGGCAGAGGGCAGGAGGCAGAAGCCAGGAGCCAGAAGTCAGAATGAAAGGCCGGCCTTTCATCTTCCGCGTTCTCGACCGTCTTCCTACCGGCTTCTGGCTCCTGCCTTCTGCCTACTGCCTTATCCCCGTGAACGTGACCAGGGGCGCGAGCGGGAGGTGGACTTTGACGTTGCCGCTGATGTGCGCGGCGTCGAACTGGCCGGTCACGTCGGCGGTGATGTGCGTGCCCTTGAGCGTGATGCCGGCCTGGGCCGTGAACTCGTGGCCGCGCACGCGTATGTCGGTCACGTCGGCCGCGCCGCGCTCGTGGCGCATGACGCCGGTGAGCGCGCCGCCGCTGCGCTCGACCGTGAACGTGATCGGCTGCACGCCGAAGGGCGTGTTGACCCGCAAGGCCCAACTGCCCACGAGCGCGCCCGCGCCGCCGCGCGCCGCCTCATCCGCGCCGTTCGCCATGTTGCCCCCCCTCGCTCGCGCCCGTCTCCTGCTTGCGCTGCCCCATGCTGTCGAACACCTCTATCTCGGCGGCGTACTCCGCCACCTGCGCCGTGATCTCCGCCGCGTCGCCCACGACGACGACGGCCGCCGTGTCCGGCTTGACGTAGGCGCGCGCCGCGCGCTGCACCTCCTCGCGCGTCACGGCCTGCACGCGGTCGCGGTAGGTCTCCAAGTAATCCACGGGCAGCTCGTACATGCGCTGCTGTAACAGTTGATCGATCAGGCCGTCGAGCGTCTCCAAACGGATCGGGAAGATGCCGGTCAGGTACGACTTCGCGTCCCGCAACTCCTGCTCGGTGACCAACTCGTCGCGGATGCGCGCGAACTCGTAGAAGAACTCTTTGAGCGCCGCGCCGGTGACGGGCGTGCGCACCTCGGCGGTGGCGCGGAACGTGCCCGCGTCGCGCCGCGCGTCGAGGTTCGTGTACGCGCCGTAGGTGTAGCCCTTCTCTTCGCGCAGGTTCATGAAGAGGCGCGAGGAGGCGTTCGCGCCCAAGACCGTGTGCATGAGCAGCGTGGGGAAGTAGTCGGGGTCTGTGCGCGTCAGCCCGGCGTTGGCGATGACGATGTTGGCCTGCGCCGAGCCGGGGCGATCCACGATGTAGGCCGTGCGCCGGTCGCGCACGGGCGGGGCGGGGAACGACAACGCGCTCGTCGTGCCCGCCGGCCACTGGCCGAACAGCGCCTCGATGCGCGGCAACAACTGCGCGCGCGCCACGTCGCCGCCGACGAGGAGCACGGCGTCGTTGGGCACGAAGGTCTCGCGGTGGAACTCGGCGAGCGCCGTGCGCGTCATCGCGCCGATGGACTCGGCCGTGGCCGCGATGACCGCGTAAGGGTGCGCGCCGTACATGACGCGCGCCGTCCGCTCGTTGGCCAAAAACGCCGGCTGCCCGCGCTGCGCGATTAGGTTCTGCAAAGCGTTCTGCTTCGTCAACTCCAACTCGTCTTCGGGGAACGAGGGGCGCAGACTGACATCAGCCATCAGCTCAAGCAACTCTTCGGCGAAGGGCGTGAGCGCCGTGGCGGCGACCGTCGTGTAGTCAGAACTCGCGCCGGCGCTGAGCGTCGCGCCGAGGCGCGCCACCTCGTCGGCGATCTGGCGGCTCGTGCGCGTCTCCGTGCCCTCGTTGAGCATACTCGTGAGGATGTCTATGAGACCGGGCAACTCCGGCGGGTCGTGCGCGTCGCCGGTGCGGAAGGCGAGGCGGAAGCTGACGAGCGGCAGCCGCCGCTGTTCGACGAAGACGACGCGCAGCCCGTTCTGAAGCGTCAACTCTTCGCTCCTGGACAGGTTCAGCGGGCGCGGCGCGAGCGGCGGCGGCGGCTCGCGCCGGAACGCCTCGACGGTCTGTTCGGTCTGGCTCATAAGAAAGAGTGTTATCGGTTAGCTGTTATTGGTTAGTTGTTATTGGTTAATCGTTAACTGCTGGTTGTCAGTTGTCAGTCGTCGTCCCGACGTGGCGTGCTGCGTTGACCGGAAGAACAACCAACCACTAACGATTAACCAATAACAAATCTCATTGCGGCGCGTCAGTCGAATGGGCCGACAGCTCGGCGTCGGTCAGGGGCGTGTCGGGCGGGGCCGTGGGGGCGGGCGGCTCCGGCTCGGGGCGCGGCGGCACTTGCGGGGGCGGCGCGCCGGGCTGCTCCGGCTCGCCCGACTCGATGGGCGCGGCCGGGGCCGTCGCGCCGTCGGGCGCGGGCACGACTTCCAGGAGCGCGTAGTCCTTGGTGTCGAGGTAGCGCGCGGTCGCCTGCCTGATCTCGTCGGCGGTGACGCGCAGGTAGTTGTCCAGGTCGGTGTTGAAGAGTTCGGGGTCGCCGTCGTAGAGCGCGTACTCGGCGAGGCGCTGCGCGCAGTACATGGCGGACTGGCGGCCGCGCACCGAGTCGTTCAGCAGGTTGTTGCGCAGCTTCTCCATCTCGGCGGGCGTCGGCCCCTCGGTGGCGAGTCGGTTGATCTCGCGGTGGATCGTCTCGCGTATCTCGGCGGTCGTGCGCCCCGGCTTGGGGATGGCGAAGAGGTAGAGCGACGACGGCCCGCGCCGCTCGCCGATGCCGCCCTGCACGGCGACGACCGACTCGTCGCCCTTGACCAACTGCTGGTAGAGGCGCGAGCTTTCGCCTTCGAGGAGGAGATCGCTGGCCAGGCCGAGCGGGTAGAAGTCGGGCGTGCGGCGCGCGGGCGCTTTCCAGCCGAGCATGAGCGCGGGCAGTTGCGCGAAGCGGTCGGGGTACGACTCGAAGCGCGCGGCCACGCCCGCCGGCTCCGACACGTCCACGGCGGGCGGCGCGCTCTGGCGCGGGATCGTGCCGAAGTATTTCTCGACGAGCGCGCGCGCTTCGGCCGTGTCGAAGTCGCCGACGATGGCGAGCACGGCGTTGTTCGGCGCGTAGTAGACGCGGAAGAACTCGCGCACGTCTTCGACCGAGGCGTCGTCCAAATCTTCCATCGAGCCGATGGTCGAGTGGGCGTTCGCCGGGTTCTTGAAGATCAACTCGTTGAGCCGCAGAAACGCGTTCGAGTAGGGGCGGTTGTCGTAGTTGAGCCGCTTCTCCTCCTGGACGGCGTGGCGCTGGTTGTCGAGGTTCTCCTGCGTGACTTTGAGCGAGCGCATCCGGTCGCTCTCAAGCCAGAGCGCGAGCGGGAGCTGGCTCGCGGGCAGCGTCTCGAAGTAGTTGGTGCGCTCGGTCGAGGTCGTGCCGTTCATCGTGCCGCCGGCGTTGAAGACGTACTGGAAGTGCGCGGCCTTGGGCACGTTCTCCGACCCCTGGAACATCATGTGCTCGAACAGGTGCGCGAAGCCGGTGCGGCCCGCGCGCTCGTTGCGCGAACCAACGTCGTAGTAGACCGCGACGGCGACGACGGGGACGCTGTGGTCTTCGCTCAGGACGACGCGCAGCCCGTTCGCCAGCGTGAACTGCTCGATTGGGATGTGGGGTAATGTGAAGTTGGCTGTCACTTTGAGTCCTTAGTAAATACTCCAGTGGTAAACGATGGTGACGTACTGCGAGACCGCGCGCCCGTCCTTGAGCGCCGGCTCGAACTTGATCCCGCTCGCCGCGGCGACGCACGCCTCCGTCATGCCGTGGGCCGCGCGTTGCATGACTTCGATGTCCGTCACGCGCCCGTCGGCCCGCAAGACGACGCGCAGGAGCGCCTCGCCCCTGTAGCGGTGGCGGCGCGCCTCCTCCGTCATCCGCGGCTCGGGCCTGTAAGTCATCTTGGCCCGCTGGTCTACCTCCCGACCAGAGTAGACGTGATCCTCGGTCTGCGCGTCCGGCTGTTGCGCCAGGCCGGGCGCGCAGAGCGCGAGACAGACGAAGAGGCTGAGGCAGACTTTCATCAGCAAACTCGGCCGGCGGGGCGCGGAACGTGCGTGCGCGCCCGGTTGCGCGCGCCCGCCTCAGGGGGCGGGCGGCGGCGTGTTGATCATGCCGCGCAGCTCGGCGCGCAGCCGCTCGATCTCGGAGAGCTTCTGCCGCACGCGGTCGAAGAGCGGCGTCTGCGCCTTGATGCCCTCGTCAATGAGGAAGGCGGCCGCCTCGGCGCGGCTGCGGAAGACGCCGGCCTGCACCAACGCTTCGAGCTTCTCCTGCGCGTCCTGCGAGACCTTGACGGCCACGACGTAGTCGTCCTTGGCGGCGATGGCGCGCTCGATGGTGCGGCTGATGTCGCGCCCGATGCTCGACAGCGACTCCGGGATGCGCGAGGCGATGTCGCGCACGGAAGACGAGACGCGGTCGCGCTCGGTTTGCGGCTCGTCGGTGATCATGAGATCGTCCACCGGCTCGGCGTCGTGAACCGGGTCTTGCGGGTTGTTCGGCGTGCTCATGCGCTGTTCCAGTCTCCTTCGCGGTAACGATGGCGGCGCGCGGGGGCCGCGCCAGTGGCCCGCCGCGTGTAACCGCCTTGCACCTGTGTCGCTATTGTGCGCTGGCAGACATTGTAAGGACGCGCCGAAACGAGCGTCAAGCAAGCCGCGGGCGGGCGCGGCTCGCGCGCGCGTTCAGAAGCTGAAGCGCAGCGACAACTCGACGCGGCGGTTGCCGGCCGCGGAGCCGCCGCCGCCGCCCACGCCGCGCGCCGTCGTGATCGAGCGGCCGAAGAACGGCGAACTCAGGTTGCCGATGGGCTGCCCCAGGTTCGTGTGGTTGAGCAGGTTCTGGAAGTTGACCGAGACGTTCAGGCTGTAGCGACTCTCGGTGCGCTGCGCGTCGCCGAACGCGCCGCCGCCCCCGCCCCCGCCGCCGCCGAACGGCCCGCCGCCCCCGCCGCCACGCCCACCACGGCCGCCGCCCCCGCCGCCGCGCCGCCCGCCCGTTCCGGCGCGCGCCTCGCCGAAGCCGAACGTCTTACTCACGCGCAGGTTGACGTTGAAGAAGGAGGGGCCGTTGCCGAAGTTGCGCGGGATGATGGTCTGCCCCGCCGTTGGGTTCGGGTCGAACGTGCCGAAGCGCGTGACGACGACGCCGGGGCGCGTCAGGTCTGTGGCGAACGCGGGGCGCTCTGTGAAGAGCGTGTCGCCGTTCGTGTCGCGCCCGGTCGTGATGTTGAAGGGCCGGCCCGAGAAGGCCGTGACGAGCGGGTTCAGGCTGACGCCCCACGGCAGCGCGTTGATCGCGCCGCCGAGGAAGACGCGGTGGCGCACGTCCTGCGCCGAGCGCCCGTACTCGCCGCTCACGTCGTACTGGTTGACGGGGAACGTGAAGGGGCCGTCCGTGTCGCTCATCGCGCGGTTGTAAGTGTAGTTGGCGAAGATGGTGAACAGGCGGCTGGCGCGGTTGTTCACGCTCACGATCAACTGGTTCTGGTTGAAGCGCCCGCTCGACTCGTACTGGAAGATGTTGCCGCCGGGCCGCGGGCGCACGCCGTTCACGGGCGCGTTGATGTTGCGCGCGCGCAGGACGTGGACGGTGCGCGCGGTCACGAAGTTGATCGAGACGGAGAAGCGGTAAGGGAGTTGCCGCTCGACGCTCAATGCGCCCTGCATCGTGTAGGGCGCGGAGAGATCGGGCGCGACGCGCCGGACGGTCTGCGGGATTTGAAACGCGGTGAGCTGCGCGAGCGTCGGCAGGTTGGTCGCGCCGGTCGTGCTGAGCTGAATCTGGTTGAGCAGGGCCGTGCCGGCGGCCGTGCCCGTGGTGATGACGAACTGTTGCTGCGTCGTGCCGTTGAAGCGCAGGGCTTGCAGCGTCAGGTTCTCGGCGAAGCGCGAGTAGAAGAGGCCGAAGCCGCCGCGCACGACCATGCGCGAGCGCGCGCCGCCCGCCGCGGCCGCGCCCGGAGACCACGCGAACGACAGGCGCGGCGCGAAGTTGAGATGGCTGCCGATGTTCGTCTGCGTCTCGTAGCGCAGGCCGGCCGAGACGGTCAGGTTCGGGCGCACGCGCCAGTCGTCCTGGATGAACGGGCCGAAGTCGTACTGCGTGACGCGCGCGAGCGGGTCGCCGCCCGCGATGGAGAACTGCGTCGCGCCGCCGCCCAAGGCGCGTATCTCTTCGGGCGTGAAGGCGACGCCCGTCGCCGGGTTGATGCGCCCCTGGAAGAAGAGCGTGCGCCGCAGCCGCTCGATGCTGGTGATGGAGACGAGGACGGGCTGGCCCGTCGTCGGGTCAACCACGATCTGATTGCTGGCGTTGAGCTGCGGCGCTGTGCCGCCCGCGACCGTGACCGTGCCGGCGAAGTTCTGCGGCGACAGGTTCGAGATGCGGACGCCGCGGAAGCGCGCGCCCGCCTTCAAGGAATGCCGGCCCGTCGTCCACGAGGTGTAGTTCGACAGCTCGAAACGTTTGTCGGTCTGGCCCGCCCCTTGCGCCTGCGCGCCGCCGCCGGTGAAGGCTTCGAGCACGCGCAGGGTCGGGGCGCTGCTGCTGCCGTTCTGCGTGCTGCGGTCGCGGATGAACTGGAAGCGCGTCTCGTTGATGACCTTCTGGTTGATGACGGCCGTCTCGGTCAGCCGGAGCGTGTGCTGCGTGTCCTCGTTGTTGAAGGCGCGCGCCGCGAGGTTGAGATCGCCGACGCCGTTGTTCTCGCTGCGCCCGCGCTCGTAGCTGTAGCGCACGACGAGCGTGTTGGTCTGGTTCAACTGGTAGTCGAGGCGCGGGCTGAACTCGGTGCGCTCGTTGGGCGCGAGGATGGTCTGCGCGAACGGCACGACGGTGAGACTCGGGTCGAGGATGATCGCGTTGACGACCTCGTTCTCGTCCACGTCGCGCCGCTCGAAGTCCACGAAGAACGACGCCTTGCGCGCGACGAGCGGGCCCGAGAGGTTGGCGCTGAAGCGGCGCGACTGGAAGGGCGCGCGCGTGGGCGCGAACGGGTTGCGCGAGTTCAGGCTCTCGTCGTTGAAGTTGAACGCGGCCTGCCCGCGCAGCCGATCCGTGCCGGGCTTGGTGAAGATTTCGACGCGCCCGTAGCCGAGCCGGTCGTACTCGGCGGAGAACGGGTTCTGGTTGATGCGGATTTCGCGGATCGACTCTTTCGGCGGCAGCCGCCCGCCGCTGAAGCCGTCAATGAAGATTTCGCCGCCGTCCTGACCCGCGGACGGGCCGGCGAGCGCCTGCAAGGCTTCGGCCAGATCGTCCGCGTCGTCGGGCAAGGCGTCGAGGTCAGCGCCGCGCAGGACGACCGCGCCGACGTTGCTCTCCGGCTCGGTCGAGACGCCGGCCTCTTCCGTGACCGTGACGACCTCCTGCTCGATGGCGATGCTCAGCGTGACGTTGAGCGGCGCGGTGCGCCCGGCCGTGACCTCCACGTCGGGCTGCTCGAAGGCGGTGAAGCCGGGCGCGCTGGCGCGCACCGCGTAGCGGCCGGGCGGCAGCCCCGCCAGGGCGTACGCGCCCGCCTCGTCGGTCGTGGCCGTGCGCTCGACGCCCGCCGCGTCCGTCGCCGTGACGGTCGCGCCGATGATCAGCCCGCCGAGTTGATCCGAGACCGTGCCGCGCAGAGTGGCCGTCGCCTGCTGCTGCGCCGCCGTTGCGACGGCGCACAAACAGAGACCGCAGAGGACGAGAAGAAGTTGCCGCCTTAGACCTGTCAGCCGAGTCACCGTTTCCCCCTTCACAGTTTGGCCTGTTTTCAAAGAGCGCGCGCCGGCATAAAGTTCGTCGCCTGAAGGCGCACGCCCGCTAACCCGCGCGCGTCGCCGAGCGGCGCGGTTTACGGCGGGGGCTGGCGCGGGTCGCGCGGGTCGGTCGTGCCGCGGGTCTCGTTGGAGACGCCGCCGCCGAGCACGTCGCCGGGCAGACCCGGACTCATGTTCTCGCCGTCGCGGCCCGGTTGCAGGCGTTGCAGGCGACCCAGGAGTTCTTCGTCGCCGGTCAGCAGGATGATCGCGGTCAGGCGCGCGGCGTCCGCGCCGGGCGTGCCGGTGACGAGCACGGCGTCGCCCTGCTTCAACTCGGCCGGCGTGACCGCGGGCAGGCTGCGGAACAACTCCTGCACCGTGCGCCCGGCCGAACTGCCGGATGTGTTGCCGGCTGGGGGCGTGGTGTCTGGCTTGTTGGCGTCGGCGGGCGCGGCTCGCTGCGCGCCGCCCGGCTGGTTCGCGCGCTGGGCGGCGCGGGCGCGCGCCTCGGCCGCCTGCGCGACCTCGGCGGCGGCGACGGGCGTGAGGCGGCGCAGTTGCGTGCGCTGCCCGAGCGCGACGACGATGGGCGTGCGCGAGACGGGCGTCTTGATCGTGATCTCGTTGGCGGCGGCGTTGACCGACGTGACCGTGCCGCCGACGCGCAGGATCGAGCCGCTGACGACCTCTTCGGCCGTGAGGCGCGCGCCGTCGGCGCTGCGCGCGCCGGTGACGCGCAGTTGGTCGCCCACGCGCAGGTCTGCGAACGAACTGGGCACGGCGTCGCGTACGCTCAAAGAGTCGGGCGCGAGCCGGAGGAAACGGACTTGCGGCCCGGCGGCGTCAATCGTCACCTGTCGGCCCGCGCCGTCCGCGCCGCGCGTGCGCAGCCTGATCTCTTTCGTGTCGGCTTTGACGGCCGTGACGGTGCCGACGACGCGGCCCGCGGGGTTGGGCGGGGCTTGCGGCTGCGGTCGGGCAGCCGCCGACAGCGCGAGCGCCAGCGTCGCGCAGAACGACAGGAAGATTTTCATTGTGGGCTTCCACCGACGCGCCGCGGCGGCCGGGGTCTGGCTCGCGCCCGCCGGCGGCGGCTAAGCGGCGACGGACGCGCCGCCGCCGCGAAACTTTAAGCTGCTGCCGGGCGCACGCGACTACGCCGCGGCCCGCCCGCCCGACCTCCGAACACACGCGGAGAGATAAAACCGAACCCTGCTATGACTTGGGGGAAAGCTAAGAATAATTGGCCCGCATGATACTACTCGGCCCGCCTTCGTACAATACCCGTCGCGCCATAATTGCAACTCGCCCGCTGTTATAACGCTTGTGTTAGTCTTTCTCAGGTGTTAGGTTCGCGGCTATAACAGGCTGCACTCATGACAACGGGAGCGACGCGGCAGAAAGGCGGCTTGACGTGACTGACGAAGAGATCAATCGGAAGTTCGACGTGGTGGCTAACCTGATGGCAGACGTTGCCGTCAGCCTCGGGCAGCTTGGGGCGAAGGTGGACGCATTGGCCGAGGCGCAGCACCGCGCTGACGAGCGTTTGGCGCGCACCGAAGGCAGTATCCGCGCTCTGTTGGCCGCCGCCGAGATACAGGCCAGCGAAATTGCATTACAGTCCGGCCAGATTAAAGACCTGAGCGCGGCCGTGCAGGCGGTTGACGAGCGGCAGCACAATATGGACGAGCGCCTGAACGCCTTAATCAGCGTCGTCGAGCGGTTGATGAGCGACCGTACCGGGCCAGCTTGAGCGACAGGTGGCGGGGTGTGACCGGGCGGGCGACAACCTTGCTGGCGTGTGGCTCATCAAGTAACATACAGAAACCTGCCTGCGAGTTTGGTCGTGCGGGCGGGTCACGCCCCGGCGGCGTGTCTGACCAGTCGCTTATGGCCTGTCGTCTCGCGCTCGTTTAAGAGGTTGTTGCCCGTGTTGAAAAACAGACTGAAACCCGCGCTCGCCGCCCTGCTCCTGCTCACCCTGGCCGTGCCCGCCTTCGTGCTGGCCCAGCAGACGCAAGGCCGGCGGCGCGACAACTCGGCGACCGCCCCGGCCCAGCCCGGCGGCCCGAACGCGCGCGCCCGCCGCGCCCCCGCCGACGCCACGTCCGCGCTCGAACAGGACTTCTCCGAGGCCCTGAGCGTCATCGAAGACAACTACGTGGACGGGCAGAAGCTCGATTACAACAACACCTTCAAGTCGTCCATCATCGGGATGCTGCGCACGCTCGACCCGCACTCGAACTACTACGACGCGAAAGAGTTCGAGGAGATGCGCACCGACTGGCGCTCCGAGTACTACGGCATCGGCGCGACCATCGGCAACCGCACGCTCGGCGACGACACCGACACCTACATCCTCGACACCTTTGAAGGCTCACCCGCCACCAAGGCCGGTCTGCGCTACGGCGACCGGCTCGTCGCCGTGGACGGCATGGACGCCCACGGCCGGCCCTCGTCCGAGGTTCGCGACAAGCTCTTGGGGCCGCGCGGCTCGACCGTCAAGGTCACGTTCGAGCGCGCCGCCGACGGGCAGAAGCAGACCGTCTCGCTCGTGCGCGACGCCGTGCCGAAGCCGTCCGTCCCCGACGCCTACCTGCTCAAGAACGGCGTCGGCTACATAGACATGACGCGCGGCTTCAACTACACGACCGGCGACGAGTTCCAAGACGCGCTCGACAAGCTGCACAAGCAAGGGATGACGGCGCTCGTCCTCGATCTGCGCAACAACCCCGGCGGGCTGCTCGACCAGGCGGTCAAGGTGGCGAGCGAGTTTCTGCCCACGGGTCTGCCCGTCCTCTCGCAGCGCGGGCGCGCCTACGCGCCGCACACCTACCGCTCCGAGAACGCGAACCCCGACAACATCCCGCTCGTCGTCTTAGTCAACCGCAACACGGCGTCGGCCTCGGAGATCGTCGCCGGGGCGTTGCAGGATCACGACCGCGCGCTCATCATCGGCGAGACCAGCTTCGGCAAAGGCCTCGTGCAGTCCATCATCCCGTTGGAGTACGGCACGGCGCTGACGCTCACGTCGTCGAAATACTACACGCCGTCGGGCCGGCTCGTGCAGCGCGACTACACGAACGAAGGTCTCTACGACTACTACACGCGCGGCGGCACGCTGCACGAGGACGAGGCGGCCGGCGCGCCGCCCGCCGAGAAGCCCGTCGGCCCTGAGAGCAAGACCGACACGGGGCGCAGCGTCTACGGCGGCGGCGGCATCACGCCGGACGAGCCGATCAAGCCGCGCCTGCTCGGCGCGGTCGAGCAGCGCGCGGTCAACCCGGTCTTCGGCTTCGTGCGTGAGTTAGTCAACGGGCGCATCGCGGGCTTCGACTCGTACAAGGTGCAGCGCGCCATCACCTACGACCACGCGGTCAAGGCGGACGAGTACCCCGTGACGGACGAGTTGTTCAAGGCCTTCAAGACGTACGTCGCGGCCGCGCCGGCCTACAAGCTGACGGACAAGCAGCTCGACGCGAACCGCGAGTTCCTCGCGCGCCAGATTCGCTACGAGATCGCGACCGCCGCTTACGGCACGGTCGCGGCCGCGCAGGTCTTGAACGTGGACGACCCGCAAGTGGTCAAGGCGGTCGAAGACCTGCCGCGCGCGCGCGAACTCGCCGCCGCCGCCATGCGCGGGCGCAACCCGCAGCAGAAGTCGTTCGAGTAAACGGGCGACGAGTCGGATTAAGGAAAGGGCGCGGCCTGTTCAGGGTCGCGCCCTTAATCTTTGCGTACCTTCGCGGCCCTCTTGGCGCTCTTTGCGGTTAAGTCTTAAAACCTTTAACCGCAAAGGCCGCCAAGAGGGCCGCAAAGGACGCAGAGGGGGATTGGCTCAATCGCCGTGCGCGGACTCGTGCGCCTGCGGTTGGGGCTTGGGCGGGGCGTCGCCTTTGCTCCGGCGCTTCAACTCTTCAAAGTCCAGTTCGGGCGAGGGGCGCGTGTCGGCTTTGAGCACGCGGCGCATGTGTTCGAGCGCGTGCTCGTTCTCGCGCGGGTCGCTCGACGCGATGCAGTCTTCGGGCACGTAGAGGTTGAAGTCGCGCATGTAGGCGTCCGAGGCGGTGAACAGCACGCAGATGTCGCCGGTCAGCCCCGTCAGCACGAGCGTCTTGACTTGCAGGTAGTCGAGCAGGATGTCGAGCGTCGTCGAGAAGAAGCCGGAGTGCTTCGGCTTCAGGACGAAGTAGTCGTCCTCTTCGGGCCGGAGCAACTCGGCGACGGGCTGACCGCAGACGCCTTCGTCCAGACAGTGCTGCAAGAGTTTCTGAAAGTCCGACTGCCAGCGGCCGAAGTTGTCGTTGACGTAGATGACGGGCACGCCCGCCGCCTTCGCGCGCCGCTTCAACTCCGCCACCCGCTCCGCCATCGGCAGCGCGTGCTTGAGTAGTTCCGGGCCGCTGCTGAATTCGAGATCGTTGATCACGTCGATCAGCAGCAGCGCGACCTCCGCCTTGTCCGGCACGTTCCCGTGCAAGTCCTCGTTCTTCGCGGGCATGTCTGTGGTAAACCCTCCTTGACCTTGACTCGTACTAAACGGGGAACGTGATTGTGGGGGAATCTTTCGCCCGTTAGTTTACCACGCGCTGCGGCCGCACGCCGCGTTGACACGCCGCCGCGCTTTGGTTAGCTTTTCGGTCGCCGTTCGCCCGGTGCGTTCAGTGCCCGTCCGCTCGGCATCCTTCGCCAACTGAGGTTACGTCATGAAGCTGAGAATACTCGCCCTCCTCGTCGCCGTCTGCGTCCAGTGCGCGCCGCTCGCGGCGCAGCAGCGCGGGCGCGCGCGCCCGTCGGCCGCCGCCCCGGCCGCGCCGCCGGCCGTGCGCTTCGACCCCGAACGCTTCCGCATCAAGCACCAGAAGTTCGTGCTCGACAACGGGCTGACGCTGCTCGTGCACGAGGATCACAGCGTCCCGCTCGTCGCCGTCAACGTCTGGTATCACGTCGGCTCGCGCAACGAGCGGCGCGGCAAGACCGGCTTCGCGCACCTGTTCGAGCACTTCTTCTTCAACGGCTCGGAGAACTACCCGCACGGCTTCCGCGAGGCCATGGACGACCTCGGCGCGAACAACCGCAACGGCACGACCAACACCGACCGCACCAACTTCTTCGAGGACGTGCCCACCTCCGCGCTCGAACGCACGCTCTACCTCGAAGCCGACCGCATGGGCTTCCTCGCCGGGCACATCTCGAAGGAGATGTTGGAGCGCGAGCGCGGCGTCGTGCAGAACGAGAAGCGGCAGGGCGAGAATCAACCCTACGGCCGCGTCTTCACACAGATTGTCGAGCGCATCTATCCCGCGTCGCACCCCTACTCTTGGTCAACCATCGGCTCGATGGAAGACCTGAACGCCGCCTCGCTCGACGACATCAAGGAGTGGTATCGCACCTACTACGGCCCGAACAACGCCGTGCTCTCGCTCGCGGGCGACATCACGCCGCAGCGCGCGCTCGAACTCGTCAACAAATACTTCGGCGGCATCCCGCCCGTCGCGCCGCTCACGCGCACCGCGCGCTGGGTCCCGCGCCTCGACCATGACATACGCGACCAGATGGAGGATCGCGTCCCGCAGGCGCGCGTCTACCGCGTCTACCACGCGCCCGCCTGGGGCGACCCGGAAACCGATCAACTCAATCTGTTCGCCAGCGTCCTGGCCGGCTCGAAGAGCGCGCGCCTGACGCGCCGGCTCGTCTACGAGAAAGAGTTGGCGACGGGCGTGGGCGCGGGCGTCAACGACAGCGAGCTGGCCGGCACGTTCGGCGTCACCGTGACGGTGAAGCCCGGCGTCGAGCCGGCGGCGGTCGAGCGCGAGTTGGACGCGACGTTGCGCGAACTCGTCGAGCAGGGGCCGACCGCCGAAGAGTTGCGGCGGGCGCAGAGCCGCACGCTCGCCGACTTCGTGCGCGGCGCGGAGACGCTGGGCGGCTTCGGCGGCCGCTCCGACATCCTCGCCGAGAGCATGACCTACGGCGGCGACCCGGAGGCGTACCTCAAGCGGCTCACGACGGTGGCGAGCGCGAGTCCCGCGGACGTGCGCGCCGCCGCCAGGAAGTGGCTCGACCAGCCGCACTACACGATGCTCGTCAAGCCGTACCCGAAACTGGCCGCGGCGCAGAGCAACCTTGATCGCAAGCAACTGCCCGCCCTGGGCGGCGCGCCCGACGTGAGTTTCCCCGCCGTGCAGCGCGCGGAGTTGAAGAACGGCCTGAAGGTCTTGCTCCTTGAGCGACACACGACGCCGCTCGTGCAGATGGCCTTGGCCGTGGACGCGGGCTACGCCTCCGACCCGGCGCAGAAGGCGGGCACGGCCTCGCTCGCGCTCGCCTTGATGGAGGAGGGCACGAAGACGCGCGACGCCTTCCAACTCGCCGACGCGCTCGACGCACTGGGCGCGCGCGTCTCGACGCGCAGCACGCTCGATCTCTCGGTCGTCCAGATGCAGGCGCTGCCGGCTTCCTTGCGCCCGGCGCTCGATCTGTTCGCCGACGTGATCTTGAACCCGGCGTTCCCGCCGGAGATGTTCGCCATCCAGCAGAAGCGGCGGCTCGCGCAGATCGGGCAGGAGAAGGCGCAGCCCAACGCCGTCGCCCTGCGCGTCCTGCCCCGGCTGCTCTACGGCCCGGCGCACGCCTACGCCAACCCGCTCTCCGGCTCCGGCGACGAGCGTACCGTGGCGGCGCTCACGCGCGAAGACCTGCGCGCCTGGCACGCCGAGTGGTTCCGGCCCAACAACGCGACGCTCGTCGTCACCGGCGACGTGAAGCTCGCGGAGCTGCTGCCGCAACTCGAACAGGCGTTCGGCGCGTGGCCGCGCGGCGCAGTCCCGGCGAAGCAACTGGCCGCCGCGCCGCGCACGGCGGGGCGCAAGGTCTACCTGCTCGACAAGCCGGACGCGGCCCAGTCGGTCATCGTCGCGGCCCACGTCTCGGAGCCGGGCGGGCAAACGGAAGACATCGCCATCGAGACCGTCTTGCGCAACTTCGGCGGCATGTCCACCTCGCGCCTGAACCGGAATCTGCGGCTCGACAAGCATTGGAGCTACGGCACGTCGGGGCAACTGATGCAGGCGCGCGGGCAGCGGCCGTTCGTCGTCGTCGCGCCGGTGCAGACCGACAAGACGAAGGAGGCGATGGTCGAGGTGGCGAAGGAACTGCGCGGGGTGGCGGGCGAGCGCCCGCTCGCCGGGGAGGAGTACGCGAGCATCATGCGCAACATGACGCTGCGCCTGCCGGGCCGCTTCGAGACGCTCGCCGATCTTGAGAACGCCGCGCTCACGCAACTCAACTACGGTCTGCCGCCCGACTACTGGGCGCACTACGCCGAGCACGTGCGCGCGCTCTCCGAGCCGCAACTCGCGGCCGCGGCCCGCAAGTTCGTGCGCCCCGAAGAGGTGATCTGGATCGTCGTCGGCGATCTCGCCAAGGTGGAGAAGGGCATCCGCGAGTTGAACTACGGCGAGGTCGTGCGCCTCAACGCCGACGGCGAGCCGATGCCGTAAGCCGCGCGGCCGATCATTCCGTCCCGCAGGGGATGTCAGCGCAGCGGCTCGGCGAACGAGATTGACAGCCCGTCCGGGTCGAGCGCGACGGCGAGCTTGATGCGCTCCGCCTCGCGCACGGTCGGCGGCATGGCGAAGACGACGCCGCGCCCCGTCAGTTCCGCGTAAGTCTCGGCCAGGTTCTCGACCGTGAAGCCGAGCGCGCACGTGCCGGCGCGCTGGTTCTCGTCGGCCGCGCCCTCGTGCGGCGCGGCGGCGGGCTGCGCGCTGCCGCCGCCGTGCAGCGCGATGGTCGTCGTGCCCGTCTCGAACTCAGTCCAGTCGGGCGTCTCGAACCTGAGCTTCAGCCCCAGCTTGTCCCGGTAGAACGCGACCGCGCGCGCCATGTCCGAGACCACGACCATCGCGTAATCCAGTTGCTTCAACATCGGCCCTGTCACCTCCGTCGTCGAGTTGCGCTAAAAAAAATTCACCGCGGAGGCGTAGAGAGAACGTGTGCTCTGTCATTGCTTTTCGCCTCCGTTCGGTCGGATAGGTCGGTCGGTCGGGATAACTGCCGCGAGGGTTCGTAAAGCTGCGGACAAAAGAGAAAGGCGAGGCCCGCTCCCGGACACTCACCCTCTCAAACCCACCCCTTGCTCGTTCTCGGCGGGCGCGGCCACGGTGCAAACG
>DASVPY010000027.1:0-2235 GCA_036389395.1 Pyrinomonadaceae bacterium
GGCAGAAGGCCGCCAAGCTGCTGGCCAACGTGGATCGCGTCGATCTCAACGCCGTCCCCGACAGCGTCCGCATCTTCCCCGTCACGCTCGCCCGCTACTCGCGCCGCTGAGCTTGACAGAAGATGTCAACGCCCGCCACCAAATAGTTGTTAACTTTCGCCCGCCCTGGGACTATCGTGCGACAGCCTTTGTCGCCGCCCTGCTGGCGATAGCAATAGGTCGCCAGTCCCACGCAATCTCGTAGCCCTGCTGACGACTGCAATAAGTCGTCAGCCTCACTTTCCGCCCGAACAGCGCGACCCTCAGCGAGCGGTGTCCGAATCCTTTCGCCCGGCCTGTCGGCGTTGCGCTGCCCCCACACGAAAGGAGTCTGGTCATGTCTCACCCGTCTAACTCGCCAAAGATTGCCGGCCTGATAATTCTCACCTGTAGTGCTGCCGTCGTCGGCGCGACTTGGTTAGCCAGCGCCCACGCCGGCACACAACGCGACGGGGAGAAGCAGGTCAAGAAAACTTCCTACCCGAACGAGCCGGTGGAGATAGTCGAACTGAAGAACAGGGCGGGCAAGCTCCCGCTTAACGAGAAGTTCAAAGGCCCGGCGGCCGAGTGGCTGCGCGGCCTGACCTTCACTATCAGTAACCCTTCGGGCAAAGACATCACCTACGTGGCGCTCAACCTCTACTTCCCCAAGCGGCCCGACGCCCCGCCGTCGGAGCCGGGCTACGTCTGCGACCTGATCTTCGGGGTCAGCCCCCAATCGGCCCGCTACAACGACTTCAGGCAAAGACACCCGGACAAGCGGCTCAAACATAACGAGAAGTTAGCGCTGACGCTGACCGACGAGCAGTTTGACAACATCCAGCGAGTGTTAGCCGCGCTCGGCTACCCGCCGGGCATTGATAGCGTCGAGGTCTGGCTGAGCGAGGTCGGCTTTGACGATGGGACGCTCTGGAAGGGTGGGCAGATCATTATGCGGTAGGTTCATCCTTGACGCTCACGTGGCAGCGGCATAGAATCCACGCCGACCCGGTCGCGGTCGTTGGCAGCAGTCGTGTCGCCCGTTGAGGGGAGAGGAGTCGGCGAGAAGATGCAGCCCCGCACACAGCGCCAGAAAGAGATACTCGACTACATCACGCGCTTCATCGAGCGGCACGGCTACGAGCCGTCCTACGCGCAGATCGCGCGCCACTTCGGCATCTCCTCGAAGGCGACCATCGCCAAGCACATCGAGGCCCTGGAGCGGCGCGGGCTGCTCACGCGCCGCCGCGAGAACGGCGCGTTCGCGCTCGACGTGCAGGTCGAGGAGCCGGACAGCGACGCGCTCTGCGAAGTGCCGCTCCTGGGTCGCATCGCCGCGGGCGCGCCCATTGAGGCGGTGGCCGCGGGCGCGGACAAGGTGAGCGTGCCGCGCTTCCTGCTGGGGCGCGTCCGGCCCGAACAGGTCTACGCCTTGCGCGTGCAGGGCGACTCGATGATCGACGAGCACATCTGCGACGGCGACATCGCGCTCATCGAGAATCGGACGGAGGCGCGCGACGGCGAGATCGTCGTGGCGCTCGTCGGCAACAGCCACGCGACCCTCAAGCGGCTGCGCCGCTTCGGGCGCGAGGTCGAGTTGCGCCCCGCCAACTCGAATCACGCGCCCATGCGCCTGCCCGCCCTACAGGTGCAGGTGCAGGGCATCTTCCGCGGGCTGCTCCGCCCGGTTATTTAGCGCGGGAAAGATCAACACAGAGTACACAGCGGGCACACAGAGGACACAGAGTTTCTTACTGTGGCCTCTGTGTCCTCTGTGTTGCTCCGGTATGCAATAGCATTAGCACTGTGAATAAGTCGCAGGAAGCACCTCTTGTTGGAGGCTTAATGTATTGAGGGCGTCTTGCGCCGATGCCGCCGACACCCTAAAGCGGATCATCTTTCCTACGCATTTCTTGATCTCACGTTAGTTGAACAGAGGTGATACAAGTATGCTCAATGCGGAAAACCTATCAGCGTTAATCTCACAGGGAGAATCTGAGACTCTTGAGTTTAAAGAGAAGCTTCCGCCTGAGAATATTAGAGGCTGTTCAAAAAGCCGTCTGGTAAAGAGTTAAACTGAAGAATGCCCCTTCGTGATAGCCTCGCCGCATGATGCGACGAGTTGCGGCGACACCACGCAAGCCCTACCCGAGCGACCCGAGCGACGCCGAGTGGAAGATTCCGGAGCCGCTGCCGCCGCCGGAGAAGCCGGGCGGC
>DASVPY010000028.1:0-6458 GCA_036389395.1 Pyrinomonadaceae bacterium
TCGCCCTCATGGCTTCATCAGCTCAGGAAGCTGCGGACGCGCGAGGAGACGAGCGAGACAACGCGTGAAGCCCTCACGCTGTTGGCTTGTGCCGTCGTCGCGCATCGCTACCTGAAAAGTTAATTTTGCAACCAGCTCTAAAAAGAACGAAAAGAAAATGCCGGCGCTTCATTGAGCGTCGGCATTCCATTGTAGGCACAAAAAACAAGCCGTCAATTGGCAAGAAATCGTCGTTACTTTATGGCAATGTCAAGAAGTAACGACTACTTTTTGACACCTCCTTTTTCCGGCCGGTGTGCCTCTAATAACTTCGCCAGCGACGTGTAACCCTTGCGCGCTACCCAAGCATTCACAGTGGCCCGCGAGCAGTGTAGGGCTGACGCTAGTTTGTTGATAGAGGGCTTCCACCCAAGAGCCTCAATGGCTTTTAATGCCACCTCGTCAGTGAAAGCATATGGCGCACCCATACGCTCCTGACCTTCAATAACATTTTGAAATGCCTCGTCAACAGGTAGGCCGAGGCGTTGCCTATACCTAAACTCAATAGAATCGGGAATGAATAATCTGTTTGTCTCATCTCTCTCAGGATAGAAAGGCAAATGCTCGTCGCGGCGATATACCTCTGACATGTGGAGCAGTATCCAAAGAGAATCAGCGAAGTTTTGGCCTGCTAGGGCGATCATGTATTTGATCTGTTTTTTTGATTCTTGTCGTACCCGAGCAGCGTCAAATTCAGCCGCAGCCATCTCTTCATGGGAAGCGTGTTGCTGTACGATCCTCTCGGCGCTAGGCTGTGGGTTAAAGTGAAAAAAGGAATCCCCGGCGGGGTGAGTAGCGGTAAATGTGATTATATATGCGTCATTCTGCTTCCTAACATTGTCTCCTAGCTCTGGTCGCATTTCTTCGACCAGTTCTGTTATTAACTCTGTCGCTAGCGCCTTGATTTCTTCTTTATCCACTAGGGCAGCCCCCGTCGGCCCATTCCTGCAAGATTCCGGCGCGCGGCGCGCAGGGTTCGCGCTTGTCCGCCCGATGATCAGTCGGGCGTGAGCGCGCCGGAAGGTGTTGAAGATCAATGCGGCAAAGAACTCTCTAACGTTTCGTTGCGGCTCCGCGCGCTCGCGCGCACCTCGCCCTACCTGCCGAAGAACCTGGCCCCGCTCATCGTGCGGACACTACAGAACCTCTTGATCAACTAGAAGTCCCGCGTGTTGTCGGTCACGAGCAGGGCACCGACGGCCCGCGCCGAGCGGGCGATCAACACGTCGCGGATGATGCGCTGTTGCTCGGTCGGCGGCAGCCGCGGCGTCCGCCCGCCGTGCGTTGCCCTCAGGCCGCGCAGCAGGGAATTGAGCACCTTGCCGGCGAGCCACCAGTCTTCGGCGGTCGGCACGAGCAGCGTGCCCTCCTTCTCGTGCGCGCGCCAGGCGGCGTCCCAGCGTTTGACCTCCGACGCGTCGGCCGCCCCGGCCGTCAACTCCTGAATCACCACCGCCGACATGCGGAAGCCGGGCGGCAGCGCCGCCGGCCTGTAAGCGATGAAGATGGAAGTGTCGAAGGTTACGACCGGCATCGGCGTCGTTAACTGGCCTTGCGCACGTGGCCGCGGTTAGAGTAGGTCTTCTCCCACGCGCGCCGGGTTAACTCGCTGGCCGTCGCGTCCCCTCGCCTCCGGTCGCCGCGGTCGCCCTGCCCGGACTTCACGCCGGTCTTGGCGTGCTTGCGCACGTCCTGCGCGAGCGAGCGCCCCACGTCGTCCACTTCACTAAAGCGCCCCTTCTCGTCGCGGCGCACGTAACGCTTGTCGTGGCCCGTGTCGATCAGCTCGCGGTCGTGGCGCTTACTGCTGCCGCCGGTCTTACCCTTCGGCGCAACGCGCGTCCCTTTTTTCTTCTCTGCCATACAGAACCTCTTCCTTGTAACAACCTACGGCGCTGCGCGCCAAGCTCGGCTCAGACGAGAGCGACGCGGATCAGGGCGGGGCATCACCATTTAAAAGTATTGGGTAGGCAATAACCACGGCCGCCAGGGCCGCGCATCAGCACACCCTTACGCACCAACCCCTCCGCGCGCTTCCACTCATCCGAACCAATCTCCGGTTCCAACACCATGCCCTGAACCTTTCTCTGAGCGGTCATAACCGCCGCTAACAGGCTCAAATCGTTCTCCTCGTCTAACCGCGCCGCCGCCTCCTTCCGGCGCGCGTGAAAGAAGTTGTAGAGACTCAGAATCGAGCCGAGCGCGCCACCGACTACGCCGATCACCTTAGCAATTGTGTCCGCGTCGAAGTGCATAAGCGACAAACTACAGCGGTTATGACGAACGCACCCGCGCACTGGTGCGCCTCGAATCAACGAGGCATGCAAAGAGGCCGATGGACGCTAAGGGTGGTCAACCGTCATGTCGACATGACCGGCCCGACCGGACGCACGTCGAATGCCTGTCAAGCAATTGGCATCCGACGCTTGAGCGCCGCCCGCGGGGCCGGCTCTCACGACCGGCCGCCTTTGCGCGCGCGCTTCGCTGGCGACTTCGCAGCAGTAGCCTTGCGCGGCTTACCTTTAGGCCAGCCCCGCCCCGGCGGCTCGAACTTCGCCACAGCTTCGGCAGGGATAAGCCACATAGGGCCGCGCGGGTTTGTGTCGTCGCGCCGCGCACCCTGTAGCACACCAGACCGCGCCCACCGCACCACGGTTTGATAAGGTGCATCAATCCCGCGCGCCGCCAGTGCCTCTATTGCTTGTGTTGTTGTCAACATCTTTCGCGTCATGCCTCCGGCTTATAACACAATATCCTGTAGGACGCTATCAGCCTAGCACAAGCCAACGAAAAATGACGGAAATAAATGATAGCATGCTGATTTTTATACTCGCACTTTGAGTGAAAGTATGCTATCATTCATTCTAGGTTAGTTATTCAGTCACGCCGCGGGAAGGGAGACACCATGCAGACCACGACCGCCAGCCAGCCGCAGCAGCCCAAGCCCGACCAGCCCCGCCCGCAGACCCGTCGCGAACGCGAAGAAGAACGCCTGATGCTCACCAAGCACCTGCACCCGCCCGTCGTCAACGTGTTCCGCACGAGCACGGGCCGGCTCGTCCGCTTCTAACAGGAAGAGGCTTAGGAAAGTTCGCAGCTTCCCCAAGCCTCCAACATCAACCCCGCCCGCTACCCGCTAAGGAAGGAGACGAGAATCAGATGCCCGCACAGTCTACCACACCGCGCAAGCTCCGCGGCCGCCCGTTCGCCAAGGGCTACGACAGCCGCTGGCACGTCTTCACGCCCGAAGAGTGCCGCGCCGGTTTCTACGCCGCCATCGCCGCCATCGCCACCCGCAACCCGAACGCCACCTTCTACAACGTCATGGACTACTTCCAGCAGCGCCGCGCCGCGCAGACAGGCGGTTGCTAATGGAAACCCGCTGCGAGTCCTGTGGGCTATCGTGCCCGCCCGAGTACCTCGAACCGTGCGCCGGCCCCGCCTGCACGCTCGCCGTCTGCCCGCTCTGTTCAAGTGACGGCTGCGCGTCCTGCGGCCACCAGGACGAGCCGGAGCAACAGCCGCTCGCGGCGTAACCGACCGAGCCGGGGCGACCCCGACCGCCCCACACGAAGGAGAACGAGACCATGACGACTGACGCGACCGAGCGCGCCGCCGAACTGTTAGCGCAGCCCGCGCCCGCGCCCGCTGAGACGCCCGCGCGCATTGAAGCATTGAACCTGTGCAGCTACGACGTGGCCGAGCACATCGCTGACTTGAGCGACCGCGCCGGCCAGCTTGAAGAAGCAGCGGCGGCCGAAGCGAGCGCGGAGAGCAACGACGCCAGGCGCAAAAGCCGCAAGTGTGAACTGCTCCGCGCGAGCGAGGAGTACGCCGACCTCCGCGGCGACATACGCAGCGCGAACCGCGTCCGCGTCGAACTGGACGAGCGCGCCGCCCGCCTCCGCAGAGAATACCGCCTCGCGCTGATTCAACTTGAACGGGAAGGAGCGCAGGGCCGATGAGCACGACCCCGATCACGCCGCGCTTCCCGCTGGGGCAGCTTGTGACCACGCCGGGCGCGCTCGACGCCATGCTGACCGCGGGCGACAACCCGGCCGCCCTGCTCGCCCGCCACGCCGACCTCGAACAAGGGGCACTGAGCGACGCCGACCACCGGGAGAACCTTTTCAGCGTGGACAAGCGGCTGCGCATCTTCTCCGCGTTCCTGCTCCGCGACGGGGCGAAGGTTTGGATCATCACCGAGGCGGACAGGTCAGCCACGACAATCCTACTGCCCGAAGAATACTGAGGAAGGAGACGAGCGAACCATGCCGCGACACACCCGCAGACCGCCGGCCAGCTTTAACGTCACGCGCCGGGCCGTGCGGATTCTCGTCAACAAACAGCGATACGACGAGCAGACGCGCCGGGCCGTCACCGAGGCTTTAGCGAGCGACGACCGCGACCACCTGTTAGACGTGCTGCGCCGCGCCGAGCGCCACCAGCGCGCACACCGTCTCCGTCCTGATCTACGCCGAGCCGATAGACCGTGAGAACGTCCACACGACCATCGCGGAACTCGCCTACAGGTTGAGCGACAGCCACATGCACGAGGTTGACCAATTCGCGCGCCGCCGGCTCGTGCTGCGCGGCGGGGAAGGGGGCGACGCCGATGCGTAAGACCACGAAGCGACCGAAGAAGCAGACGCCCCGCTTGAGCAACCCCGCGCTGGTGCGCCGCCTGTGGGCCGTGCTGCACGACAAGGGCACGGCGGATTGATCAGTCAGCCGGAGAGGGGCGGCCCGCGCCGGCGCGGGCCGCCCCTCTCCTTCGGTCGGCTTGAGCCGCGCGCTCACTTCACGTACACGCTCACGGTATTAGAGTAGGCGGAATAGCCGCCCGGATTGCTGGCGCGGACGCGGTAATAGTAAGTGGTTCGACCCTGTACAGTGCGATCCTCATAACTCGTAGAGTTGACGCCGACAGTGCCGAGTTCCACGAAGAAGAAGTTGTTGGGGTTGGTGGAGCGCTCCACGTGGTAGACCTGCTCGTTGTCGGCGTTGTCGTCCCAGACGAGCGTCACCAGGCTCTTCTTGGCCCCGTTGTTGTTCGGGCTGAGGGCCGTCAGGTTGGTCGGCGCGGCCGGCGGCAGCCCGCCCAGGCTGCACGAGGCGTTGCCGACGAAGGCGTAGTCGGCACTGGCCCCGGACATGTCGTCGAACTCCTCGCCGATGCCGAGGATCGGGTAGTGGAACAATCGCACCGCCCCCCGGTAAGCGCCGATGATCTGCCCCGGCTGGTTGCCCAGCTTGCTGTTCGCCACCGTGAAGCGGATGGTCCCGTCCGGCAGGTACGCGCCGGCGTCGGCCTCGCCGTCGATGACACTCTTGCACAGCGAGAGCGAGCAGTCGTAGTGGCCGTAAGTGTAGGCGGGGCCGCGCGCCGGATCGAACGTGTTCATCGCGACGAAGTAGAGCGTCAGCCCGTAATAGTTCCGCCACTCTACGATCCATTCTGTATTGGGCGGCAGCAGGCTCAAGTCCGCGACCTTGATGGTGTACACCGCCTGGTCGGTCAGGTTGGCCGGCTCGGCGACGGAGAACGACTGGATGTCGTGGGCCGGCAGCGTGTCGCTGGCGTCGCCCGTCTGGTCCTGCATCACGGTGACGCCCGGCAGCGAGCAGGACGGCCCGGCGGCCGGGGCCGCCGGCGCGGCGGCGAGCAGAAATAGCAGCGCGCAAACAGCAGCCGCGGGAGAAAAGTGCCGCGACCGGGCGCGCCCGCCGCGGCTAATGCGTTCTGAGCGTGTGTCGTACATGGTCATGTCCCTCCGAGTGCCTGTTTAACTTGCGCAGCTCGTCCGAGGGGGGAATGACGACAAGCCGGTGACGGCCTACAGCGGCGGAGGCCCCGGCTGAAGTACCCGAAGCGCGTCCCCGCAAGCCGACCCGTATTATCGGGCAGGTGGTTGAGATATTCTTGAGGGGCGGCGGCCGGGGCACAGCCAGATCGTGCGGCTAGCGCCGCGGGCGTGAATGTCTCGCCCGCGAGGCTTTTTGCCCGACGGAATAGCCGGTTTGTGCAAGGGAACTCAACGGGCGCGCTACCGTTAAGGGGCGAGCGGGCCGCGGGTTATAGAGGCGCAGACCGCCGGGGCGCTGGCCTACTGGTGCTGGCGCGGCGAGCGTTTGCGGCGGCGCGTGTAGATAGGAACAAAGTCAGCCGGGCGGTGAGGGCCACCGTCGAGCACCGAGAAGCCCTACAACGGTGTGAGTCCTACGCCGCCCGACCAAGCGCGGAGGGTAGTTGAAAACGGGTTGAAAAGTAAAGGGAAGGCTCTAGAGAAGCAAACTTGATCTAGAGCGGGTATTTTTCAAGTAGCTTGAGCAGCAGGCGGCTCAAGTCTTTGTTTCGATTATTGAACCTATACTCGCACTCTTTGCGATGCCAGTAGAAGGTGCGAGTCGAGACTCCG
>DASVPY010000029.1:0-85451 GCA_036389395.1 Pyrinomonadaceae bacterium
CTGCTGCTGCCCTAAGTAACGTTTATAGAAGTCGGTCATCAATTCCGCGGTCGAGCGATCCGCCACCGACCACAGGCTGACGCCGACCGACGGCGCGCCCGCGTACATGAAGGCGCGCGTGAGGCCGATGACGCCCTCGCCCCGACGCTCTTTCCCCAGCCCCGTCTCGCACGCAGACAATATCACGAGGGGGCTACCCAGACGCAAATTGAAAACCTCGCCGACGCGCAGGAATCCGTCCGCCGCGGTCGCCCCGGCGGGCGCAAGCACCAACCCCGTGAACTGCGGCCGCGCCGCGTCAAGCAGCCCGTGCGTGGCGAAGTGGACGAGGCGGTAGCGGCTCAGGTCGCGCCCCTCGACGTTGCCCTCGCTCGCGTCCAGATCGAGCCACACGTCCGCGCTCGCGCCCGTCGCGCGCGCCAGTTGCGCGATCTGCTGCGCCTCCGCGCGCGTGCCCGTGAGCCGCGCGAGCCGCAGGCTGACTGGCTTCCACCCCGTCACGTCGCCGACCGCGCTCGTCAACGCCAGGCGGCCCACGCCGCCGCGCTCAAGCCCCGCCGCCGTGCCCTTCACGCGCGGGTCGCTCACGTCGAAGACCGGATCGGCCACGATGAGCAAACCGCCGTCGGCGTTGGCCGGCGCGGCCGCCCGCTGCCGCCGCACGGCGGCGACGACCGACGCCGAAGGCGCGTAAGCGATCTCGTTCGTCTGCACGAGGTACGGCAGCTCGGAGAAGTCCGTGCCCGCCGCCTCGGCGACGAGCGCCTCGAAGGGCACGTAGTTGAGCGCGCCGTCGGCGACGACGAGCAGACGCTTGCCGCCGATGACGGCGGCGGCCGGCGCGACGACCGTCTGGTAGAGCGCCGTGGCGGCCTGCGTGTAGGCGCGCACGGCTTCGGGCGTCGCCTGCGCGCCGCCGAGGCCCAGCCCGCGCATGTCCTCGCCCGGCTGGACGCCGATGCCGCGCTCCGCGTCGCCCGCCAACTCGACGAGCGAACGCCGCTGCCCCTTCGGCACTAACTGTTCGCGCAGCGCGCCGACCTGCTGCTCGATGACGGCGCGACCGGGCAGACGGTAGAGCGTCAGCCCGTTGTTCCGCGTCACCGCCCACAGGTACGACTGCTCCGCGCCTAAGCTGTATTCGAGCAGCACCGTGTCGTTGTCGAGCACCTGCGTCTGCACGTCGGCGAGTTGCAGCGGCTGCGGGCGCGTGAGCGTGTTGTAGCGCGGGCTGGCGACCCTGATCTGGTTCTCCAAGCTCTCGGCCTCGACCGAGAGCCGCGCCAGCTCCGCCTCGATCTGCGCGAGCGACTCGGGCGGCGTGCTGTTGGTCGCGCTGACGCCCGTCAGGTACGCGGCCAGTTCTTGCTGGCGCGCGAGGTTGTCGGCGCGGCGTTGCAACAACTCGGCGGGCACGCCGGCCGTAATGTCCGCGCGCGACTCGCCGATCAGATCGAGCAGCGCGCGCGCACGCCCCGCCTCCGTGATGCGGAACGCCTCGACCGCGTAAGCCAGCGCCGGGCCGCTCAGAGCGCCCTGCGGCGCGGCGTGCGCGAGCGACTGCCCGGCGGCGTTCGGGCGCGCGCCGCCGGCCGCCGAGAGCGCCATCTCGGCCGAGAGGGCCGCGGCCTCGTCGAAGACTTCACTCGTGCGCGCGAGGAAACTGGTGCGCGCGTCGTCGGCCCGTATGCTGCCGGCGAAGAGGGTTTCGATGGAGTCGAGCGCCGCGCGGTAAGCGAGCCGCGCCTGGTCGCGCAGGTCGGCGGCCGCCTGCGCGTCGCGCGTCGCGCCGGCTTGCAACCAGCGGGCGCGGCCCAGGCCGCGCTGCGCGGCCCAGGCGAGTTCGAGCCGTTCGTCCTTGAGCGCCACGTCGGCGGCCTGCGCGTAGAGTTGCGCGGCTTCGTCGAAGCGCCCCTCCTTGAGCGCCACGTCGCCGAGACCCGTGCGCGCGACGGCGCGGTAGAGGCGCGCGGCCAAGAGCGACGCGGCCGGCGCGCCCGCGTCGCTCGCCGCCAGCACGTTCGTGAAGTGCGCGCGCGCCGCGTCGAGCCGGCCGCGCTCGAAGTCCAGGCGGGCGAGGCCGAGTTCGGCGTTCGCGTAGCTGGTGAAGAGCGCGAAGAGATCGAAGCACGCGCGCGGCGAGTTGACGGGCGCGTTCGCCTGCGACGCGGCCGCGCCCGCGGCCATGTTGGCGGCCGGCATAGGCGCGGCGTTGCGCGGCGCGGAATTGGACGGGAGGTGGCCGCCCTTTCTGTTCATCGTGACGCGGTAGGGCTGGCCCATGGCCTGCGGCGCGACGGTCAACTCCTGCGGCTCGTAGCCGTTGGCCTTGAGCTTGAGCTTGAGCACCTTGCCGACGTGGATCGGGTTCATCAGCGCGCGCCCGGTCGCGTCGGTCACGTTCTCGCAGTCGCAGTGGAAGCCGTTCGGGCGATCCGTCGAGAGCTGCGCCTTCACGTCCTTGACGGGCTGGCCCGTCTCGTCGGTCACGCGCAAGTCCATGCGCCCGATGCCGTCGAGGCCCTGCGGCGCGTGCCCCATGTTGGGCGGCTCGCTCATGCCCGACCCGCCGGGCGTGCCGGGCAAGTCGGGCGTGCCCGGCGGCATGCCGGGCGGCATCATGTTGCGCGGCCCGTTGTTGAACGCGGCGCACGAGAGACCGGGCATGACCGCGGCGCTCAAGGCGGCGAACGAGAGCGAGCCGGCCGCGCCGCCGGGCCGCCGGCCGCCGTCGCGGCCGCTGCTGTTGTTGTTATTGCCGACGCCGACGCCGGCCGCCGACTCGTCTGCGTCCGGCTGCGTGATGCGCGCGAAGGCGGCGCGCGCGTCCGGCTCGCGCCCGGCGAGGTAGTAGGTCTCGCCGAGCTTGGCGTACATGAGGTTGGCGTTCGCCATCTCGTTCCAAGCGCGATACCAGTCGGCGGCCGTCTGGTAGTGCGGCAGCGCCAGGTCGTACTGACCTTGCCCCTGGTACACGTCGCCGAGCGCGTCGTGCGTCGCGGCCGCGCCCACCTGATCGCCCGCGTCGGTGAAGAGTTTGAGCGCCGCTTCGAGCAGCGGCAACGCCTGGTCGGCGCTGTTGCGCCGGAGCAGCGCCTGCCCCTGCTTGAGCGTGACGAGGGCTTGCGCGGTGACGATGTTGGGCTGCGGCGTCTGCGCCGCCGTCCGGCCAACGCCGGGGAGACAGGCGGCGCACGCGAGCGCAAAGGCTAACAGTGTGGACGTGAGAGGGCGAGGGCGCGACTGCGACATGCTGATAACTCCCGTAGACACGATGGTTGTGATCGTCGGCGCGAGAGACGTTCGGCGCGGCGGCGTGATCATCAAGATGGCGGCGCTGAAATATCGGGGAGATTGTCGGCGACCTTCCTGAGTTTTCACTCTAGCACACCCGCCCAGCCGCGCCAACCGGCCGCCCCCCGGCGGCACGGCACTTGCCGCTTATCTCTCTAGCCGAACCCGTGCGCGGCAAACTGTAAAGTTTGCGACCGCTTTCCCCGTTCGGCTTGATGACGGCTGTAACGGGTCTCGGACACAGCGCCGCGACCGCGGGAGCCGCCGCAATCAAGCAATCTACGAAGGGAGTTCAGGCATGAGATTTAACAGGTTTACGTTGACACGCTGGGCGGGCGCGCTCCTGTGCGGCGCGGCCTTGCTCGTCGGCGCGGGGCTGCCGGCCCGCGCGCAGGGTCGGCACGGGCAGCGCAAGGTCGAACAGCGCGCGCTGCGCGAGCACCAGCGCGAGGAGCGGGAACAGTTCCGCGACCGCTGGCGCAACACGCGCCGCGACGACAACACCTGGCGCGACGGCACGCGCTGGCGGGGCACGCAGCAGCGCGGCTACGCCTACGGCCGCCGCCGCACGCGCCACGACAACGGGCTGCACCTGGGCTGGCGCAACAACCGCAACGCCACCCGCCGCTACCTGCCCTTGAACCGGCGCTTCCGCCGCTAGGCTGTGACGGTCGTCTGTAACGGACGATCAGTTCAACCCAGAGGACACAGAGAAAAGCCACAGAGGACACAGTTTCAATGCTGTGTCCTCTGTGGCTTTTCTCTGTGTCCTCTGGGTTTCAACCGGCCGCGCGCGACCGGCCGCCGCCGCCCGCCGTCACTCGTAACGCAGGCACTCAATCGGGTCGAGCCGCGACGCCTTCATCGCCGGCCAGACGCCGAAGATCAGCCCGATGCCGACGGAGACCAGCAGCCCCGTCACCACCGCCCACGTCGGCACGGCCGCCGGCAGCGCCGGCCAGATCAGCATCACCAGTTGGCTCACGCCGAACGACAGGATCACGCCGATGACGCCGCCGAACAGCGTCAGCGTCATCGCTTCGTAGAGGAACTGGCTCACGATGTCGAAGCGGCGCGCGCCGATGGCCTTGCGCACGCCGATCTCCTGCGTCCGCTCAGTCACCGAGACGAGCATGATGTTCATCACGCCGATGCCGCCGACCAGGAGGCCGATGCCGGAGAACGCGATGGCGATCAGGCCGACCATGCCGAAGATGCTGTCGAACTGGCTGACGAAGGCGTCCGCGGTCTTCAGGTCGAAGTCGTTCGGCGCGTCGAAGCGGACGTTGCGGCGCGTGCGCAGGATTTCCTCCGCCTGATCGACCGCCTCCTGCTTCAACCCCTGCTTGGCCTGGATGATAAGCAGCACGAAGCGGCGCGCGGGCGCGACCTGCACGGAGGTGCGGAACGGCACGTAGACGGCGTTGTCCTCGTCGTTCTCGCCGAGGAACGTGCTCTTGCGCTTCTCCAGCGTGCCGATGATCTCCCAGACGTAGCCGCCCATCTTGACGCGCGTGCCGACGATGTTGTTCGGCCGGTCTGGGAAGAGCGCCTCGGCGGCGTTGACGCCGAGCACGATGACGTTGCGCCGGTAGGTGTCGTCCTGCTCGTTGATGAAGCGCCCCTCTTTGAGCTTGACGTTGGTGATGAAGCCGTAGTTGGGCGTCACGCCCTGCGTGTTGCCGCGCCGGTAGGTCTTGCCGTCGTCGGTGATGATCGTGTCGTCGAAGCCGCTGCCCCAGCCGCCGATGTTCGGCGCTTCGTAGGCCACGTCCGCCACGGCCGACGCCTGCTCGCGGATGGCCTCGCCGTCTTCGGGCGTCAAGGGCTTGCGCGCGCGCTCGCCCTGATCGCGCTCGCCGACCGTGATGCCGGTCGTCAGGTGGAAGCCGTAGATGTTGTTCGCGCCGTACTCCTCGACGATCTTGACGAGCGAGCCGCGCAGCCCCATCAAGATCGCGGCGACGCAGATGACCGTCATCACGCCGATGATGATGCCGAGCACGGTCAGGGCGCTGCGGAACTTGTGCGCCCGGATCGAGTCGAGCGCCATGGCGATTATGTCTTTCGTGATCAGGCCGGGCAGCCGGAAACGCAGTCGCATAACGTGCCTCTCTTAAGTGCGGGTCAGCGCGACGATGGGGTCGAGCCGCGACGCCTTGAACGCCGGGTAGATGCCGGCCACGATGCCGATGACGCTCGACACCCCGACGGCCAGGACGACGTAGAGGATCGTGATCGTCATCGTGATCGGCGTCGTGATCGTAATGAGCCACGACGCGCCGGCCGCCAGCAGCAGGCCGAGGATGCCCCCCAGCGCGCACAGCAGGGCCGACTCGATCAAAAACTGCAACAGGATTTGCTTGCGCCGCGCGCCCAAGGCCTTCCGCAAGCCGACCTCGAACGTGCGCTCCGTCACCGACACGAGCATGATGTTCATGACCACGATGCCGCCGACGACGAGCGAGATCAAGGTGATCGGCGTGACGACCAGGGCGATTGCGCCGGTGAACTGATCGATCTGCCCGTGCAGTTCTTCGGTGTTGACCAGCCCGAAGTCGTCCTCCTCGCTGCCGACCAGTTTGTGGTAGTTGCGCAGGGCCGTGCGCGCGTCCTCAATCGTCATCTGGAACTGCCCCGGCTGCGCGCCCTTGCCGTGAATCTGCATGTCCTGCGGCCGGCCGAAGATGCGCGCGAACGTCGTGATCGGGATGTAGACGTGCTTGTCTACGAGGTCGCCGAAGATCGGCCCGCGCCGCTCCTCGACGCCGATGACGCGCATGGGCAGGCCGCCGACCTTCAGCGTCTTGCCGATGGGGTCAACGTCGGGGAAGAACTTGTCCTTGATGTCCGCGCCCAGGACGGTGACCAGTTCGCCGTGCTCGACCTCGGAGTCCTCGAAGAAGCGGCCGTCGGTGATCGTCTTGTCCTCGATCTCGACCATGTTGGCCGTCACCCCGAAGATGACGCCGCCGTAGAAGGCTTTGCCGTCCTGCTCGAACTTCGTGCCGCGCCCGACCTGCGCGCCCACGGCCGAGCACGACTGGCACTGCGCCCGCAGCCACTCCATGTCGGCGAACTGCAACTTCGGGTTGCGCCGGTTGCGCCGCTCCAACTCCTCCTCGGACATCTCGCCGGAGCTGGCGAAGCGGGCGATCATGAAGTGGTTCGTGCCCAGCATCTTCCCGACCTTGTCCATCACGTAGGTGTTCAGCCCCGAGATGGCCGCGCCGACCAGCACGACCGAGGCCACGCCGATGATGATGCCGATGAGGGTCAGGAACGCGCGCAGCTTGTGCGCGGAGATGGATTGCAGGGCGATGCGGAACGACTCGGCGTAGAACGTGTAATAGTATCTCATGGCGCAGTTTACCCAAGGCGGGCGGAACCGGGACGCCTGTCTATACGTCGCCGGGGCGCGTCAGGTTTACGGTTATTTGCGTGAGGCGCGCGGGGTTGCCGCGCCGGTCGGGTCGGGCCTCAAAACAGGCGGGCATTCTGCCAGTTCAGCCCGTGTTGCGCAAGCCGGAGGCGATGCCGTTGATGGTGGCGGCGAGGGCGTAGTTCAACTCGTCGGTCTCTTCCCCGGCGCGCTTGCGCCGCAGCAGTTCGACTTGGACGAGGCTCAGCGGATCGACGTAAGGGTTGCGCAGCCGGATGGAGCGCCGGAGCACGGGGTTCGTGGCGAGCAGGCGCGCGCGCCCGGTCAGGCGCAAGAGGACGCGGCGCGTGCGCTCGAACTCTTCGCTGATGAGCGTGAAGACGCGCGCGCGCAAACGTTCGTCCGCGACTAGTTCGGCGTAGAGCCGCGCGATGCCGAGGTCGCCCTTGGCCATGCCGAGTTCGACGTTGCCCAGCAAGTCATGGAACAAGGGGAAGCCGGCGAGCATGGCGCGCAGGCGTTGCTCGTGGGCGGGGCTTTGTTCGGCGTAGCGTGTGAGCGCGTGCCCGACGCCGAAGTAGGCGGGCACGACGTGGCGGCTCTGCATCCAGCCGAAGACCCAGGGGATGGCGCGCAAGTCTTCGAGACCGCGTTGCTGGCCGCGCTTGGCGGGGCGCGAGCCGATGCGCGCGTGCTCAAGCTCGCCCGCGGGCGTCGCCTGCTCGAAGTAAGGGACGATGTCCGGGTTGTCGGCGATGTTGGCGCGGTAGTAGGCGAAGGCGTCGGCCGACAGTTCGTCCATCGCGGCGTGCCACTCGGCGGTCTGCGGCGGGGCCGCGGCCGGCGTGCGCGTCAGGGCTTCGAGCGCGGCGGCGATCATCAACTCAAGGCTGCGCTCGGCCAAGACCGGCTCGGCGTACTTCCAGTTGAGCACCTCGCCCTGCTCGGTGAGCTTGAGCGCGCCGTCGAACGCGCCGGGCGGCTGCGCGAGGATGGCTTGGTGGGTCGGCCCGCCGCCGCGCCCGACCGTGCCGCCGCGCCCGTGGAAGAGGCGCAGGCGGACGTTGCACGCGCGCGCCACCTCGTGCAGCGCGCGGTGCGCCTTGTAGAGTTCCCATGTGCTCGTCAACATGCCGCCGTCTTTGTTCGAGTCGGAGTAGCCGAGCATGATCTCCTGCACGCGCCCCCAGGAGTCGAGCAGCGGCGCGTAGTCGGGCGCGCGCCACAGCTCGCGGCAGACTTCGGGGCAGCGGCGCAGGTCGGCGATGGACTCGAAGAGCGGCACGGGCATCAGACCGGGATCGTCGCCCGCGGCGGCGACGCGCACGCCGCACAGCGCGGCGAGCCAAGCGACGACGCGCACGTCCGCCGCGCACGACGCGCCGCTGATGACAAAACTGCTGATGGCCGCGGGCGTGAACTCGCGCTTGAGCGCCGCGACCGCGCGCAGCGTGTCCAGCAGCCGCCGCGTCTCTTCCGACGCCGGCTCAGGCAACGCGGACGCTGCGACGTTAGTTGAAGACGTTGCCGCGTCCGTTGAAGGACCGACGACAGCAACGCCCTCATCAACGGCCGCGGCATCGTCGTCACGTAATTGCGCCTTTGCTTCGTCGTCATGTAATCGCGCGGCCGCTTCGTCGTCGCATAAAGGCGCGTCGGCGTCGGCGTCTTGATCGGGCGCGGCGAGGCGCACGCCTTGTGCCAGCTCGCGGGCGGCGCGGGCGTGGACGCGTGCGTGCTGGCGCACGTCGAGCGTGTGGAGGTGGAAGCCGAAGGTGGCGACCTGGCGGCGCAAAGGGTCGAGCCAGGCGCGTGCGACGCGCGCGCCGCCGTGCGCCGCGAGGCTCGCGCGCACGAGCGCCAGATCGGCCGCGAACTCGTCTGCGTCGGCGTAAGCGTCCGGCGCGGGCGGCTCGGCGCGCGCGGCCTTGAGCCGGTGGCGCACGCAGACCAGGAAGCGGCGGTACAGCTCGTAAGGCGAGTGCGCGGCGATCTGCGGCCGGGCTTCGTCGAGCCGCGCCTCGTAGGCGGCGAGCGCCGCGCGCAGCTCGGTCGAGACGCCGACCTGCTCGGTGGAGAAGCCGAGCCGGTCGAGCAGCTTGGTGCTGGCGGCGACGTAGTGATCGAGGATGACGCGGCGTGCGAGCAAGAGGGCTTCGCGCGTGTAGTCGGGCGTGACGTAAGGGTTGCCGTCGCGGTCGCCGCCGATCCAGGAGCCGAAGTGGACGAGCAGGGGCAGGTCGGCGGCGGCGAGTTCGACGCCGTAGGCCTCGCGGAAGTCGGCGGCGAGACTTTCGTAGAGGCGCGGCAGCGCGTCAATTAAAGAGTCGGGGTAATAATCCAGCCCCATCTTGATCTCGTCGCGGACGGTGGGGCGGCGGCGGCGCGTCTCGTCGGTCTGCCAGAGCGCGGTGATCTCGGCGGCGATGGCGGCGGCGCGTGCGCGCGCCTCGGCGGCGGTGAGCGGCAGGCGGTCGAGCCGTTCGAGGTGCGCGGCGATGCGGCGGCGCTTGAAGAGGACGGTGCGGCGCGCGACCTCGGTCGGGTGCGCGGTGAAAACCGGGATGACGCGGACGCGCGCGAGCAGCGCGAGGGCCGCGTCGGCGTCCACGCCCGCGGCGCGCAGGCGGCGGAGCGTGCCGAGGAACGAGCCGGGCTGCGCCGGGTGGTCGGGCGCGGCCAGGGCCGCGCGCCGCCGCCGCTTGCGGTGGTTCGTCTCCGCGAGGTTCGTCAACTCGAAGTAGGTGGCGAAGGCTTTGGTGAGGCGGTAGGCGGTGGGCACGTCGAGCGCGGCGACGAGGGCGCGCGCGCGCGCCATCAAGTCGTCGGCGGCGGGCGCGTCGGCCGCGCCGCCCGCCGCGCGCAGCTTACGCTGGCGGACGGCCAACTTGCGGCGCTGGCGGATCGAGAGCTTGCGCAACTCTTCTTCCGCGTCGTAGAGCGCCGCGCCCGCCTGCTCCTGCAAGACCGCGCCGAGCAGACGCCCCAGCGAGCGCACGTCGCGCTTGAGCGGCGCGTCCTTGAGCGGGCGCTTCTGGCTGGTCAACTCCGCCAGCCGCGCCGCCTGATCCGCCACCTCCCACAGTTCGTCACCCATGCGCCTCCTCGTGCTCGCTCGTCGGGGCGGCGTGCGTCTCGGTCGGCTCGCCCGCGGCCAGTTCTTGCAGGCGCGCGCGGTGTTGGAGCATGAACTTGAGGAAGGCGCGGGCCGGTGTGGGCTGGAAGCGACCGAGCGAGAGCATGGCGACGGAGCGGCGCAGGCGGTGGCCTTCGATGGGCAGTTGCGCCAGGCGGCCCGCGGCCACCTCGTCGCGCACGGCCCAAGCGGGCAGGAGCGAGATGCCCTGCCCGCGCTCGATCATCAGCTTGATGAAGTAGGTGTCGTTCGATTCGAGCGCGAGCGCCGGGTTGATCTGCACGCGCTTGAAGAAGTCTTCGGTCGCGCGCCGGATGCTTGCGCCGCGCTCGAACAGGATCAGCCGCTCGCCCTCGATCTCCGCGACCGTCGCCGCCGCCCGCGCCGCCAGCCGGTGCGCGCGCCCGACGACCACGACCAGTTCGTCCTCGAACAGTTCCGTCACTTGCAGCGCGGGCGAGTAGACGGGCAGCGAGGCGAAGCCCACGTCGGCCGTGCCGTCCAGGATGTCGGCAATCGTCTGCTCGGTGCTGACCGTCGTCCGAAACGACAGCTCGACGCTCGCGTGCTCCTGCATGAACAGCTCGAAGAGCGAGGCGAAGAGGTGGACGAACGCCTGCGTCGCGGCCGCCGCGCGGACGCGCCCCGCGAGCGCGCGCTCGCGCCCAGAGATGCGCTCGCGCAAAGCTTCTGTGTCGTCGAGTATGCGCTCGGCGTATTCGAGCGCCACCTGGCCGGCATCGGTGAGGCGCACGCCGCGCTTGGCGCGGATGAAAAGCGGCTCGCCCAGTTCGCGTTCGAGCGCCTTGATCTGGTGGCTCACGGCCGCCTGCGTCAAGTGCAGCCGCTCGGCCGCGCGGGTGAAATTTAACGTTTCGGCCACGACGCGAAACGAGCGCAGTTGTGCCAACTCCATAAACGACTCTCCGGTCGTCGTTTGTCGCGCCCGCGCGCGAGCCATGAGGGGATTTAATCGGGCGGATTATAACAATCAATTAGCCCGCGGGACAGCCCGGTCGTTATACTCCACGTCGAACTACTGCCAACGACAATTTGAGTCAGAAACAAAAAGCGGCGGCCGCCTATCTGGTCGCCGCCGTGGCGGTGAAGGCCAAAGGAGGTAGAGGATGCCTATTCCATTCAAACTCGATTACGTGATCGCGCGCACGGCCCGCGAGCGGGCGCGCGCGGCCGAGCGGCGGGCGCTGCGGCGCGCGCTCGCGGGCTGCGCGGTGGACGCGGAGGCGGCGCGCGCCGCCCTGCCGAAGATCATGGAGCACAAGTGGTACGTGAGCGAGCGGCTCGGCCGCGACGTGGGCCTGCGCGTCGCCGCGCTCGACTACTTCGAGAACGTCAGCGCACACGCGCACTAAAAACTTCGCAACTGAGCAGCAGACGCGCGCGCCGATCAAGTTTGATCGGCGCGCGTTTTTTAGGACTGGCGGTTGCGTGTGACGTGCGGTCGGTCTCACACAGAGATCACACAGAGGGCAGAGGAAAATCTCCGTGCGCTCTGTGTGCCCTCTGTGTCTCTGGGTTGATCTTTTCGCTCGGTACAAGCCGCCGCACATGCGCTAACGGCCGGCGGCCTGAGCGCGGGCCTTGCCTGCTCTCCGCGGTTCATTGTAGGGTTGCGTTGTTCTCTTGCGCACCACGCGCCGCCTCTCGACGGTCGCCTCGGCCGGCGGCCGCGGAGACGATTCATGGCCCTGCTAAAGATCACAGACGCCACCGGACGCGAGTGGCAGTACGAGCTGCCGCCGGACGCGCTCTGCACCATCGGGCGCGCGCCCGACAACAGCGTCACGCTCAACGACCCGCTCGTCTCGCGCTACCACGCGCACATCAAGCACGCCGCCGGCCGGTTCGTCATCGTGGACGGCGCGCTCGTGAGCGGCGCGCTCAAGCGCAGCGTCAACAAGGTCTTCGTCAACGGCCAGGCGCGCGCCGAGCACCCGCTCGCCGACGGCGACCTCATCGCCATCGGCAAGAGCCTGCTCCTGTTCGAGCAGCCCAAGGCCGATCTGGCCGCGAGCCTCGGCTACGACGACACGCGCATGGGGCGCACGCAAGTCACCGTCGGCGCGCGCGAAGTCATCCGCCAGGCGCTGACCGCGCGGACGGGCGCGCGCGCCACAGACGAAGAGCTGGCCGCCCTGCAACGCAAGGCCGAAATCCTCGCGCTGCTCTACGAGCTGAGCCAGACGCTCGGCTCCGTCTTCGACCTCGAAACCATCTTCGACAAGGCGACCGACATCGTCTTCCGCGTCACGCCCGCGGATCGCGTGGTCGCGCTGCTCAACACGGGCGCGCCCGCGCCCGGCGCGGACGAGCCGGAGTTGCGCCCCATCGCCCTGCGCGCGCGCGACGAGCGCCTGCTGCTCGAAGCGCGCAACATGACCATCGGGCGCACGATCACGCGCCGCGTCATGCGCGAGCGCGTCGCGCTGCTGTCGCAGGACGCGGCGGCCGAGGCCGAGTTCGCCCAGGTCAAGTCGATCATCGCGCAGGGCGTGCGCTCGACGATCTGCGCGCCGCTCGTCACCGAGTCGGGCGTGCACGGCGCGCTCTACGCCGACCGGCTCGACCCGGACAAGCAGTTCACGCGCGACGACCTTGAGCTGATCTGCGCCATCGCGGCGCAGGCCGCCGTGGCGGTCGAGACCGTGCGCGCGCACGAGCGGATCAAGCGCGAAGAGGTGACGCGCGCCAACTACAGCCGCTTCCTGCCCGACTACGTCGTGCGCCAACTGTTGGAGCACCCCGACTCGTTCCGCCTCGGCGACGGCGTGACGCAGACCCTCACCGTCCTGTTCGCCGACGTGCGCGGCTTCACGCGCCTCGCCGAGCACACCGCGCCAGAGCAGGTCGTGCAACTCCTGAACAACTACTTCTCCGTGATGACCAAAGTTATCTTCGAGCACGGCGGCACGCTCGACAAGTACATCGGCGACGGCCTGATGGCGCTCTTCGGCGCGCCCGCGGCGACGCCCGAAGACGCGGCGCGCGCCGTCGCGACGGCCGTCGCCATGCAGCGCGAGCTGGGCGCGGTCAACGCGCAGTTGCGCGCGGCGGGGCTGCCGGAGATCAGCATCGGCATCGGGCTGCACACGGGCGAGGCCACGGTCGGCTACATCGGCTCGGAGCGGCGCACCGAGTACACGGCCATCGGCGACACGGTGAACCTCGCCGCGCGGCTCGAACAGAACGCGGCGGGCGGGCAAATCCTCATCAGCGAGGAGGCGGCGCGCGCCGCCGGCGATACGCCCTACCCCTTGCGCCCGCGCCCCGCGCTCAACGTCAAGAACCGCGTCCAGCCCGTGCCCGTCTTCGAGGTGCTCTGGCCGCACGACGCGCAGGCCGGGCCGCTGCCGACTTGATCGGCCGTGCGGCGGGCGTCGGTGTTGGCCGGCCAGCTAGCGGCGCGCTTACGTGCCGGGGCAGCCCGTGACGCAGACGTAGAAGAGGCCGACGAGGAACCGCTCGTCGTTGCGGACGGCCAGACCGACCGCGCCCTTGCTGAAGGTGGCGTCCGGGTCTTCGAGGACGCCGAGCAGGTGCGTGTCCGCGGTCTCGCCGTCCACGATCTGCACCGTGATGCTGCCGTCTTTGACCAGCAGCCGGACGTTAAAGTCGTGGTTCGGCTTCAGCGTCTTGGCGAGATGCGGGATGGGGAAGGTGTTCGGGAAGGGCCGGGCCACGCCGTCCTTAACGATGAAGCCGCGCAGGAAGTAGCGCTCGTCGGCGTTGGGGCCGGTCAACTGGATCAGGTAGTAGTTCTGCGGGTCGAGGGCGCGCACGACGAAGGAGACGGCGACGCCGTTGAGCATCCGCACGTCGGCGGTCAGTTGGAAGTCCTTGTAGTTGCGGTAGAGGCCGCTGCCCGGCAGGGCCACGCCGCGCCCGCTCACCGTTAGCGCCCCGTCGTAGCGCCACCCGGCCGGCAACGCCTCCCACGCGCTCGCGCTCGCGGGCGCGAACTCCCTGGTCGAAACCACGCGCTCAAGCGTGAGCGGCAGTCTGCCGCCGCTCACCACCTCGACGGCCGTGCGCTTCTGCTCGAAGGTCTTGTCGTCCGGCAGGATGTCCAGGGTGTACGTGCCGGCGTTCAGCCCGCTCAGCACGGCGCGGTTGTTTTGGAACCGGGTGGCGCGGGTCGCTTCGTTGCCCTTCGCGTACATCACCTGCCCCGACGGGGCGTTCAGTTCGAGGGTCAGATCGTAACTGCGCGGCGTCAGGTTAAGATCGACCGCGGTGGCCTGCCCCTTGACGACCGTGACCCGCTTTTCGTCCGGGATGTAGCCGTCGAGTTTAGCCACCACCTGGTAGACGCCGGGGTCGAGGTTGTTTAGGGCGATTGTGCGCTTGTCGGCGGGGATGACCCCTTCCGCGACGGTGTCGTTGTCGGCCAGATACTTGAGCGTGTACGCCGCGTTGGGCACGGCGGTAATCGTCAGCGCGCCCGCGTTCGGGGCGACCCGGACGATCCGATCACGATACTCAACCCGCTGCGCCCGCCGGCTGATCGGAGCTCCCGCGGGCCTGGGCGCGGCCCCGCCGGACCTGGGCGCTTTCGGGGGGGCCATGGACCCTTTACGCCCCTTCACGTCCTCTTGGGCGCGGGCGATGGTGTGGCTGGCGAGGGCGAAAACCGACAGGGCGAGTGCGAGCGTGAACAGCCTGGGGGACAAACTTCTCATGTCCTTAAACCTCTGGACGACCACTTGGAGAAAGACCGCCGGAAAGACGAGGGCGCGAGGTGCGCTTCGCTAGGCCGCAAAGCTTAGCACACCACGCGCCGAAAGTAGTAGCTGCGTCGCCCGTCAGAACGAGTACTTCAACGCGAACTGGACGCGGCGGCCCGGCGTCACCGTGTCGGTCGCCTGCCCGAAGCCGAGCGCTTCGAGGTAGCGGACGGGGATGCCGAAGTTGGCCCGGTTCGTCAGGTTTAAGAACTCGGTGCGGAAGGTCAGCTTCTGCCGCTCCGTGATGGCGAAATTCTTGACGACTGCCAGGTTAAAGAGCAGCAGGTTGCTGGCGCGGAACGTGTTGCGCCCGATGCTGCCGTTCGAGAAACTGGGTGCCAGCAGGGAGCTTGTGTTTCCCGTGAAGCGCAGCGGCTGCTGCCTGTCGCCGGTCCGGATCAGCCCGTTCAACGAGTTCAAGCGATCCGTGAGGTTGCCGTCGCCGTTGACATCGAACAGGCTGTTGACGGTGAACGGCTGCCCCGTCTGGAACTGCCCGTCACTCGCAAGCTCCAGGTTGCCGAAGACGGCGCGGAAGGCGCGGCTGCGGTTAGCGAACGCCGGCAGGCCGTAGGTTACGTTGTAGGAGAAGCGGTGGCGCACGTCGAAGTTGGCCGGCCCACGTTCGAGGTTAAGCAGCTCGCTGTCCTGAGGCAGCGCCGGCGCGCCGGCCACGTCGAACACGTCCGACACGTCGTCGATCACTTTGCCGAACGTGTACGCCGCCTGATACAGCAGGCCGCTCGTGTAACGACTGCTGTTGAAGCGGCCGCGCAACTGTACCTGGAGCGCGTTATAGTTTGAGTTCGCCGAAGTCTCGATCAAATTAACCGCGCCGAGTGCGGGATCGGAATTGGGCCGAAGGGGCCGCGGATTAGAGGGGAAGCTCGGCGCGAAGGTAAACCCGAAAATTTGGGGCGGGGTGTTAGTTGTTCCGCCCGCACATTCTCTCTCTACACAGAAGTTGAACGCGAAGAGTTGCACATTTTCACCGGCGTTAGGGGTTGTGAGCCGCAGCAGGTGGTGCCCCTGCGTACCGATGTATGCGGCAGAGAGCACCATGTTCCGGCTTAACTGTTGCTCAACGGTGAAGGAGTAATGCTCCGCCATCGGCGTCTTGAGTCGCCGCGTAGGAAGCGTAACACCAAAGCCACCAGTCTGGAACAACTGATTAATAAAGCCTGCGAATCGATCCAGAGAACCGAACCCAGCAATATTAGCTTGGTTGAGCGTCCCAGGTGCCCGCAATGGCACGAACCTATTGACGCAATCGCCGCCAAAACACACGCCGGAAAGCGCCGGGTTGAACAACTGAAGGGCGAAGTCGCTTGCTATCGTTCCCCCAAAGTTGAGAGTCAGGAAACTCGGGAACACGTTACGCGACTGGCTGACAACGGCACCGATGATCTGATCGTAGAAGATGCCGTAACCTGCGCGGAACACTGTTTCCCGCCCGTTGCCGAAGAGATGGCGGGAGTAGGCTAGGCCCACGCGCGGCGCGAAGTTTTTGCGCTCAGGATCGTAGATGCTTGTCCGCCCGTTAATGAACGAGCGCAGGCCAGGCAGGAGCGTGCCTATGGCCGGGCTGTTAAAGGTGCTCTCGATGCGCCGGCCCCTTTCACCCGGCACAGTGTTATATTCGTAGCGCAACCCATATGAGAGAGACAGGTTCGGGCGGACGCGCCATTCGTCTTGTCCGAAGAAGTTGTACTGGTAGTAGCGCAGGTTAATGTTAGAGCCGCCTCCAGTGCTAAGGGTTTGCAATGCCCCGGTGGGCGCGCCGGAAGCGACCAGATCCAGCGGCGTGATTGGAACCTGGACGTTAGCTCCAATAGGTCGAAAATCGATCACTTGGTCGCGCCCGACGACCCCGCCGTAAATAAGTAGCGGGCGCGAATTGCGCGGCAGATCGCTATTGAGTTCGATGCGGCGGACATCCGCGCCGAAAGCGAAGCGGTGCTTACCGACGCTCGCGCCGAGCGTGTCAGCCAACTGGTACGTATTATTGATTCTTGATTGCGGGAAATTGAAGACATCAACCCCTAAAGGGCTGAAGCCGGCAATCTTGACTTGCCCGACTAAACCAATGACGCCTTCCGTCGTCCTACGACCAAAAGGATCAAAGGGGCGTTCGCCGAATACCACCTGCCCTGTATTAGCCACACCTGAGGCGTTTGGCTGAGTGAAGTTCGCGAGGTAAGGCGCATTGAGGAGGAAGCGCGCGTCGCGCGGATCGTTGAACTGCGTGCTGCTAGGGATCAAGAACTCCCGATCCGGCACTTCGTCAAAGAAAAGGCGCGTCCGCCCGTAGGAGGCGCGCAGTTCGTTAGAGATCGTGTCCCTGATTTCGCTGTTCAGGAAGGTAGAGAAGTTCTGCGTGCGCACGCGCGGGCGCAAGGACGAGAAGATCGCCCCGCCGGTCACCGGGATGGTGCGGCCGTCGTCCGTGAAGTTGTAGCGTGCGGTGTACTCTTGCCGTCTCTGCCCGACATAAAAATTACCGTTGGCCTTGCCGGAAAATATCGTACCCGACCCACCGGCCGGCAGAGTCCGCGTGAAGGTGTTCGCGCCATAGATGCCGGTCGGGTTATTTGGGAACGGGTAGAGGCTGAAGATCGCCGAGCCATTAGCACCCGAACTAGCGCCTTGCACGGCCGCCGCCCCCGTCGCCCGCCGATTAGGATCGCACGGGCCAAAGAATGGATCACAGAACACCCCGGTCACACCCGAATTAAAGATGCCGCGTTGCGCGATGGTCGGGACGACGAAGTTAGCCTCTTTGTTGGCGTTCAGGCGCAGGTGCTCCACCGAGAAGAAGTAGAAGAGGCCGCGGCTGGTCTCATTAGCGGGATCGGGCGCGACGAGCGGCCCGCCGAGCACGAAGCCCGCCTGCGCCAGCGTCAGAGAGTCCTTACCGCCGCTGCCATTGCGGACGGTGAGCGGGCGTGTGCCGAGCACCACGCAACCTGGATCAGTAACCGGTGAGACGCAGTTCGCGCTCAGCGTTTTGATGACTACGTCCTGGCCGTTCGCCCGCAGGGTGGAGACGGCGTTGCCGTTCGTGGTGTCGAAGAAGTTGCGCGCGTTCAGTTGGCTGGTGTTCAGAAAGCCGAAGGCCGTGCCGTGGATCGCGGCGGTGCCGGACTGCGACACCGCGTTGACCTGCGCGCCGATGTTGCGCCCGTACTGCGCCGGCGCGAGCAGCGTGATCACCTGATACTCTTTGATCGATTCGATGGGCTGTGGGACGAGGGCGAGGAACCCCTGGCGGCGCACCCCGATGTCCTCGTCGTTGTTGTCGGAGCCGTCCACCGTGAAGTTGTTGGCGCGCGAGCGCAGTCCGTTGACCGAGAACTGGCCCGCCGAGCCGACGCCCGCGCCGACGCCGGGGCCGGCGACCTCGCCCTGCGTCTGCGGCGGCGTGGCGACACCTGGCAGGAAGAGCGCCAACTCGTCAAACGTGCGCGTCAGGGTGACAGAGCCGAGCGGGAGCGTCGAGACCTCTTTGTCGGAGAAGGAGCCGGAGCGCCGCCCGTCCGTATGATTGATCGTGGCTCTAATGTCTTCTATTGTGCCCGGCTGCGCGGGAGGGTTGGGCGGCTGCGCGGGCGACGCGGCCGGGCTGGCGGCCGCCTCGGGCGTCGGGCCCGGCGTCGCCGTGGCCGTAACATCCGTTGGCGCAGGCGTCGGCTGGGCGGCCAGTTCGGCTTTGCGCCTGAGCATGATGGGCGGGACCACCTCCAGGGTGTTCATGATCGAGACGCCCTTCTGCTGCTCGTACCGCTCGAACCTCGGCACCTCGATGACCACTGTATAAGTGCCCGGCTGGAGCTGGAACTTTTTGAAGCGCCCCTCCTCGTTTGTCTTCACCGCCGTCTGGATTTGCGTCGCCTCGTTAACCAGTCGAACCACGGTCCCGGCCGGCATGGGCTTGCCCTGGTCGTCCAGCACCTGCCCTTCGACCGCGCCCGTTACCGTCGTCTGCGCGTGCGCGGGCACCGCCAGCAGTGACCCGGTCAGCAACGAGAGCGATAAGATGATGGCAAAGAGTTTATGCGAGGTGACTCCGAGGTGGGACTTCATCATATGGTCCTCCGGGTTGAGTGGCATCACTGCTCATCGGGCAAAGGGCGGATGCTCAGGCCGTCTGTCAAAGGTCTCGCGGCGGCCACGGGACCTGTAAGGATGTTCGCTGACAGTAAAGACAGAGGCGGCGCGTTTAAGGCCCGCGCCGTCCGGGTGTTTAAGGAAATGGGGAAGTGTTCCCGTCGGTAATGCTGCGTGCGGCTAGTAGTGGTACTGCCCGACGGCAGAACACCCGTTCAACTCAAGCGTCGCGAAATTTAGACCGACGACAGGAACGTTGTCAAGATATTAATTGTCAGTCCGTACTTTAAATGGTGCCCGGCCGGAAGCCCCGCCGGCTCTAACTCTTTATGAGGCCAGACGGGAAAACATTACAACCAAAACACACGAGTCCTCACTCGGCCCGCGGCTAAGGTCCCTAGCAGTAACCTTGCCTCGGTGTCGCGGGTGAACGGGCGGGGCGGAGTTGCGCCCGGTGCGGGCGGCGGAAGGGATCGGCGGCGCGGGCGCGGACGCGGGCGCTTACGGTCTAATCGCCGGCGGGCGCGGGTCAGGAGCCGTCGCGCACGAGGCGGAAGCCGATGGTCGCCGCCTTGGTGTTCGGCTCGACCCACTCCCTGGAGCAGGCGGTGATGGCTTTGTCGCCGCGTCCAGGGCTGCGGTAGTAACCGCCGCGCCGGATCACGGAGTTGCGATCCTCGGGTTCGAGATTCATCCTGTTGTTGCCGACGTAGATCGAGGCCTGCGACGAAGTCCACTCCCAGACGTTGCCGATCAGGTCGAGCACGCCGTCCGCGGACGCGCCCTGCGGGAACGAGCCGACCGGGCGGGGCATGTCCGAGTCGAGGTTAGCGCGCCCTGCGCCCGCCTGCTCGCCCCACGGGTAGAGCTTGAACTTGCCGCCGCTCCGGGCCGCGTACTCCCACTCCTCTTCGGTCGGCAGCCGGTACTCGACCCCGTCGCGCTTCGAGAGCCAGGCGGCGAACGCCTTCGCGTCCGCCACGGTCACGTTCCTGACGGGCCACCGTTCCTGCCCGGCCGGGGGCGCGCCGCCCGCCCAGGGCTTCCAGTACGGCTTTTCCTGGTCGCCCTGATTCTCGTCCCGCGGCGCTGGGTAGCTCATCGCGCGGACGAACTCGGCGTACTCGGCGTTAGTCACCTCGGTCTTGTCCATGTAGAAAGACTTGACCGTGACGGGGTGGGCCGGGAACTCGTTACTGTGATCCTCCGACGCCGGGTTTACGTCACTGCGCCCCATCATGAACGTGCCGCCGGCGACGAGCATCATGTCGCGCGCAATGGGCTGTTGCCCGACCGCCGGGCCGTTGCCGTTGACACCGGTCCCGGCTGAGGGTGAAGGGGAACTGCGCGACCAGAGGAAGAGGCCCACGCCGAGACCACTGAAGAGCAGGAGCGCGACGGCCATGCCGAGGATGAGCGGCAGAGGGGCGCGTTTGGGCGGCGGGGTGGGGAGGGGGGCGTCTTGGAGCGGCGTCTGCCCTTCGCCCCAGTTGGCGGTCGTGCCGCCCATCTGTTGGAGCGACTCCTGCGCCAGGCGGGTGACGGGCGGCGGGTAACTGGTGACGCCTATGGCCTGTTCCTGTGGCGGGCGCGCCTCCTCGACATCCGGCGGGAGGGGTTCCGCCGCGGCCGGCATCGCGTCGGCGGCGTCGGGCTGCGCGGCCTCCGCAAGCGCGGCCGCTTCGCGCGCGGCTTCCTCGCGTGCGGCTGCTTCGCGCTCGGCTGCTTCGCGTGCCGCCGCTTCGCGTGCCGCCGCTTGACGCGCGGCAACCTCACGTGCGGCGGCTTCGCGCCGGGCCTGTGCGGCGCGCTCCTCTTCCTCGCGCCGCTGTCGCTCAAGCTCGGCCTGCCGGGCCACTTCCGCCGCCGCGGCCTGAGCGCGGGCCTCCTCTTCCTGTCGGCGCTGCTCTTCGGCGGCGCGGGCCGCCTCGGCGGCCAGCCGCCGCGCCTCTGCTTCTTCCGCGCGCCGCCGCGCCTCTGCCTCCTCGGCGGCGCGGCGCTCGGCCTCCTCGCGCTCACGACGCTGCCGCGCCTCCTCGGCCGAGCGCGCCTCCTCGGCCAGGCGGGCCTCTTCCGCCAGGCGCGCTTCCTCGGCGCGGCGCGCCGCCTCCTCGGCAGCGGCGCGCTGGCGCTCTTCTTCCGCGTGGCGGGCGGCTTCGGCTTTACGCGCCGCGCGGGCTTCGCGCCGCCGCTGCTTCTCTTCTTCACGCCGCTGAGCTTCCTCCGCGGCCCTCTGCTCGGCGGCTTCGGCTTTGCGGCGCGCGGCCTCCGCGGCCTCGCGCTGCTGTCGTTCGAGTTCGACTTGCCTGGCAGCTTCTTCCGCGAGTCGGCTCTCTTCGGCCAGGCGGGCCGCTTCGGCCTCCTCGGCGGCGCGGCGCTCGGACTCTTCACGCTCACGACGCTCGGCTTCTTCACGCTCGCGGCGCTCGGTCTCCTCGCGCTCTTCGCGCAGCCGCTCTTCTTCGGCCCGGCGAGCCGCCTCGGCGGCGGCCGCTCGCTGGCGCGCCTCTTCCCGTTGCCGCTCTTCCTCAGCCAGCCGGCGCGCCTCTTCCTCAGCCTTACGCGCAACCTCCTCTTCGGCCTTGCGGCGGGCCTCTTCCGCCGCCTCGCGTGCCGCCTCTTCAGCCGCTTTGCGTTCGGCCTCTTCCGCGGCCTTACGCCGGGCCTCCTCTTCGGCCTGACGACGCTCCTCTTCTTCGGCCTCGCGCCGTGCTTCCTCTTCGGCCTTGCGGCGCGCTTCCTCCTCGGCGGCGCGGCGCACGGCCGCTTCGCGCTCACGGCGCTGCCGCGCCTCCTCGGCCAAGCGCGCCTCCTCGGCCAGGCGGGCCTCTTCCGCGAGGCGCGCTTCCTCGGCGCGGCGCGCCGCCTCTTCGCGCAGGCGGCGCTCTTCCGCCTCGCGCAGGCGGCGTTCTTCGGCCTCGCGCCGCTGCTGCTCCTCTGCGGCCTTGCGCCGCTGCTCCTCGGCCGCTTGGCGCTGGCGCTCTTCCTCCGCCTTGCGTTGCTGCTCCGCGGCGGCGCGGGCCGCGGCCTCCTCACGCAGCCGGCGCGCCGCCTCTTCGCGGGCCTGCGCTTCCGCGCGCGCCCGCGCGTCCGGCTCGGCGTTGAGCGCGTCGTCGCTGATCGTGCCGGCTAGTTGCTGGTCGCTGATCGTGCCGGCCAACTCGGGGGCGAGGGCCTGCGAGACCAGGGTGTCGGCTTGCGATAAGGGCGCGACCTGCTGGCGCGCCGCCTCGTCGGCCTCGACCGCCGCGCGCAACTCGCGCGCGAACTCCTGCGCCGTCTGCGGCCGTTGCGCCGGGTCTTTCTCCAGCGCCCAACGCGTGATCTGCTCGACGCGCGGCGCGGCGGGCGCGCCCTTGTCGGCGAAGCCGGGCGGCTCGTCCATCAGGTGCTTCCGCATGATCGCGGGGACGGACGGGCCCTTGAAGGGCACGTCGCCCGTGAGCATCTGGTAGAGGATGATCCCCAGGCTGTAGATGTCGGCCCGCTGATCCGGCTCCTCGTCCGACCACTGCTCCGGGGCCATGTAGAAGGGCGAACCCATGATGCCGGTCGTCTTCGCGGCCACGAACGAGCCGAGCAACTCGCCGGAGCGGATCTTGGCGAGGCCGAAGTCGAGCACCTTCACGGCCTCATGGGCGGGCAGACCGTCCTCCAGCATCACGTTGAGCGGTTTCAGATCGCGGTGCACGATGCCGCGCCGGTGCGCCGCCTCGACGCCCGCCGCGATGGCGCTCATGATCTCCAGCGCCGGCCGCGGCTCGAAGCGCCCGGCCGCGGCCAGCAACTCCTGTAAGGACTTGCCCTGGACGAACTCCATGACGAGGAACGGCATCGTGCCGTTGACCACGCCGTAGTCCGTCACGGCGATCACGTTGTAGTGGCGGATGGCGGCGGCGGCCATCGCCTCCTGGCGGAAGCGCGTGGCCAGCTCCGGGTCGTTGCCGACCAGATCGGGGAGGATGACTTTGATCGCGTGCGTGGTCTTGAGGAAGATGTGGCGGGCCTTGTAGACCATCCCCATCCCGCCCTGCCCCAGCCGGCGGCGCAACTGGTAGCGCCCGTCGAGCACCTGCGGGCAGCCCAGCGAGTTAGTCAGCAGGGCTTCGTCGCTGGGGCAGCGCTCGACTTCGTCAGGGAAGCAGCGATTGCAGGAAGGGCATTCTTTCATCGGGCGGATCGATGTCCTTATGATCGCTCGTCGTCCGCCCGCACCCGCAAAGCAGGTGGCTCGCTGTCGCGCCGCTCGATCCGTCAGGGCGGCCGGCGCTGCGAGGGGACGGTGACAACCCGAGGCGGCCTCTTTAAGTGTTTTAGACGCGAGGCTGTCGTCTCAGCTTTTGCGGCGCGCCCGCTGGCCCGTCGCCGCGCACGAAATACTAACAACTTCATGCTACGATAAGCGGGCGCAGTTGTTCAAGCTTCGTTACGCACGGACGGGCCCGCGCCCGCGCCGGGAGGCTCGTATACCGTTTATGACCGGCAAAGCCGCACCCCACGCGCGCACGGCGCGCCTGACCGCCTTCGACGCCGAGGGCGAGGACGTGAACGTCATCGTCGAGACGCCGAAGGGCAGCCGCAACAAGTTCAACTACGACGACGAACTCGGCCTCTTCAAGCTCGGCGGCGTGCTGCCGGCCGGCGCGGTCTTCCCCTTCGACTTCGGCTTCGTCCCGGCCACCCTGGGCGGCGACGGCGACCCGCTCGACGTGCTGCTATTGATGGACGAGCCGGCCTTTCCGGGCTGCCTCGTCATGACGCGCCTGATCGGCGTGATCGAGGCCGAGCAGACAGAGGGCGACGGCGAACCGGTGCGCAACGACCGCCTGATCGGCGTCGCCGCGAAGGCGCGCAACTACAAGGGCGTGCGCGCGCTCTCACAGCTCAACGAGAACCTCGTCGCCGAGATCGAGCACTTCTTCGTCTCCTACAACGAGATGAAGGGCAAGGTCTTCAAGCCCACGGGCCGCGGCGGCGCGGCCCGCGCCCGCGCCTTGGTCGAGGAAGGCGCGCGCGCCTTCGCACGGCGACACAAACGCCCGCGCGCCGCCGCGAAGAAGCGCGCGCGCAAGCGTTAGGGTAACGGCCAGAAAGAAGCAGCCGGCGGCCCCCACTTCGGGGGCCGCCGGCTGCTTGCGTTCGTTGCGTGCTGAGCGTCTAGCTGCGGGGCGCTTGCATCGGCCGCCGCTTCTTCTTGTTGCGCTTGCGCGCGAGCGCCGACTTGAGCTTCGCCTTCTGCCCGCGCGACATGAAGAAGGCGTGCTTCTTCGCGTCCTTGATGATCTCTTCGGTCATCACCTTCCGCTTGAAACGGCGCAGCGCGCTCTCGATGGATTCACCCGGATTGACGTTAACTGTGGCCATCTTCTCTCCCGATCCTAAAAGTCGGCCGCCTCGGCGGCCCTCATTAAGCTGTCCGCTTTTTGCCTTACTTGTTTAACCAAACCGCGCCCAAAGGTCAAGCGGCCGGCGACACGCGCCCCTAGCCGGACACCCCGGCGGCGCTGCGGCCACGCGGGCCGCCGCCGGGGTGCTCGGACGCACAGACGCACAAGTTGCCGGCTGAAACTCTGCCTACCAGCGCGGCTCGCGCTGCCCGCCGTAGCCGCCGCCGCCGCCGCGGCCGCCGCCGCCGCCGTAGCCGCCACCGCCGCCGCGCCGGTTGCCGCCGCCGCCGCCGTAACCGCCGCCGCCGCCGAAGCCGCGATCCTCACGCGGGCGCGCTTCGTTGACCGTCAGGTTGCGGCCGTTGAATTCCTTACCGTTGAACTGCTCGATGGCGCGCTGGCCGTCGTCGTTCGAGGCCATCTCGACGAAGCCGAAGCCGCGCGAGCGGCCCGTCTCGCGGTCGGTCACGACCGACGCCGATTGCACTTCGCCCACCTGGCCGAAGAGTTCCTGCAAGTCCTCACCCGTAGTTTTGAAGTTGAGGTTGCCGACGAAAAGTCTCATTGTCATGTTCGGACGAAATCCCTCACCCCGGTCGGGGCGCGTGACGAGAAGCTCGGCTGCTTAGGCTTCGGCGGACGGTGGCGGCGAAGTCGCGGACTCGGACACAGCGGTCGAGCAAGCTTCTACCAGTTAAAGATTCAAACCTGCTCTCGAACTATCCTGACGCCGCCGCTTCGGACTACCTGACGCGGGGGCGCATCACCGTTGATGCGCGAGAGAGGACCAGACGCGGGCCATTATGCCCCAGGAGCGGCGCAAAAGGCAAAAATTAAACGCCCGTGCCGGCCGCAAAATTAAACCGGCGCGCCGCCCGCGCCCGCCGGGCCGACTCATTTCTTCGGCGCGTCCTTGGCCTGCTTGTCGGAGGTGATGATGACGAAGCCGAGCCAGATCGCGCCGGCCGCGGCGAGCAGGAAGAAGAGCATGGCGAAGCCCGGATAGCCGAAGATTTTGAACGTCGTCTCGACGCGCATCAGCAGCGCCGCGCCCACGATCATCGCGGCGATCATCAAGCCGAGCGTGATCCGGTTGGCCACCTTCTGCAAGCCTTCCAAGAGCACCTTCTCGTCAATCGTGTCCACCTTCAGCGTCAGCTCGTTGTTGCCGACCGCGTCCAGAATCTTGTTGACCCGACCGGGCAGCTTCTCGGCGAACTCCTTCAGGTCGATCAGGTGCGCCATGATGTTGCCCGGCGCGAGCGACTTCAGGACGCGCTGCTGCATCAGCCCCGTGGCGTAGCGCCGGATCGTGGCGTTCGGGTCGAAGTCGGGCGCGAGCGTGTAGACGCACTGATCGAGGTTCAGGAGCGCCTTCGCGATCAAGGTGAACTCGGCGGGCAGGCGGAAGTCGCTCTCGGCCGCGATGCGCTGGATTTCCAGGACGACTTGGCCCGCGTCGATCTGCCGCAGGTTCGTGCCCGTGTGGCGCACGACCAGATCGGCGATGCGGCGGCGGAACTCGTGCTCGTCGAAGTCAATCTTGCGCTCGCCCATGCGGACGGTGATCTCGGCGGCCTCGTCGCCGCGCCCCTCGGCGATGGCGAGGAGCAGGCGCAGCATGTCGTCCTGGAACTTCGCGCCGAGGCGGCCGACCATCCCCACGTCGAGCAGGGCGACGTTCCCGTCGTCGGTCAGGAAGACGTTGCCGGGGTGCGGGTCGGCGTGGAAGAAGCCGTCCACGAGCATCTGCTGCAAGTAGGCGCGGAACAACTGCTCGGCCAGCTCGTCGCCGTTCAACTCGATGCGCGCGAGCGGGCTGAGCGCCGTGATCTTGCGCCCGCGCACGTAGTCCATCGTCAGCACGCGCGAGGTCGTGTAGTCGGCGACGGGCGCGGGCACGACGATCAATGGGAACTGGTCGAGCGACTCGCTGAGCGTCAGCAGGTTGGCCGCCTCGTCGCGGTAGTCCAACTCGCGCAGGAGGCTCTTGCGCAGCTCGCCGAACATCTGCTTGAAGTCGTAGCGCCGCCCCATCTCCGTGTGCGCTTCGAGGAACTCGGCCAACTCGCCCAACGCTTCCAGGTCGGGCACGATCACCTCGCGCACGTCCGGGCGCTGCACCTTGACGACGACCTGCCGGCCGTCGCGCAGCTCCGCGCGGTGCACCTGACCGAGCGACGCCGAGGCCATCGGCGTGGACTCGAAGTGCGCGAACGCTTTCGACAGGCGCACGCCCAACTCGGTCGTCACCACGCGCTCGATGTCCGCGAAGGAGACCGGCTCGACCTTGTCCTGCAAGCGCGTGAGGGCTTCGAGGTAGGGCGGCGGCAGGAGGTCTGCGCGCGTCGAGAGCAGTTGCCCCAGCTTGACGTAAGTGGGGCCGAGCCGTTCGAGGTCGGCCGCCAGTTCGTCGGCGTGCGCCGCGTCCACGGGCGCGACCGGCTCGTCACCCTGTAAGGCGGCGGCGAGGCCCACCTGCTGCACCAGGTCGGAGCGGCCGTACTTGATGAACAGCAGCGCGATGTCTTTGTAGCGCTTCAAGTGTTCGGGCTTGAGCGACAGACTCATGCGTTGTCTCCCACGAGCGGGCTTCGGCGACTATCGTACTGCACAGGAGGGGGCGGACGGCTGCGACGTTTGTAAGCCGCGGACGCGGCCGGCGTCAAGCGGGAGCAGGACTGTGGCGGCTTTGCGCGCCGCTCACAAACGCCACAGCGCGCGCGGGCCGCGCGGCGCGGAAAGGCGCGTAAACGGCGCGCGGGCGCGCGGCACGGTCGTTGCCGTTTGAGGCGTCGTGAACGGTGCCAGGTCTGACTTCCGGCGCATGGGTCATGGACGCGTAAATAGCGTTACGCCGGGGGTCGCTTCTGTCGCCAGAAGGGCGCGGTCATTTGAGGAGGTGGCCGCGCCCTTCGTTCTGCGCGCGGCCGTCGGTGGGCCACGCCTGAACGCTTTTAACTCTTCACGACGCGCGCGCTGGCTCGCGCTCGTGCTCGGCTGCTGGCTGCTGTCGGCGTGCGCGGCCCGCCCGGTCGAAGAGACGGTGACGGTGGACGCGAGCCGCCTGTCGGCGCTGCCCGCGCCGGCCGTGGCCGCGGCGACGCCGCAACTGCCCGCCCGCGACGAAGACATAGAGGCGGCCGGCGACCGCATCGCCGAAGCCATCACCAGCCTCAACCGGCGGCGCGGCCCCAGCGGCCCGCGCAACCCCGCGGCCGCCCAGCGCGCGCTCGACCAAGCGGCCGCCGCCCTCACGCGCGCCCTCCGCGACAAGCCCCACGACGCCCCCGTCCGCGACGCCCTGCGCGCCGCCCTGCGCGACCTCACCAACTCGCAGAACGACATCCGCCGCAACGCCTTCACCGAGGCCGTCGCCCAACTCACCTCCCTCAACCAACGCCTCGACACGCTCCACGGCGCGGAAGAAGAGAAGACGGAGCAGGAGGCGGAAGGCAGAAGCCAGAAGCCAGAAGCCAAAAGCCAGAATGAATAGCCGGCCCTGCAACAAGGCCGGCCTTTCTGCTGCCGCGTCCTCGACCGTCTTCCTACTGGCTTCTGACTTCTGACTTCTGCCTACTGCTCACTGCTCACTGCTTCTCTTCCCCGTCGAGCTGGATGCCGAAGCGCTCGGCCATGCGGTAGAGGGTGCGGCGGTCGATCTGCATGACCTCGGCGGCGTGCGTGCGGTTGCCGTGAACCTGTTCGAGCACGTAGACGAGGTAGCGGCGCTCCAACTCGTCGAGCGTGGGCAGGTCGGCGTAGAGCGCGGCGAGCGGCGACGCCTTCGCGCCCGCGCGGCCGCGCGCGTCGAACGTCTGGAGCTTGGCGGGCAGGTCTTCGGGCGCGACCTCCGCGCCGCGCGCGTGCAGCGCCGCGTACTCGACCGCCGACTCTAGCTCGCGCACGTTGCCGGGCCAGTCGTAGGCGGCGAGCGCCGCGAGCGTCTCCGGCGTGAAGCGCAGACGCCGGCCCGCGCCCTCGGCCGCGGCGCGCAGGAAGCGCTCGGCCAGGAGCGGGATGTCGCCGCGCCGGTCGCGCAAGGGCGGCACGTGCAGCGTCACGACGCTCAAGCGGTAGAAGAGGTCTTCGCGGAACTTGCCGGCCTTGACCTCTTGTTCGAGGTCGCGGTTCGTCGCCGCCACGACGCGCGCGTCCACGCGCGTCGTGCGCGACGCGCCCACGCGCCGCACCTCGCCCTCCTGCAACGCGCGCAAGAGCTTCACCTGCATCGCCGGACTCGTCTCCCCGATCTCGTCGAGGAAGAGCGTGCCGCCCTCGGCCTCTTCCCACAGCCCCTTGCGATCCGCGACCGCGCCGGTGAACGCGCCGCGCACGTGCCCGAACAGCTCGGCCTCAAGGAGCGTCTCGGCGAGCGCGCCGCAGTTGACGGGCACGAAGGCCGCGGCGGCGCGCGGGCTGTGCTTGTGAATCGCGCGCGCGACCAACTCCTTGCCCGTGCCCGACTCGCCGATGACCAGCACGGTCGAGCGCGCGGGCGCGACGCGCGCGATCTCTTTGTACAACTCGATCATCGCGGGCGCGCGCCCCGTCAGCCCCGACTCCTCGTAGCGCGCCGACAGTTCGGCCGGCGCGGGTTCGTCCGCGCCCGCGCGCGTCATCGCGCGCCGCGCCGTCGCCACCACCTCCTCGACCTTGAACGGCTTGGAGACGAAATCCCAAGCGCCCTCGCGCGCCGCCTCGACCGCCGCGCTCAGCGTGCCGAAGCCCGTCACGAGGATGACCGGGCAGTGGTCGCGCAAGGTGCGCAACAGGTCGAGACCCGTCTGTTCGGCTTCGAGGTTCACGTCGCTCACGACCAGATCGAACGGCCCGGCGGCGGCGAGTTTCAACGCGCGCTCAGGCGTCTGCGCCGTCTCGGTCGTCCACCCCTGCGCCGCGAAAATCTCGCGCAGCAACTCGCACGAGGCGCGGTCGTCGTCCACCACCAGAATGCGTTTCATAACTCCTCACTCGGCGCGCGTCTTCAATCATCGCGGCGCGCCGCGACGGCCGGCGCGGCGGGCTTCGCGGCGCGCTCGTCCGCGGCGGGGAAGCTCAGGCGGAAGCAAGAGCCGCGCCCGCGCTCGCTCTCGACTTCGATCTCGCCGTCGTGCTCGCGCACGAGCTGGCGCACGACGACGAGGCCGAGACCCGTGCCGCGCCCGCGCGCCTTCGTCGTGTAGAGCGGGTCGAAGATGTGCGCGCGCACCTCCGCCGTCATGCCGCTGCCCGTGTCCGCGAACTCGACGACGACGCGCCGCGCGGTCGCGCCGTTGCCGTTGGCGTCCGCGGCGTAGGTGCGGACGCGCAGCTCGCCGCCGCCGGGCATGGCGTCGAGCGCGTTGTTGACGAGGTTGAGGCAGACCTGTTGGAGCCGATCAGCGTCGCCCGCGATGGTCGGCAGCGGCTCGGCCAAGTCCGTGCGCAGGCGCACGCCGCGCGCGTCGAGCGCGGGCGCGACCGCGTCGAAGACGCGCGCGAGCAGCGCGTTCAACTCGACGGGCGCGCGCGCCGCCGGGCCGGGTCGCGTGCGGTCGAGCATCCGGCGCACGATGCGCTCGATGCGCTCGATCTGCGCGCTGATGGTGGCGAGGCGCGCGGCGGCGCGCTCGTCCGCGCCGAGCTGCGCGCTCAAGAGTTGCACGTGCCCGCTGATCAGGTTGAGCGGCGTGCCGACCTCGTGCGCGAACTGCGCCGCGGTCTGCCCGGCGGCGGCGAGCCGTTCGAGCTGACTCGACAACTGCCTCATGCGCAGTAGCTCCACGTTCTGCTCTTCGAGTTCGAGCTTCTGCGCTTCGACTTGTTCGTAACGCTGTTGCAGTTCGGTCGTCGCTTCGCGCACGCGCTCTTGCAGGACGCGGCGCTGCGCGTCGCGCTCGTCGGCGGCGGCGCGCAGGCGTCCGATCATGCGGTTGAAGCCGCGCGAGAGCAGCCCCAACTCGTCGGGCGCGCGCGCGGGGGCGCTCACGTTTAGGTCGCCGCCCTCGGCCCGCGCCATCGCGGCGAGCAGGCGCTCGACCGGGCGGTAGACGAGTTGGCGGAAGAGCAGGTACGTGCCGAGCGTGATGAGCGCGACGGCGAGGAGCGCCATCAGCGCGGCGGTGCGCTCGTAGCTGCGCGCGATGGTCGGCGCGTCTTCGAGTTGCTCGACCAACTCGACCGCGCCGCTGAAGCGCGCGCCCTCTTTGACGGGCGCGAAGACGCGGTAGAGCGACGCACTCGCGCCCGCGGGCCGCGCGGCGACGGCGCGCGCCGCCTGCCCGTTGCGCAAGGCCGTCTTGATCTCTTCGGGGATGTCGGCGGGGCCGGCGTCGCCCGCCGTGGCCGTCGGCTCGAAGACGCCGCCGACGCGCGCCCAGACGCGCACGGCCACGACGCCGGGGCGCGCGCCGCGCACGAGCGCCGCCGCCTGCGCCAAGGTCTGCGGGTCGCGCGGCGCGGGCATGGCGCTGATCTGCTCGGCGAAGCTGAGCGCCTGAAGCTCTGCGCGCGCCTTCTGCTCGTCGCGCACGATGTCGGCGACGCGCGCCGTCGTGTAGGCGAGCGCCGCCGCCAGCACCGCGACTGTAATCGCCGACGCCAGCAGCGTCGTCTTCGTGTGCAGCTTCAGAGGACGCATGAGCGGATGAGGGCTGAGGGCTGAGGGCTGAGGGCTGAAGAATTGAGAAGCCAGGAGTCAGAAGCCAGAAGCCGGAAGTTGAAATGCGGACGTGCGCTCGTGTCTTCCCTTCTAGCTCCTGACTCCTGGCTTCTGTTCCTATTCATCCCTCAGCCCTCAGCCCTCATCCCTTGGCATAACGGTTGCTCCCGGCGCAGCATAGCGCACGGCGCGCCGCGCGCGGAAGGGTAGCAGGAGCGTTGCTGTTTTTCGCCGTCTTATTCGTGTTAGCCGTCGCGGTGCTGGTGCTCGTGCTGACGTTGGAGCAGCGCGGCGACCCGCGCCTGCTCGAACGCAAGTACGCCGAGAAGCGCCGCCCGCCCGGCGCGAAAGACTGATACGGCGGGCCGCGAAGGACGCAAAGGAAGTCACTGTCATCAGGCTTTTCAAACAGCTTCTAAGAGACGAGAAGGGCGGGACGATGCGGCCGTCCCGCCCTTCTCCTTCAGGCACTCTGAGCCGCCGGGGCGGGCTAGGTGTTGGAGTTGCCGGTGTTCGTGTTCGTGGTGCGGCGGTGGCGGCGGACGCGGCGGCGGTAGTGGCGGCGGCGGCGCGTGCCGCCCGTCTTCGTCGTCGTGCTGCTGACCGAGGTGGTGGTGCTGGTGTTGGAGTTCTGCGCGAACGCTGCGCCGCCGAGGCTGAGCACGAACGCGAGCGCCAGCGCGAGGCTGATCGTCCTTCTCACGATTCTCTTCTCCTTCTGTGATCGCGGCGGCGTGCGGGCCGCCGAAGTGGTTAAAACTAACCGGAGCGGGCGGGACGTGGCGCGCGCCCGCCGGAGAGCCGGACGCACGCCGCGCCCCGCCCGCTACGTCACCTACGCAACACACATTCGGGCAAAGTGTGTGCCGCGGCCCGCGCCCGCCGCGCCGCGCAAAATTAAGCCCTTCGCCGCCGCGCCGCGCCTTCGACCGCCCTCCGCCCGCGCGCCCCGTGTGGCAGCCTGCCCCGCCCCGCGCACAACCGCCACAGGAAAGGCGGGTGGCAAACGTGAGGAGACGAAGAAGAGGTAGTGTCCTAAACCGCTCAAGCCTCCGTGCGTCCTCTGTGTGCTCTGTGTCTGCGGTGGTGAACGCTGCTCACACGGGCATTCACCACCGAGATACAGAGGGCACAGAGGACGCACGGAGGCTTGAGCGATTTAGGACACTGGTGGAAAAAGCCGGGCGCGTGAGCTTGCGGCTCGCGCGCCCGGTTCGTCTTCAACTTTTGCCTTTTGCCTTTATTTTTTGATCTTGATGTTGCCGCTGACGGTGCGGACGGCGAGCGGGGGGCCGCCGCGGCCGATGGGGCCGGCGGCGTGTTGGCCGACGAGGCGCTTCTCGACCTTCAGGCCGAGCGAGTCGGCCAGGATGATCTGGCCGCCGACGGTGTCGGCCTGCACCTCGACGTTGGCCTCTTCGCCCAGCTCGATCTCGACGTTGCCGCTGACGGCGTTGAAGCTCTGCGGCGCGCCCTCGCCCGCGTCGGCGAGTACGATCTTGGTGTTGCCGCTGACGGTCTTGGTCGTGACCGCGCCGCTCACGTCTTCGAGCTTGAGGTTGCCGTTCTGGGCCGTGACCTCGATCTGGCCGTGGACGCCGGAGAGCTTCACGTTGCCGTTGGTGGCGCTCAGGCGGACGTGCGCGAGCCGGCGCGGGAGGCGCACCTCGTAGGTCACGTCCTCGACGCCGCCGCCCGGCGAGGTGCGTAGCTCAAGCCGGTCGGGCGCGTGCTGCACTTTGATCTCGGCCGCCGCGCGCTCTTCGGGGTCGCCGCCGTGCTTGATCACTTTGACCTCGGCCTGATCCTCGTCCCAGCCTTCGACCTTGATGTCGCCGTTCAGGTTCGACAACTCGAACTGCCCCGCGCCCGGCGCGAGCGGGTAGGTCTTGGTGATGACGGTCTTGTCGTCGGACACGTCGGCGTTCTCTTCGTCGAGCGTGTCGAACTCGCCGGCCGCGCCGGGTTCGGGCGGTTCGGGCACGGCGGGCGGGTGCGGGACGGCGGGCGGGCGCGGCGGGTTGACGACGATCCTGCGGGCCGTCGTGCCCGACTGCGCGGCGCGCAGCGCGAAGAAGATGCCGAGGCAGACGGTCGTCAACCCGAGCACGACGACGACTGCGAGCAGCGCGACCCAGCCCGCGCCGAGACCCCGCCGCGCGGGCGCGACGGGCGGCGCACTGGCCAGCGGCACGACCTGCTGCGGCGGCTGGTAGGCCGCGCCCGTCGCGCGCGCGCCGAAGCCGGGGTCGGTCTTGTGCCCGCCGCCCAGGGGTTCGGTGGCCGCGGGCGCTTGGCCGGGCAGGATGCGCGTGGCCACGTCTTCGTGCGTGAGCTGACTCGTGCGCGCGCCGCACTGGCGGCAGAACTGCTGCCCCGCGAACAGCTCCGCGCCGCAATTCCTACATCGCTCTGTCATAAGTCTTAACCGCCGTCGAAGTGTCCGGGTCGTTAGGGTCGGGCGTTGCCGATTGTAACGGGCCGGCGCGCGGGCGCACAAACCAGCCCCCGCGCCTCTCGCCTCGCCGTCGTTCGTCGCCCTGCTGCGGTTTACGCCGGGCGGCGCGGCCGGGTTCAAAAAAGAACGCCCGGCCTAAGGGGCCGGGCGCGCGGGGCGGGCGCAAAAAGTGTCGGGCACTGGTATCGAGCGCCGGGGCGGGCGCGCGTTGGTCAGCGCGGGCCGGGCAGCCCGTAGGGGCGCGTCAGGTAGTCGCTCAGCGTCAGCGTGATCATGATGGCGAGCCAGAAGAAGCCGCTCACCACCACGACCCACGTCAGGCGCGGGCTGTAGCGCACGTGCATGAAGTAGAGGATGACCAGCACCGCCTTCGTGACCGCGATGGCGAGCGCGATGATCGTGTTGATGGACTCCGAGCCGAAGTCCACCCGCGACGCGAGGTAGGTGACGACGGTCAGGACGATGAGCGCGCCGAAGATGACGAAGTAGACGCTGCGCGAGACGATGTGTTCCGACATGACTTGACGGCCCTCAGTGCAGGTGCGCCCCCAGCAGGTAGAGCAGCGGGAACAGGAAGATCCAGACGATGTCCACGAAGTGCCAGTAGAGGCCGGAGATTTCGACCGGCGCGTGGTACTCCGGCGTGTAGCGCCCGCGCCACGCGAAGTAGAGCAGGAAGGCCATGATGCCCAGCCCGATGATCATGTGCAGCGCGTGCAGCCCCGTCATGGCGAAGTAAATCCAGTAGAACATCTGCACGCCGTGGACGGTCGCGCCCGGCGGCAGGTGCTCAGTCCACTGGAAGCCGAGGCCGGGGAACAGGTGGTGCTCGAACTTGTCGGCGTACTCGAACGCTTTGACGACGAGGAAGGTCGCGCCCAGGATCATCGTCAGGATGATGAAGATGATCTGGTTGCGGCGGCTGCCGGTCTGCGCGTAGTAGACGGCGAGCGCCATGGTCAGGCTGCTACAGATCAGCACGACCGTGTTGAGCGCGCCGAGCCTGACGTTCAGGTGGTGGCTGCCGGCGGCGAACGAGGCGGCGTTGTACATCCGGTAGATGACGTAGCCGGTGAACAGCCCGCCGAAGAACATGATCTCGGTGAGCAGGAAGACCCACATGCCGAGCGCGCCCGCCTCGCGCTGCTGCTCCATGTTGTCGAAATGGTGTTGCAGCGCGGTGGCGGCGTGCGCGTCCGCCTCCGTTAAGTGTATGTCGGCCGCACTCATCTTCTTCGCGTCCCCTTCCGTGTTAGCTGTCCGAAGTGCTGATCGTGCCGCCCATGGGCTGCACGGGCCGCACGTCGCCCGCGCCGATGACCTCCATCTCCTCGACGGGCCGGTACTCGTAGGCCTCCCACGTCACAATCGGCGTGGTGGCGAAGTTCTCGGTCGGCGGCGGCGAGAGCGTGCGCCACTCCAAGCCCGTGGCGGGCCACGGGTTCGGCGGCGCGAACGCGCCGTAGCGCATTGACCAGAGCAGGTAGATGGCGGGGATCAACATGCCGAGGGCGAGCACCGACGCGCCCGCCGACGACATCACGTTCAAGACCTGCCAGAGCGGCTCGTCCGCCGCGTAGGCGTGGTAGCGCCGCGGCATGCCCATGTAGCCCAGCAGGAACTGCGGGAAGAACGTCAGGTTGAAGCCGACGAACAGGACGAGCGCGGCGAACCGCCCCCACCCTTCCGGGTACATGCGCCCCGTGATCTTCGGCCACCAGTTGTGCAAGCCCGCCATGTAGGCCGAGAGCGCGCCGCCGACCATGATGTAGTGGAAGTGCGCGACGATGAAGTAGGTGTCCGTCAGGTGCACGTCCATGCCGAGCGCGGCGAGGAAGAGGCCCGTCAAGCCCCCCATCGTGAACAGGCCGATGAAGGAGAGCGCGTAGAGCATCGGCGTCGAGTACGAGATCGAGCCTTTGTAGAGCGTCGCCGTCCAGTTGAAGACCTTGACCGCCGACGGGATGGCCACGGCGAAGCTGATCAGCGAGAAGATCATGCCGGCGTAGACCGACTGGGAGGACGTGAACAGGTGATGCCCCCAGACGAGGAAGCCGAAGACCGCGATGGCTAAGGACGAGAACGCGACGAACGAGTAGCCGAAGATGTTCTTGCGCGAGTGCGTCGAGATGACCTCGCTGACGACGCCCATGCCCGGCAGGATCATGATGTAGACGGCCGGGTGCGAGTAGAACCAGAAGAAGTGCTGGAACAGGACGGGGTCGCCGCCCAGGCGCGGATCGAAGATGCCGATGTGCAGCACGCGCTCCATCGCCACGAGCAGCAGCGTGATGGCGATGACGGGCGTGCCCAGGATCATGATCAGGCTCGTCGCGTAGTTGGCCCAGATGAAGAGCGGCAGCCGGAACCAAGTCATGCCCGGCGCGCGCATCGTGTGGATCGTGACGATGAAGTTCAAGCCCGTCAGGATGGACGAGAAGCCCGTGATGAAGAGGCCGACGCCCGCCACCACCACGTAGGAGTTCGAGAAGTTGGTGCTGTAGGGCACGTAGAACGTCCAGCCGGTGTCGAGGCCGCCGTTCAGGAGCGCCCAGATCGTGATCACGCCGCCGACCAGGTAGATGTACCAGCTCAGCAGGTTGATGCGCGGGAAGGCCAAGTCCTTCGCGCCGATCATGAGCGGGACGAGGAAGTTGCCCAGGACGGCCGGGATCGACGGGATCAGGAAGAAGAAGATCATGATGATCCCGTGCTGCGTGAACAGCTTGTTGTAGGTCTGCGGCTGGACGAGGTCGCCCGCGGGCGTCAACAGTTCGAGCCGGATGGCGATGGCGTAAGCGCCGCCCACGACGAAGAAGAGCGTGATCGAGCCGAGGTAGAGCAGGGCGATGCGCTTGTGATCCTTCGTCAGCAGCCACGACATGATGCCGTAGTGCGCGTTCAGGTAGTTCTTGTGCGCGAAGCGCGCGCGGAACTCCGGCGCGGCTGCTGGCGGCGCGCCCGCGCCCGCGGGCGCGGCCGGGTTCATCGGGTTCAACGGTGTGTCTGCTGCGCTCATAAAGCCTCGTTAACGGACGCCGACTTAAAGATTATAGAAACCCTGGCGCGCCCCTTCACGCCGACGCGCCGGGCGCGCGCTTAAAAAACTTTACCGCGGCGGGCGCGCGCCGCCGCCCCCGCTCGGGGTCGTGCGCCCCGGCGGCACGACCCGCCGCGGCGAGGTCGCGCCGACGGGGTTCGACCGCTGCGTGTCGGGCTGGACGCCGGTCGTCGTGGTCGAGCCGGCGGCGGGCGCGGCCGTCGTCACCGTGCCGCCCTGCGCTTGCCCCGCGCCGGCCGTGCCGCCCTGCTGCGGCGCGGCGAGCGAGCGGACGTAGGCGATCAGGTTCAAGAGTTGCTCCTCCGTCACCTGCCCCTGGAACGAGGGCATCTGGACGGAGCCGAAGCCGAGCACGATCTTGGCCTGCGGGTTCAGGATCGACTCGCGGACGTAGGCCTCGTCGGCCAGCACGTCCTGCCCGTTCGTCATCTTCTGCGTCTTGCCGAAGACGCCGGTGAGCATGGGGCCGCGCCCCTGCGCGTCCATGCGGTGGCACGAGGCGCAGCCCAAACTCTGGAACAGCCTCTCGCCTTGGGCCGCGGGCGACTCGCTCGTCCCGCCCGCGAGCCAGGCTTGATAGTCGGCCGGCTCCAGCACCTCGACGTAGCCGATCATGCCCGAATGGTTCGTGCCGCAGTACTCGGTGCAGAACAGGTGGAAGCGGCCCGTCTTCGTGGCCTGGAACCAGACGTAGGTGTAGCGCCCCGGCACAACGTCGGAGCGGACGCGGAAGGCGGGCACGGCGAACGAGTGGATCACGTCCTCGGTCGTCATCGTCAGCTTGACCTTCGCGCCGAGTGGGACGTGCAGCTCGTTGATCTCGCGCTGCCCCTCTGTGTGCTGGAACTTCCACATCCACTGTTTGCCGACGACGAAAATCTCGATGGCGTCCGTCGGCGGCCGGTAGAGCGCGAAGAAGAGGCTCGCGCCCCACACGAAGATCGTCATCGCGATCAGGAGCGGGATAATCGTCCACATCACTTCCAGGGGGAGTGCGCCCGCGTTCGGGCGCGGAATCTCGTCGGGCGTGATGCGCCGGTAGCGCACCGAGAAGTAGAAGATCAGCACGACCACCAGCACGGTGAAGAAGAGCGTGATGGCGACGAGGTAGAGGTAGAGCGCGTCCACGTGGCCGGCGAGCGTCGAGGCCTGTTCGGGCGTGAACGGGATGCGCGGCAGATCGATCTTGGGCAAAGGAATTTGCATCGCGGTTAAGCCGTCCCTCCTGCGACCGACGCGCGCCGGTTCTGACTCGCGCCGCGGCGGCGCATGACGCCGATCAGGGCCACCAGCCCCAACACCGTGACGACGCCGCACAGGCGCATGATGTTCATGATGGCGGGGCCGTAGCGGCCCGTCGTCGGGTCGTAGTGGTAGCAGTAGAGCAGCAGTTGATCCACGGGCGACCCCGTCTTGCCGGCCGAGGCCTCGACCAGCCCGAGGCGCAGCTCGCGCGGCGCGTACTCGATGCCGTAGAAGTAGTGCGAGAGTTGGCCGCCGGGCGTCGCCACCATGACGGCGCTCGCGTGCGCGAACTGGTTCGTGGCCTCGTCGAAGTAGTAGTGGAAGCCGGCGGCGGCGGTGACGGCGTCAATCGCCGCCTTGTCGCCCGTCAGGAAGTGCCAGCCCGCGGCCGTCTCCAGCCGCCGGTAGTCGTGCAGCACGGTCTCTTTTTTCTTGGCGGCGTCGGCGGGGCCCTCGCGCGGGTCGAAGCTCAGGACGACCACGTCGAAGTCCTTGCCGGGCGTGAGCGCGACGCCGCGCAGGCCCGAGACCAGCCCGTTGAGAATCTGGTTGCAGAGCATCGGGCATTTGTAATAGACGAGCGCGAAGGCGACCGGGCGCGGCCCCTTGAAGTAGTCGCCGAGCTTGACCGCGCGCCCCGCCTCGTCGCGCAAGGCCGCGTCGAGCGGCAACTGCGCGCCCAAACGCTGCTCGATGCGCACGTCCTTCAGCGCGGCCGGCGGCGTGTTGCTCGTCATCTTCCACTGCGGCGGCTGCGCGTACTGCGCGAGGCAGTGGGCAGATGGCAGTAGGCAGTAGGCAGCGAGCAGCAACAGAACGCTCACGCGCGCCGCCGCCCGCCCGGCTGCCGTCTCGGTTGTGTGTGTCCTGTTTCTACGACTCACTGCTTTCGCCTTCACTGCCTACTGCCGTCTGCCTACTGCCTACTGATCCCGCTTCTCCGTCTGCCGGCCGCCGCTGGAGTCGGAGGGCACGTCCATGCCGCCTTGGAGCGTGGGGTCGCCGGGCTGGGGCTGGCGCGCGGCGGGCGGCTGCTGCAAGAGGCGCTGCATGGCGTCGTCAATCGGCACGCGCACCGTGTTGGTGCTCGGGTCGGGCTGGCCGTAGTTCGCCAACTCGAAGTCGTACTTCTGGCGCAGCCAGTTCCACTCGGCCTGCGGCTCTTTCAACTGGAAGTTGGCGCGCGGGTCGTCGGGCGCGTCGGGCGCGCGCATGCCGGGCGCGGCTTGCAGGTGCGGCACCGAGAGCGGCGGCTGCCGCTCCGTGTCCTTGCGCGCGATGGGGCTGTGGAACTCGCGCCGCTCGTTCCGCTCCTCGCGCTTCGAGAAGTAGTAGAACAGCCCGTACACCAGCCCGAGGACGACGAGACCGAAGACGCCGAGGCCCAGCACGAACATGCCCACGCCCTTGACGTTCACGTCCGACTCCTCGTGCATCACGTCCGGGTTCGTGATGTGGCGCACGTCCGGCGTCTCGGTCACGTGTATCTTCCGCCCAAAGACTCCCATCTCGTTTACGCCCCTTCCGCTTAACAAGCACGCCAACGTCGCTTCATTAACGCTCCGCCCTTTCCCCTTCGCCCTGCGCCTCTCGCCTTAGTGGTGTCCGCCGCCCACTTCGAGCGCGTTCTCCAGGCCCGGATCGCCCAGCGGCAGGAGCGGGCGCTGCGGCAGTTGCCCGGCGAAGTACCAGAGCCACAGGCCGCCGACGCCGACGGCCGCGACGAAGTAGAGCGCGTAGGCGACGGCGTGGCCGCCGCCCGTGGCGGCCTGGCCCGGAAAGACGCGGTGCGCGGGCGCGATCAGCCAGAACAGATCGACCGTCCGCATCGCCAGCACCAGGAGCGCCACCGCCATCAGCGAGCGCGCGCGCCGCTTCAGGTTGCGCGACAGCAGCAGCACGAACGGCAGCGCGAAGTGGAACAGCACGATGAACAGGGCCACGTACTGCCAGCCGCCGCGCAGGCGGTGCAGGTACCACGTGATCTCTTCCGGCAGGTTGCCCGACCAGATGATCAGGAACTGCGACAGAGAGAAGTAGGCCCAGATCATGACGAACGCGAGCAGGAGCTTGCCGTGGTCGTGCAGGTGGCGCGGCTGGTAGACGGCGGCGAAGCGCGCGTCCGCGTTGATCATGAACGCCTGGAGGCAGATGGCGAAGGCGAGCGCCGTCAAGCCCCAGCCGACCATGATGAGCAGGCCCCAGATGGTCGAGAACCATTCGGGTTCGAGCGACATCGTCCAGTCAATCGCCGCGAACGTCACCGTCAGCCCGAAGAGCACGATGCCGGGCCCCGACACGTTCTGCATCCGCTCCTTGAGCGTGCGCAGCACGCGCGGGTCGGCCTCTTCGTCCTGCGCGCGCGACCACTTGTTCAGGAAGTAGGCGAGCGCGAGCCAGACGGCGAAGTAGAAGACCCAACGCGCGGTGAAGAGCGGCGCGTTCAAGTAGAGCGCGCGCTTGTGCGCGACGGCGTGCTCCTGGTAGACCTCCGGCAGCGTCCACGGGTACAGGTTGTTGGTGAACAGCCCGATTAAGATCGGGATGAACAGGACGAACATGAGCGGCAGCACGCGCGTGGCGGCTTCGAGGATGCGCCGCAGCACGACGCCCCAGCCGCCGCCCGACAGGTGGTGCAGCATCATGAGCGCCAGCGACCCGACCGAGATGCCCGTCCAGAGCATGTAGCCGAGCAGGTAGGCGCGGAACATGTCGGGCCGGCTCAGCAGGAAGCCGCCGACGGCGACGACGACGAGCGCCACGACGCCGACGACGAGGGCCGTCGCGCGCAGGCGGGCCAGGGCGGGCGGCGGCGTGTAGGTGCGTGCGTCTTCCACGTGTGCTGCCATTATGGGTGCTCCCCTCCGCCTTCGGTGTGCCCGCCCGCCGCGGCGGGCCGCGCCGTCAGCTTATCGGGCGGGACTTGGGCCGCGGGCACTTGCTGGCTCAACTGCAACGCGCGGACGTAGGCGATGATGGCCCAGCGATCCTGCACGGGAATCTGCGCGGCGTAGTCGGGCATCGCGCCCCAGCCGTTCGTGATCACGTCGAAGAAGTGGCCGACCGGCGCTTGCCGCAACTGATCGGTGTGGTAAGAAGGCGGGCGGCGGTAGCCGCGGCGCACGATCATGCCGTCGCCGTAGCCGGTCATGCCGTGGCACATGGCGCAGAAGATGTTGAACCGCTCCTGCCCGCGCTTGAGCACCTCGGCCGTGACGGGGAACGGGAACTCGGTCGCGTCCTGCGGCGACCCGGCCGCCTGAACGGCGTTCGCGCCCGCCGCGTTCGCGCCGCCCGCCGCCGCACCGCCCGCGCCCTGTTGCTGGCCCGCGTTGCCGCCGACGTTGCCGCGCGCGTTCGTGTCACCGGCTGGCTGCGTGCCGCCGCCGGGCTGCGTGCCGCCCTGTATGTTGGGCGTCGCGGTCTGCGCGCCGCTCTGCGTCGCGCCGGCCTGCGCGCGCACCTGGCCCGGCCCCAGCTTGCCCGTGTAGTAGAGCGTGTCGGCGCGCAGCCAGCCGCGCGGCACGGTGCCCTCGACCAGCGGGCGCGACGACAGTCCGTCACTGAACGTCGTGCTCGCCTCGTAGGCCTCGTAGCGCGGCTGATCCTGCATGTCCTGACGACAGCCGGCAGCCAGGAGACAGAAGCCGGAAGCCAGGAGGAAGAGACAGACGCGCCGCCCCGTCGGCCGTGCGCGCGCTGCACACGTTGCCGGTCGGCTGCCATTGTCGGGCTGCCCTCTGCCGGCGGCCCGCTTCTGGCTCCTGGCTCCTGCCTCCTGCCTTCTCCTGTTCTCAGTATTCCACATCTGTCACCTCTAGCGCCCCGAGGCCGCGCAGGAACTCCGTGGTGCGCTCGCGGTCGTAAGTCTCGTCGCGCGACTCGATGAGCAGGAAGAAGCGGTCGCGCGAGGCGAGCGCGAAGTTCGGCGTGTTGAAGACCGGGTGATAAGGTTCGGGCAGCCCGTTCAAGGCCAACATGCCGAAGATGCCCGCGAGCGCCGCGCACAGGATCGTCAGCTCGAACGTGATCGGAATCCACGCCGGCCAACTGTTCAACGGCTTGCCGCCGACGTTCAAGGGGTAGTTGATGACCGACAGGTAGTACTGCATCCCGAAGCCGGCGAGCGCGCCGAAGATGCCGCCGCCGAGGACGATCTTCGGCATCTTCTGCCCGAACGCGCCGACCGCCTCGGACAACTCCTCAATCGGGTAGGGCGAGAAGGCGTCCACGCGCTTGTAGCCGGCCTCGGTCGCGGCGCGGGCGGCGGCCACCACGTCGGTCGGGTTGTCGAACTCGGCCATCACCCCGTAGTAGGGCGGCCGCTCCTTCCGTCTTTTCATGCGGCGTGCTCCTCCTCGTCTTCTTTCACGGCCGCCTGCGGCAAGATCGTCCGCATCTCGAAGATGGAGATGATCGGCAGGAAGCGGATGAACAGGAAGATGAGCATGACGAACATCCCGATGGTGCCGAAGAAGGTCGAGAAGTCTATGATCGTCGGCCGGTACATGCCCCACGACGACGGCAGGAAGTCGCGGTGCAAGGAAGTCACGATGATGACGAACCGCTCCAGCCACATACCGACGCCGACCACGAGCGCGACGAGCCAGAGGACGAGCGTGCTGTGCCGCGCCCGCTTCAGCCACAGAATCTGCGGGATGAGCACGTTGCACAGGATCAGCAAGGCGTAGCTCCACCAGTACGGCCCCGTCCAGATGCGGTTCTTCATCATGAAGCCTTCGTACTCGCTCGCGCTGTACCACGCGGTGAAGGCCTCCATCATGTAGCCGTAGGCCACGATGAGGCCGGTCGCCAGCATGACCTTGGCGGAGTTGCGCAGGTGGCGCATCGTGATGAAGTCTTCCAGCCCGTAGGCCTTGCGCAAGGGGATGGTCAGCGTCAGCACCATGGCGAAGCCGGCGAAGACCGCGCCCGCCACGAAGTAGGGCGGGAAGATGGTCGCGTGCCAACCCGGAATGACGCCGACCGCGAAGTCGAAGCTGACGATGGTGTGCACCGAGAGCACGAGCGGCGTGGCCAAGGCGGCGAGCAGCAGGTAGAGCTTCTCGTAGCGCGCCCAGTGGCGGGCCGAGCCGCGCCAGCCCAGGGAGAGGATGCCGTAGACGATCTTGAAGGGCTTGCTCTGCGCGCGGTCGCGCAGGGTGGCGAAGTCGGGGATGAGGCCGACGAACCAGAAGAGCGCCGAGACCGTCCCGTAGGTCGAGACCGCGAACACGTCCCACATGAGCGGGCTGCGGAAGTTCGGCCAGATGTTCATCGTGTTCGGGTACGGGAAGAGCCAGTAGGCGGCGAGCCACGGGCGGCCTGTGTGGAACACGGGGAAGATGACGGCGCAGGCGACGGCGAAGAGCGTCATCGCCTCGGCGAAGCGGTTGATCGAGGTGCGCCAGCTTTGTCTTAAGAGCAGCAGGATCGCGGAGATGAGCGTGCCGGCGTGCCCGATGCCGATCCACCAGACGAAGTTGATGATGTCGAAGGCCCAGCCGACCGGGATGTTGTTGCCCCAGACGCCGATGCCGGTCAGCACGAGGTAGCCGATGGAGAAGAGCAGCACGTTCGCCAGCGCGAACGAGATGGCGAAGCCGATGAACCAGGCCAGCGGGGTGCGCCGCTGAAGCGTGAGCGCGCTGATCTTGTCCGTCACGCTGCCGAACGTGTGCCCCGGCTCGATGACCGGGTACGGCGTGACGTGGATGCCCGCGTCTTCGTGCGGCGAGTCAATGGAGTCCGCCATCTCTTACGCCCCCTTAATTTCGGGATTCGGGTTGCGCAGCGCCGACAGGTAGGTCGTGCGCGGGCGCGTGTTCAGCTCCGCCAGCAAGCTATAGTTGCGCCGGTCGTGCTGCCACTTCGCGACTTCGCTGCCGCGGTCGTTCAGATCGCCGAAGACGATGGCGTTCGTCGGGCAGGCGACCTGGCAGGCGGTCTGGATTTCGCCGTCGCGGACGCGCCGCCCGCCCTCCTTCTCCGACTCGATCTTGGCGTTCTGGATGCGCTGGATGCAGTAGGTGCATTTCTCCATCACGCCGCGCGAGCGCACCGAGACCTCCGGGTTGCGCATCAACTTCAAGCTCGGCGTGTTCCAGTCCTGGAAGAGCAGGAAGTTGAAGCGGCGCACCTTATACGGGCAGTTGTTCGAGCAGTAGCGCGTGCCGACGCAGCGGTTGTAGACCATGTTGTTCGTGCCCTCGGCGTCGTGCACGGTGGCGTTGACGGGGCAGACCGGCTCGCACGGCGCGCTCTCGCAGTGCATGCACGGGACGGGCTGGAAGTAGACGCCGTCGGGGTTCTCGGCCAGCCCCTTGAAGTAGGCGTCCACGCGCAGCCAGTGCATGTGGCGGCGGCGCGCGACCTGCTCCTTGCCGACCACGGGGATGTTGTTCTCCGACACGCAGGCGATGACGCACGAGTTGCAGCCGACGCACGCGGTCGTGTCAATCGCCATGCCCCACTTGTAGCCGACGTAGTCGTAGTTGTAGTAGAGCGTCTCGTCCGCCGCCGGCTCCTTGTGGACTTCCGTGCCCACGCCCGCGCCTTCGGGGCCGTAGCCGGGCGGGGCTTCGTGCCCGCCCGCGCCGCCCTCGACGTGCTCGCTCCGCGAGTCGCTGCGCCCGGCCGTGTACTCGGCCAAGGTCTCCGAGCGGACGAGGTCGCGCCCCTCCATGTTGAAGTGCAACTGCGTGCCGACGAGTTGGTAGGTGTTGCCGGTGGCGGAGACCTGCGCGCCGGTGGCGTACCAGGGCGCGTCGGCGAAGCGGAGCGTGTAGGCGTTGAAGCCGACGCGCTGCGTCTCGGTCGTCGAGCCGACGCGGCCCGCGCGCGTGCGCCCGTAGCCGAGGTGCAAGGTGATCACGTCGTCGGGCTGACCGGCGAGGACGAAGATGGGGATCGGCTCGTACGCGCCGAGCGTCTGCCCGCGGTAGTTGATCTGGACGCACGGGGCCATGTACTCGATGCCCTTGTAGGTGACCACGTCCTCCTGCTTGTCGATCTGCAAGAGGCGGCGCGCGGTCGCCGGGCTGACGATGACGGCGTTGTCCCAGCACAGCTTCGTGAGCGGCTTGGGCAACTCTTGCAGCCAGCCGTTGTTCGCGTAGCGCCCGTCGTAGACGCACGGGTCGGGGCGGAAGACGATCTCGAACGCGCCGCCCGTGGCCGGCTGCAAGGCGGCGGCCGCGGGCTGCGTGGCCCAGTCGCCGCGCACGGCGGCCGTGCGCGCCTTGGCGGCCGTGCCCGGAATCCAGCCGTCGTGGACGGCCTTGCGCCAGGCCTGCTCGAAGGCGTCGGCGCTGCCTGCGAGTTGCGGCTGCGTGCGCCAGTAGTCGCGCAGGATGTCGTGCCCGGACTTTTCGGGCGTGTCGGTCAAGGCGGACAAAAACTCAAGCGCGCTGCGCCCGCGGTAGAGCGGCGCGATCAGGGGCTGGATGATCGAGACCGTGCCGTCGTAGGCGCGCGCGTCGCCCCACGCCTCAAGGTAGTGCGTCTCGGGGACGTGCCAGAGGCACAGTTCCGAAGTCTCGTCGAAGTAGACGCCGAGGTGCGCCGTCAGCTTGCGCGCCTCGAACAGCTTCCGCAGCTTCTCTTTGAACTGGAACTCGGCCGGCGCGTCGTAGGCCGGGTTGCCGCCGACGACGAGCAGCATCTCGACCGCGCCCGCGTCTATGTCGTTGACGAGTTGGCGCAGGTCTTCGGTCGGATCGACCGCGCGGTCTGCGGGATAAAACTCCAGCGGGTCTGTGTAGACGACGGTCTGCCCGACGTTGCCGAGCGCGGCGTTCATCGCGTGCGCGAGCGCGTGGACGGCGGGCGGCGCGTAGTCGCCCGCGATGACGATGGACTTGCCGCGCGCGGCTTGCAGGTCTTTGGCCACGGCCGCGACGTGCTCGGCGTGGCGCACGCCGCTGGCGGGCGCGCTCACGCCCGCCGCGCCGACGGCCGCGGCGAGCGCCTGCGCGAACGGCACGAGTTCGCTGGGCTTGACGGCGAAGCGGTGGTCGGCCTTCGCGCCCGTGTTCGTCAGCGTGGTCTCGACGGCGTAGAGGCGGTTCATCTCCGCCTTGCCTCCGAGCACGCGGCGGCGCTCGATGAAGTCGCGCGCGTGGCGGATGTCGCCGGGCAGCGCGGCCAGGAAATCGGAGTCGAGCGCGACGACGCGGTCGGCCCGGTCGAAGCGGTAGACGGTGTTGACCGCGTCGCCGAAGGCGAGGCGCGCGCCCGCGGTCGCGCCTTGCGCGCCGACCGGCTCGTACTGGTGCCAGCGCGCCTGCGGCAGCGCCGTCAGGATTTGCTTGAGCAGCGCGGCTTGGGTGGGCGACGTGACGGTCTCGGTCAGGATGCGGAGGCCCGCCCCGCCGCGCGCCTTGAGGGCGTCGAACGCCGTGCGCGCGTCGGCCAAAAAGGCCGTGTAGGGGCGCACCTCGCCGCGGTACTGGACGGTGGCGGAGCGGTCGGGGTCGTAGAGCGTCAGGAGCGAGGCGACGGAGAACACGTCGTTCGCGCCGAGGCTGGCGGGGTGTTGGTCGTTGCCCTGGATGTGGGTGGGGCGGCCGTCGTTGCTGCGCACGAGCAGCGGGGTCGCGCCCTTGGGGTGCGGCATGGCCGTGGCGAAGAAGAGCGGCCGACCGGGCACGAGTTCTTCGGGCTGGCGCACGAAGGGCACGGCCGTTTCGGGCGGCTGGTAGACGCAGCCCGACAGCCCCGCGAGCGCGAGCGACGCGCCCATGACCTTGAGGAAGGTGCGGCGGCTCGGCTCGTCGTCCCACTCGCCGGCCTGGCGCGGGAACTCGCGGTGCAGCAGTTCCTCGAATTCGTCGCTCGCCGCCAGCTCTTCCAGACTGCGCCAATACTCCTTGCCCTGCTTGTCCGCGAGCCGCCGCCGCACGTCCTCGGTCTTGAGCGGCCGGCGAATCGCGTACAGCTCGGGGAGAGTGTCTTTGATGTGCATCGCGCTTACAAGTCCTTCCGGCTTTACCGGTGGCAGGTCGAACAGCTTTGCATGATCGCCTTGTGGCGCACGTGGTACTGCTCTTTGAGCCGTTGCCCCTCGGCCAGTTCCGCGCTTGTCCGGTTCTCCGGCCGCCACGCCATGTTGAAGACCTGCTCGCGCGGGCGCAGGTAACGCTCCGGCTCGCGGTGGCACTCCAGACACCACTCCATCTGCAACGACGAGTACTGGTAGACGAGCGGCATCTCGTCCACGCGCCCGTGGCAGGTCGAACACCCCACCCCCTTGTTGATGTGGATCGAGTGGTTGAAGTAGACGTAGTCGGGCAGGTCGTGGACGCGCGTCCACTCGATGGGCTTGTTGTCGCGCCAACTCTGACGGACGACTTCGAGGTACGGGCTGTCCGACCAGATTTGCGAGTGGCAGTTCATGCAGGTCTTGGTGGGCGGCAGGCCGGCGGAGGCGGCGGTCTCGACCGACGTGTGGCAGTAGCGGCAGTCAATGCCGTCGTCGCCGACGTGGTGCTTGTGCGAGAACTGGACGGGCTGCTCGCGCTCGACGAACGCGCCCGTGTTCCACGACGAGCGGTTGATCTCGGCGACGCACCAGGCGGCGAAGGCCAGGATGAACAGCCCGCCGAAGATGCTGAGCTTCGCCAGCGTGTTTGTGCTGCGGTGAAAGATTTGCGGCATGATCGCACCCTGTCAGTTGCCCGTCGCCTACCCGGCGGGGCGGGAGCACGCAGAGGCCGCCCCCGTTTGCGCGGAGGAGTTTTGCTCGCAGAGATGCGGCCCTTGCAGAGACGTGACACGCCCGACCTTAGCGGCCGGCCGGCCACGCCCGTACCCCGAGAGACACGCGTTCCCTTGCTGCCCCTTGTCAGTAATGCATTAGAGTCGCCTAGTGATACTAAATTTTTCCGCGCACGGCAAGAGACATTTTGCGAAAAGCGCGCGCGTTTTTCCGCCGCCCCGTGCCGCGCCCGCGTCAAACGCCCGTAATTCCGCGCCGAACCGCCCGCCCGCCGCCCCAAATATAAGTTTCCCTGCGCGCCGCCCTACATAATTATTCATCGCGGGTCTCGGGCCGAAAGCCCACGCCCGGCGCTTCGACGCCGCGCCGAGGTCACGGCCACAGCGCGCCGGGCCGCCGCACGCCTGAAGCGCGCGGCGGCCCGGCATGAAGATTCCGCTCCGGTCTTAGTTCGACGGCCCGAAGCGGAGCCGGTACTCGACGGAGTTCATGAACCCGTTGACCATGGTGCGGAAGTCCGACGGGTGCGCCGTCAGGTAGTTGACCCAGTTGTTGAACCCGCCCGTGTCGGGCGTGCGCCGCAGGTAGCCGTAGTACTGGGCGGCGACGAAGGCGTTGACGGCCTCGCGCTGCTGGCTCACCTGATCGCTCTGGACAATCGCCCGCAAGACCTGCGCCCGCGTGAGCGTGCCGGCCGTCAAGCGGTCGCTCAGGTCTGTGCTCGTCAGCGTGACCTTCGCCGCGCCGTCGGGGTTGGCCGGGTCGGGCGTCGTGATGCTCGTCAGGTTGTAGCGCCCCAGCAAGGCGTTCACGTAGGCCGCGTTCGTCAACCCGCCGTACTGGCTGGCGAACTCGCCGCGCCGCGTGAAGCTGACGGCGAAGGCGGCACGCTTGGCGTTGGTCTCGGCGGGCGTCGCGCCGGTCACCGAGCGCAGGTCTTGCGCGAACTCGGCGTAGGTCGGCAGGCGGTTGAGCGCCGCCCGGTAGAAGACGATCAGGTAGACGCCCTTGTCCTTGAACTCCGGCGAGCCGAAGAACGACCCCGACACGATCAGGCGGTCGCAGCCGGCCGAAGGGCTGTTCGGGTTCGTGTTGTTGATGTTGTCGGGGGAGCCGCCCGCCAAGGTCAGGCAGCGCGTGAGCACGCCCGACCAAGGCTCGCCCTGCTCCGGCTCGCGCGCCAGGAAGTCGAGGTAGTGCTGGCGCACGAAGAACGGGATCGTGCGGGCCGTGTTGGCCGGGTTCGGCTCGAAGACGGGGTTCGGCTGCCCCGGCTGGTCGTTGTCCTGAATGGTGACCGTGATCAGCGCGGGCGCGCCCAGGCTCGCGCCGCTCGCGTCGAGCAGTTTGAGTTGGAACGTCTCGCGGCCTTCGGCGAAGCCGTCGTCAACGATGGGCACGGCGAAGGACTTACTCGTCTCGCCGGCCGCGAACGTGATCGTGTCCACGCTCGTCGCGTAATCACAGCGGGCGAAGGCCACGCCGGGCAGCGTCTGCGTGTCGTCGCACCGGACGGCCGCCGGGTTGTCAACGGTCGCGTAGGTCAGGGTCGCCGCCGCGCCGCTGACGTTGCCCGCGCGCGTGACGGTGATGATCGCCCGCCCGTCGCCTTCGTTGACGGCGAAGTCGGCGGCGTTGAACTGCGCCGTGCTGGTGATGAGCGCGAGGTTGTCGAAGACGGCCGCGCCGGGGTCGCCGGTCGGCGCGGCCGTGCCCGCCGTCAACTCAACGGCCAGTCCGACGACGTTCTTTTCCAGCGACTTGCGGAAGCGTTCGGTGAACGTGATGTTGTCCGGGCTGGTCTCGAACAGGATGGCGTTCTGCGGCGCGTCGTGCCGGAAGCGGAAGAAGCGGTGCGCGACCGGATCGTAAGGGACGACCGCCTGCGTTAAGACGCCGCTGATGCGCACCTGAAAGACGAGCACCAGCATGGTCGGATCGAGGCTGTCCGCGTCGCCCGCGGCGTAGGCGGCCGCGAACGCCGCGCGCGCGCCCGGCGGGGCGTTGCCCAGCGCCGTGACGGCGAAGCGGTAGTTATTCTGATTGTCGCTGCCGATGGCGAAGGCCGTCTCCGCGCCGCCCGCCGCCTGCACCACCTCGACGCTCGTCTGCCCGCCGGTGAAGTCGAACGAGTTGACCGAGACGTAGCCGTTGAAGTGCGCGCCCGCAACGTTCGCGCGCGGCGTGATGACCAGCCGCCCGTTCTGTTGCACGACCGGGATAAACGGATCGAACGCACCGGCGGGCTGCGAGAGCGTGCCCAGGTTCCACTTCGTCGGGTCGCGCTGGGCGCTGTTGAAGTCGTCCGTCAGCGGCGGCGTCGGCGCAGGCACGGCGTTCGGCTGCGTGGCGAAGTTGATGACCTGACTGGCGCTCAAGTTGTTGATGTCCGCGCGCGCCGGCGCGAAGACGTACAGCGGGTGCGCCGGCGTCACGGTGTAATTGCCGCCGACGGTCAGGTTAGCAAACGCGTAGTTGCCGCTCGCATCGGTTTGCACCGTCGCGCTCACCGCGCCGGAGAGCGTGACGGTGACGCCGGGCAGGCCCGCGCCGCCGTTCGTCACGCGCCCCGTGAGCGTGGCGTTGGCCGCAGACGGCCTGCACTTGCCCGCGCTGCCGGCGTTGAAGATGGCTTGAATCTCGGCCTGCGTCAGCGCGCGGTTGAAGACTTCGACTTCGTCGATCAGGCCGTTCGTGAACTGTCGGTTATTGACGAACTGCCCGTAATCGGTCGCGCCGATGAGCAAGGGTTCGTCGTTATCGCCAATCGTATTGAACCCGACGTTGGTCACCACGCCCCGCTCGACGCCGTTGACGTACAGACGCAAGGTTTGTGCGCTACTGTCGAACACACCCGCGATGTGCGTGAATGTATTCAGCGGCACAGTATTAAAGCCGGGGGAGATAGCACTGGCAAACGAGCCATCAGCGGCCGAGGCGACGAAACGCGGGTTACCTTCTGGATTGATCCCTAGAAAATAACTGCGCTTGTTCACGCCATTTAAAGAGTTCCACTTAGATATGACCGGACTAAAGTCATTCCCGGTGGAATAAGCGCGGAGGTTGACCCAGGCATCAACGGTCACGGAATTGCCAACGCTGGCGGCGGGGTTGTCCGCCACCTGCACGAAGTCGTCCACGCCGTCAACGCTGAACGCCTGGCCCACGTGCCCGGCGGCAAACGTCGCGCCGTTTTGCAGCGTGCCGTCGTTGCCGCCCACGATGTCGTTCGTGTTCCCGTCGCCCGGATACCAGGCCACCAGCCCCGCGGGCGGCGGCGTGCAGGCGAGCGCGGCGAGGCGGGTAAAGTTGGCGGTGGCGTCCGCGCCCAGGTTGTTGAACTGCTGGGTCGCGGGGCTGTACGTGCCGCCCTGCGGCGTGACCGTGTAGCTGCCGCCGGCCGCCAGGTTGGTGAACGAGTAGTTGCCCGCGCCGTCGGTGGTCGTCGTCGCGGTCTGCGAGCCGCTGAGCGCGACGGTCACGCCGCCGAGGCCGTTGTTTGACGCGTCCGCGACGCGCCCGCCGAGTTGGACGACGGTGCGCGTGCCGAAGAAGTTGACGAAACGGTTCGCCGACAGGTTGTTGAGCGTCTGGCTGGCGGGGCTGAACGCGTAGCTGCCGCTCGTGGGCGTGACGGTGTAGTTGCCGCCGCCGGGCAGGTTCGTGAAGGCGTAGTTGCCGTTGCTGTCGGTCGTGGTGCTGCGCGTGGCCGAGCCGGTGAGCGAAACGGTGACGCCGCCGATGCCGTTGGCCGCACCGTCCACCACGCGCCCGCTCACGTCGAAACTGTTAACGAGCCGGCAGGGCGAGAAGGCGGAGGTGTTGCCGTTCGGGTCGGTCGCCGTGGCGGTGAAGAACGGCCCGACGGGGAGGCCGTCGCCGAAGCCCGCGTTGAAGCCGGCGTTGCCGTTCGCGTCCGTCGTCACGTTGGCGGAGAGGACGAAGGCCTGCCCTTCGCCGCTGCCCGAAGGGTCGCACGTCTGGTTTTGGAAGACCTCGACGCGGTACTGCGTGTTGGGCGCGGCGGCGAGCGTGCCCCGAACCCCGGCGAAGGTGACGGAGATCAGCGACGGGGCGGGCTGGTTGTTGTTGCCGCCGCCGGTGAGCCTGATCCCCACGCCGCCGTTCGAGAAGATCGCGTTCGACAGGAGGGCGTTGCCGGTCCCGACGATGACGGTCACGCCGACCCCGCCGTTGCCGTTGTTGAACGCGATGACGTTGCCCGCGCCGGCGGCCGTCCCGCCGATCTGATTATTGTTCGTGCCGCTCGCCGTAATGTTCACGCCCGCGCCGTTCGGCATTGCGCCTGTGCCGGCGGCGTTTGTACCGATGAAATTCCCCTGCACCTGATTGCCCGTGGCCGGGAAACTTCCGGTCGTGGTACTTATGCCAAGGCCGTGGCAATCATTGCCGGAGATGACGTTGCCGGCCCCGGCGGCCGTGCCGCCGATCACGTTATTCGCCGCGTTGAAGAGGGCCACGCCGACGCACGCATTCCCCAGATCGGCGTTGCCGGCGGCGTCCGTGCCGATGTAGTTGCCCTGCACCAGATTCCCGCTCGCGCCGTTTTGCTGGATTGAGACGCCGGTATTAGCGTTCCCCGAAACGAGGTTGCGCGCGGCGGGGGTGGTGCCGCCGACAATGTTGTTGGACGCAGAGTTGATGATCACGCCGAAGGCGGTATTCGGCAAGGCAGCCGTACCTGCGGCGTTCGTGCCGATGCGGTTACCTTCGACGCGGTTGTTGCTGCTGCCGGCACCGAAAATCTCAATGCCGGTATCCCAGCGGTTGATGACCAGCCCGCGCACCGTGCAATCGGCCGCGCGGATGTTAAGCCCCGTAGGCGTCCCGCCCGCGTTCGCGCCGCTCAACTCGATGAGCAGGACGGCGTTGTTGCCCACGGCGAGCGTGTTGGCCGACGCGCCGGGCTGCGTGTAGCCGTCAATAACGACGGGGGCGGAGATGATCGGCAGCGCAGTGGTCGGGCTGATGGTCTTCACGCCTGCGCCCGCGATGTTGAAGACAATGGTCTGCGTGCTGACGAGGCTGTTGGAATCGAGGATGGCTTGGCGGAGGCTGCCCGCGCCGCTGTCGTTCGTGTTCGTGACGGTCAGGAGGGACAGGCGATCCAGCGCGGCGACCTGCGCCGGGGTCATGGGCGCGTCGTAGAGGCGGATGCGCGCCACGTTGCCGGCCGAGGCCTCGCCGCCGGCCGCCAGGTCGTCCTGAAAGAAGCCGAGCCGGTTGTTGCCGTCGATGACCAGATCGCCGTTCGTGTCCGGCCCCTGCCCTTGCTGCACCCCGTTGACGTAGGCCGTGAACGTGCCCGCCGCCGTGCGCGTGTACACGACCTGCACGTAAGTCGAGGCCGAAATGTTGGTGCAGGTCGTGCAGTTCTCCAACCGCCCGTTCTGGATGTACAGCCCGTTGTCCGACGCGCGGTTCTTGAAGTCCACTAGGCGGACGAAGCCGCTCACCGAGTCGAGCCGGAACAGCATGACGATGGTGTAGCTGTTGCTCGGGATCACGCCCGTGGTCGGCGCGAGCGCGACGCCCTGGTTGAAGCCGAAGCGCAGGACGGGGCGCGAGTTCCCGTCAACCGTGTCCGTCTGGAAGGTGTTGCCCGTGCCCGCGTCCGTCAAGGTCGAACTGCCGACGGAACTGGCCCGCGTGTTCTGGAACTGGTAGTCGGCCTTCAACGTCTGCGCCGTCGCGGCCTGGCGCGCGAGCAGGACGAGGGCCATGAGGGCGACGAGGCGCAGGGAGCGGCGGGCGGCGGCCAGAGGGCGTGAGCGGGGGGCTTGCATGTTTGCGATGTCTCCTGAAAGAGCGGCGCGGCGGGCGCGCGGCCGTAAAGCGGCTTCTGCGGACGCGGGTTGAGAGTTTAAGCGAGTTACACGGCCACCGGGCACTCTTAAGTTCCGGTAGGCAGAACGGGTGCGCGGGTAGTCGCAGGACGACTTGGAGCGCTTACAGTATGCCAGACCGGGCGGCGAGTCAAACGAAATGCCGGCCCGCCTGTTCGGTCACCGCCGGGCCGGCTCAACAGGCTCAATCGTGTCAGCCCCGCTCAGCCCGCCGCCTGTGGCGCGCGTTCCAGACGGTGTGGAGGAAGACCGCGGCGATGATGCTCGCGCCGCCCAGGAGCGCCCAGGGCGAGGGGCGCTCGCCGAGGAAGAGGAAGACCCAGACGGGGTTCAAGACCGGCTCGATGTAGCCGATGATGCCGGCGTCGAGCGACTTGACGCCGCGCGCCACGCCCAGCGTCAGCAGCGTGTAGGCCAAGCCGATCTGCACGACGCCGAGGTAGGCGACCACGCCGAGGTTGTGCGCGTTCAGCTTGCCCGCGCCCGCCCCGGCGAGCGCCGGCAGCGTCAGGAGCGCGAGCAGGAGGTTGCCGTAGATGACCGACGAGGCGCGGTTGACGCGGCGCGCGCGCGGGTGGCGCAGCAGCAGGTAGAAGAGCGCGAAGCAGAGACCGGAGCCGAGCGCCGTCACGTTGCCCTGCACGTCCTGCGGGCGCAGCGCGCCGACGAAGAACAGAGACATCCCGCCCACGCAACACGCGACGACGACGAAGTCCTGCCAGCGGTAGCGTTCGTCGTAGACGAGCGGTTCGAGCAGCAGGATGTAGACCGGCGCGGTGTATTGCAGGAAGATGGCGTTGGCGGCCGTCGTCAGCTTCGTGGCGATGACGAACAGGAGCAGCAGCGCGGCGTAGAGGACGCTCGCCGCGGCCGTCGTCGCGTTGAGGCCGAAGCCCTCGCGGCGGGTCAGCAGCGCGACGGTCGCGGCGGCGAAGAGCGAGCGCCCGCACGACAGTTCGTAAGGCGTCAGGTCGTTGGCCTTGATGAACAGCCCGCCCGTACTCCACAGCAGCGCCGCGCCGAGCACGAGCAGGTACGGCGAGACGTGCGCGGGGTGTCCTTTGCCGGCCGGGAGAGTCATCGGGTTTCGCGCGCCGCTTGAATATGACGGCTGTTCAAATTAACACAGAGGACACAGAGGAGACACAGAGGACACAGAGTTATGATCTGTGTCCTCTATGTCCTCTGTGTGAGACCGGCCGCACGCTACACTCAACCGGCGCTGCGCCCGCCTACTTCGCGCCGAGACGGAACGAGTCGAGGATGACAGCTAGATCGCCCTTGCTGCCCACGTCGTCCACGCTCGTGATCTCCGGCACGAGGCCGGTCGTCAGCAGCAGGAGCGCGACGCCCTTGCGCTGCCCCGCGGGCGGCGGCAGCAGCACGAGCCGGCCGTAGATGGTCGCGTCCCCCTTCGGCGTGCCCGGCAGCTCGGCCGTGAAACGCGTCTCGTAGCCCTCGTAGGGGCCGACCTTCGTCTCGCCCTCCGACACCTGCTCGTAGTCCTTGAAGCTCGTCGTCAACTGCGCGCCGAGTTGCTTGGCCAGCTTCGGCAGCAACTGCTTGTCGAAGGCCGTGCCGGGCGTGCTGATCCAGCCGACGGTGAAGTTCTCAAGCGTCGTGCCCTGCTCGTCGTCGCGCTCGACCTTGACGAAGTTCTTCGTCTGGTTCGGCACGAGCTGCCAGTCTTCGGGGTAGTAGAAGGAGAAGTCCACGTAGTTCAGCGCGAGGTCGCCGGTGCGGCCCGCGCGCGAGTTGACGTACTGCTTCGTGCCGGGGGCCTGGCGCGCGGGCGGCGCGTCGGTCGTCTGCGTGGACTTCATCTTACTAACGAAGGCTGCTAGCCCGCCGACGATTGCCAGCACGACGAAACCGCCGATGATCAGACAGCCCACGCCCGCGATGATCCACGGCGTCTTAGACTTCTTCGGCGCGGGCGGCGGCGCGCCCGCCGAGCCGCCAAAGGGCCCGCCCGGCGGCCCGCCCGGCGGCGGCGGGAAGCCCTGCGCCGGCTGGGGGAAATTCTGCATATGAAAGCCTCCTTAAGATTTTAGTGGTCAGTGGTCAGTGGTCAGTTAAGAGTTCAACGTTCAAAGTTCAAGGTTCAAGGTGCAAGGCGCAGCTAACCTTGAACCTTGAACGTTCAACTTTGAACTGTCTTCCCACTGACCACTGACCACCGACCACCGCCGTTTTTAATCGCGCCCGGCGTCGAGGTGATCGAAGTTGAGCGCGGCGTTGAAGAGCAGGAAGAAGGAGCCTTGCGTCTCGTGCCGCCACATCGGGTTGTTGGCGAACAGGACGACGTGCCCGCGCCCGACCGGCACGTCCACCACGGCCGGCCGGTTCGCCAACTCCTGCGCGCCCGCGAGCATCCCGCTCAAGAGCAGGCTGCGCTCGTCGCGCGCGAACCGCAGCACGACGCGCGCGCGCTCGGCGGGCGGCGTGTAGAACGGGCCTAATTGCAAACGCTGTTCGTCGGTCAACTGTTCCTCGCCGGGGCGCGCGGGCGGGCGCTGCGGCGCGGGCGCGGCCTGCGGCATCGCCTGCACGATGTCCGGGTCGTTCAAAGAGCCGCGCCCCGAAGGCCGCTGCGCGCCTTCGCCCCCGCCGCCTGCGCCAGCACCGCCACCACCGCCGCCGCCGCCGGGGCCGGTGCTGACCTGCAAGAGTGGGGCCTGGTTGAAGTAGATGGGCAACGTCTCGCCGTAGCCGTAGGCGATGGGGCTGCGGCGGTCGCTGAAGGTCGCGTTGTAGACCGAGCCGGCGGCTTGCAGTTGGCGCGCGGCCTCAATCGTCACGCCGCTCGTCAGCCCGTAGTCGAGCGGCACGCGGACGGTGTTCTGCACGGCGACGAAGAGGCCGCCCTCGCGCACGAACCGTTGCAGGTTGGCGACGCCCTGAAGCCCCATGCCGCCGCGCATGTCCGCGGTGGTGTCGGGCGAGTTGCCGAGGTTCGGCGTCACGGCCGACTGCTGCCAAGGGATCGGGTCGCCGCGCACGGGGATGCCGTTGACGATTGATTGTGCCGTCCCGCCCACGGGCGGGAAGATGATCACGTCGTACTTCGCGCGCAGGTCGGGCGTGTCGCGGACGGCGTGGTCGGAGATGTAAGCGTAAGGGATTTGCAGCCGGTCGAACTCGATGCGGAACCAGCCCTCGTTCTGCGTGTTCTGCCACGTGTGCAGGATGGCGATGCGCGGCACGCCGAGGTCGTGCGTCTTGACCGTCGGCGCGGCGTCCGCGGCCAACGCGTTCAGCCCCAACTCCGCCACCGCGGCTTCGAGGCGCGCGCGCAAGTCCGCCGGCTGGCCTTCGGCGCGGATGATGAACGAGCCGGCGTTGAAACTCTGCGCGCCCAACTTGAACGACTCTTCGGCGACGCCGATCTTCACGTCTTTGAGGCGGAAGCGGAGCGTGGCGAGCGGGTTGTCCGTGTTGTTGTTGACGACGTAAGTCCCGCGCCCGCCGCCCACGAGCCGCCCCTGCACGCGCGCGTCCGTCGTCAACAACTGCATCGGCACGCCGAGCACGTCCTTACTCGGCACGCGCACGGTCTCGACGTTGCGCAGCGCGCCGAGCGTCCAGCCGGTGTCGTCGTAGGGGCGCGGGTCGTTGACGTTGTAATACTGCGTGTCCAAGAGCATGTCGGCCATGCGCGAGTAGGGCTGATCCATGCGGATGATGTAAGAGCCGGCCGCGAACTTGCGTGTCGTCGCCGCCTGTCCCGCACCGCCTTGCTCGCGTTGGGCTGCGCCGCCCTGTTCACGCTGCGCGCCGCCGCCCGGCGTCGGAGGCAACTGCGCACGCTGCTCGCTGGCCGCCAACGCCGTGCCCGCATCCCCGCCCCTCTGCTCTCCCTGTTCGCCGCCGCCGCCTTGCGCCTGCTGCCCCGCGCGCGGCCGGCGCGGCTCGTTGACGGTGAACTCGGCGGTCGCGCGGTGTACCTCGACGCCCATCAGGCGCAGCAGGTTGACCATGTCGGCCGCTTCGACCGGGCGCGGCGTGTCGCCGGGCACGACGTAAGCTGCGGGGCCTTCGTTCGTCGCCTTCGTCACCGACCGCTTGCTCTTGATGTAGAAGTTGTTGAGGAAGCGTTCCCTGTTGTTGGCGACGAAGTTCATCGCCAGGAGGATCGCGGACTGCTGCATGTTGATGTTGTTGCGGAGCGACCACTTGACGCGCGGCTGCGGCGGGTTGGGGCGGAACCAGTCGCGCTGCGCCTGCTGCGTGACGGTTCTGTCCATCGTGTCCGCGCCGCCGTTGCCGAACGTCTCGTAGAAGCGGCCGATTGAGTTGTGCCCGTTGGCGACGTAGAACATGTAGTTCGGGGCCCAGCCGTCGTAGAAGCCGTGCGTCCAGACGCCGGGCACGCCGCGCTTGGTCATCTCCTCGATCTCGTGGTACGCGAGCAGGTGCCACTCGTCCACGACCAGCGGGTCGAGCCACGCGTTGTACGGCCCCGTGCCGGTCGAGGTGTAGAGGAACGGCACGGACTCGTGCAGGTCGTGCAAGACGGTCGGGTGGTATTCCAGAAACGTCTTCATCATGTTGCGCGTGAGCGCGAGCGCCATCCCCAACCCGTCGCGGTTATTGTCGTGCGCGACGTACTTGCCCCAATAGAGCAGGCTCGGCGCGTTCTTGCCAGGGTTCGCCTTGCGGTAGTTGTACACGTCAACCATGCGGTCGCGCCCGTCCACTTCGAGCGCGGGCGTGATGAGGACGATGGTGTTGCGGCGGATGGCGTCGTAGAAGGGCGAGTCCTCGACGGCGAGCCGGTAGGCCAACTCCATCAGCATCTCCGGCGAGCCGGTTTCGGTCGAGTGGATGGAGCCGGAGGCCCAGTAGAACGCCTTGCCTTCGCCGATCAACTGTTGCGCCTCGGCGTCGGTCGTCTTGCGCGGATCGGCGAGGCGTGCCGTGATCTCTTTATAACGATCAAGCTTCTGTAGGTTCGCCTCGTCGCTGACGGCGACGAGCAGTTGCTCGCGCCCCTCTTCCGATTTTTCGGGCGCGACGAAGACGCGCACGCGCGGGCTGGCAGAGGCTAACGCGCGGAAGTAGCGGTAGAGGTCTTTCGTGTACGTCAGCTTGTTCGGCGTGCCGACGACGTAGCCCAAGACCTTTTCGGGCGAAGGGACGCTGGCAGAAGCCGGCAGGTGATCGACCAGCTCGGTCAGAAAGTATTTCTCGGTCGTGTACTCCCTGATCTTCGCCGTGTACGCCTCGTCAATCGGCGCGGGCGCGGTCGCCCCGGCGAGCGCGGGCGTCTGCGCTTGGCACAGGGCGGCGGCGAGCAGGCAGGCGACGAGGGCGAGCGCGGCGTGGGCGTACGCGCGCGGCGGGACACATCTCCGGCTCATGGCTCCTCCAAACGGAACTTGGGTCTGGTGCAAAAGGCGGTGCTGGTGCTTGCAGCGAAAACGGGCCGGATGATACATCTTCGCCGCGCGAAATCATAACCCGGAGTCGCCCAACTTGAAGACGCTGCCGCTCGCACTGACCTTCGCACTCGCCTTGTCAACCAACGCCCAACAACCCACGCCGCCCAACGCGAGACCGCGCGCGCGCGACTTAGGTTTAAAGGTCGGCGTGCTCACGCCGGGGCCGCTCGACGCGATCACGGACGTGGCGGGCGTGCGCGTCGGGCACACGACGCTCGTGCGCGGCGCGGACGTGCGCACGGGCGTCACGGCCGTCCTGCCGCACGGCGGCAATCTCTTCCGCGAGAAAGTGCCGGGCGCGGTCTTCGTCGGCAACGGCTTCGGCAAGCTCGCGGGCGCGACGCAGGTCGCCGAACTCGGCGAGATCGAGACGCCGATCCTGTTGACCTCGACCTTGAGCGTGCCGCGCGTCGCCGACGCCGTGCTGGATTACATGCTTCAGCTTCCCGGCAACGAAGACGTGCGCTCGGTCAACCCGCTCGTCGCGGAGACGAACGACGGCGCGCTGAACGACATACGCGGCCGCCACGTCACGAGCGCGGACGTGCTGGCGGCGATCAAGGGCGCGCGCGGCGGCGCGGTCGAAGAGGGCGCGGTCGGCGCGGGCACGGGCACGGTCGCGTTCGGCTTCAAGGGCGGCATCGGCACGGCGTCGAGAAAGTTGCCGCCCGCGCTCGGCGGCTACACCGTCGGCGTGCTCGTGCAGACCAACTTCGGCGGCGTGCTCACGATGAACGGCGCGCCGGTCGGGCGCGATCTTGGGCGCTACTACTTGAAAGAGGAACTGGAACGCGCGAGCACCGGGCCGACGAAGGCGGACGGCTCAATCATCATCGTCTTGGCGACGGACGCGCCGTTGGACGCGCGCAACCTGCGGCGCATGGCGGCGCGCGCCATGTTCGGTCTCGCGCGCACCGGCGCGGCCGGCTCGAACGGCAGCGGCGATTACGCCATCGCCTTCTCGACCGCGCCCGAAGTGCGCATCAACACGCGCCCGGCGGCGCAACTTTACGCACCGCGCGACGTGAAGCTGTTGGCCAACGACGCCATGTCGCCGCTCTTCCTCGCCGTCGTCGAAGCGACCGAGGAGGCGATCTACAACTCGCTGCTGCGCGCGACCACGACCACCGGCAACGGCCGCACCGTCGAGGCGCTGCCCGTCGAGCAGACCGTCACGATCCTACGCAAGTACGGCGCGCTCGCCGCCGGGCGTTAACCACGAAGGCACGAAGGGACGAAGGCACGAAGAGGCCAGCGCCTCTTCGTGCCTTCGTGGTTAATCCGCGCGTGTTCGCTTTAGAAGTCGAACTTGATCGCGAGTTGGAGTTGGCGCGGGGTGACGAAGGTGGTCGTGCCCGACGCGGGGGACTGGAACGAGCGGGGCGTGCCGAAGGCGGTCGCGCCCGTGGGGGCGGTGAGCAGGCCGTTCGTGCCGAGGTTGAAGAAGGTGTTGTTGACCAGCGCCACGTTCGGGTGGTTGAAGACGTTGAAGGCTTCGAGGATGAGCCGGACGCGCATACTCTCGCGCAGCGGGATGGCGCGCGTCAGCCGCGCGTCGAACTGGTAGACGGCGGGCGTGGTGAACTGGTTGCGCGCCGTGCCCGGCAGGCGGTCGTTCGCGCGGTTGCCGTCGCCGTTCGGGTCGCCGCCCACGACCGCCGAGTAGGGCGTGCCCGACTGGAACTGCCAGATCGAGGAGATGGTGTAGTGGCTCAGGAGCGCGACCGCGAACGGGTTGTCGCTCCAAGCGATCCGCCCCCACTCGTAGACGGGGCTGAAGACGAAGCGGTGGCGGATGTCGGTGTCCGAGCGCGCGTAGTCGAGCGCCGGGTTCAGTTGGTTCTCGACGATCTTGGCGTCGTCCGCGCCGACGACGACGATGGTCTGATCGGGCCGGTCGTCCTTGGCCTTCGAGAGCGTGTAGGCGGCGATGAACTGGAAGCCGCGCGTGAGGCGCTGCGTGGCTTGCAGCGCGAAGCCGTTGTAGACCGAGTGGGCCGAACTCTCGAACAGGCTGATGCGCGTGTAGGAGGGCGCGTTGGCGGTCGGCGCGGTGCGCGAGATGGGGCGCGGGCCCGTGAAGCGCGCGAACGTGTAGGTCTGCGTCGTGCCCTGCACGGTGAACGCCATCGGCGTGGGCGCGGGCAGGTTGATGTCGCGCGTCCGCGTCAGGTTCAGCCCGTGGTAGTAGAGGTACGTGGCCGAGAGGCTGAGGTTGCGGAAGACTTCGCGCTCGACGCCGACGCGCCCCTGCTCGACGTAGGGGTTGCCGTAGCCGGGCGCGAAGAGGAAGAGGTTCGGGTTCGCGGGCGCGCCCGGCGGCGGCGCGGTCAGGACGTTGGGGTAGGTGACGACGTTGTTCACCTCGTTGACGGTGGTCGTGCGCGTGTCGTCGCTCAGGTTGACGCCGGTGACGTTGACGCCGTTCTGCGAGTGGGCCGTGCCGAGCACGATGGCGGGCGTGCGCGCGTGGTAGAGGCCGAAGCCGCCGCGCAGCACCGTCTTGTCGTCGAAGGCGTAGGCGAAGCCGAAGCGCGGGCCGAAGTTGTTCTTGTCCTTCGGGCAGCGCGACGTGTCTATGTTGTTGGCGAGGAGCAGCGCGTCGTTGTTGCGCACGGGCGGGCAGGCCAGGCCCTCGTAGTCGTAGCGCAGACCGAGGTTGAGCGTGAGCTTCGGCGTCACGCGCAAGTCGTCCTGCGCGTAGAAGGCGTACTCGTGCAGGTCTGGTTCGGTCGTGCCGCCCGACGTGCCCGCGCCCGCAAAGTTCTGCGTGTAGGCGGAGGGCAGGTTGTTGGCGAACGCGGTGTAGGAGGGGAACGTGTAGGAGCCGCCGAAGAGGCCGGGGAAGAAGTTCAGGATTTTGTCGCGGTTGTAATCGAAGCCGAACTTCCAACTGTTGCGCCCTTGCAGGTACGAGACGTTATCAATGAACTGGACGCGCTTGATGGTCGTCTCGCGCGGGCTGAAGTTGTTGCGCCCGATGTTGAGGTTGCCGGCCTGCGTGTTGATGACGGCTTCGGGCTGGTTGCTGTTGGCCTCGCCCGGCTCCTTGTCGCGCGCGAACTGGAAGCGGAACTCGTTGACGACGCGGCGCGTGAGCGTGGAGGTCAGCGTGCCAGAGAACGTGTCGCTCTTAACGAGGCTGTCGCCCGAATGCTCTTCGGCCGAGAGCGGGCCGTTGTTCTCGTTGTTCTGGCCCGTGAAGCCCTGGTGGTTGTAGCGCAAGCTTAGCTGGTTGCGGTCGTTCACCGCCACGTCGCCCTTCGCGAGAAAGACATCTTGATCGCGCCCGACCTGGTAGGTGTCGAGCTTGGGCAGCAGGATGGCCCGCGCGGCGGCGGGCGCGGTCGTCAGGTTCGGCACGTCCAAGACCTGCGGCACGTTCGAGCGTTGACCGTCGTAGGTGAAGAAGAAGAAGGCGCGGTTCTTGACGATGGGGCCGCCGACGCGGCCGCCGAACTGGTTGATGCGTGACGGCGGGCGCTTGTTGGGCCGGCCCGCGCGCGACTGCGTGGCGATGGTCGAGGGGTCGTTGGCGTTCAGGGCCTCGTCGCGGAAGTACTCGAACGCGCCGCCGTGAAACTCGTTCGTGCCCGACTTGGTGACGACGTTGATGACCGCGCCGCCCGCGCGCCCGAACTCGGCCGAGAAGCCGTTCTGGTTGACCTGAAACTCCTGCACAGACTCTTCCGAGAACTGGTAGGGCGGGCGCACGCCGCCGCGCCCGAGGGCCTGGCCGAAGAACGTGTTGTTGTTGTCCACGCCGTCCACTTGCAGGCTGTTGAGCGTGCCGCGCTGGCCGCCGACCGAGAGGTCGCCGCCGCGCGGGTCGCGCACCACGCCGGGCGAGAGCGTGGCGAAGTCCTGGAAGTTGCGCCCGTTGATCGGCAGGTTCTCGATGGAGCGCTGGTTGATGGTCGTCGCCACGGAGGTGCGCGCCGTCTCGACGACCTGCGCCTCGGAGACGACCGTCACGTCTATGTTCGCGCCGCCGACCGTCAGGGTGATGTCGAGCGGCGTGCGGCTGCCGACCGTGACGCTGACGTTCTGCAAGGTGGTCGGCTGGAAGCCTTGCGCGCCCGCGGTGGTGACGGTGTACTGACCGGGCGGCAGCAGGATGATCTGATAGATGCCGGTCTCGTCCGCGGCGGCGGACTTTTCCAGGCCGGTCTGCTGGTTGCGGGCCGTGACCGTGACGTTCGGCACGGCCGCGCCCTGCGGGTCGAGCACGCGCCCCTCGATGTTGCCGGTCGTGGCCTGCGACTGGGCGTAGGCCGAGGCGGCGGCGACGAGCAGCGCCGCGCAGGCCGCGAGCAGGCGCGCGCGCATGGGGGAAGTAAGTTGGCGCATAGAGTCCTTTCGCTGAAAACGGTCTTCGGTTGGAGTCAAGCAGAGATCGCGAACCGCTTGTGGCGGCGCGAATATAGTCGCGGCGCGCGCGCGAGGTCAAGATCGAAGAGAGTTAAAAGTTCAAAGTTCAAGGTTCAAGGTTAAGCCGGCAGCTAACCTTGAACCTTGAACCTTGAACCTTGAGCGTTTTTACGCGCGCCGCGCGACGGGCCGCCAGAGGGCTTGGAGGCGGTGGCCCGTGGCGGTTTGCAGGAGGCTCATCGTGCCGATGTAGCCGTAGCCGAAGAAGAAGAGGGCGAGAAAGGGGAGCGTGCCCCACAGCCCCATGTGCGCCGCGTAGAGCATGGCGAGCAGGAAGTAGCCCGCGAAGCCCAGCTCAAGCAGCGGCAGCAGCCCGCGCTTGCGCTTGTACTTCTTCGCCTTCCACGTCGCGTCCCGCGTCTGCTCGACCTTGTACTTCGGCGTGCGCACGAACTCCGACTTGACGCCCATCAAGGCTTCGAGCACCGCGCGCGCGTTCGAGAACGCCAGCCCGATGCCGATGGCCATGACCAGCGGCAGGTGCATGAGCCGGCGCGAGCGCCGCTCGTCCAGATACCAGACGGCCGAGCCGTAGAAGAGTATGACCGAGACGGTGGAGAAGAACAGGAGCGGCACGTCGAACGCCATCAGGTGGTAGAAGCCTTGCTGGTAGCGGACGAGCAGGAGCGGGAACTGTAGGAAGCTGGCGACGATCATCAGCGGGTAGCTGATGTTGCCGGTCAGGCGGAAGAACATCTCCGCCTTGACGCGCAGGGGCAGCGGCGCGCGCCAGATGCGCGGGTAGAGTTTCAGGCCCACCTGCATCACGCCCTTGGCCCAGCGCCGCTGCTGCGCCTTGAAGGCGTTGATCTCGACCGGAATCTCGGCGGGCGCGTCCTCGTCCAGCAGGTAGACGAAGCGCCAGCCCATGAGTTGCGCGCGGAACGAGAGGTCTGTGTCTTCGGTCAGCGTGTCGTGCTGCCAGCCGCCGGAGAGCGCAATCGCGCGCCGCCGCCAGATGCCGGCCGTGCCGTTGAAGTTGAAGAAGCCGCCCGTGCGATTTCTGACCGTCTGCTCGATGACGAAGTGGCCGTCGAGCATGATGGTTTGCAGCCGCGTCAAGAGGTTGTACGCGCCGTTGATGTGCGACCAGCGCATCTGCGCGCAGCCCACGAGCGGGTCGGTGAAGAAGTGGACGAGCTTGCGCAGGCAGTCGGGCTTGGGCACAAAGTCCGCGTCGAAGATCGCGATCAGCTCACCCTTCGCGGTCTTGAGGCCGTTCTCCAGCGCGCCGGCCTTGAAGCCCGTCCGGTCGGCGCGGTGGACGTACTCGATGTCGAAGCCCTGGCGGGCGTAAAGCTCGACGGTCTTGCGCGCCAACTCCTGCGTCTCGTCGGTCGAGTCGTCGAGGACTTGAATCTGCAAGCGCTCGCGCGGGTAGTCAATCGCCGTCACGGCGCGCAGCAGGCGCTCGACCACGTACAACTCGTTGAAGAGCGGCAACTGGACGGTGATGAGCGGCAGTTCGGCCTCGCCGAAGCGCGCCGCGGGGCGCGGGCTGATGCGGCGGTAGCGCCAGAAGTCGGCCACCTGCTTGATGCGGTACGCGCCGTAGACGGCCAGCACGCCGAGGATCGCGAAGTAGAGCGCGAGCACGGCGTAGTCGAACGAGTCGAGCTGGTAGAGCGGGCTGATGTTGCCCGCGGTCTTCCAGAACATCTCCGTGTACTCGCGCAGCAGCACGTCGGGGCACTTAGAGCCGAGCGCGATGTCGCCGCACTGCTCGTGCGTCAACTGCACGCCGTAAGAAGAAAGCGAAGAAAGCATTGCGATCAGATTAACCTCAGAGCCGACGAATCAACCGCGCGGCGCGGCGGAACGACCGATGGCGGCGTTCGTCCGGAGCAAGCCCGCGCCGCGCCCGCACATAAAAACGAGCAGCGCCTTGCGCACAAGACGCTGCCCCTCGGTACGCGCCGCATTTTACCCGACAACGGCCGCGCGTTCAAACCGGGGAGAGCTTGGATGTCTGAGGTCAGTTAAAAGTTCAACGTTCAAAGTTCAAGGTTCAAGGTTCAGCGCCGGGCCAACCTTGAACCTTGAACGTTGAACTTTTAACTGACCTCTACTGTTGAAATGGCGTGGTCGGGCCGCCGAAGTTCGCGGGCGGCGGGGGCGGCGCGGAGATCGAGCCGCCGGTCTCGTCCTTGCGCTTCTCGAAGAGGGCCAGGCCGAGCAGCCCGCCGAGCGTCGAGAAGATGATCGTGACGACCGCGTTCATCAGCGAGTAGCCGAACATCTGCGGCAGCCGCTGGCTGAGCGGCATGTTCTCTTGCAGCTCGATCTGCCGCCGCACCTCGCGCCCCATCTCCGGACTCATGCCCTCGAACACCCTGACCACCAGCTCGTTCATCGTGCCGCTGAAGATCAGCCCCAGCGGGATGCCCACGACCAGCAGCACGCCCGCCGCGACCACGCCCGCCAGCAACCCGACCTGCGCCGCGTCGGCCGGCGGCACGCGCGTCGGCGAGTTCTTGACGTAGAGGTACGTGGCCAGCGCGCCGCCCGCCAGCAGCCACGCGCAGCAGCACATGTTGACGAAGTTCACGAACGGGATGGCCGACAACAGCCCCGCGATCAGTCCGCCGACCAACGCCGGCCGCATCTTGTTGTTCATCGCTTGTAAGCCCTCGGGGTCAGTGCGTCACGCTACGATCAGAGTATAACGGCCATTAAGAAGTCACGACGTAACCGACGCCGCGACGCCCGCGCCGCAGCCGCAACGTCAGCCCGACGAGACCCGGCACGACGTAGAACGATGCCGCCGCGCCCAGCAGCGCGCCCGTCAGCGCCCGCGACGCGTGCGTGTTCGCCCACAAGCCCGTCACGCCGAGCAGGAAATCAACGCCCGTCGGCACGAGCGCCAGCACGAGCCAGCGCCGCGCCGGCACGTCGGCGCGCGCGAGCGGGCGCACGAGCGGGTAGCAGAGCACGCCCAGCGCGAAGCCCGCGTAGACGCCCAGGCAGCGCGCGCACACGGCCAGCGGCGCGCCCGCCAGCCAGTACGAGCGCGCCGGCTGTTGATGACAGACCAGCCCGAACGGGTGATAGAGCAACTCCGCCAAGGTCTCGTGCCCCGCCGCGCGCGCCAGCGGCGCACACACGACGAGCGCCAGCCACGCGCACGCGCCCGCCAGCGTCAACGCCCACGCCCAACGCGCACGCGCCCCCGCCGCGCCCCCCGGCGCGCACTGCGCGACGTAACTCTCGACCGCGGCCCGCATCGTGATTGCGGATTGCGGATTGCGGATTGCGGATTGACGAAGAGGGACAAGCTGCCGGTCTTTCAAGCTCGCTGTCTTTCCGTCAATCCGCAATCCGCAATCCGCAATCTAAAATCTGATCACCGTGTCCGGGCCGCCTTCGATGTGGACGGTGTCTATGAAGCGGATGTGGCGCGTCTCGGTGGTCATGACCAGCGAGTGGGTGCGCTTGCCCGCGCCGAAGAGGCGGACGCCGCGCAGCAGCGCGCCGTCGGTCACGCCCGTGGCGGCGAAGATGATCTTCTTGCCGGGCGCGAGGTCGTCCGTCAGGTAGACCTTGTCCGGGTCGCTGATGCCCATCTCTTCGAGCCGCGCGAGCACCTCGTCGCGCGGCGGCACTTTGTCTTTGTCCACGCCGAGCCGTTCGGGGTCGAAGCAGAGCCGCGCCTGCATCTCGCCGTTCAGGCACTTCAGGGCGGCGGCCGTCAGCACGCCTTCGGGCGCGCCGCCGATGCCCATCAGCGCGTGTATGTTCGTGCCGGCGACGGCCGCCGAGATGCCGGCCGACAGGTCGCCGTCGGAGATCAGGCGGATGCGCGCGCCCGCGGCGCGCACGTCGTCGATCAGTTGGCGGTGGCGCGGACGGTCGAGCACGATGACGGTCAGGTCGTCCACGTCGCGCCCCAGACACTTGGCGATGGCTGCGAGGTTGTCTTTGACGGGCGCGTCTATGTCAATCGCGCCGCGCGAAGCGGGCCCGACGACGATCTTGTCCATGTAGATGTCGGGCGCGTTCAGGAGGCCGCCGCGCTCCGAGGCGGCGAGCACGGCGATGGCGTTGTTCGCGCCGAGCGCGCACAGGTTCGTGCCTTCGAGCGGATCGACGGCGATGTCCACCTCCGGGTGCAGTTCCTCGAAGTCCTCGTCGCCGTCGGTGCGGTGGACGCCCTTGCCGACCTCCTCGCCGATGTAGAGCATGGGCGCTTCGTCGCGCTCGCCCTCGCCGATGACGATGCGCCCGCGCATCGGCACGGTGTCCATCACCTGGCGCATCGCTTCGACCGCGACCTTATCCGAACCCTTGCGGTCGCCCTGCCCCATCGTGCGCGCCGCCGCGATGGCCGCCGCCTCGCAGACGCGCAGGAAGTCCAGCGAGAGGTGCTCGGTGTGCAACTCCGACCCCATGTTGATTTTTCTCCGATCCCAGATTTTATGCCCGCGAACGCGCGTAACGTGCAGAAGAAAAGCGCCGCCATACTAGCAGACGCGCCGCCGTTTTTATAGTGACTCACGCCACCCGACTTAGTCGGGCCGACGAACAAAGGTTGCGCTATAATCTCGTCGCCCTCGCCCCGAAGGTGTGCCATGAGAGACAGACTAGCTCCGGTCTTCCCCCTGCTCTGCGTGAGCGCGCTGCTCTGCGGTCTGACGACCGGCGTTGGGACAACGCGCGCGCAGTCAGTTGATCGCAGCGTCGGGCAACAGCCGACGCCGACGCCGCCGCCGCGCGCGCCGGCCCGCCCCGCGCGCAAGCGCCCCGCGCCCAGAAGCGCGCCGTCACTCGAGCAAATAACTTTGCCGCCGCCGCCATCCGGCGACGTGCCCCCGGCCGAGCGGCCCGCACAGTCCACCAGCACGGCGGTCGGGCGCGGCGTGCTCGACCGCGCCGCCGTCGCCCCGCTGACGGCGCAGGCGGACGCCGAAGCCGATCTCGAACACTACGATCAGGCCGCGACGCTCTACGAGCGCGCGCTCGCCGAACGCCGCGCGCAAAGCGACCGCGCGGGCGAGTTGGCGGTGCTCAACAAGCTGGCGCTCGTCTACTACGCGCTCGGCCGCTACGAGTTGGTGCTGGCCTCGGCCGAGGCGGCGCTCCCGCTCGCGCGCGAGTTGAACGAACGCGCGGGCGAGGCCGCCGCCCTGAACATGCTCGGCGCGGCGCAACAGGAACTCGGCGCATACAACCAGGCCATCGCCTACTACCAACAGGCGCTCGCCGCCGTCCGCGCGTCGAAGGACGCGGCGAGCGAAGCGGGCGCGCTCAACAACATCGGCGAGGCTCTGCGGCTCGCCGGCTACTGCAAACAGGCGGTGGACTATGACGAGCAGGCGCTCGCGTTAGTCTCCCCCGCCGCGCGCCGCCTGAGCGGTCTCGGCGGCTTCGGCAGCATCCTCGGCGGCATCCACTCCTCCGTTCAGCGCAGCCTGTCGGTCGGGGCCGATCCGAAAGCCGAAGGCGTCACGCGCGACAGCCTCGGCATGGCCTACTTCTGTCTCAACCGCGACGCGGAGGCCGCCGAGCAGTTGACGGCGGCGCTCAAGCTGCACCAGCAGGCGCGCAACCGTTTCGACGAAGGCATCACGCGCAACAACCTGGGGCGCGTCCTGCTGCGGCAAGGTCAGCCCGACAAGGCGCTCGCGCAGTTCAACGCCGCGCTCGTCGTCAACCGCGAGGTGGGCAACCTGAAGGAAGAGGGCGCGACGCTCGGCAACCTGATGCTGGGGTGGCGCGCGCGCGGGCACACGCGCCTCGCCGCCTTCTACGGCAAGCAGGCGGTCAACACCTTCCAGACGATCCGCACCAACCTGCAACGGCTCGACCGCTCGGCGCAGCGCGGCTTCCTCGCCACCAAGCAGGAGTTCTACCGCGCGCTGGCCGATCTCTTGATCGCGGCGGGGCGGCTGGGCGAGGCGCAGCAGGTCGTCTCGATGCTGAAGGAGGAAGAGTACTTCGAGTTCGTGCGGCGCGACGGCGGCGAGGCGGCGGCGCTGGGCGCGCGTGCGGCGCTCGCGCCGGGCGAGTCGGAGTTGGCGCGGCGCTACCGCGAGATCGCGGATCGCGTCGCGGCGCTGGGGCGCGAGCGCGGCAGCCTGCGCGCCAAAACGTCTCTGACGACCGCCGAGGAGCAGCGCCTCACTCAGCTTGAGAGCGAGTTAGAAGTCGCGGGGCAAGCGTTCCAACAGTTCCTCGACACGCTGGCGCGGGAGCTGGGCGACACGCAGGAGGCGGCAGACCGCGTCTTTCAGTTGCGCGAGTCGCAAGGGCTGATGGACACGTTGCGCGAGCTGGGGCACGGCGCGGTCGCCATCTACACCGTCGCGGGCGCGGACAAGTACCGCGTCATCCTCGTCACGCCTGACGTGCAGAAGGCCGCCGAGTACCCGATCAGGGCCGAAGAGTTGAACGGCAAGGTGGCGGCCTTCCGCGCCGCGCTGCAAGACCCGCGCTCCGACCCGCGCCCGCTCGCGCAGGAGCTTTACAAGATCATGCTCGGGCCGGTGGCTAACGACCTGGAGGCGGCGAAGGCCGAGACGTTGATGTGGTCGCTCGACGGCGCGCTGCGCTACGTGCCGGTCGCCGCGTTGCACGACGGTCAGCGTTACCTGGTCGAGCGTTACCGCAACGCCGTCTTCACGCCCGCGAGCATCTCGCGTCTGAAGGACGAGCCGCGCGCCGAGTGGACGGCGCTGGGCTTGGGCGTGTCGAAGTCGCACGGCCCGTTCTCCGCCCTGCCGGCCGTGCCGGCGGAGTTGCACGGCATCATCAACGACGAGCCGGCGGCGGGCGGCGTGCTCGCGGGCCGCGTGCTCTTAGACGACGCCTTCACGGCCGACGCCTTGAAGACGGCGCTCAGGCAGCGTTACCCGCTCGTCCACATCGCCAGCCACTTCGCGTTTCAACCGGGCAACGAGACCGACTCGTTCCTCCTGCTCGGCGACGGGCAGCGGCTCACGCTCGCGCAGTTGAAGGCCGCGACCAACCTGTTCAGCGGCGTCGAACTCCTGACGCTCTCGGCCTGCGACACGGCGTCGGGCGGCGCGGGCGCGGACGGGCGCGAGGTCGAGAGTTTCGCCGTGCTCGCGCAGCGCCAGGGCGCGAAGGCGGTCGTCGCCTCGCTGTGGCCGGTCGCCGACGCGAGCACCAAGCTCCTCATGCAGAACTTCTACCGCCGCCGCAACGCGCAGCCCGGCACGCCCAAAGTCGAGGCGCTCCGCCAGGCCCAACTCGCCCTGCTGCGCGGCATGACGAACGCGCCGGGCGGCACTACGCCCACCCCGACGACTGACACGCAACAGCGCGGCGTCGCCCGCGGTATGCCCCAGGGCGGCGACGCCGCGACCTACGCCCATCCATACTTCTGGGCCCCCTTCATCCTCATCGGCAACTGGAAGTGAGTTGCGTGGCTGTGTCTAAGCTAGCGCGGCGGGGCGAGGAACACGTCGTAAGCCCAGCGCCCCAGGTGGCGGCCGTCCGCGCCGTAGACCTTCGCCCGGTAGCGGAAGACGTTGTTGTAGCGGTCGTGCCGCTTGGCCAACTTGTAGGCCAACTCGATGCGGGCGACGCCCAGCGCCGGCAGCGGGTGCAGCTCGCCCGCCTCGGAGACGCCGTTGTGATTCTCGTCCCGCCACAGGCGCAAGGCGGCGAAGACGGCGTCGCGGCCGTCGATCACGCCGTCGGCGTTCCCGCCCTGCGCCGGCTGGTCGTAGACGGCGAGGGCGAGGAAGCCGTTCGGGTCTGAGGTCGGCGGCTGCGGCGTGTGGTCACCGAACAACTCCGCGCCGTCGTCTATGCGGCCGTTGCCGTCGCGGTCGAGCACGAGCCAGGCGTCGTCTGAGCCGGCTTCCGTCCAGCCGAGGCGGTTGGGCGTAGCCGGGTCGCCGTCAATGTCGAAGTCCACGCCCGCCGCGCCGCCGGTGAGGCGGAAGCCATCGCCGGCCGTGTCAACGACGATGGGCGTGTAGCAACTGCACCACGGGTCGCAGTACGCGCCGATCTGCAAGCAGCGCAGGCTACAGTCGCCGCCGCAGAAGTGCCCGCCGCCGCCGCAGTCGGTCGTCAGGAGCGGGTCGGCGTCGTCGCAGTCGTCGCCGAGACAGGCCGCGCCCACGCCGTAGCCGTCGCCGTCGTTGTCTACACACGAAGGCGTGGGCGTCGGCGTCGGCGTTGAGTTAGCTGTCGAGGGAGGGGGTAGAATGCAGTTGTTTGTGGTGTTTGGATCAGCACTTCTATTAGACTGATAAACGTCATTTGATTTTACTTCTGTGGTGACCTGTCTAAAGCCGTTGCCTGGGTCATGCCCGTTCATGATGGTTGCGCCACTGTCGGAGCAACTGCCCTCTCGGTCTGAATTACCCAGGCCCACGCGGTGGCCGATTTCATGTGCGATAGTAGCGGCCAAATCTTCTGCGCTAAGGTTATCAAGCAAGTCCGTTCTGATATATATCCGGTGGGGATGACTTTCCAGGTCAATCGAGGCCGGAGCGCCGGTTCTAGTCGGCGTAACAATAAAGTCCGCGTCGTCGTAACTGCCTTGCGCGGCGTAAAAGTAGGTCGTATAGACGTTTGGCGGGTTAGATGTCGTGTCTCTCGCGTCGTTCCACTTGTTAGCTGCCCCGTTTATCGCTTGGCTAATTTTTGTGTTGTTCCCACCAGGCACATCATTTGCGATATTGAAAACGCGGCGGGGGTCGGTTGCAGATTTAGGCCCGTGGCCGTTTAGTAGGGGCTGGCTGTTATAGCATGGCGGACACACGCCTGATAGGGCGGCCATGCTCCCGACTATGAGCGGAGCGAGGATACTGACCGCTTTCGCGGATATTCTCATGGCACTCTCCAGCAGGTACGATGGGGAGCGGGCCGGTGGCCAAGCCGTGCCAGTCCAGCAGAGGAGTCAACGGCGGTGTTTCAGATTACGCTTAAGCTCACTTATTGAATTAGCCTGTAAGGCATCATAGACCCGATGTTTATCTACATTGAAAGCACCAAGCGTGTCGTCAGCCCGCATGAGGAAGACGCCGGCGGACCCGAGGTCGGCCGTGCCTATTTTCGCGGCTGGGTCAACACACAGGAACAGGAGGTACTGCTGCTTCTCATCGAAGGCGACCAGCCCCGGCTCCCCCGGCTCACCTGAAGACACTTCGATCCCGTCCACTGTCATTGTGCCACCGCCGACCGGGACCAGAATTTCGGCCGGCTGTAATGGAAGCAGCTCCGGCGGCGGCAGCATGAAAGAGAAGTTATATGTGACTTTAGCCTGGGAAAGCGTATCTATGATTCTAAACTTATACCAAGTGTTAATAACTTCATCCTCTTCAATGACGCTCTTCTTATTCACCGGCTCAACCAGAATCAGGGAAAACGTAGTTAGGGCATCATTCAGATTAGTAAACTGCGCCCGGTTGAAGACTCGGCCGTGTAGCTCTAGCCTCGTCTGCCCCTTGCTCTTCGCCTCCTGCACCCACTGCTTGAGCCTGCCCGGCGCTTCAGCACGAACAGGCTCTTGCGGGGTGCTACTTATAGATTTGACATAAAGCGCCCCACCCAAAACGATTATCGTGCCTGTAAATAAGGGGATAAACTTGAATTTCGTCATGGAAAGACCTCCTTATATGCTAACCAGTCATACCCGCTTAGTTTATGTAAGAGGCCAGCATTAGTAAACCCTTTGTTCGGTCAAGTAGTGTCCTAAATTTGAAAATCTTAGCCCCATAACTGCTGGCGTCTATTTATCAAATGTAGGCCACGACCTTCAGGAAACCAGACTGCTCAACCGCCTAGGCGTCGAGTTTAGCCACCGCATGAGACCGCTCCTTTACGCTGGCGCGAGGCAACCGAAGAGTTTGGTGAGCGGATTAGTTATCGGCCCGCAGCACTTCGTCAACCAAGGTTTGTAAGGCCGCGCCCTCGTACTTCTTGATGCCCGCCTCCGAACCGACTGGCTTAAGGCGTGAGTTCTCAATCATGAAAAAGCCGGAGACGCCCCCCACCGGGTAATAAGCCTTGGAGTAACGATCCCATGTTAGAAAGAGCACGTAATCCTTATTGGACTTTAGCAACTCACTTCCTGCTAACTTGACGGAAGCACGATGCCCGTTGACGCGCACCTCGCCGCCATCCTTTATTACTTTTAACGGCGAAGTCAGCGGGGCCGGCGGCCCGTATTTAGCCGGGTACGACCAATTCGCCGTGGCGTCTTTCAGCACGCGCTGAATCTCCACCTTGTAACTCGTGACGATGGCGTCATCACCGTCAAACTAGGAAGTCTCGTCTGTGAGCCGCCCGATGATGATGGCCATGGCGCGTTTCTTCAAGCCTTGGACGCTGGATTCTTCCGCATTAGTTTCCGTGGCGACTAACTCGGCTTCAACGTTTCGCCCCTGCGCCTCGTGCCGCAGCGAGTGCGGTCGCGGCGGGCGGTCGGCGTTCTGCGGCTGCTTTGTTTCCGGCTGCTGGGTGGGCCGCACCACAGACCAGGCCGTGACGGAGCAGGCTAACGCCAGCAGGGCGTAGAGCAGCGGGGCGCGGACAATTGCTTTCTTCATAACCTCTTCCCGTGTTGAGACTCAGGGCAGTCTGTCAAATCAGCAGGCTCAGTTCGGCCGCACAGAATTGCGCTCACCGTATTCGCCGTCTGTGAGGGTACCGCACCGTCCGTGCGACAGGCCACTTATACGCCGGTCAAAGTTGACCCGTCAAGGCAGTCTCTCGTTAGCCGGCCGGCGCGCGCCAGGCTAGCTTACTTCTTCAACGCGGGCTTGAGATTCAAGTTGCGGATCAGGCGGTGGAGGTAGTTCGGGTGGACGCCGAGCAGGCGGGCGGCTTCGGTGTAGCTGCCGCCGGCGCGCTCGACGGCGCGCAGGATCAGTTGGCGCTTGGCCTCTTTGACGGCCTCGTGGTAGGTGGGCGCGCCGGCCGCGCCCGCGGGCGCGGCCGGCGCGGCTTCGAGCACGGTTTCGGGGAGGTCTTCGGGCAGGACGGTCTCGGTCGAGCCGAGCACGACGGCGCGCTCGATGGCGTTCTCCAACTCGCGCACGTTGCCGGGCCAGTCGTAAGCGCGCAGGGCCGCGACCGCCTCCGGCGCGACGCCCTCGACCTTGCGCCGGAACTTCTGCGCGTACTTGCGCGCGAAGTAGGCGGCCAGCGGCGCGATGTCCTCGCGCCGCTCGCGCAGCGGCGGCATCTCGAACGAGACGACGTTGAGGCGGTAGTAGAGGTCGGCGCGGAACGCGCCCTCGTTGATGGCGCGTTGCAGGTCGCGGTTCGTCGCGGCCACGACACGCACGTCCACCTTGAGCGTGCGCGTGCCGCCCACGCGCTCGAACTCGCGCTCCTGCAAGACGCGCAGGAGCTTCGCCTGCAACGGCAGCGCCAGCTCGCCCACCTCGTCCAGAAAGATCGTGCCGCCGTCCGCCAGTTCCAGCTTGCCCTTCTTCTGCGCGACCGCGCCGGTGAACGCGCCGCGCTCGTGCCCGAACAACTCCGACTCCAACAAGGACTCGGTCAGCGCCGCGCAGTTGAGCGCGACGAAGGGGCCGCCCGCGCGCGCGCTGTTGCGGTGGAGCGCGCGCGCCGCCAACTCCTTGCCCGTGCCCGACTCGCCGCGCACGAGCACGGTCGAGTCGGTCGGCGCGACGCGCGCGACGAACTGCATGACGGCGCGCAGGCGCGCGCTCGCGCCGACCAGGTCGTGCTCGACGCGGCTCTCGGCCCGCAACTGCTCGTTCTCGCCCGCGAGCCGCTCCATGTGGCGCGCGTTCTCCAACGCGACCGCGGCGATGTTGGAGACGACCGTCAGCAGGTGCAGGTGATCCTCTTTGAACGGGCGGGCCGCGTCCGACGTGGTCAGGTAGATCGCGCCGAGCACGCGCCCGCCCAGCGTCAAAGGCACGCACAGCAGCGCGCGTATGTGCGTCGCTTCGAGGCTCTTGACGTTGGCGAACTCCGCGCGCTCGGCCACGTCGTTGCTCAGCAGCGCGAAGCCGGACTCCAAGACCTGCTGCGCGATGGTGCGGCTGACGGGCACGGGCCGGCGCGGGTCGGGCGCGCGCTCCCAGCCGTAGACCGAGGCGATCTCGGCGACGGTCGCACCCGTCAGCAGGATCGCGCCGCGCTCGGCGGGCACGACCTCGCAGACGGTTTCCAACAGGTGGCGCTGCAACGCCTCGGCGTCGCGCAGGGCGTTGAGCGTGGTGCAGAGCTTGAGCAGCGCCGCCAGGTCGCGCGCCATCTGCGCGAGCGGCGGCATGCTGCTGAGCATCCGCTCGGAGCGCAGGTAGACGGCATCTTCGGGGCGCAGCCGGACGGTGAGGCCGGAGACGACGGCGCGGTCGTGCAACTGCACGGGCAGCGCGAAGCGGCGCGGGTCGTCGTCGTGCAGGAGGAAGACGCAGCGCACGCTGCCGACGCCGATCAGGTCGCCGTGCGCCAAGGTGTGCGCGCGCACGCGCTCGCCGTTGACGAACGTGCCGCTCGTGCTGTCGAGGTCGGTCAGCTCGTAGCGCCCTTCGGCGTAAGCGATCTGGCAGTGGCGGCGTGAGACGGTGGCGTCGTTCAGGGCCACGGCGTTCGTGCCCGCGCGGCCGAGCGAGATCGCGCCCTCCGACAGCGGCAGCACCGTGTCCTTCAACGACCCGTTGATGAAGACCAGACGCGGCTTCATGCCCTCACGCCCTCTGCGTCCTTCGCGGCCCGTCTTCGCGGCCTTTGCGGTTAGGTCTTAACAGCTTTAACCGCAAAGGCCGCGAAGAGGAGCCAAGGGCCGCGAAGGTAGTTACCACGATTCCATCCGAAGACTCTATCCGAAAAGATAGCCGGTCTATCCGGTCGGCCAGGCCGGCCCCCGCGTGCCGACGGGCGGGGCGGCGCTCGGTGGTCGCGCCCGCGCGCCATATCTTAACTGCAAATAAGCGTTTACGGCCAAAAATCCTCAAGCCCGCGCGGCCCGCGCGCCCGCGGCACGCGGCTTGTCATAGACGACGGCGTGAGAGCAAGCGGGCAACGGCAGTTGATAATGATAAGGAGAGAGCGTCATGAACAACCTCATGCTAACCATCGCAACCTTCGTCCTCGCTTCGGCCATGTCCTACAACGTCGACATCGGCAGCACCGACGAAACCCGCGCGCGCGAACTGCCGCCGCCCGCGCCCCCCGTGGCCGGGGAGATCGAGGACACGGCGGACGGGTCGAACATAGAGTTCCTCGGGCCGCCGGCCTACGAGAAGAAGTAAGCGTTTGATCGAGAGCAAGGGGCGCGGGGCGACGGCGCGGCAACTCCCTTCCGCCGCGCCGCCCGCCCCCGCCAGGGTCTTCCGTAACGCGGCGGCCCGTCCGCGACCGCCCGCGCCTTTCATTCCGCCCGACCACACAGGAGGTCATCATGCTGAAGAGAGCCGGCATCTGCATCGCCACCCTGAGTTTCCTCGTCATCATCGGCCTGCCCATCGCGCAGGCCCAAGGCACTAAGACGATGACGGCCCAAGTGCCCTTCGACTTCTACGTCCGCGACCGCGTGCTGCCCGCCGGCACGTACGAGGTCACGGCGCTGTCGGCCGACGGCGCGCTGCTCCGCATCAGCCGCGTGGACGGCGACGACGCCGTCAGCGTCATCACGAACAGCGCCCAGGCCGACCGGCGGCACGAGGCGAGCGCGCGCCTCATCTTCCGCCGCTACGACGACCAGTACTTCCTCGCCGCCGCCTGGCGCGACGCCGACAACGGCCGCGAACTCAGCCGCACCTCACGCGAGCGCAGCCTCGTGAAAGAGCGCGCCCTCGCCGCCCGCGCCACCCGACCTGAAGTCGTGACCGTCGCCGCCACGTTCGGCGACAACTAAACGCCTCTCCCCTCGCAACTGCCCCCCGACACGGCGCGGGGGCGCGCCGACAAACAATGCGGCGCGCCCCCGCGTTCGTGTCTGCGGCCCGATCTCTTTCTGTTTGCGCGCCGCCGAGTTCGTTGTATAGTGCGCCGACCGCGCGCCGCGCGCGCCACACGAGCCATGCCCCGACTAAAGCACCTGTCGCCCGCGCTCCCCGCCCTGCTCCTGCTGCTCTGCCTCGCGCCTTGCGCCCGCGCGCAAGCGCCCGACGCGGACGCGCCCGTGCGCCCCGGCGCGCGCGCCACCTACTTGGACTTCATCAAGCTCGCCCTGCCCGACGCCGACTACAACGACGCGGGCGACATCGCCGCGCACAAGACCGTCCCCGTGCGCGACCTCTTCGCCAGCGACGCGCCCAACGCCTACGAAGGTGCGCTCACGCTCGACAACTTCGACAAGCTCTGGCTCCGCGACGGCGCGCGCACGCGCCTCTGCCTGCTCCTCCACCTGTCGAGCACCGAAGACCTCTTCACCTGGGGCGAGCTAAACGTCCTGGCGCTCTACGAGGTCGAGCCACGCCCGCGCCTCCTCGACGCCGCCGCCGTCCAACAAGATCGCTTCGCCGGTCTCTGGGACGAGCAACCCACGCTCCGCATCGGCCCGCGCAAGGACGCCGCCATCGTCGCCAACTCACACCACAACTCCACCCAGGGCTACCTCGCCCTCACCCTCGTCGCCGCCGAGCGCGACCGCCTCGCCGTCCTCTACGACCGCGGCGGCATCACCCACTCGAACTCCTGCGGCACCGGCTTCGAGACGACCTACCGCTTCACGCCCCTCCCCCAACGCGGCACCGCCTACTACCCCATCCGCCTCCGCGCCACCTTCCTCCCCACCGCCGACGACCGCAACTGCCAACCCCTCCGTCGCATCCCCCGCCGCCGCCTCTACCAGACCCTGCTGCGCTTCCACCCCACCCGCCGCCAATACCTCCCCGCCGACCGCGGCCTCGCCCCCCTCGCCAAATACGAGCTAGCCTTCTAACAATAATTGGCCACACCCGCCCCCAAAGGTATTAAACTACCCTCGCGCTCACCATCGCTGCTTATGAATCGATTTAGCTGCAATTTGTCTGAGGGATAACAATCATGAACGAAAGGGCCGACGACCTCCCGAAGAAACCGTCCGACAAATCATCTGTGGCTGCTCAAATTGAAGTGGCTCGACGGAATCATGACACCATATTGGATTTGCGTTATCGGGATTTGGTCGAACTGCCGGAGTCCATCGGACGATTGCCGCAGCTTGAGCACTTAAATCTTACAGGGAACCGGCTAACGACGCTGCCGCGGTTTATCGGAAACCTGTCGCGGCTTCGGCGTCTAGCCCTTAAGGGTAACGAGCTAACGACGTTGCCGGAATCCATTGGATGGTTGCGCCAGCTTGAGTCCTTAGACCTCACTGACAATCGGCTAACGGTGCTGCCGGAATCCATCGGCCTGTTAGCTAGCCTTGAATATCTATATCTTGGTGGCAACCGGTTGGCCAGATTGCCAACATCCCTGAGAAATCTCGATTCACTGAGATGGCTTTTCCTTCATGGGAATGATGCGCTAGGACTGCCCGCCGAAGTGCTCGGGCCAGACTGGCGAGAGTCCGCCAGAACGCCAGCGAAGGCCGCGCAGATTCTCGAATACTATTTCCGAGCGCGTGACGAGCGGCGGCCGTTGAATGAAGCGAAGCTTATTCTAGTCGGGCGCGGCGGGGTGGGTAAGACCACGGTGGTCAAGCGGCTGCTGCACGATGAATTTACGCCGGGCGAGAAGAAGACCGAGGGCATTCAGATCACGAAATGGCCGCTCAGGCTGAACGACAAGGAAGACGTGCAGCTCAACGTGTGGGACTTTGGCGGACAGGAGATCATGCACGCGACGCATCAGTTCTTCCTGACTGAGCGCAGCCTGTACCTGCTGGTGCTCAACGGGCGGGAGGGCGGCGAAGAGGCGGACGCCGAGTACTGGCTCAAGCTCATCGCCAGCTTCGGCGGCGACTCGCCCGTCGTCGTGGTGCTAAACAAAATCAAGGAGCACCCATTCGACGTGAACCGCCGCGCCCTGCAACAGAAGTACCCGGCCGTCCGCGACTTCATCAAGACGGATTGTGCAGACAAGACCGGCCTCGACGACCTGAAGCGCATCGTCGAGCGCGAGACCGATCAACTCAAACACCTGCGCGACGCCTTCCCCGCCAGTTGGTTCAGCATCAAAGACAGGCTCGCCCGGATGGAACAGAACTACTTGAACTTTGACGAGTACCGCGCCGTTTGTGCGGAGCTAGGCGAGAAAGACGAGAAGGCGCAGACGCTGCTCGCGTCCTACCTGCACAGCCTCGGCATCGCGCTGAACTACAGGGACGATCCGCGCCTACAAGACACGCACGTCCTGAACCCGCACTGGGTCACGCAGGGCATCTACAAGATTCTCAACGCGGAGAAACTGGAAAAGCAGAACGGCGAGATACGGCTGGACGAGTTGGCGAAGATTCTCGACCCCGCCTTGTACCCCGTCCAGATGCACCGCTTCATCTTCGAGCTGATGAAGAAGTTCGATCTCTGCTTCAGCTTCCCCGACGCCGAAGAGCACTTTCTGATCCCCGAACTGCTCGACAAGCAGGAACCGGCGGCGACGGCCGCGTTCATGCCCGAAGAGTGTCTGAACTTTCAGTATCACTACCCCGTGCTGCCGGAAGGCTTGCTGCCGCGCTTCGTCGTCCGCACGCACACGCTGAGCGAAGAGTCGCCGCGCTGGCGCACCGGCGTCATCCTGAAGTTTGAAGACAACAGCGCCTTGGTGAAGGCGGACGTGCAGGACAGGAAGGTCTTCGTCTCGGTCGCCGGCCCCGTCGAGACGCGCCGCCGTCTGCTGGCGCTCATCCGCGGCGAGTTCGAGCGCATCCACGGCGACATACGCAACTTGCAGCCGCAGGCGGTCGTGCCGCTGCCGGAGTACCCGGAGGCGTTCGTCGGCTACGACGAGCTGTTGGTGTTGGAGCAGAAAGGGCTGAAGAGTGTGCCTAAGGTGGTCGGCGACGACGTGCTTACTTTAAACGTACACGACCTACTCAACGGCGTTGACCTCGCCGGGCGGCGCGGGCCGCGCGCCGGGCCGCGACCGCTGCGCGTCTTCTGTAGCTACTCGCACAAGGACGAGCGCACGCGCCTGAAGTTGGAGACGCACATAAAGCTCCTGCAATATCAGGGTTTGATCGAGCCGTGGGTTGACCGCGAGATCGAGGCGGGGCGCGAGTGGGAGAAAGAGATTACGGAACAACTCGAACGCGCCGACATCATCCTGTTGCTGGTCAGCGCCGACTTTATCGCTTCGTACTACTGCTGGGAGAAAGAGATGACGCGCGCGCTGGAACGACACGTACAGGGCACGGCTCGCGTCATCCCAATCATCGTGCGTGCTGTCAGTTGGCAACGCGCGCCATTCGCCAAGCTGCAAGTCCTGCCCAAAGATGGGAAGGCTGTCGAGACGTGGCGGCCTGTCAACACGGCCTGGCGCAACGTCTCCGAAGGCATCGAGCGCGTGGTCGAAGAGATGCGCGGGAAGCCGGGGCGTTAAGCCGGATACTACGTCTGCGAACGCCACATGAGTCAGAACCGCCTGCGGTAGCGGGCGGGTCTTAGTTACGACACCAAGACCCGCCCGCTACCGCAGGCGGTTCTGACTCGGATATCTGTCGCTCAACTCGCCGCGACGGCCTCGCGGGCGTCCGCGGGGCGGTAGGGCGGGAGTTGGATGCGGGCCGCCTTTTCGGTCTTGAGGCCGAGGGCCCAGTCGGCTTGCATGAGGGTGTGGATGTCGCGCGTGCCTTCGTAGATGACGGCGGCTTTGCAGTTGCGCAGGTAGCGCTCGACGGGGTAGTCGTTGGCGTAGCCGTTCGCGCCGTGGACTTCGATGGCCATGGAGGCCGCCTTCTCGCTGCGCACGGTCGCCTGCCACTTGGCCAGACTCGTGGCGCGGGCGTTCGGCCGGCCTTCGTTCTTGAGCCAGCCGGCGCGCAGCCACAGCAGGTGCGACATCTGGTAGTCGGCTTCCATCTCGGCGATCTTCTGTTTGACGAGCTGGTGGTTGGCGATCTTCGTGCCGAAGGTCTCGCGCGTGTTGGCGTAGGCGACGGAGGCGTCGCGGCTCGCGCGGATGAGGCCCGTCGCGCCCGCCGCCACCGTGTAGCGCCCCTGCTCCAACGCGAACATCGCGATCTTGAAGCCCTCGCCTTCCGCGCCGACTAAATTCTCTTTCGGCACGCGCACGTCTTGCAGCGAGAAATAACCCGTGTTGCCCGCGCGGATGCCGAGCTTGCCGTGGATCGTGCCCGACGTGAAGCCTTTCATGCCGCGCTCGACGATGAAGCAAGACATGCCGGAGTGATCGCGTCTGCGCCGCTTCTCCTCGTCCGTCCAGCAGAAGAAGAGGAAGTGGTCGGCCACGTCCGCCAGGCTGATCCACATCTTCTCGCCGTTCAAAACATATTCATCGCCCTCGCGCCGCGCGGTCGCGCGCGCGCCGACCACGTCCGACCCCGCGCCCGGCTCGGTCAGCCCGTAGGTCGCGATCTTCGCGCCCGTCGCCTGCGGCACGAGGTACTTGCGCTTCTGCTCCTCCGTGCCCCACGCGTAGAGCGTCAGGCTGTTGAGGCCCGTGTGCACCGACATGACAACGCGCAGGAAGGTGTCCACGGCTTCGAGTTCCTCGCAGACGAGGCCGAGCGCGATGTAGTCGAAGCCCGCGCCGCCGTACTCTTCCGGGAGGCAGACGCCGAGCAGGTTCAACTCCGCCATCTTGTCGAGGACGCCGCGCTCGAAGTGCTGCCGCTCGTCCCACTCCCTGATGTGCGGCGCGACCTCTTTCAAGGCGAACTCGCGGACGGTGTTGCGGATGGACAGGTGGTCTTCGGTCAACTCGAAATCAATCATGTCTACTCTTCCTTCAAGGTGTTAATTGGCAACGGCGCGGCGCGGGGCGACAACTCTCTGCGACTCTCGTTGCGGTATGTGGTGCGAGCTTTAAGCCCCATCTTAACCCAGACGCGCGCCCGCAGTGAAACGGCGGCGCAGGAGCCGGCTGTAACTCGGTTAGCTGTTTTCGGCCGCGTCTTGGGCGAGGATTTCGCGCGCCGCCGCCCGCGCCTCTTCGAGCGTGCGGACGCGCCCGTCGAGTTGCATCTCGTAGACGGCGGCGAGGACGCGCCCGAAGAGCGGCGACGGCTTGAGGCCCAGCTCGATCAGGTGGCGACCCAGCAGGAGCGGTGCGGGCGCGTGCTGCTCGACCTCAAGCTCGCGCGCGCGCGCGATGAACCACTCCTGCGGCACGGCGTCGGCCAGGCGTTCGGGCGGAACCCAGGGCGCGTTGCGCCCCAGCGTGTCCGCGCGCGCCACGCGGTAGAGCAGCTCCAACTCGCAGCGCCGCGCGAGCCGGCGGAACGCGCCCTCGCCGATCTCTTCGCGCCGCAGGTAGAACTCGCCCGGCTTCAAATGTAGCCGCACCAACTCCACCACCTGCGCGCGCACGTCGTAGCCGTCGAGCGTGAAGATTTTGAGCCGGTCGAGGAAGCTCAAGGTTGGCGCGACGCCCGCCTCGTCGTGCCCGCGCGAGCGTATCCGCCCCTCCACGAACTCCGTCGTCGCCGGCTTGCCGAAGTCGTGACACAACGCCCCCAGCATCACCGCCACCCGCTTCGGGTGCGGCAGGTCGTCAACCAACTCGCGCGCGCGATCAAGCGTGAGCCACGTGTGTACGTCCACCGGCCCCTCGGGGTGCCAGTCGTATTCTTGCGGCACGCCGACGAGCGCATGCACTTCGGGGAAGAGTTGCGCGGTCGCGCCGAGGCGCGCGAGCCACTCGAAGCCGACCGACGGGCGGCGCGCGCGCAGGAGGATTTTTTCCAACTCGCCCCAGACGCGTTCGGCCGGCAAGTCCGTCAACTCAATCGTGCGGCAGAGCGCGACCGTCGCCGGCTCGATGTCGAACTCGAAGCGGGCGGCGAACTGCGCGGCGCGCAGCACGCGCAGGGAGTCTTCGACGAACGTGTCGGGCGCGACCGCACGCAGCAGCCTGCGTTCGAGGTCGGCGCGACCGCCGAACGGGTCTATGATCTCGCCTGTGAGCGGGTCGGCGAGGATCGCGTTGACGGTGAAGTCGCGGCGGCGCGTCGCCTCCGCGACCGTCATGTGCGGGTCGCCCTCGATGACGAAGCCGCGGTGCCCGCGTCCCGCTTTGCGCTCGCGCCGCGGCAGCGACACGTCCAAGTCGTGCCCGACCTTGTAGACGGTGAACGCCTCGCCGACCGCGCTCACGCGCCCGAAGCGCGCCAGCAGCGCGCGCAGCGCGGCGGGCGCGACGCCGTAGACCTCCACGTCCCAGTCCTTCGTAGTCTGACCCAACAGCGCGTCGCGCACGCAGCCGCCGACGAGCAAGGCGCGCCCGCCCGCGGCGCGCACGGCCTCGGCCAGCCTGATGATTTTCGGGGTCGCCTGCATGGGCATCGAGGGAAGGTTAACCACAAAGACACGAAGACACGAAGCGCAGCTAAGAACTTCGTGTCTTCGTGTCTTTGTGGTTGATTACGCCGCCGCCTTACTCGGTCTCGTCCTCTTCAGCGAGATACTCATCCTCGTCCGTCTCGTCGGCGAACTCTTCGGGGCCGTCAACCAGGACTTGCACGCCGCGCGTCGAGGGCATACAGCTCAAGACCTGTACGCGCTCGACGCGCGCGCGCTCCTCGCCCGCGTGCCAGAGCTTGACCCAGAAGGTGCGCGTGCGCGTGTGGACGGCGAAGGTCGAGCCGTCGCGCATGACGGGCACGAGTTCCGCGACCGTGCCCGCGCGCAAAGTCTCCAACAGTTCGGGGATGAACGGCCGGTAGCTGTCGAACTGCACGACGACCGCCGCCTCCTCAACTTCGGCCGGCGGCAACTCGACCGGCTCGTCCGCTTCGAGCAGCAGGCGTGCGTCGGTGCGCTGCGTCTTCAGTTTCCGTATCGCCATGGGGTTTAGCGTTCAAGGTTCAAAGTTCAACGTTCAAGGTTCAACGCGCCGACGACTTTGAACCTTGAACCTTGAACCTTGAACTAGCCTCCGAGACTGGCCTCCGTGGCCGGCGCTTGCGCGGTGGCGGTGGGCGTCTGCGCGAGCAGGCGGCGTTCGAGGTGCGCGCGCAGGTCGGCTACACGCACGCGCTCCTGCGCCCAGGTGTCGCGGTCGCGCACGGTCACGGCCTCGTCTTCGAGCGACTGGTGATCGACCGTGACGCAGAAGGGCGTGCCGATCTCGTCCTGGCGCGCGTAGAGCTTGCCGATGCCGCCCGTGTCGTCGTAGACGGCGCGCACGACCGGCTGCAACGAGCGCTTGATCGCCTTCGCCATGCCGACGATCTCCGGCTTGTTCTTCGCCAGCGGCAGCACGGCCACCTTGATCGGCGCAAGCTCCGGGTGCAGCCGCAGGACGACGCGCGTCTCGCCCTTGTCGGTCGTCCGCTCCGTGTAGGCGTCCATCAGGAACGCGAGCACGGAGCGGTTGACGCCCGCCGCCGGCTCGACGACGTGCGGGTAGAAACGCTCCTTCGCGCCCTCGTCGAAGTACGAGAGGTCTGCGGTCGAGTCAGGGTTGAGGCGCTTGCCCTCCGCGTCCGCGGGCTTGTTCGAGTGCGACTTCAGATCGAAGTCCGTGCGGTAGGCGATGCCCATCAACTCTTCCCACTGGCGCTCGTCCTCGGCGCGCTCGGGGAAGTAGCGGTACATGATGTCCACCGTCCGGCGCGAGTAGTGCGCCAACTCGTCCGCGGGCACTTCGTGCAGCCTCAGGTTCGCGCGGCTCAAGCCCAGAGACGTGTACCAGTTCACGTACTGCTCGACCCAGTAGTCCACGAGTTGCGAGTGTTCGGCGTCGGGGCGGACGAAGTACTCCATCTCCATCTGCTCGAACTCGCGCGTGCGCAGGATGAAGTTGCCGGGCGTGATCTCGTTGCGGAACGACTTGCCGATCTGCGCGACGCCGAACGGGATTTTGCGCCGGAGCGCTGTCTGCACGTTCAGGAAGTTGACGAAGATGCCCTGCGCGGTTTCGGGGCGCAGGTAGGCGAGCGCCGCCGGGTCGGCCTCGTCCGCCACCGCGCCCAAGGTCGTGCGGAACATCATGTTGAAGGGCCGCGGCTCCGTCCAGTCCGACGCGCCGCAGTTCGGGCACTTGACGCCGGCAAGTACGTTCGCCGGCTCGGCGGGCACGTGCGTGATCTCGACGCCGCCGCGCTCTTCGATCAGCTTGTCGGCGCGGAAGCGCTGCTTGCACTTGCGGCAGTCCACGAGCGGATCGTGGAACGTGTCCTCGTGCCCCGAATACTTCCAGACGAGCCGGTTGAGGATGATGCTCGAATCAATGCCTTCGATGTCGTCGCGCTCGTAGACGAGCCAGCGCCACCAGGCGCGCTTGACGTTGTTCGACAACTCGACGCCCAGCGGGCCGTAGTCCCACGCGCTGCCCAAGCCGCCGTAAATTTCCGAGGACGGGAAGACGAAGCCGCGCCGCTTCGCCAGGCTCACAATCGTTTCGATGTTCGGTGCTGCCAAGCCGGTCTCTCTCCATGAAGGTGCTGCCGCGCGGCGTTCATGTTACCAGCGGCGCGGCGCAAAGCAAAAAGCGCGGCGGCGCGACGCACTCGCACTGGTGCGT
>DASVPY010000030.1:0-30380 GCA_036389395.1 Pyrinomonadaceae bacterium
CCCGGAGGGCGGGGACTCAGTCCCGGAGGGCGGGGACTCATTCCCCGCCCTCCGGGACTGAGTCCCCGCCCTCCGGGACTGAGTCCCCGCCCGTGGCTGGCGGGGCGCGTAAAACGGACTGCGGGCGCGTAAGCTTAGTGCTGTCTATCAATAAGCTTCTAGCTCGACGACCCGGCTGCGGACGTTCAGTGCGCCCGTGATGCGGACGCGCACGTTCGTGGTTGTGACCGGCGTGAACGTGAACTGCCGCCAGACCTTGTTATTGTTCGAGACGCTGCCGCCGGGCACAGTCACCCACTGCGCGCCGTCCCAATACTGCGCCTCGTAATCCGTGATGCCCCAGTTGTTGAAGACCAGGGACTGCGTCGGCTCGGCCGGCGCGGCGTAAGCGTCCTGCACGGTGAACACGTCGATCTCGTCAACGGTCTTCTCACCGGCGAACTCGACCTGCACCCAGTCGGGGAAGCCGTCCGTGCCGTCGCGCCAGCCGCCGTTGTGCTCCCAGTTCACCCCCCTGCGATCACCGTCGTTCACCCCGCCCGGTGAAAAATCCAGCCCCTGACCGGGATACTCTTCCGGGCCGGTGGTCGAAGACGCACTCGCCACGCCGCCGTTGGCGGCGAGCGCGACGTTGGTGCGCGAGCGCGCCAGCCGCAGCATGTTGTGGATCGAGGCGTCGAGATCGAACAGCCCGCCGGTGGAGGCGTAGGTCGCCCAAGGGGCCGGGTTGCCCAGTAAGAACTGCGCCATGAAGCCTTCGTACCTGCCGCAGCTAAAGCTCCCGCTCCAACACTGCTCGTCCTCGTCCACCATCGAACTCGTCGTCAGGTAGTTCTCCAGCCGGTTGATGTAGCCGACGACGCTCACCCACTGGCCGGGACAGTGCTGCCGCAACTCGACGCCCCAGATGCCGACCAGATCGTGCGACAGCCCGGCGACGCGCCAGTTGCCGATCTGGAAGGTCTGGACTTCGACCCCGAGGGCTGTGGGCGGCGTGCCCTTGGGGCTGGTCCCGCAGCGCGGGTTGCCGCCGCCGTGGCCGTTCGTGCCGTTACAGTAGAGGTCGGCCCAGCGGAACCAGTCGCGGTCGGCGAACTGGCCGGGCCCCGGCGCTTGCGACACGAGGCCGCGCGGCTCGCCGGGGCCGCCGCCGAGCCGGGCCGGGCCGGCCGCCGTCTGAAGGTTGACGGGCCAGAGGCGGCTGTAAGCGGTGATGCCGCCCGTTGCGGGCAGGATCGGCTGCGCGATGGCGTTCGCCGGCTGCTGCGCCGTCCCCGCCATCATGTCGAGCACACGCTGGCCCAACTCTTCCCCCTTTATCCGCATGTCGGCGTACCCGTTCACCGGCATACCGTTCACGTCGCCGCCCGCGGCCTGGAAGAAGATGGCGATGTCGTCGGCCGCCGTGGCGTCCTCGATCTTCTTGCGGGCGATGCCGGGGTAGTCCGGGTGGTAGTGGTGCAGCCCGTCGGGGAACGGCCCGAACCCGAGCATGACCGGGTGCGCCCCGTAAAAGAACAGCACGCCCTTGCGCGTGTTGTCGTCGCGGTAAACCTCGACCACGTCGAGCGTGTGGTCGTAGCCAGTCGCCCGCACGACCGTCGTGCCGAGCTGATCGGTCATGTCCCCGGTGTCCTGCGTGCGCCGGTTCACGCCGATGTCCGCCTTGTTGCGCAGGAACCGGAGGTTGGCCGCCCCCCGGTTGTTGTAGGCCTGTTGGACGGCCTCGCGCAGCTTCGGTCGCAGCACGTTCGCGCGCCAGTCGCTAAACGGCAGCGCGTCCGTCCACTGGATCGGGTCGAGCACGCGGACGGAGTTATCACACGAGGCGACCGAGCTGTGGGTATGAATCGCGCTGATGAGGATGCGCTCGCGGGTCAGGAACGGGATGGTGTAGCCGTTTATCTCGCGCGCCGCGTCGGTGTCCATCGGGCAGATGTGCGACGTGTCCACGCTCACCAGGACGATTGGCTCCGTGCCGTCGGGCAGCGCGATGTAGACGGCGCGGATCGACAGGCCGACGCTGCTGTATTGCGCGTCGCCCTGGTAAGTGCCCGGCTCCGCCGGCCGCAGCGGCGCGGCGGCAATCGTGTAACCCATCAGGTACTTCGAGGTGTTCGGGGTGATGTCCACGTTCGCCAGGCCGACTTGATAATTGGCCGCCCTGGCGTCGGCACTGAGCAAGAGACCGAGGGCGACGAGGCTAAGCGACATGAGCCGGGGCTTGCGTAACATTCAGCAATCTCTTCCGGACGTGAAAACTCCCCGACGCTGTGGCGACACGCGCCGCCGTGGGTATGACCACTGCGCGCCAGCCGCGAGGGTGTTTTGCTTTCCTTTGCCAGCTACGATTCCAGGAGCGCGCCCTCTTCGTAGGCTTTGACGAGGCGTTCGAGCGCGCCGAGGCGTTGGCGCATGGCCGCGCCCTCTTCGGTGTCGGCGACGAGGCGCGGTCTATCATATGCGCGCACGGTCTCGACCTTGGGCACGATGTCCGCGCCGGCCGTGATCGCGTCGGCGATGGACTCGAAGTGGTGGTGCTCGGCCAAGGCGACGCGTTCGGGCGCGAGGATGAGCGTGTAGCCGCGGTCGCCGTAGGCCTCGGAGAACGCGCCGTCAATCGTCACCGCGCCGCCGCCCGTCTTGACCGGCGTCTCGCCCTTCTCGACCTTCACGGGGACGTGCCCGTTCACGATCAAGCCCTGCTCCGGCAGCCCGAACTCGGCGCAGACGCGGCCGCAGAAGTCCGCGTCGTGGATCAACTTGAAGTAAGCGTTCTTGTGCTCCTTGCGCGCCTCCTTGTCGGCGACGAAGTAGCCCTCGAACGTGGCCATGCGATCCTTGCCGAAGAGCGGCGAGACCGCGCCCGTCCACAAGTACCAGAGCCAGTCGGCGTCTGCGTCCGCGCTCGGCGCGCCTTTGCGGAAGGCGCGGCGCACCACCGAGTCGAGCGCGTCGAAGAGCGCGCGCCCGCGGTGCTCCTTGCCATCTACTTCGAGCGTGAGGAAGCCGCCTTGCTCGTCCACGGGGACGCAGCCGTGGAAGATGAGCGCCTGATCGCGGCGCAGCCACATCGCGCCGTGGCGCACGACGAAAGACATGTGCTGCCAGAGCCGGCTGCTGGCGACGAACGACTGCCGCAGGCGGTTCATGCACGTGCGCTCTTCGGGCGAGAGCGTGTAAGGATCGGCCGGGTCAACGGTGGGCAGGTGCGTGTCGAGCATCGGGTAGGTCTGGCCGTCGATCTCGACCGTGCCCTCGTCGAAGTTGATCCGGTGGAGCAGGTTGCGCGCCTCGTAACCCCATTCGGGGTGGCGGCGGCTCGTCTGCCCTTCGAGCTTGAACTGGATGATCGAGATGGCCTTCTGCATCCGGGCCATCAGCAGGTCGTCGCGCAAGCCCGTGCCCTTCGTCTTGAAGCACTCGGCCGGGTCGTCGCTGTAGACTTCGCGCGCCAGCTTTTCCAGCGGCGTGATGATCAGCCCGTAGCCCTCTTCGAGCTGCGAGAGCCGGCGGTAGCGGAGCGAGATGCGCAAGACCGTGGCGATGAGCGCCTCTTGGCCCAGGCACGCGCCCATCCACGATGCATCGTGGTTGCCCCACGTGAAGGCGACGTGCGGCTGCTCAAGCAGGTAGTCGAGCACCTTGTCCACGCGCGGCCCGCGGTCGCCCAGGTCGCCCGCGACGACCAACTCGGCGACCGAGAGGTCGCGCACGAGGCGCGAGGCGGCGCGCACGGCCGCCAAGTCGCGGTCGTGCGCCGCGAGCGCGTCGAGCATCGCGTTGACGTAAGCCTCCGCGCGGCCGGCGAACGGCTCGTCGTGCAGTTCCTCGAACAGCTCGGCGAACTCCGGCGGCAGCAAGCCGACGACGCGCTTGCGGCGGTAACTGCCCGCGAGCGCCCGCACGATCTCGAACTGCCGGCGCAAGATCGCGCGCACCCAAGCGCGCCGCCACTCGGCGTCCGCCAACTCTTCGCGCTCGAACTCCATGAACTCGCGCGGGTAGTAGAGCACGGCCAGCAGGTGCTGCTGCTCCGCTTCCGTCAGCCGGTCTTTGAAGAGCCGGCCGACGAGCGGGCGCAGACTGCCCGACGCGTTGTTGATGATGTGGCGCAGCTTCTTGTACTCGCCGTGCACGTCGCTGACGACGTGGACGACGCCCTTCGGCAACGCCAGCGCCGCGTGCAGCGCCGACGCCTCCGCCAGCGCCGCGTCCGCCGTCGGGTAGTTCTGCGCGAGCGCGTTCAAGAGCGTCATCTCTTCGCCGTTGAATGAAGCCGGCATGGGGAACCTCCGATTGCGGATTGCGGATTGCGGATTGAAGAGACCACTGCCCGCGTCGCCTCCGCTCTGTTCCGTTAATCCGCAATCCGCAATCCGCAATCCGCAATCACCTGCGCCACTCGTCAATCAGCGACGCGACGAGGCCCGTCCAGCCTGTCTGGTGGCTCGCGCCGAGGCCCATGCCGGTGTCGCCGTGGAAGTATTCGTAGAAGAGGACGAGGTCGCGCCAGTGCGGGTCGCGCTGGAACTTCTCGTACCAGCCGTGCGCCGGGCGCGCGCCGTGCTCGTTGCGCGTGAAGATCGCGATCATGCGGTCGGCGAAGCCGCGCGCCATCTGGTCGAGCGTCACCGCCGGCTCGCCCGCCACCGGACTCTCAATCGCCACCGACGCGCCGAAGGCCTTGCCCAGCTTGCGCAAACTCTCGATCATCAAAAAGCTCGTCGGGAACCAGAGCGGCCCGCGCCAGTTCGAGTTGCCGCCCTTGAGCATGACGATGGACTCGGCCGGCTCGTAGCCGACGCGCGCGTCGCCGAACGAGAACGGGTGCTGCTCGTGGAACTTCGACAGGCTGCGCAGGCCGTACTCGGAGCGGAACTCGTCCGGGTCCCAGATGCGCTCAAGCAGGTGGCGCATCTGCTCCTCGTTGACGATGGCGAGGACGTGGACGGTCTTCCCGTCCTCGTGCTGCACGGTCGTCACGACGCGCTGCACGATGTCCTGCCGGTGCTTCAAAAACCAGTGCAGGTTCGACTGGAACTCTTTGAACGGCGCGATCCAGTCCTCCTCCAAACGCTCGACGGCGTAGAGCGGGATCAGGCCGACGAGCGAGCGGACGCGGAACTTGTGGAACGAGCCGTCGGCGTAGCGCAGCACGTCGTAGAAGAACTTGTCCTGCTCGTCCCACAACTGGTAGTTGCGGTTGCCCATGTGCTTCATGGCCGCGCCGACGTAGACGTAGTGCTGGAAGAACTTCGTCGCCAGCCCCTCGTAAGCCTTGTCCTCGCGCGCCAGCTCAAGCGCGATCCGCATCAGGTTCAGGCAGAACATGCCCATCCAGCCGGTCGCGTCGGACTGCTCCAGGCGCGCGCCGTTCGGCAAGGGCGTGCTCCGATCCACGACCGTGATGTTGTCGAGACCGAGGAAGCCGCCCTCGAAGACGTTGTTGCCCTCGCTGTCCACCTTGTTGACCCACCACGCGAAGTTGATGAGCAGCTTGTGGAAACATTTTTCCAGGAACAGTCGGTCGCCTTGGCCGCGCTGCAACCGATCCATGTTGTAGACGCGCCACACGGCCCACGCGTGCACCGGCGGGTTCAGATCGGAGAACTCCCACTCGTAGGCCGGTATCTGCCCGTTCGGGTGTTGGAACTGCTCGAAGAGCAGCAGCCACAACTGCTCCTTGGCGAAGTCGGGATCGACGACCGCGAGCGGCACGCAATGAAACGCCAAGTCCCACGCCGCGAACCAGGGGTACTCCCACTTGTCGGGCATCGAGAGGATGCGCATCGAGTTGAGGTGCAGCCAGCGGAAGTTGCGTATACGGCGGCGCGCGTCGGGCGGCGGGAAGCCGGGGTTGTCGCCGTCGAGCCAGACGGACACGTCGTAGAGGTAAATCTGCTTGCCCCAGAGCATCCCGGCGAAGGCCTGGCGCTGCACCCGCCGCTCGTCCTCGGTCGCCTGCGGCGGGTGGACGCCCTCGTAGAACTCGTCGGCCTCGGCGCGCCGCGCCGCCACGATCTGATCGAAGTCGGCGAGCGGTGCTTGCAGACGCTCGTCGGTCAGCCGCAACTTCAAGACGACTGAGCCGCCCGCCGGCACTTCAAGCTCGTAGTGGTAGCAGGCCTTCGTGCCCACACGTTCGGGGTTCGTGGCCGGCTCGCCCGTGATGACGTGGCGGTGGAAGGCGTCCTTGACGTACTGCTTGCGGCTCTTTGCGCCCCAGCCCCAGACGCGCGGCGCGTTCGTCTCGTTGTCGGTGAACAGCAGTTCCGCGCCGTCCGCCTGCCCGTAGAGGTAGCGCGTGCCGAGTTGGTAGTCGAACGGCAGACCGGGCAGCGGCCCGACCGGATCGTCCGTGGCTTCGAGGCTGAGCCAGCCGTCGCCGCGCTGCCCCGCGCGTATGACGGGTTCGGGCTTCGCCTGCGGCCCCCACGCTTCCGGCCCCCACGCCCAGGTGTTGCGGAACCAGAGGTGCGGCAGCACGTGGAGCGGCGCGGCTTCGGGCCCGCGGTTGAAGACTTCGACGCGGATCAAAATGTCTTCGGGCGCGGCCTTGGCGTACTCGACGAACACGTCGAAGTAGCGGTCGTCGTCGAAGACGCCCGTGTCGAGCAACTCGTATTCGGGCTGGTGATGTCCGCGCCGCCGCCGGTTCTCCTCGTTCAAGCGCCCGTAGGGGTATTCTCCTTGCGGGTACTTGTAGAGGTACTTCATGTAGGAGTGGGTCGGCGTGGAGTCGAGGTAGAAGTAATACTCCTTGGCGTCCTCGCCGTGGTTGGCGTCGTTGGAGACGACGCCGTAGAGCCGCTCTTTCAGGATGGGGTCGCGCCCGTTCCAGAGCGCGAGCGCGAAGCAGAGCAGTTGGTAGCGGTCGCAGATGCCGGCCAGCCCGTCCTCGCCCCAGCGGTAAGCCTTCGAGCGGGCCAGGTCGTGCGGGAAGTAGTCCCAGGCGTTGCCGTCGGCGCTGTAGTCCTCGCGCACCGTGCCCCACGCGCGCTCGGAGACGTAAGGGCCCCAGCGCCGCCAGGGCTGGATCGGGGTCGAGTAGGGTTCGCGCAGACGTTCTTGTTCTTTGGTCGGCATGAAGAGTCTTGAGTGGATCAGTTAAGCCAACGTGACAACCATGCGCGGTCGGGCCGGAGCCTCACGCAAAGACGCAAAGGCGCAAAGAAGATCGCCAAGCCTCTTTGCGCCTTTCCGTTTGTGCGTGAGTTTGTCCGACTCGCACATCCTTTCCTGCTCAAGCGGTCTGCGAGGGCCGCGCCTCGTCCAACTGCGTCAGCTTCTCGACGCGCTGGCTGTGGCGGCCGCCGTCGAACTCGGTCTCCATGAAGACGCGGATCATGCGCGCGGCCAACGCCGGCTCGATGAAGCGCGCGCCGATGCAGAGGACGTTGGCGTCGTTGTGCTGGCGCGCGAGCTGGGCCGTCTCCTCGTTCCAGCAGAGCGCCGCGCGCACGCCCGGCACCTTGTTGGCGGCAATCGAGATGCCGATGCCGGAGCCGCAGATGACGACGCCGCGCTCGACCTCGCCCGACACCACCGCCCGCCCGACGGCCGCGCCGAAGTCCGGGTAGTCCACGCTCTGGAGGCCGTCCGTGCCCTTGTCCTCGACCTCAACGCCGAGGGCCTCGATCTCGCGCTTGGCCTGCTCCTTCGCCTCGTACCCGGCGTGGTCGCTGCCGATGGCAATTTTTTTCGGTTTCATGGTTTCACTTGTTGAGATTGGCCGCCGCCGCTTTGTCGGTGAACCATTCGAGCGTGCCGTTGACGGGCCGGATGAGCTGCGACGGCAGGCGGTCGGTGTCGCGCGCGCCCGTCAGCACTTCGGGCAGGCGGTCGGCCTTGCCCGCGCCCGTGACGATGAACAGGACGTGCGCCGCGTGGTTGATGGCCGGCGCGGTCAGCGTGATGCGGAACGTGTTGAACTTCTCGACCCAGTTGGACGTGACCCACGCCTGCTCCTCCGCGAGCGCGCGCGTGCCCGGAAAGAGCGACGCCGTGTGCCCGTCGTCGCCCATGCCGAGCATGACCAGGTCGAGGCGCGGCCAAGGCTCGCCCGCGAAGAACTCGCGCAGCTCGTCCTCGTAGAGCCGCGCGTTGGCGACGGCGTCGCCCTCGCCGACCATGCGGTGGACGTGCGCCGCGGGCAGCGGCACGTGCGCGAGCAGGGCCTCGGTCGCCATCCGGTAGTTGCTGTCCTTGTGGTCGGGCGGCACGCAGCGCTCGTCGCCGAAGAAGACGTGGACGTGCGTCCAGTCCACCTCGTTGCGGTAGGCGTCCGAGGCCAGCAACTCGTAGATCACCTTCGGCGTCGAGCCGCCCGCGAGCGCGACGGCGAAGCGCCCGCGCGCGAAGATGGCCTCGCGGCTCAGATCGACGAAGCGGCGCGCGCCCGCGCGGGCCACTTCCGCGGAGTCGTCGAAGACGAGGACGTTGGGTGCGCCTTCCGGGGTCGCCATCAGTTTGTCACCTGCTGCTGTTGTAGGCGCAGCGCGCCGCGCCGTAGAGCGCCGTCTTGTCGTCGAGGATGACGTGGACGGGGATCGAGCCGACGAGGGCGGACAGCCGCCCCTTCTCCTTGAAGGCACTGATGAAGCTGCCCTCTTTCAACTTGCCGATGATCTTCGGCGCGATGCCGCCGCCGATGTAGAGGCCGCCGACCGACTTGAAGGTGAGCGCCAAATTACCGGCCGCCGCGCCGTAGATGGCGACGAACAGATCGAGCGCGTGCGCCGCCAGCGGCGACTTGTTGGCGAGCGCCGCCTTCGAGACCGCGGCCGTCTTGTCGCCGCTCTCGATCTCGGCGCGCAGCCAGTCCTCCTCCTCCGCGTAACCGGTGTCGCGCAGGAAGCTGTAGATGTTGAAGAGGCCCATGCCCGAACAGGCGCGCTCGTAGGAGACGTGCCCGCCGAACTTCTCGGTCAGGTGGCGCAGCAGCGCCACCTCCTCGTCGTTGCGCGCGGCGAAGTCGGCGTGCCCGCCTTCGGAGGCGATGGGGCGGTGGTGCTGCCCGTCCCAGAAGAGGCCGGCCATGCCCAACCCCGTGCCGGCGGCGATGAGCGCGCGGTGGCCGGCGCGCGCCTCGCCCGCGTTGAGCGTGTGGAGTTGCGCCTCCGTCAAGCCCTCGATGCCGTAGGCGGTGGCTTCGAGATCGTTGATCAGATCGACGCGCGCGACGCCGATGGTCTGCGCGACCGACTCGCCGTCCACCTGCCACGCCAGGTTCGGCGTCTTGACGCGGTTGCCGACCACGGGCCCCGCGATGCCGAAGCAGGCGTGGCGCAACTCGGCCGGGTTGGCCGAGACGTACTCCTTGAGGATCGCGTCGAGCGAGTCGTACTGCTTGCTCGGAAAACTCTTCGGGTTGATGGGCGCGCCGAGTTGCGCGGCGTCTTCGTGAAAGAGCGCGACGTTGGTCTTCGTGCCGCCGATGTCTCCAGCCAGAAGCATGTTGTTCCCTGTGTTTGGTGACGTAGGTTCAGGTTCGACTAACTACTCGTGAGCGCCGAGACGAACGCGGCGGCCGAGGCCACGGTCGCCTCGTAGACGCGGTCGCGCAGGCGCAGCCCCAGCTCGCGGCTCAGGCGCTCCCCTTCGGTCTTCTGCTCGTAGGCGAGCACGCGATCAATGTGGCGGCTCTCGCCGACGCGCGCCTCGGTGTCGAGCTTCGTGCCGGCCTCGTTGACGGCGACGTGGAACGAGGCGTCCTGCGCGGCCGAGGTGAACGTGACGGAGGCGAGCAGCCCGTCGTGCCCGGCGCGGTCGGGCGCGCCGCGGAATTCGAGCGTGAAGTGCCGCCCCTCCTTCGTCAGCATCGGCAGCCGGCGGGTCGCGCCCTCGGCCGCGGGCGCGTCCTTCGTGAACTGCCAGCCGAGCCGCCCCGCGAGCCAGCCGGCGATGAGCAACGCCTGCGGCGCGATCTCTTCGTGCGCGGCGTCGGGCGGATCGTACTCGACGACGACCGTCGCCAGATCGTCGAGCGCCGGGCGGTAGTCGGGCACGTCCCAGAAGCTGGCGAGCAGCGTGCGCCAGGAGGTGAGCCGGCCCCAGTTGATGTCGCTGACGAGCAGGTGCTCGTTGGTGCGGATCAGGTGGTCGAGCTGTTGGAAGTCCTCGTGCGGCTTGTCGAAGGCGAGCGAATCAATGACGACGCGATCCGCGACGCGGACGAGCCGCCGGAACAGCTTGTCGTCGCCGTCGGGGATGTCTTTCCACCAGAGGAAGACGGGCACGTCCGGCATCAGGAGCGGCTCGATGGCGGTCGAGACGGTCTCGATCACGCCGCCCGCCGCCTCAATCGTGATCTGCTCGCCGCAGACCTGCTTGCCGCCGCGCGCGCCCACCTGGCAGCGCGTCGAGACGTAGGCTTCGAGCTTGGCGGTCTCGGCCTCGCGGTCGGCGATCAGGATGACGGCGCGCGACGGCACTTGCTCCATCACCTGATCCAGCAGTTGATCGATCTGCGCGCGCTCCTCTCGGTGCGTGGCGTAGACGATCAGGTTCAGGACGCACACGCGCGTCACGCCGGCCTCGGAGGCCGCCGGCTTGCCGTCCTCGCCTTTGGGCGGCTGCCACATCGCCGCCAACTCTTTCTCCAGACGCACGACATCAATGCCGGCGACCGAGATGGCGCTGCTGCGCCCTTGTGTCTCTGCTTTCATGGTGCTCCCGTTGTTCGTCTGCCGCGCCCGCAGGGCCGTGGGCCGCTTCTAAGGCCGCCGCCAGCGGCGGCCGTACTTCGCCAGCAGGTCGTGCGTCTCCTGCGGGCCCCAACTGCCGGCCTCGTAGTTCGGGAACGTCGCCTCCGCTTTGGTGTTCGCCCACTCTTCGAGGACGGGCATGACGATCTCCCAGCCGCGCTCGGTCATGTCGGTGCGGGCGTAGAGCGTCGGGTCGCCGAGGATGCAGTCGAGCAGGAGGCGCTCGTAGGCCTCGGCCAGTTGCACGCCGAAGGCGGAGCCGTAGCGGAAGTCCATGTTCACGTCGCGGATGCGCGTGACCTGCCCCGGCACTTTCGCGCCGAACCGCAGCGAGATGCCCTCGTCCGGCTGGACGCGGATGATCAACTGGTTGGGCGCGACCTGCTCCATCATCTCGCGCCCGAACAACTGGTGCGGCGCTTCCTTGAACTGGATCGCGATCTCCGTGACGCGCTTCGTCAAACGCTTGCCCGAACGGATGTAGAAGGGCACGCCCGACCAGCGCCAGTTGTCGAAGTACATCGTGACCAGGGCGAAGGTCTCGGTCGTCGAGTCGGGCGGCACGCCGTCCTCCTCGCGGTAGCCGGGCACGGGCTTGCCGTTGATCGAGCCGGGGCCGTACTGCCCGCGGATGCAGTCGGTGCGCACGCGCTCCGGCGTGAAGGGGCGGGCCGACATCATGGCCTTGATCTTCTCGTCGCGCACCGCTTCCGCGCCGAGACTCGCGGGCGGCTCCATCGCCACGAGCGAGAGCACCTGGAAGACGTGATTCTGGATCATGTCGCGCATCACGCCCGCCTTGTCGTAGTAGCCGCCGCGCCCCTCGACGCCCACCGTCTCGGCGTTCGTGATCTGGACGTGGTCTATGTACTGGCGGTTCCAGAGCGGCTCGTAGATGCCGTTGGCGAAGCGGAAAACGAGCAGGTTCTGCACCGTCTCTTTGCCGAGGTAGTGGTCAATGCGGTAAATCTGCGACTCTTCGAGGTGCTGGTGGATGTCGTGGTTGAGCTGGCGCGCGCTCGCCAAATCAGTGCCGAACGGCTTCTCGATGATGACGCGCCGCCAGCCGTGCTCCTGGTTGACGAGACCGGCCTGGCCCAGTTGCTTGACGGCCTCGGCGTAGAGCGACGGCGCGGTCGAGAGGTAGAAGACGCGGTTGCCCTGCGTGCTGCGGTCGCGGTCGATCTGGTCGAGCAGGTCGCTCAGGCGCTTGTAGTCGTCGGGGCTGTCTATGTTGACGGGCGAGTAGTACAGCCCTTGCGCGAAGGACGACCACACGTCCTCGTCCACGCGCTTGGCCTCGGAGAACTGCTGGACGGCCTCCTTCATCTTGGCGCGGAAGTCGTCGTGGCTCATCTCGGTGCGGGCCGCGCCGACGATGGCGAACTCGCCGGGCACGAGCCGCTCCTGCACGAGCCGGTAGAGGGCGGGCACGAGCTTGCGCTTGGTCAGGTCGCCGGTCGCGCCGAAGATGATGACGGTACACGGCTCGGCGGTGCGCTCCAGGCGCAGGCCCTCGCGTAAAGGGTTGTCCAGTACGGTTGCTGCTGACATCGCGTGTCCCTCGCAGAGAGAATGGCTGAACGTTATGCTGAACGTTATGAGGCCGGTGGCGCGTGTGAAGCCCCGCGCCGCGCGGACTGCTGAAGCCGATCAAATGTTTCAGACTGTTTCATTGATGACCAGCACGCTTCCGCGCGGCGCGGGGAACCCGCGGGCCGCGGCGCGCGTCTCTCAAGTCCACGCGCGCCGCGGCCGATGTCGTTAGTTACTTACCGCCCTGCCCTTCTAACAGCTCTTCCCACTCGGTGTGGATCATCCCGGCGTCGGGCTTGTCCGTGCGCGCGTAGGTGTGCGAGCCGAAGAAGTCGCGCTGCGCCTGCGTCAGATTGAGCGGCAGGTCGGCGGTGCGGTACGTGTCGAAGTAGCCGATGGAGGCGGACATGCCCGGCACGGGCACGCCCGTCGTGATGGCGGCGGCGACGGCCTTGCGCCAGTTCGGCTGCGCCTGCTCGACCCACGCCTTGAAGTCGGGATCGACCAACAGGTTCGGCAGGTCGGCGCGGCGCTGGTACGCCTGCTTGATCTTGTCGAGGAACTGCGCGCGGATGATGCAGCCGCCCTTCCAGATGCGCGAGCACTCGCCGAGATCAATGTTCCAGTTCCACTTCTCCGAGCCGGCGCGGATCAGGTTCATGCCCTGCGCGTAGGAGCAAATCTTCGACGCGTAGAGCGCGTCGTGGATGGCCTGCACCATCTCCTGGCGGTCGCCCGTGTACTGCCCGCGCTCCGGCCCCTTGATCTCCTTGCCGGCGGCGACGCGCTCGTCCTTCAGCCCCGACAGGTTGCGCGTGTCCACGGCCGCGTCAATCGTCGGCGTGACGACGCCGAGGTCGAGCGCGATGTCACTCGTCCACTTGCCCGTGCCCTTCTGCCCGGCCTTGTCGAGCACGAGATCGACCAAAGGCTTGCCGGTCTCCGGGTCTTTGACGCGCAGGATTTTGGCCGTGATCTCGACGAGGAACGATTCCAGATCGCTGCGGTTCCACTCGTCGAACACGTCGGCCATCTCGTCGGCCGTCATGCCGAGGATGCCGCGCATCATGTCGTAGGCCTCGGCGATGAGTTGCATGTCGCCGTACTCGATGCCGTTGTGCACCATCTTGACGAAGTGGCCCGCGCCGCCCGGCCCGATGTAAGTGACGCACGGGCCGTCGCCCACGTTGGCGGCGATGGCCTCCCAGATCGGGCGAATCTGCTCGTAGGCCTGGCGGTCGCCGCCGGGCATGAGCGACGGCCCCCAGAGCGCGCCCTTCTCGCCGCCGGAGACGCCGGAGCCGATGAAGTTGATGCCTTTGGCCTTCAACTCCTTCTCGCGCCGCTCGGTGTCTATGAAGTAGGAGTTGCCGCCGTCAATGATGATGTCGCCTTCTTCGAGGTACGGCATGATGGACTCGACGGTCTTGTCCACGGCCTCGCCCGCCTTGACGAGCAGGATGGCCTTGCGCGGGCGCTCCAGGGCCTTGACGAAGTCGGCGGGCGACTTCGTGCCGATGACCTTCTTGCCCTCGGCGCGGGCGACGAAGTCGTCCACCTTCTCGGGGCTGCGGTTGTAGACGGCGATGGGGTAGCCGTTGCGCTCGATGTTCATCGCCAGGTTCTCGCCCATGACGGCGAGGCCGATCATGCCGATCTTCGCGCTCCCAGGGGTCACTTCTTGTTCTGCTGTAGCCATGGTCTTATCCTCAACTTGGGAAAGATGTCAGATGCTAGATGCTAGATGTCAGTGATGTCTTGCCTAACATCTGACCTCTGACCTCTAGCATCTGTCTTATTTCGCTGTCGCCCCGGCGACGGGGGCGGCCTCGCCGATCAACTCGCGCAGGCGGCGCAGCCCCGCGAGCACGTCCGTGCCTAAGTCCACGCGGATGGCGCGGCGGCCGCGCGACGAGAGCGAGCGGAAGTCGCCCAAAGCCTGCGCCTGCTTCAAGGTGCTGAAGCTGTACGGCTCGCCGGGGATCGGCACGTCGCGCGTGTCGGGCGCGGTCAGTTGCAGGAAGACGCCCGCGTCCGAGCCGCCCTTGTGCAGTTGGCCCGTGGAGTGCAGGAAGCGCGGGCCGTAGCCGGTCGTGGTCGCGCACTTGGTCGCGTCGCGCAGGTGCGTGCGGATGGCCTGGATGACTTCCTCGTGCGCGGGCGTCTCCTCGATGTAGTTCAGCAGCGCCACGTAGTCGCCCGGCTTGACGCGCGCCAGGTGCGCCTTGATCGCCTCGGCGACCGTGCCCGCGCCCAGGGCCGCGCGCGTCTGGTCGTCGGCGTAGACGGTCAGCCCGCCCTCCTGCGCGAGCACGGACTGTTCGGGCAGCTTGTTGTCGCGGGCGTAAGTTTCGAGCAGTTCTTTCGTCGCGTCCTTCGACTCCTGCACGTTCGGCTGGTCGAACGGGTTGATGCCGAGCCGCCAGCCGGCGAAGGCGGTCGCGATCTCCCACAGGAAGAACTCTTCGCCGAGGTCGTAGATGTCGGTCAGCGTGCGGTAGACGACCGGATGCCCGGCCGCTTCGAGCGCCTTGAGCTTGGCCTCGGTCTCGCTGTCGAGCTTGCCGACGGCGACGGAGACGAACAGGCGGTCGTCGCCGTAGGCCGAGGGGCTGCCCAGCGGCTCGCCCGCGATAGGCACGATGCCCTTGCCGTCCTTGCCGGTGGACTCGGCCAAGAGTTGCTCGACCCAGAGACCGAACGAGCCGATCTTGGGATCGCAGATGATCGTGCACTTGTCGCGGCCCGCCTTGGCGCACTCGCCCAAGATCGCGCCGAGTTTTGCGCCGGGGTTGTCGGCCGCGGGCACGACCTGCGAGCAGGCGTGGACGATGCGCTCGGCGCGGTCTAAGAGCTTGCGTATGTCCACGCCCATCAGGGCGGCGGGGACGAGGCCGAAGTAGGAGAGCGCCGAGTAGCGCCCGCCGATGTCGGCCGGGTTCAGGAAGACGCGCTTGAACTTGTCGCGCGTCGCGTCGGCCTCCATCTTCGTGCCCGGATCGGTGATCGCGATGAAGCACTCGCCGGGGTTCTCTTTCTTCTTCGAGACCTGATCGTACCAGTACTTGTAGAAGACGGCCGGCTCGGTCGTCGTGCCCGACTTCGAGGAGATGATGAACATGCAGTGCGTGATGTCGATCTGGTCGGCGATGCCGGAGAAGGCGTCCGGGTCGGTCGAGTCGAGCACCAACAGTTCGGGGTAGCCCTCCTGCTTGCCGAAGGTCTGGCGCAGCACTTCGGGGCAGAGGCTTGAGCCGCCCATGCCGCAGACCATGACGTGCTTGAACTCGCGCACGTTGCGGATGCGGTCGGCGAACTCGACCAGGTCGTCCTCCGTGCCGATCATCTGGTCGGGCACGGTCAGCCAGCCCAGGGCGTTCTTGATGATCTTCTGGTGCGCCTCGTCCTCCTTCCAGAGCTTGGCGTCCTTGCGCCAGATGCGCCGCATCACGTCGCCCTTGTCCGCCTCCTTGATGGCGGCGGACACGGCGTCGCTATACTTTCCCAAGCTGGCGGTCAACCTTTCGTTTATCCCTGAGAGCAGCGCGTCGCGCTTCGACTCGATGGACTCGACGAGCGTGTCGAACGAGGTGACGAAGGAGGCCAAGCCGTCTTCCTGAAGCTTGCGCGTGACGGCGTCAATGTCAATGCCGACGCCCCGCAGATCGTCGAACAGCTTGTTACACTCCTCGACGCCGCCGTCGAGCGTCAGCCCCGGCGTGCCGTGATCGCGGATGGCCGTGTAGGTGGCGGGCGGGACGGTGTTGACCGTTTCGGGCCCGATCAAGGTGTCCACGTAGAGCACGTCGGAGTAGTTCGGGTTCTTCGTGCCGGTCGAAGCCCAGAGGCAGCGCTGCACCTGCGCGCCCTTGGCTTTCAGGTCGGCGAAGCGCGGGCCGTGGAAGATTTCCTTGAACTTGGCGTAGGCGATCTTGGCGTTGGCGATGGCCGCCTTGCCTAGCATCGCTTCGAGCCGCGCCTTCTCTTCGGGACTTTCGGCGTGGCGCGCCTTGTATTCGAGGTCTTTGTCAATCGCCGTGTCCACGCGCGAGACGAAGAACGAGGCGACCGACGCGATGTGATCGACCGGCTTGCCCTCGGCGGCGCGCCGCTCCAACCCCGCGATGAACGCCTCCGCGACCTGCACGTAGTTCTCCAGGGAGAAGATCATCGTCACGTTGACGTTGATGCCGCGGTAGATCGACTCGGTGATGGCCGGCAAGCCCTCCTGCGAGGCAGGGATTTTGATCATCACGTTCTTGCGGCCGAGCCGGTTGAACAGCCGGTCGGCCTGCTCGATGGTCTCCTCGGTCTTGAAGGCGAGGCGCGGGTCTACTTCGAGGCTGATGTAGCCGTCAATGCCGTCGGTCTTGTCGTAGACCGGCTTGAGGATGTCGGCGGCGTTGCCGATGTCGTCGATGACCAGCGCCTCGTAGATGTCCATCACGCTCATGCCCGACTGGACGAGCTGGCGCATCTGCTCGTCGTAGTCGGTCGAGCCGGTGATGGCCTTCTCGATGATGGTCGGGTTCGAGGTGACGCCGCGCAGGTCGTCCTCTTCGATCTTCTTTTGCAGGTCGCCGCTCGTCAGCATCGCGCGGCGGATGTTGTCGTACCAGATGGACTGGCCCAACTTCATGATTTCAACTAAGGGGTTACTCATCATCACTCCTTTGAGCAGTGGTCAGTGGCCGGTGGCCGGTGGTCAGTAAAGTCAGCTTCTGTTTTAACTGACCACCGGCCACCGACCACTGACCACTGCCTACTAGCTTTTGAACTTTTCGATCTCGCGCTTGGCGGTCGCCACGACGTTCTCGACCGTGAAGCCGAACTTCTTGGTCAACTCCTTGAGCGGGGCGGACGCGCCGAAGGTCTTCATGGCGATGATGGCGTCGTTCGAGTTGACGTAGCGCCGCCAGCCGAACGTGCCGGCCTGCTCCACCGCGACGCGCGCCTTGACGGCCGCGGGCAGGACGGACTCCTTGTAGGCTTCGTCCTGGTGCTCGAACAACTCCCACGACGGCAGGCTGACGACGCGCGCCTTCACCCCGTCCGCGACGAGTTGCTCGTAGGCCTCGACGGCCAGCCCGACTTCCGTGCCCGTGCCGATCAGGATGACATCGGGCTGGCCGCCGTCGGTCGAATCGGCGAGCACGTAGCCGCCGCGCTGGACGCCTTCGGCCTTCGCGTACTTCTCGCGGTCGAGCGTCGGCATCGCCTGCCGGCTCAGGACGAGCACGGCCGGCTCGTGTTTGAGCTTCATGATCACGCGCCACGCTTCGGCGACCTCGTTGGGGTCGCCGGGGCGCAGGACGATGAGACCGGGGATGGCGCGCATCGAGGCCAGTTGCTCGATGGGCTGGTGCGTCGGCCCGTCCTCGCCCACGCCGATGGAGTCGTGCGTGAAGATGTGGATGGTCGGGATTTCCATGATCGCGCCGAGGCGGATGCCGGCGCGCGCGTAGTCGGAGAAGATCATGAAGCCCGAACCGTAGGCCCTGATCTTCGAGAGCGCGAGACCGTTCAGGATGGCCGTCATCTCGTGCTCGCGGATGCCGAAGTGGAAGTTGCGCCCCAAGCGGTTCTCGGCCGTGAAGTCGCCCGCGCCGTCGAACGTCAAACGCGTCTTGGTCGAAGGGGCGAGGTCGGCCGAGCCGCCGATGAGCCAGGGCACGTTCTTGGCGAGGGCGTTTAAGACTTTGGCCGAAGCGTCGCGCCCGGCCAGGCCCTTCGCGTCGGTCGGGAAGACGGGCACGTCTTTGTCCCAGCCGTCGGGCAACTCGCGCTTCTGCATCCTGGTCAACTGGTCGGCCAGTTCGGGAAACTCCGCCTTGTACGCGTCGAGTTTGGCGAACCAGTCGTCGCGGCCCTGCTTGCCGCGCGCGCCGATGCCCTGTTTGAAGTAGTCGTAGACGCCGTCGGGCACGTAGAACTTCTCGTCCTCGGGCCAGCCGTAGACGCGCTTCGTCAGTTTGATCTCTTCCTCGCCGAGCGGCTCGCCGTGGGCGGCGTGCGTGTCCTGCTTGTTGGGCGCGCCCCAGGCGATGTGCGAGTCCACGATGATGAGCGTCGGGCGCTCCTTCTCTTTACGCGCGAGTTGGAAGGCGCGGCGCAGCATGTCCAGGTCGTTGGCGTCGCCGACGCGCGTCACGTTCCAGCCGTAGCTGATGAAGCGCGTCGCCACGTCCTCCGAGAACGCCCAGGCGGTGTTGCCCTCAATCGTGATCTTGTTGTTGTCGTAAATCCAGCAGAGGTTGTCGAGCTTGAGGTGGCCGGCCAAGCTGGCGGCCTCGTGCGAGATGCCCTCCATCATGCAGCCGTCGCCGCAGAGCGCGTAGACGTTGTAGTCGAAGAGCGTGTGCCCCGGCTTGTTGAAGTAGGCGGCCTGCCACTTCGAGGCTATCGCCATGCCGACGCTCGTGGCGATGCCCTGCCCGAGCGGCCCCGTCGTCGTCTCGATGCCGGATGTCCAGCGGTATTCGGGGTGACCGGGGCAGCGGCTGTCGAGTTGGCGGAAGGATTTGATGTCGTCGAGCGTGACCGACGGGTGGCCGGGTATCTCGTACTGCGCGTTGACCGCCTTGACGCCCGTCAGGTGCAGCATCGAGTACAAGAGCATCGAGGCGTGCCCCATGGAGAGGACGAAGCGGTCGCGGTTGGGCCAGATCGGGTCTTCGGGGTCGAAGCGCAGGATTTCGTTCCAGAGCAGGTAGGCGACCGGGGCCATGGCCATGGGTGTGCCCGGATGCCCGGAGTTGGCCGCCTGCACGGCGTCCATCGCCAGCGTGCGGATGGTATTAACGCAGAGGTTTTCGATGTTGGACTGGGCGGGGGTCGCGGCGCTCATATCTCGGCTCCTTGCTGGGTTATTGATACCGGTGTGCGCTTCGGCCGTCACTGCCGGCGGCGGGCGCGAAGGTGGTACGGCAACGAGCGCGGGGCCCGCCCCGATGGCGTGTAAGCGCGGAGGGGCCGGCGCTCTGAAGAGCTTGCGAAAGCTAAATATCAGAGACCTAAAGCCGGGGTTCGCGGTCGCGAGACTTGACCGCACGGGCTTCTCAGGACGTAAACCGCGGGACGGCTATCGAAAATGGCTTTCAAGAAGATCGGAGCGGCGGGGATACTAACACAGAAGTTCAAACTCGTCCACAACTTCGCGCGCCGGCACGCCCGCGGCGCGGGGCCGCCGCGTTAAATTCGCCGCCCCTCTCTAGCCAAGCCGCGGGCAAAGGCGTATCTTAGGGCGCGCCGGGACGCCATGAGCACGCTGGTCGGTCAACAACTGCTCAACTACCGCATCACCGCCAAGCTCGGCGAGGGCGGGCAGGGCGCGGTCTATAAGGCCGTGAACACGAAGCTCGGCCGCACCGTCGTCATCAAGGTGCTCCCGCCGGAGTTGACCGCCAAGGAAGTCAACCTGCGCCGCTTCGAGCGCGAGGCCATGCTCGCCTCCGCCCTCGACCACCCGAACATCTGCACCATCTACGATCTCAACGAGGCGGACGGACTGCACTTCATCGCCATGCAGTACGTGCCCGGCCGCAACGTCCGCCAACTCGTCAACGGGCGGCCCCTTGAACTGCGCAGCGCCCTCTCCATCGCCCTGCAAGTCACGGACGCGCTCGCCGCCGCCCACGCCCGCGGCATCATCCACCGCGACATCAAGGCCGGCAACGTCATGGTCACGGACAGCGGGCAGGTCAAAGTCCTCGACTTCGGTCTCGCCAAGCTGCTCGACGATCAGACGGCGCAGAGTCAGAACGTACACCGCACAGAGCTGACCGAGATCGGCGTCCCCTACGGCACGGCCACCTACGCCGCGCCCGAACAGGCGCAAGGCCAGCGCGTGGATCACCGCGCCGATATATTTTCCACCGGCGTCCTGCTCTACGAGATGCTCGCCGGCATCTGGCCCTTCCAGGGCAAGACGATGGTGGACGTGCGCCACGCCGTCCTGCACGCGCAGCCGAAGCCGCTCGCGCTCGCGCGCCCCGAACCCGCGCCGCCGCGCCTGCAAGAGATACTCGACCGCGCGCTCGCCAAAGAGCCGCGCGACCGCTACCAGCGGATCGCCGAGATGCGCGAAGACCTGCGCGCCGTCATGCAGGAGGCGACGGGCGCGGCCGCGCCTCTGCCCGGCGACGCCGTTGTCCCGGCCGCGCCGCGCCACCTCTCAGGCGCGAACCCCGTCGCCCGCGCCGTCCGCTGGCTGCGCCGCGGCTTCACCGGCGGCGGCAGCACAGAGCCGCACACCTCCACGCCCTTCGCGCGCACGCACACCTCACAGCAAGACCTGCACCTGACGCCCAGCCCCGCCCCGAGCGCGGAGCAGAAGAAGAGCGTCGCCATCCTCCCGTTCCGCAACCTGTCGGGCGACCCTGCGGTCAGCTTCTACGAGTTCGCGCTCGCCGACGCGGTCATCACCGAGTTGGCCCGCGTGCGCTCGGTCGCCGTGCGCCCCAGCTCCGTCATCGCGCGCTTCCAAGGGGGCGAGCACGACCCGCGCGAGGCCGGGCGCGAGCTGGGCGTGGACGCGGTGCTCGCGGCCTCTTTCCTGCGCGGCGGCGAACGCCTGCGCGTGACCGCCCAACTGCTCGACGTGACGACCGGCGACATGCTCTGGAGCGACCGCATAGACGCCGCCGCCGCCGACATCATCGCCCTGCAAGACACCATCGCCCAGCGCATCGTGGACGGGCTGCGCCTCGAACTCAGCCCCGACGAGCAGGCCGAACTCGCCCAGCCCGCGACCGCCAGCGCCGAAGCCTACGAGGAATACTTGCGCGGGCGCGACCTCTTCGCGCGCTTCATCTTCCGCACGCTCGCGCCCGCCGACTGCGACGCCGCCATCGCGCACTTCGCCCGCGCCGTCGAACTCGACCCGTCCTTCGCGCTCGCGCACGACGGCTTGGGCGCGTGCTACGTCAACCGCGTCTTGAAGGGCTACGGCGGCGGCGCGGACTTCGAGCGCGGCGAGGCGGCCTTCAACCAGGCGCTCGCGCTCGACCCGCAACTGGCCGAGGCGCGGATGCTGCTCGTCTTCGTCTACATGTGGCGCGGCGAGAAGCACATGGCGCGCGAGGAGGTGGCGCGCTTCCGCCGCGAGCAGCCGCACGAGGCGGTCGTCCACTTCGTCTCGGCCGTCCTGCACCGGCTCGACGGCCAGTACGAGCGCGCGCTGCGCAGCCTTGAGCGGCTCGTGCGGCTCGACCCGGCGGCGCACGTCGTCGCCAGCTACCACCGCGCGCTCATCCTGCTCGCGCAGCAGCAGACGGAGGCGGCCCAAGACGTGCTGGCGCGCGCCCGCGAGTCCGCGCCCGACAGCCCGCTCGTCAAGACGGCCGGCGCGCTCGCGCTCCTCTACAACCACGCGCCCGCCGAAGCCGAGACGCTCGCGCGCGAACTGCTCGCCGCGCACCCCGATCTGCACGGCGCACGCCCGATCCTCGCCATGTGCCGCGCCGCGCAGGGCGCGCACGCCGACGCGCTCGGCGAACTGACCGAGGCGGCGCGCGCCAACGCCGACGCCGACCCGGACGCCGCCTACTGGACGGCCTCGGCCTACGCACTGGCCGGCGAGACCGACACGGCGCTCACGTGGCTCCAACGCGCCCTCGCCCTCGGCAACGAGCAGCGCGCCTGGTTCGCCGCCGACCCGACCTGGGCCGCCCTGCGCGCCGAGCCGCGCTTTCAAGATTTGCTGCGGTGAGTTTGCGCGGCGGGCGTCTGGTGGTGGCAAGCAGCGTAAGGCCGGGTTCACACAGAGTACACAGAGGGAGCACAGAGTACACAGTAAGAACTCTCTGTGCCCTCTGGGCTAACTCTGTGTACTCTGTGTTGAACTGATCGTCAGCTAGAGATAACTTAAAAAGCGGGCGGGGCCGCGACGGCCCCGCCCGCTTTATTCGTCTTGCGCCCGCTTTAGAATTGGTTGCCGTTGACGGCCGTCTGCGGGTTCTGGAAGTAGGAGTCGTCCATGCGGACGCCGAAGGTGATGGTGAGGATGCGCGTCTCCTCCTTCTGCCGGTCGTCCTGGTAGAGCACGGTGCGGTGGGGCACGTTGACGCCTTGCGCGCGGCGGTAGTCGTGGAAGGTGCGCCGGTACTTGACGGGCGCGGCCGCGCCGGGCGGCGTCTCCTCGTATTCGAGCCAGAGCACGTTGCCGGTGCGCGCGCTGACGTAGTAGCGCGTCTTGTTCTGCTCCTTGTCCGTCAGGTCAACGATCCAGAGGTCGAGGCCCTTCTGCTTGTCCTTGGTGACGTAGGTGACGGTCGCGCCGTTCTCCTTGTAGCGGATCAGTGCGTCCACGCTGTGACGCGCCTGCGAGATGAATTCCGACGACGCCTCCTGGCGCGGCGCGAAGGCCGTGCCGTTGATGACGCCCCAGACCTGGCCGGCGTTGTAGACGAGCGCGAACTCGCTCTGCGCCGTCTTCTGATCGAGCCGGTACTTGTCTTTGTCGGCCGTCTCGCCGTAGACGAAGCGGCGCTCGTAGGTGACTTCCTCCGTGCGCCCGTCGGCGGTGGCGCGCGTCATCTGCCCGCGCTCGACGCCGTTGTGCCGCACCTGTTTGAGCACGTTGCGCGAGATGCCGGTCGAGTAGAGGACTAGTTCGGCCACCTGCTCGCCGCTCGGCGTGAAGTTGGTCTTGTCGAGTTTGGGCGGGGTCTTCTTCTCCTCCTTGGGGATGTCGGCGCTGTCCACGCGGCCGAGCGTCTTGCCGGGCGCGGTCGTCGGCTGGGCCGGCGTCGCGGGGTTGGTCTGGGCGCGGAGGGCGGGGGCGAGGCCGGCGGCGAGGGCGAGCGCCGCCAGGGGCCCAAGGGCGTTAACGCGTCGGATCACGAATCGGTCTCCTTGAAAACTAATCTTTGGCTCTGGGCGGCCGCCGCACGGGAGGGGGGCGGGCGCGTCTCACTTCGGACTGCCGGGGATTGTAGCACAACGCCCGGCGGCCGCGGGCGCGCCCGCGCCGCGCATCTCGGCAGCACCGGCCGCGCTTCTATTGATGCCCGCCCGCCCCGCCCCGGATGCCCGCCGCGCATTGACAACCGCGCCCGGCACAGGTAGATTGCTCCGTTTTCACGAAGCAGTCAGCCGCCAGCTATCAGCAGTCAGCTTTGTGTTTTAAGCCGACCGCCGAAAGCCGCTAGCTGCTGCGATAGTTTCGGAAAGGAAGTTTAAAGCTGTGAAGAGAGTTGGCATTCTGGTCGGGCGGGAGAAGACTTTTCCGCTGGCGTTGATCGAGCGGATTAACGAGCGCGGGGCGGGTCAGGTCGAGGCCGAGTTCTTAAAGATCGGCGGCGTCCGGCTCGACGAGGAGCGGCGCTACGACATCATCGTGGATCGCATCTCACACGAAGTCCCCTTCTACCGCGCCTTCCTCAAGCGCGCGGCGCTCGAAGGCACTTACGTCATCAACAACCCGTTCTGGTGGTCGGCCGACGACAAGTTCTTCAACTACGCGCTCGCCACCAAGCTCGGCGTCGCCATCCCGAAGACCGTCCTGCTGCCGCAGAAGGACTACATGGAGGGCATCACCAGCGACAGTTTGCGCAACCTCGAATTCCCGCTCGACTGGCAGGGCATCGCCGACTACGTGGGCTTCCCCGCCATCATCAAGCCGTTCGACGGCGGCGGCTGGAAGAACGTCTCGCGCGTCAACTCGCTCGACGAGTTGTGGCGCGTCTACGACACGACCGGCACGCTCTGCATGACCTTGCAGGAGTTCATCGCCTTCGACCAGTTCGTGCGCTGCTACTGCATCGGGCAGGACGAAGTCATGATCATGCCCTACGACCCGCGCAAGCCGTACCTCTCCGGCGAGCAGTACATCAACGACCCGGACTACTTGTCGGGCGAACTCGCCACGCGCATCCGCAACGACGTGCGGACGCTCTGCCGCGCGCTCGGCTACGACATTAACACGGTCGAGTTCGCCATCAAGGACGGCATCCCCTACGCGATTGACTTCATGAACCCCGCGCCCGACGCCGAGCTGGCCTCGGTCGGCGAGTTCTACCACAACTGGGTGACGAACGCGGTCGTCGAGCTTGTCTTCAAGCGCCTGGCCGAGCCGCAGACCGCGCCGCGCTACCGCTGGGACGCTATGCTCAACCCGCGCCCCATCGAGGCGGCGCAGGCGGCGTTCTCGGCCGTGGCCTCGGCCGCCGAGCAGGCCGCGCGCACCATCATCCCCGAACCCGTGCGCGAGTTGCCCGCCGACCTGGCGGCCGGCGCGGCCGAACTGCTCAACGACGCCGCGGACGCCGTCTCCGACCTAATCGCGCCCGCGCCCGACGCCGAGCCGAAGGCCGCCACCAAGCGCACGCGCTCGACCGCCAGCAAAGAGCCGAAGGCGACGACCAAGAAGCCGGCCACCGCGCGCGCCAAAAAGGCCACGCCCGACGCTTAAGCCCCCTCCGCGTCCTTCGCGGCCCGCTCTGCGTCCTTTGCGGTTAAGTCTTAAAACCTTTAACCGCAAAGGACGCGAAGAGGAACGCAAAGGGCCGCAAAGCCCCGCCGCCCATGATCGAAATCTTCGTCAGCACGGACGTGGAGACGGACGGCCCCGTGCCTGGGTTGCACTCGATGTTGAGCCTCGCCTCGGCCGCCTACCTGGCCGACAAGACGCTGCTCGCCACCTTCTCGGCCAACCTGACGACGCTGCCCGGCGCGGCGGGCGACCCAGAGACCATGCGCTGGTGGGCGACGCAGCCCGCCGCCTGGGCCGCCTGCCGCGAAGACTTGCAAGCGCCCGAACAGGTCATGCCTGCTTACGCCGCCTGGCTCAAAGCGCTGCCGGGCCGCCCCGTCTTCGTCGCCTACCCGGTCGTCTTCGACTACATGTTCGTCCAGTGGTATCTGCACCGCTTCGCCGGCGAAAGCCCCTTCTCCTTCGTCGGCCTCGACATCAAGTCCTACGCCATGGCGCTGCTCAAACTCGACTTCGCCGACACGGTCAAGGCCAACATGCCACGCCGCTGGTTCGACCCCGACCTGCCCCACACACACAAAGCCCTCGACGACGCCATCGAACAGGGCGTGCTCTTCTGCAACATGCTCGCGGAGAATACGCGCTAGGCGCTCACGGCCGGCCGAAGCGGAGCTTGTACTCGGTCGAGTTCATAAACCCGTTGACCATCGTGCGGAAGTTCTCGCCGCGCTGTAGCGCGGCCAGCCACGACTGGTAGCCGGCCGGTTCGGGCGTGCGCCTTAGATAGCCGTAATACTGCATCGCCACGAACGCGGCGTTGAACTCCGCGCGCGCCACCTCGTCCGAGTCGGCGACGGCCCGCACGACCTGCGCCCGCGTCATGCTCGCGTTGGCGAGCCGGGCGCTGAGTTCGGCGCGCGTGAGCGTCACCTTGATCGCGCCGTCGGGCTGGGCGGGATCGGGCGTGGTGACGGACTGCAAGTTGTAATGGCTCAGCAACACGTCCACGAACTCGGACGGCGCGTAGCGGTCGTAGGCCGCGCGGAACGCCGGCCGCTGGACGAAGGCGTCGGCGAAGGCGGCCTTTTTCGCGTAGACCTCGGCGGCGGTCTGCCCCGTCACGGCGCGCATGTCCGCGACGATCTCGGCGTAAGCCGGCACGTAGTTCGGGTCGGCGGCCGAACCGAACGTCACCTTGTAGAAGCGGAAGACGTAGCCGCCCTTGAGTTGAAACTCCGGCGAGCCGAAGAACGCGGCCGAGACCGTCAGCCGGTCGCAGCCGGCCGAGGCGCTGTTCGCGTCGGTGTTGAATTCGTCCGGGCAGCGGGCCAGGACGCCCGTCCAAGGCTCGCCCGCTTCGGGTTCGCGTGAGAGGAAGTCGAGGTAGTGTTGGCGGACGAAGAAAGACCGGCCGAGGATCGGGTTCGGCGCGGCCGGGTTGGAGTCGTTGTCGAAGAGGCGCAACGCGGCGACGCCCTGGGCGTTGAGCGCCGCGCCGGTCGCACCGCGCAGGCTGAGCCGGAGCGTCTCGGAGCCTTCGACGTAGGCGTCGTCTATGAGCGGCACGACGAAAGTCTGCTGCGCCTCGCCGGGGGCGAAGCGCAGCGTGTCCACGGTGGTCGCGTAGTCGCAGCGCCCGTAGGCCGTGCCGTTGACGGCGTTGCAGGGCACGTCCGCCGTGTCGTCTTCGGTCGCAAAGCTAACCGTGGCCTCGCCCGCGAGCGGGCCTAACCGTGTGACGGCGACGAGCGCGCTCGTGTTCCCTTCAAAGCCGTTGAAGAGGGCCGCGCTGAACTGGACGGTGGCGGGCGCGCTGCCGGCGTCGGCGACGGGCTGCCAGGCGGGCGCGAAGTTGCTCGGCGCGGCGTTCGTCAGGTTCGTCACGCCGCTGCCGTCCGCGTTCATCGCGTACAGGTCGTGGTCGCCGTCGCGATCACTGGAGAAGACGATCTTCGTGCCGTCGGGCGACCACGCGGGCGAGTCTACGTTGCCCTGGCCGGTCGTCAGCCTGTGCTGGTTGCTGCCGTCGCGGTTCATGACGTGGATGCCGCCGCCGCTCGCGCTCAGGCCCGTGTAGGCGAGTTGCGTCCCGTCGGGCGACCACGCGGGGCTGTGCCCGCTGCCGGGGCTGCTCGTGAGCTGTTGCCGGTTCGAGCCGTCGGCCTTGATCACGTAGACTTGCGGGTTGCCGAAATTCTGCGCGCCGGAGAAAGCGATCAGCGCACCGTCGGGCGACCAGGCCGGCTCGGAGGCGTTCGCGCCGCTCGTCAGCGCGCGCAGGTTCGTGCCGTCGGCGTTCACCAGCCAGAGGTCGCAGTTCGCGAAGTTGCAGCGCGTGAAGACGATCTTCGCGCCGTCGGGCGACCACGACGGCATGATGCTGTTGCCGTTGGTCGTCAGCCGCGTCTGGTTCGTGCCGTCGGCGTTGACGACGTAGAGGTCTGACGGCGTGAGGAAGCCGTTGCTGAAGACGATCTTCGTGCCGTCCGGCGACCAGGCGGGGTCGGCGTCGGGCGCGTCGTTGTTCGTCAGCTTCAGGACTTGGCCGCCGTCGGCGTTCATCGCGTAGAGGCTGCGCCGGCCGGCGCGTTCGCTGATGAAGGCGATGCGGCCGTGCGTGCCGGGCGCGGGCGGCGGGACGGGCGTGGGCGTCGGCGTGGGTGTGGGCGTGGCCGTGGGCGTCGGGGTCGGCGTCGCCGTCGTGTCGCTCACGAAGCCGGACAGCTTCAGCACGTAGCCGTCGCTCTGGCCGCCGCCGTAGGTCGCCTGCGCCGCGCCCGCCGTCGGCGTAAAGCCCGCGCCCGTGAAGCCCGTGAGGTAGACGTTGCCGCTCGCGTCCACGGCGAGGCCGGAGCCGCGCGCGCCGCCGCCGGGCCCGAACAGCGTCGAGTGGACGGCGTTGCCTAGGGCGTTCAGTTGCGCGAGGAAGGCCGTGCCGGTGCGCTGGTACGCGTCGGCGGTCAGCGGGAAGTCGCTCGAAGCGGTGACGCCGGTGACGAAGGCGTTGCCGTCCTGGTTGACGGCAATCGCCAGCCCGAACTCCGGGCTGCTGCCGCCGAGGTAGGTACTGTAGCCCAGCCCGCTCCCCGCCGCGTTGAGCTTGGTGACGAAAGCGTCCTGCGAGGCAAAGCTGACCTGCGTCCGCTGGAACGCGCCGGGCGTCGTCGGGAAGTCGTTCGACGAGGTGACGCCGGTGACGTAGGCGTTGCCCGAAGCGTCTACGGCGAGGGCGAGCGCCTGCTCGCTGTTCACGCCGCCGAGGTAGGTCGAGTAGACGAGGACGCTGCCCGTCGGGTTGAGCTTGGTGACGAACGCCTCGTCGGGCGCGATGAAGCCGCTGCGCTTGGCCACGGTCTGGTACGCGCCGGGCGTGACGGGGAAGTTCTGCGAGAAGGTCTCGCCGGTGACGTAGGCGTTGCCGCCCGCGTCCACGGCGAGGCCGTAAGGCGTGTCATAGTCCGCGCCGCCGAACAGGGTCGAATAGACGAGGCCCGTGCCGTCGGGCCGCAACTTGAAGACGAAGCCGTCGCCCGACCCGTTGTGTGTGGACTGGAACGCGCCCGGCGTGAGGGGGAAATTGTTAGCCGCCTGACCGGACGCGGGCGTCCGGGTCTCGCCGGTGACGTAGGCGTGGCCGCTCGCGTCCACGGCGATGGCCGCGCCGCCCTCGTTGTCGCCGCCGCCGACCAGCGTCGAGTAGACGAGGCCGCTGCCCGCCGCGTTCAACTTGGTGACGAAGACATCGAGGCTGCCGCCGAGCGTTGATTGGAACGCGCCGGGCGTCACAGGGTAGTCGTCCGAGTTCGTCTCGCCGGTCACGTACACCTGCCCCGCCGCGTCCACCGCGAGACTCTGGCACAGCTCGCCGAAATGCCCGCCGAGGTAGGTGGCGTAGACGAGTGACGTGCCCGCCGGATTCAACTTGGCCACGAAGGCGTCGCGCCCGCCGCGGAACGTCGGCGCGTAAGCGCCCGCCGTCGTGGGCAGATCGGTTGACATCGTGTAGCCGGCGACGTAGGCGTTGCCGGCCGCGTCTATGGCGACGGCCTGGCCGTACTCGGCGTCGTTGCCGCCCAGGTAGGTCGCGTAAGCGAGCACCGGATCGATCACGAGCGGGCGGCTGTGATCGTACGCGCCGAGGCGAAAGCGCACCCGCCCGGCGCGCGTCAGCGCGTAGCGCACGGGCACGGCGCGGCGCACGCCGTCCGCCTCCTGGTAAGCGTAGGGCTTGTGTTGGCGCAGTTCCCCGCCCGCGAACCGCACGACAAGATCGCCGCCGGGCGCGACGCGCAAGCCGCGCGCGCCGTCGAACGCGAGCGCGATCCGCGCCGGGTCGCCGCCCGGCGCGACGACGAAATCGTATTCGAGCTGGCGCTGGTTGCCGTAATAGGCGAGATCGATCCGCGGGTAGACGTTTCGGTAAGAGACCCTGGCGTACGTCGGGACGCCGGTGCGCCAGTCGGCCGGGTTGCGGCCGTTGAAGTAGTTGAGCCGGCCCGGCTGTTCGTCCGCGCCCGCGGCCGGCGCACCGCGACTCGCGCCGACCAGCCGCAGCCGCAGCACGTCGGCCTCGTACTCGGCCGGCGCGGGATGCGCGGCGGCCGTCGCGCGGCTCAACGCGAACACGGCCTCGGCGTCGGTCAGGAAGAGTTGATAGCCCAGCCCGCGCGCCGCGAAGCGCACAGGCGCGGCGTACTGCCCGCGGTTCGCCTCGAACAGCAGCGGCAACTGGCCGAAGGATGCGCGCGCCGCCGTCTCCGCGTCGCCCGTGCGGCGTGACGAAGCGGCGGCCCGCGCGGTCGTGTCGCTCGTGCCGACGCGCGGTGCGTAGTTGCCGGCGCTGCCGGCGGGAACGAACAGCCAGGAACAGCAGAGCAGCAGCGTGAGGGCGGACAGGATTTCGGCCGGCAGGCTCATGCGGCGTTGCGGCCGGGCGACAAACGCGCCAGCGTTCTGACCATGCGCGAGGCGTGCCATCGAATACTTCTCCCTGCCGTCGTGAAGAGTGGCTAAAATGACTGCGTACGCGTCCGTCAGCGCGTAGAATTTAGCACAGACGAAGGGGCGGGGCGTAAGATCACGAGCGCCGCCCCGCCCCCTTAAGTTTGCGTTGCTTCAGGCCGCGCCCCGGTCACGAGTTGGCGCGCATGGCGTAGCGGCCGAGTTTGAGTTGGAGACCGCGGCGGGTGATGCCGAGGGTGCGTGCGGCGCGCGAGATGTTGCCGTCGTGCTTGCGCAGGGCTTCCGTGATCATGCGCCGCTCAAGCTCCTCGACCGCTTCGGGCAGGGTCATGTCTTCGGGCAGACCGCTGCCGATCAGATCGAAGCGCACGCCGCCTTCGGCCGAGAGCGGCGCGGCCGTGCGGCGCAACTCCGGCGAGAGCTGTTCGGGCGTGATGACCGCGCCGTCCTCCGCGCGCGCGACCACGCGCTGGATTTCGTTGAGCAGTTGCCGGATGTTGCCAGGCCAGTCGCAGACCATCAACAAGTCCATCGCCTCGGCCGCGATGCGGACGCCGGTGCGCCCGAACTTCGCCGCGTAGTGCTCGACGTAATGACTCACGATGGCGGGAATCTCGGAGCGGCGCTCGCGCAGCGGCGGCACTTTCAGGCGGATGACGTTCAGGCGGTAGTACAGGTCTTCGCGGAAGCGCCCGTCCTTGACCATCTCCTCCAAGTCCGTGTTGGTCGCCGCGATGATG
>DASVPY010000031.1:0-237754 GCA_036389395.1 Pyrinomonadaceae bacterium
TCCACTCGGCGGCCGTCATGGAGCGCGCCGGGGCGTTCCTCGTGTTGGGGGCGGCCTACGGGGTGTGCGCCCGCCTGAAGCTGGTCTGGGCAGACATGGGCTATCGCGGCTCAAGGCTCAAAGCCTGGGTCGAGCAGGAACTGGGATGGGAGCTGGAGATCGTCAAGCGGCCGTCGAAGTGGGGGCGCTACCCCATCGGTGTCGAACCTCCGCCGATGCCTCGGTGGACGACTCTGCCACGGAGGTGGGTGGTCGAGCGCACCTTCGCGTGGGTGGGGCGCTACCGGCGGATGAGTAAAGACTATGAGTACCTGACCGAGAGCAGCGAGGCGATGCTCCACCTGGTGCTGACGCGCCTGATGCTGCGGCGACTGGCGCTCGAAGCCCCGTACGGAGTGCCCAGTCGCCAGCGAGCGGGGTTAAAGCGTTAGCCGACAGCTTTTTGAACAGCCTCTAGGTTTCCCCGTCACCGGTCTGGATATCGTCCCAGGAATGCTCGCGCAGGCGCGGGGCAAGTCTGCCGGTCTGTCGGTACGCTGGGTGGAAGGCGACGCGCGAACCTTTGACCTCCGCGAGCACTTCCGGCTGATCTTTCTGACCGGCAACGCCTTTCAAGCCTTTGTGACCAACGCCGAGCAAGCGGCCGTTTTGCAGCGCGTGCACGCACACTTGGATGACGATGGGTTGTTCGCCTTCGAGACGCGCAACCCACTGTTGCCCAACCTGAAGACGCGCGCGGGCTTCTTCGTAACCCTTGAAACCCGCGGCGAGGAGGTACGCCGGCCGTCTTACATCAACGCCGCCGGGTACGAGGTGCATATGACGACAACGCAGGTCTATGATCATGTCGCGCAAGTCGTGCATGTGACCAGCACCAAGCGCTGGCACGATGGTGAGCGAGAGCACGCGCAGAGCACCCGTACCGCGCTGCGTTATACCTTCCCGCAGGAGCTTGCGGCGCTGCTGCACTACAACGGTTTCACCATTCTTCGCCAGTACGGCGATTGGAATGAAGAGCCGCTCACTGCCGCGAGTCCGAGTATTATTTCGGTCTGTCGCAAGCGCACATGACCGAGAGATGACCGACACTTACTGCGCGTGAGCGAACATCGCTGCCGTCAAACGAGGCAATGCGGCTGACGCCTTCGGCCCTGAGCCGGTGCGTTTTCCCATGCCCGTGTGGCCCCGGCGCAACTGATCGCTGTCGTTAGACCCCACCTGCTTTTAATTCCACAAAACTCGCGGGCTTTATAAAATCCTTACGAACCTTTTATGCCTTTCTTACGCCGGTGGGAGTAGCATCTTCTCGTTGACAATTCGTCTGCCGAAGTCGCCCCGCGAGAGACAGAAGGTCGGGCGGGCGACGCGGGGGAACCAACGTCCGGCGGCCGTGGCGCTGCCGGACACGGGGCGAATCGCGGGCGGCTGGCGACGGCCGCGCGCGTAGGACACTTCTTCAGTCCAAGCCCGTCAGCTAACCTCGCAGGCTTTGTGGGAAGGGCGACGCCGCGACTCGATTTGGAAAGGGCACGGAGGCCCAGCGCTTCCGTGCTCTTTCTTTGCCCGCTCGTGAGGAGGGAACCGAAAGCCTCATGGTCATGTCAATCAAGCGCTTGCTCGTGGGCAGCCCGCTCCGCACGGAGCAGGCCGCGCACGAGCGGCTCTCGAAGAAGACGGCGCTCGCCGTCTTCTCGTCCGACGCCCTCTCCTCGACCGCCTACGCGACCGAGGAAATCCTGCTCGTGCTCGCCGCCGCCGTCGCCTTCGGGCAGGTGAGCGCCTTCCACTACGTCGTGCCCGTCTCGGTCGGCATCGCGGTGCTGCTCGTCATCGTCGCCACGAGCTACCGGCAGACCATCCACGCCTACCCGTCGGGCGGCGGCGCGTACATCGTGGCGAAGGAGAATCTGGGCACGAACGCGGGGCTGGTGGCGGGCGCGTCGCTGCTGGTGGACTACGTGCTGACGGTCTCGGTCTCCATCGCGGCGGGCGTGGCGGCCATCACCTCGATGGTGCAGGGCACGCGCTTCGCGTGGCTCGACGAGCACAAGGTGATGCTCTGCCTCGTCTGCATCGCGTTCATCGCGCTGGCGAACCTGCGCGGCGTGCGCGAGTCGGGCGCGCTGTTCGCCGCGCCGACCTACGCCTTCATCACCTGCTTCCTCTTCATGATCGGCTACGGCCTCGTCCACTACTTCACCGTGGGCGGGGTCGCGCCCGCGCCGGGCGGCGACGAGCTGAAGGTCGCTGAAGGTTACAAGTTCCAGCCCGTCACGTTGTTCCTCATCCTCGGCGCGTTCTCGAACGGCTGCGCCGCGCTCACGGGCATCGAGGCCATCTCGAACGGCGTGCCCGCCTTCAAGCAGCCCGAAGCGCGCAACGCCTCGCGGACGCTGGTGGTGATGGCGGCGCTGCTGACGACGATGTTTCTGGGCACGAGCGTGATGGCTTGGCTCTACGGCGTGCACCCGCACGCGAGCGAGACGGTCATCTCGCAGTTCGGGCGCATCATCTTCACGGGCCCGCTCGGCTGGTTCTACTACGTCGTGCAGATCACGACCGCGCTCATCCTCGTGCTCGCGGCCAACACGTCGTTCGCAGACTTCCCGCGCCTCGCAAGCTTGCTCGCGCGCGACCGCTTCCTGCCGCGCCAGTTCGCCAACCGCGGCGACAAGCTGGTCTTCTCGAACGGCATCGTCATCCTCGCGCTCTTCTCAAGCATCCTCGTCATCGGCTTCGGGGGCGACACCAGCCGCCTGATCCCGCTCTACGCCGTCGGCGTCTTCCTCTCCTTCACGCTCTCGCAGGCCGGCATGGTGCGGCACTGGCTGGTCGAGCGCGCGCAGGCGCGCAAGCTGAACCGCGGCGCGACCGGGGAGACGCCCGGCAGTGACGAGAAGGACGGCAACGGGCGGAAGGCGCTGCCCGACGCGATGCTGGCGGCGGGCGACGACATACACATCTCGAAGTTCGTCGAGGACGAGGTGACGAGTGCGGCGAACTGGAAGAAGTCCATCGCGATCAACGGCCTCGGCGCGGTCGCCACGTTCGTCGTGCTCTGCGTCTTCATCGTCACGAAGTTCATCCACGGCGCGTGGATCGTGGTGGTCATCATCCCGCTGTTGGTGCTCATGTTCCGCTCGATCCACAAGCACTACGTGGGCGTGGCGCGGCAGCTCTCGACCGAAGGCCTCTTGCAACTGCGCGAGATCAGGAACACGGTCGTCGTGCCCATCTCCGGCATCCACCGCGGCGTCGTCACCGCGCTCCAATACGCCAAGTCGATCTCGACCGACGGCGGCGTCAAGGCCGTCTACGTGGACTTGGACGAGGACGCGACGAACAAGCTGCGGCAGAAGTGGGAGCGCTGGGGGTCGGGCGTCGAGCTGGTCGTGTTGCAGTCGCCCTACCGCTCGCTGTCGCGCCCGCTGCTGCGCTACATAGACCGGCTGCGGCGCAAGGGCGACGACGACTTCGTGACGGTGGTGCTGCCGGAGTTCGTGCCCGCGCGCTGGTGGCAGCAGCTCCTGCACAACCAGAGTTCGCTGCTCTTGAAGGGCGCGCTGCTGTTCAAGAAGTGCGTGGTCGTCGTCAGCGTCCCCTACCACCTCGAACACTGAGGGCGGGCCGGTTGAGTCTTATGAACCAGCTCTGGACGATCATCTTCGTCGCCGTCCTCGCCGTCGTCTTCGCCCTGGCGTCGTGGCAAGACCGCGAGGAGCGGAAGAAGCGGGAGCGGCGAAACGCGGCCGCCGACAGGAGGGGGCCGGACGAGGGCTGAAGCGCGCACGCCGGGCGTCGGCACGAGGTATCTAAGCGGGCGCTTCTGGTCTTACAATGCTCGGCGTGTGGCAGAAGATGTATGAGCAGCGGTGGGCGGGCTACCTGGCGGCGGTCGGCGGCACGGCCTTCGTGACGGGCGTGCTCAAGCTCTTCGGCGCGCACGTCAACACGACCACGGTCGCGCTCGCACTGCTCCTCGTCGTGCTCTTCGTGGCGACGGGCTGGGGTTCGCGCCCCGCCGTGCTCGCGTCGCTGCTCGGCGTCATGTGCTTCAACTTCTTCTACCTGCCGCCGGTCGGGCGCTGGACGATTGACGCGCCGGACAACTGGGTCGCGCTCTTCGCCTTCCTCGTCACCGCCGTCACCGCCGGGCAGTTGTCGGCCCACGCCAACCGCCGCGCCGAAGAGGCCGACGCCGGGCGGCGCGAGATCGAGCGGCTGTACCAGGAGCTACAGGACGCCTTCCGGCAGGCGAGCCAGGCCGAGGCGCTGAAGCAGAGCGAGCGGCTGAAGTCTGCACTCCTCGACGCGGTGACGCACGACCTGCGCACGCCGCTCACCTCCATCAAGGCGTCGGTCACGACCCTGCTCGACGACTCCCGCGCGCAGGCGCTCGACGAGGAAGGGCGCGGCGAGATGCTCGAAGTCATAGACGAGGAGACCGACCGGCTCAACCGCTTCGTCGAAGGCCTGGTCGAGATGGCGCGCATCGAGGCGGGCGAGATGCACCTGCGCCGGCGCTGGGGTTCCGTCGAGGAGATCGTCGCCGCCGCCCTTGAGCGCGCCGCGCCGCTCACGCGCGGGCACGAAGTTTTAGTCCGCGTAGACGACGGGCTGCCGGCCGTGCGCGTGGACGCGCGGGCGGTCGCCGAGGTCATCTACACGCTGCTGGACAACGCCGCGAAGTACGCGCCCGCGGCGACGCGCATAGAGGTCTGCGCCGAGCGCGTCGCCGACGGCTGCGTGCGGCTGAGCGTCGAGGACGAAGGCCCCGGCGTCGCGCCGGAGTTGCGCGAGCGCGTCTTCGACAAGTTCTTCCGCGCGATGCGCGACGGCGACGCCGGCACGCCGAAGCCCACGGGCACGGGGCTGGGCCTCGCCATCGCCCGCGGGCTGGTGGAGGCGCACGGCGGGCGCATCCGGCTCGAAGCAGGCCGCGGCGCGCGCGGCTGCCGCGTCGTGTTGGCGCTCCCGATAGGCGACGAGGAGGAGACCGCGGTCGAGGAGGGGCGAGAGCTGAGCGCCGGGGCAGATGAACGACAAGCAGCGCATACTGGTCGTTGACGACGAGCCGCAGATCACGCGCGTGCTGCGCCGCAGCCTGACGACGCACGGCTACGACGTGCGCGTCGCGGGCGACGGCCTGGCCGCCTTGCAGACCTTCGGCGACTGGCCGCCCGACCTGGTCGTCACCGACCTCGCCATGCCGCACACGGACGGGCTGCAACTGTGCCGCAACCTGCGCGCCATCTCGCAAGTGCCCATCATCGTGCTCTCGGTGCGCGGCGAGGAGAAGACCAAGGTGCAGGCGCTCGACGCGGGCGCGGACGACTACGTGACGAAGCCCTTCGGGATGGACGAGCTGCTGGCGCGCATCCGCGCCGCGCTCCGGCGGGCCAAGACCGAGAAGGCGGCCGACGCCGCGCCCGTCCTCGAAGTCGGCGACTTCCGCGTCGATCTGGAAAACCGCGGCGTCGCCGTCAAGGGCCGCGAAGTCCACCTGACGCCGAAGGAGTACGACCTGCTGGTCTACCTCATCAGCCACCCCGGCAAGGTGCTGACGCACCGGACGCTGCTCACCTCCATCTGGGGCGGCGAGTCGGCGGAGCAGACCGAATACCTGCGCGTCTTCGTCGGCCAGCTTCGCAAGAAGATCGAGCCGGACTCGGCCACGCCCCGCTACATCCTCACCGAGCCGTGGATCGGTTACCGCTTCGATCCGGGTTCTTAGCCCGCGCCAAACCCGCCGCGGTTTTTATAAAACATTTACGAACCTTTTACCCCCTTTTTATATCTGCGGGAGTAGCATCCTCCTCGTTAACAATCTGTCTGCCGAAGTTGCTCGCGCACCGCTTGAGGTGTCGAGACGAGCAGCGCGGGGGAACCAAACGCCTCGCCGCCGGCGGCGGGGCACGGGGCGCATCGTGGGTCGGCCACGTAGGGCACTTCTCAGCCCAAGCCCGTCAGCTAACCTCGTAGGCGCTTAGAGAGGGGCAAGTCCCCCCGACCAGAAGGCTCGTCGTCAAAGACGTGGATCGTGACGAGCTGCCAATCGCCGCGCGCTGGTAACGCGACGTGAGGGTTTAAGTTTTACAGCACCAGTACAGGTAGAGGGCGACGGCGAAGACGAGGACGAGCGCCGCGGCGGCGACGGGCACGAGCCACGCGGGCGGCGTCAACAGGATAAGCACGAGCAGGAAGGCGAGCAGCAGAAGCAGCAGCCACAGCAGCCAGCGGGCGCAGGTCTTCACGCGCCCGGAGCCGTCGGGCGAAGGCGCGATCTCGTCCGGGTCGCCGCCGAGGTCGCGGACGCGCACGCCCACCTGATCAAGATAACGACTGAAGACCGGATACCAGCGGTTGTCCTGCGGGATGGCGAGGGCGATCCAGCGGAGCACCGACAGCAGCCGCTCCTCCGGTTCGAGCAGCGCCTCCCTGGTCTCAACCGGGATGCTCACTTGGAACGAGCCGAGCACGCGCCGCCACTTGATCACGTCCGCGGCGAAAGCGGCCGCGGGCGGGGCGGCGACGCCAGGCGGCGTGGGCGGCGGTTCGGGCGCTAGGGCGAAAGCGTTCGTGATCTGCCTGACCACGACGTTGAAGCGTTGCTCCCGGCGGACGGCGCGCGGCACGTCAAGCGTCAGCAGCCCCGCGTAGTTCGCGCCCGTGCCCGGCGGCACGGGGATGTAAGTGACGCCCGCGGCCCGGCAACTGATCGTGTGCTCGTCCGCGAGCGCGAGTTCGTGATGCGCGTAGAGTTGATCGGCCATGCCGAGGACGGTCTGCGCGCTGACGCCGGGCAGGTAGACGGTCGCCTGCGTCCCGGCGGGCAGGTGGCCCCAATCGATCATCAACTCGTCGGGCAGTTGATCGGGCGGCAGCCCCGGCGCAGTCGGGCGCACGTCGAAAGTGTTCGGGACGAGGTGCGGCGAGGCCACGCCGACGACGGTCAGGTTGCGCTGCGCCAGCTTGTCGGAGACGGCGGGCGTTGCGCCCGCCGCGACTTGCGGCGCGGGCGCGTCGAGATTGATCTCCGCGACCAAGCATTGGTGCTTGTTCCTGATCGCCTGCTGGATGGAGACGGCGGGCGTGTACGGCCCGGCCGCGGAGGCGGGCGACGCGGGCAGCGTCGCCACGTTCTGGTTGATGTCGAGCCAGCAGCCGAAGTACGCCTGCACCTCCGCGCCCGTGGCGTCGGGCGGGACGGCGTGTACGTTCGACGCATCGGTCTGGGCGTTGAGGCCGTTCGGGTTCGTCGGGTCAACGCGCGGCGCGGCGAAGAAGGGGATGGTGACGACCTCGCCGCCGACAACGCCGAGCAGCGGAATCCTGTTCGCGCCCGTGCCGCCCGTGCGGTAGGTGGTGGCCGGGGCGAACTCGGTCGAGGTCGTCGAGGCTTGGAAGCTGCGGAAGAAGACGCGGACGTTTGCGGCCGGCGTCGAGAGCGCGCGGTAGCGCACGCGCGCGACGGCGAAGTTGTAGACCGGCGTCCCGCCGACGCTGCCCGCGATCTGCACCGCGGACGTGGCTTGGTTGGCGACCAGATCGAGGTCGAAAGGATGATTGGGCGCGCGCGGGCGCGTCGGATCGTTGTAGGCGTTGAGCAGGCGTTGGATGAAGTCGTTGGGGCCGGCGTCGAGCGTGACGGCGGGCGTGTTCGGCAGCGAGCCGTTCGCCAACACCTGACAGACTTGCAGATCGACGGCGAGCCACGAGACGGGGCCGTCAATCTCGTAAGGGTTCGGCTGCTTCGTCAGCGTGAGCAACGCCTGGGCGCTGAGGTTGACGCCGGTCGCCGTCGTCAGGGCCGCGGTCATGTTGACGGTGCGGACTTCCTGCGTGAAGTCGCTGGTGTCGTCGAACTGGACGGCGAACGTCCAGGTGAAGCGCTGCGGGCCGGCGACGAGCGTGTTGCCCTCGGCGCGGCACGCGGTCGCGTGCGCCGTGACGTGGCCGAGCGCGGGGTTGAACGTGATGGTGGGTTTCACGTCGGGCACGCCCGCGAGCGTGGCCGCGGTGATGCCGAGTTCTTCGTGCCGGAAGCCGTCCACGACCACGTAGAAGGCCGCCTCGACGCGCGCCGGGGCAGAGACGTGCAGCATGGCCTCGACTTCGTCCTTGCCGAACGTGCTGCGATCCGTGGTCAGAGTGAACCCTTGCATACGCTGGCGGATGCGTAGGCAGAAGGCCAGCAGCCCCGACGTGATCTCCTGAATGATGTTCTGCATCTCGGCGTAGGGCGGCTGGAATTCAGTGCCCCACTCAAGGGTGTATGACAGGACGTTGCGCTTGCCCGCGTCCACGAAATGGCGGCTGTAGGCGTAGTCGTCGGACGCCCCGGCCGTGGGGTAGAGGCCGACGGACGGGATGGCCGCGTAGGTCGTCCCGCGCACGGCCTGTATGCCCGCGCCGAAGGTGTTGGCGAGGTCGGTCGCGGCCGCGAGGTCGCCCGCCGGGATGTACTCGCGGTAGGCCTCGTGGCCGGGCTGGCCGAGTGCGTCGAGAATCCCGCGGACGTTGTTGTAGGCGGGGTTCTGAAAGTTCATGCCGGGGTCTGTGGTCTGGTTGTCGTCAATGCCCCAACTGTAGAGGATGTCCTGGCCGAAGCTGTGGAGATCGATGAAGAAGCCGATGTTGGGGAAGTTGTCGTGAATCCACTTGGCGTTGCGCGTCTCCGGTTCGGAGAAGGGGACGGGGCCGTGGTAGGTCTGGAATTCGCAAGGGTCGGAGCTGCAAGAGACGGTCGAGGTCGGGGCGAACAGGTGCTCGAAGTCCCAGAGCAGATCGAAGTTGCGGTTCAGATCGACGCCGACGCAACTGCCCGTAGCGGAGTTGGGCGCGGCCGTGCGGCGGTTCTTGCGCCAAGAGGCCTGCGTGTTCATGCTGAAGTTGCGGCCGTCGGGGTTGGCCTGCGGGAAGACGATGATGTCGAGGTTGTCTACGATGGTCTTGATCTCGGCGGCGGAGAAAGTTTTGCCGCCGAGCGTGATGCCCGTGCCGTTCAGGTAGGCCGTCTCCAACTGCTGGACGAAGTTGATGAGGATGTCGCAACTGCCCCACTCGCGCGCGTGGATGCCGCCGAGGAAGTAGACGCCGGGGCGGCCCGGCGCGCTGCCGTTGGCGAGCTTGATGGCGTGGCACTGCCGCCCCTCCCACGTCAGCTCGGGGAGCGTGATGAGTTGCGTGAACCCGTCGAACGGGGCGGCGGCGGCGACCGCGAGCGCGGACTCCACCTCGGTGACGTTGAGGTAAGGCATGGGCGTTGATCCTTAACGTGTGCGCGAGGGTGAACCTTGACCTGTGCGCGCGGAGCGAGCAGTCGGGCCGGTCTGTTCAATCAAGGCCGGTCTGTTCAGTCGGGCCGATCTTTCGGGTCGGCGGGCCGGTCTTTCTTGTAGCGGTCGCCGACGCCGACCTCTCGCTGGCGTGCGCGGCCGGTCTCGTCCACGTCCTCGTGGCGCTCGACGGCGTAACCGGCGTCGCGCAGGCGCTCGATGTCCGCCTCCTCGACGATGGCGTGGACGACGAAACCTTCCTGCGTGCGGCGCGCCCCGTGATCGAGCACTTCGATCTTATGCACGCGCACGAGATCGACCATGGCCTGGCCGCTGCGGCTGGCAATCGTGATGTGGAATCGTGACATGGGCTGAACCCTTCGCAACGGGCCGCCGCTCAGGGGCGACGGCCCGCGGGTCGTTCGTGTCCGTCGCCGCCCTTAGAACACGTAGCGGATGCCGCCCTGCACCGTCGAGAACTTGAAGTTCGGGCCGGACGTGTTGACTACGTGGAAGTTGTACGAGCCTTGCACGCCGAAGTGCGGCGTGATCTCGTAGAGCAGCCCGGCCCCGACGTTGCCGCCGAAGTTCGTCGAGCCGCCGGAGCCGAAGTGGTAGACGCCGATGCCGCCGTTGACGAACGGGCGGAGCTGGACGGGCGGCGCGGTGAAATAGGTCTTCGCGTTGGCCGAGACCTGGAAGAGATTGACGTGGCCGCCGAACGTGCCGGGGAAGCGGTGGAAGCCGAAGATGCCCTCGATTGAGACGAGCGGCGTGATCATGTACTCGCCGCCGGCGTTCAGGCTGAAGCCGGGATCGAGGAAGCTGGAGAACGGGCTGTGCGGGAAGCCGCCGCCCACGTCGGCGAAGACGGCGAACTTGCTCGTGGTCGGCGGCGGGGGCGGGCCGCCGCCATCGTCGGCCAGCGCGCCGCCCTTGACGCGGTCGGTGTAGGCGTCGAAGCGCGTCGTCCCGTCGGGGTTGTTCGCGGTGCTGTTCGACGTGTCCGCCCAGATCGGGTGCACCACGCCCTTGAAGTAGGCCAGACCCAGGTAGTCGCCGAACTCGACGCCGGAGCCGTTGCTGGTGGACGCGCCGTCGCTGACGGCGTGGTTCGCGCCGATGAAGTTGGGCGGGAAGTTGTTGCGGTTGGCGATGGCGCAGAAGAGTTGCGCGGCGGTGTTGGCGGCCGAGTTCCGCGCGTCGTGCCAGCAGACCGCGACGTTGCCGGAGTCGGAGTTGACCGCGATCTTGGGGAGGAACTGGCTGCGCGTCGTGGCGTCGTCGTTGACCTTGACGGGCCCGCCGGGCCAGGTCACGCCGTTGTCGTCCGACCAGCGCAGCATGATGTCGAGGTCGTCATTTTCGGGGGCCGTCTCTTCGGTGTAGACGAGGTAGAGGCGGCCGACGTGCGGGCTGCCCGGCTTGCTGTCGAAGGCGAGGCCGGTCTCCGAGTCAACGGAGCGGAAGTTCTGCGCCGGGATGAAGTCGAAGCCGCCGACGTTGGTCGCCGTGACGGTGACGGCCGGGCCGAAGCCGCCCGCGCCGAGACCGTCGGCGTCCGTGTTGACGATGATGTTGGACGGCCCCTGCCCGCCCACGGGGCTTTGACAGACCTGCACGACCGCGCCGTTGGGCGCGATGGCCACGTCGCCGAAGCTGCAACCGCCCGTGCCGGGGATCGTCTGAAGCGGGTTGAACGCGCCGACCGCGCCGAGGCCCGTCACCGGCGCGCCGCGCGCGACCATCTGGCCGCTCTGGTTCCAGACGACCCAGACGGCCACGCCGGCCGAGGTCTTGGCCGCCGCGACGGTCGGTTGATCGACGCTCGCCGGGCCGAACGAGACCAGGTTCGTGAACGTCGCGCCGCCGTCCGTGCTGAGGATGGTGACGACGTTGTTGACGGGCGCGTCGAGGTAGGTGATGAAGAGGTTGCCGAAGGTGTCCCAGGCGAGGGTCGGGTCGCAGCAGGCGGCCGGGCCCTGGCCCGCGTCGCCGTCGGCAATGGTCTTGTCCGCGGGGTCTGGGAACGTCCACGTCGCGCCGCCGTCGGTGCTGCGCGCGGCGAAGAGTCCGGGCGTGGACGTGTTGCAGAGGGCGAAGAGCTGCATCGCGTTCGCCGGGTTCTTGGCGATGGCGCACTCGTTGTCCTGCTGGTTCTTCTGCGCCGTGTTGATGTCCGTGGCGCTCGTGAGCTGGGCGCGCGCCGCGGAGCAGAGGAGTAAGAGGGAAGCGAGGCAGGCGGCGGTTGTGCCGTAGTGAAGACGTGACGTGTAACGCATGAGGGGAACTCCTTTTCTCATCAGTCTTAGTCCGGGGGCGCGGCCCAGACGCCGCGCTTGGCTCGCCGGGCCTCGTTCTCGGCCGCGGACAGCTCGCCGTACTTGTAGTCGTAATCCTGCTGCCTGCGGGCCAGGCCGACCCGCACCAACTCGACGCCCACGTCCTTGATCCCGATGGACGGATCGTCCGTCTGAAGCCGCCCGACCATCTGGCCCTGCCGGCGGCCCTCGAAGCGCAGCCGGGCGTTCTTGTTGAGCACGAGGTTGGCGACGAAATCCTGCGCCTGCTTCTCCAAGTCCGCGTTGCCGGGCGGGTCAACGCCGACGAGGCGCACGTCGTACTGCCCCTCGCCGTAGTCGAGCACCACGGTGTCGGAGCGCTTCACCTCGGTCACCTTCCCGTAGATCGAGTCGCCCGCGTAGGCCGTGCTGAGCCAGACCACGCAGACCAGTAACCCCAGTAACCATGTGACGAGTGATTTCTTTCGCATCACAACCTCCTTAGAGCGGTGGAGAACGATGGAGCCGCGGCGACAGTCCCGGCAAGGATTATGCCACCAATCTCCGCCTAAGCCCCCGACTCATTAGAATCAATCACATAGAGCAATCTCTGGTTATGGCGGGGCAGTTCGCGCCGCCCGCGGGGGCTACGCCCTGTCCACTAAAGTGTACGGTCAACGGTGGGCGAAGCGGCGTAGCGGGTCAGACTCGGAATCAGGTGCGGCCCGGTGTGCGTCCGTTGCAGACCTGCGGAGGTGATCGTTTCGGCCTCGCCCCGTTCTAAAGCTTATGCAGTTTCGCGTCGAAGTATTTCGCGCGCCGCGTGCGGCCTGGGATTAAGGCGGCCGTTTGGCTGGTAGAAGGTTAGGGGCAGGTCGCGAGGGTTTAGTTCAACACAGAGGCACAGAGGGCCACCGCAGACACAGAGTCTTTAACTGTGCCCTCTGTGTTTCAGTCGGCGCGGAGCAGGGCGTAGTGGGCGGCGGCGTAATCGGCGAGCGCCTGCAACGCGGCGGCAAACGAGGCGGCCGTGAGCTGCGCCTGCGGCAGATCGGTCAGCAGTTCCAGGTCGCCGTCGTCGTCGAGACCGAACTTGAACATCGGGGTCGTGTGGTTGAGGTTGAGCACGGCGCGGCACAACTCGTCGGAAAACCCCCCGCCCGGCCGCTCGATGAAAGGCACGATGATCAGGCGCACGTAGCTGTCGCCGAAGTCGTCGCGCACCGGCATGATCGTCAGGCCGAACTGGCGGCCCGCGCCGGCCCCGTCGTCCGGCTCCGCGCCGACGACCAGCGGCACGAGGAAGGCGCTCGCGGCCGCGCTGTCGCGGTGCGTCAGCACCTCGTAGGGCAGCGACGTTGCGTCGAGAAAGCTGCGCACGCGCTCCAACACTTCAGTCTCGTTTGAATTGGCGACGCTCATTTTCTGCTCCCTCTGCTCGGCGCGCCCACGGGCGGCGCGGCGGTCGTCTTCGGCGGCTCGTAAATCTGGTGTAGCTGCGCCCCCTTGCGGTCGTTGACGCGGTAGGTCGAACCCATGATCCCCAGCGCCTTCTGCTTCGCCATCTGGTGCAGCGTGTCCGCGCCGCGGACGCCCGCCGCCTCGGCCCTGCGCAAGTTCTTTTCGACGTACTGCTGCGTCACCTGCTCTTTGAAGCGGGCGGGGCTGAGTTTCCTGTCCGCCGAGCCTTTGACCTCGACGACGCAAGCCTTTTTGACGCGCCCCGCCGGATCGTACTTGACCGCGGCCAGGTCAATGCCATGCACCTTGTTGTGCTGCATCCGGCGGACGCTGTCGTAGCCCTCGTTGTAGAGCTTAGACCGCGTGGCCTTTTCGGCCAACCGCGCGACCTCCTGTTTGTACGCTTGCGACGACGGCGGCCCGTTCAGCCCCCGGTCGGTCGTCCGCTGCTTCGGCCGGTCGGACATTACTCGTCCTCCCTTCTGCGCCCGCCCGCGCCGAGCCGGGCGCGCGGCCGGATGACGCCGCCGGCCGCCGTCGGCGCGGCCCCCGGCCCCGCGCTCGGGGCCCGCGGCGGCGGGCGCAGCCCCGCGGCGGCGGCGTTCGCGTTCACCCGCTCGACCAGCGCGGCGAAGGGCAGTTGCGCTTCGCGTAACCCGTCTATGACGTTCGGGCACTTGATCAGGACGGGCTGGCCCGAATGCCGGTCGAGCACGACGGCCTGCCCGCCGCCGAGCTTCGTGCGCGCGTACTGTTGCTGCGCCGGACTCAGGTTGAGCGCGTCCGCCAAGTGTTGCAGGGACTTGCGGTCGGCCGTCCTGAACATGACGTTCAGGTAGGTGTTGTCGAGCGCCCCGCCGATCAGGCTGGCGGGCCGCTGGTCGAGCAGGACGACGCCCGTGCCGAATTTTCTAAACTCGCTCAGCAGGCGGTTCATGTCCTCGGCCGTGCGGGCGCGCACGTTGCCCTGGAACGGCCCGCCCGTCTGGTTCTCGTTTGAAAGCAGGACGTGCGCCTCGTCAATGCATAGCAGGCGCAAGCCCTTGCGCCCGCCGTGCCGGCTGGCGTATTCGGTGTGCCCCCTGAGCTGCACCACGAGGAAACTCATCACCAGACTGATCACCTCTTCGGAGCCGAGCGCGCCGAGTTCGATGACGCACGGCGTGTCGAGCAGGCGTTGGAAGAAGGCCGGGTCGTCGTCCTCCACGTCCAGGACGTGCCCGTAGTGGGTGAGGATGTTGTTGACGCGAATCTTCGCCGCGCCGAGCAGCACGCCCGCGGCCTCGGAGTCCGCGCCGTAGTCGGGCAGCACGTTGACGGTCAACTCTTCCTCGACCGCGGCGGCAAAATCGGCCAGGCGCGGCGCACGCAGGCCCCGCGCCCGGCCCGTCTCCAGCGTGTCATTCATCCGCCAGCCGCGCTGCTCGTAGGCGCGGCGCAGCGCGTTCTGGTAGATCGCGGGCAGAGGGTCCCAGCAGTCAAACGCATTCTTGAAGGCGGCGAGTAGGCGCGTGGCGTGCGCCGCCACGGTGACGGTTTGATCCGGCCCCGACGGCGGCAGCGCGAAGGGGTTGAAGCGCAGCGGGCAGACGCTCTCGTCGCCCGCCGTGAAGAGCACCAGCTTGCCGGCCAGGGCTTCGTGACCGAGCAGGTAACGAAACTCCTGCCCCGTGCCGGGGTCAATGACGCAGGCCGGTACGCCGTGCCGCGCCCAAAGCTCGATCAGCAGGTGCTCCAAGTAGTTCGACTTGCCGCCGCCGGGCGCGCCGCTGCCCAGCTTCGGCATGGTCAGCTCGGCGAGCGAGACGGTGAAGGGCAGCGCCTTGTCGGGCCCGACCGTCGCCGGGTCGAAACACTTGTCCCCGTAGCAGAGGTAGCCCAGCGTAACGCGGGGCGGGGCGGCGGCGCGTGCGCGCTCGATGCTTTCGAGCAGTTCGGCGGGGAGCGTGAACGGGAGGTTCGCGGTCGCGGTCCCGGTCGTCGGCCCGTGCATCAGCGGCACGTGGAAGAGGCCGAGCGTCTCCGCGGCCGTCGCCAGGCTGTGCCGCGTGCGGCGCAGCCGGGGCGCGCCGTCCGGCGGCTGGCCGAGCCACTGGAAGGCGAGCGCCGCCTGGGCCCGCGCGCCGTCGGCGGGCGCGGCCGCCTGCGCCGGCCGCCAGCCCGCGCCGTCCTTGGCCTCGCGCTCCGGCAGGTTGTAGACGGCCGCCGTCACGGCCCGCGTGAGCGCGGCGGGCACGGGCGCGTCGGCGGCGGCGAGCGTGAGGCCCAACGTGAACAGGCAGCCCGCGCTCTCGTAGAGCCGGCGGAACGCATGACTCCCGCGGCGCGCCAGCAGCAGGTCGGGCGGGCCGAGCCAACGCGCCGCGCCCACCCGCCGCGCACTCAACAGCGTGTTGACGCCCAGGGGCGCTGCGCCGCGGTCGAACACCTCACGCGCCGCCGCGTGGTCGATCAACTCGTCCTGCTGCTCGGCGTCGCGGACGGCCTTGACGAACTCGCCCTGCGCCACTTCGACGGTTTCGAGTTCCGGTCCCGTCAGCAGCGCGGGCGCGAGCGCGACGCGCAACGCCAGCGGCCGCTCGGCGCGCTCCAGGACGTTGAACAGGTACGGCCACGGCGAACGCACGCCGGCCGGGGGGAAGAACGGGTGCGGGATGATCAACTCCCGCGGCGCGCCGCCCGGCAGCGCGCGCCCCTCGCCTTCGACGAACTTGCCGATCTCGACCAGGTGCAGCGCCGGCCCCGGCCGGTCGAGCCAGAGGGCGTGCCTCAGCTCAGACTCGGTCAGCGGTTCGGGCACGGGGACAGGCGCGAGCGGCGCGCCCGCCGGAAACAGGGCCCGCGCCGCCAGCATGAACTCCGTCAACGCCTGCCGGGCCGCGTCCGCCGCGGGCGCGGCGGCGCGGAACAGAAAGAGCAGCTCGACCCGCGCGCCGTAAGTCCGCCGCGGGCGCGCGTCGGCTTGCAGGGCGAACGCCGCGGCCACCTGTTCGTCGGCCAGCGCGGCCGCCGCCGGGTGGAGCGCGCGCAGATACACGTCCCACGCTTCTTTGAACCGCTCGCACATGAAGTTGACCTGGTGCGGGTCGGCGGCGACCGCCGCGGGGACGCACGGGAGCGCCGGCAAGCGCCACCCCCCGACGGCGTGCCAGAGGGGCGCGCCCGGCCCCGCCTCGCAGGCGGCGCGGGCCGCCCCCGCGTCGCACGGCAGCGGCGTCTGGCTGATCAGCAGGTCGAACGGCTCCATCGGAGTTTCCACACGCGCCGCGTCAGGCCGCGTCGGCGGGCGCGGCCCACAGGTCGTCTATCAGTTCCACCACGAACCGCCGCAGCTCTTCCGGGCCGACCGGCAGGCGCATGGCCACCAGCGCGTTGATGAGCACTTCGATCAGGCGGGCGCGGTACTCCGGCTCTTTGGCGCGCGCGCGCAGCGCCTCCTCCGGGCACGCGAGTTCGAGCAGCCGCTTGAACCATTCGGGCGGGATGGCCCCGAGCGAGCGGCACTCCTCGTAACGGCGGTGAATCTGTTGGGCCATCAAGATCGCCGCCGGGTCGCCACTCAGCCCGTGGCAGTCCAGCGCCTCCAGGATCAGCCCCGGCTCGCTGACGACCGGCAGCTCGCGCACGCTCGCCAGGATCGCCGCCCGTAGCCGGCCGTCGGTCAACATCAGGGACTTGAAGTCCTCGGCGGCCAGCAGCCCGCGCGTCGCCTGATCGAGCGCGGCGGCGACGGACTTGAACGGGCTGTGGTGCAGGCTCTCGGCCCAGCGCAGCCGGGCGACCGTGCGGTGGTCGGCGATGCGGAGCAGCAGCGACCACGTAAAGCTGTGCGCGTAGCAGCCGCCCTCGGGCGGGAAGTTAAGGACTTTCACCGGCACGTTCAGGCGGAAGGAGCGGGGCACGCGGTAGGCGCGCAGCGCCCACAAGTTGCCGGGCTGGCCGCGCCGGGTCAGGCGGCCGAACACGGGGTCGTCCACGTTGAGCTTGAGGAAAAACTTCTGCCCCGCGCCGAGGCTCTGCCGGTCGAGGTAGTGAATCTCGTTGCAGCCGCCGACATCCACGGCGTACAGGTACCTGTCGTCGAGGCTCAGGCTGAACACGCGGAAGAGGCCGAAACTCAGATACCTGATCCAAGGGTGTTGCGTCTCCCCGACGGGCACGGCCTCCCAGACGCCCTCGTGCGGCGTCTTCTCAATCGTGACGGTCTGCGCCGCGTTGCTCATCGTGCCCAACGCGCTGTTCGCCGCGCCCGAGGGGTAGTTCGGACCTGCCTGGTAGTTCATCACGTCCTCCTGCCGGCGTCCGCGCCGTCGCGGCGCGCCATGCGTTCGGTCAAGAGCCAATGCCACGCGAGGCGCGTGGCGGCCAGAATCACGCGGTTCGCGACGACCACGCCGAGCAGGAAGGCCGCCCACCCGACGAACTGCCCCCAGAAGCCGGGCCGCCAGTGCGCGCTGACGACGCCGGTGCCGCGCCACAGCAGGCCGAGCGCCAGCAGGGCGGCGGGCAGCACGACCGGGAGCGACGCGGCTTCGAGCCTGTTCAACCCGTAGGCCCAGCGCCGCCCGGCGGCGACGTGCTCGAAGCCGTCGTCGGGCCAACGGCTCACCATGGCGGCGCGCTCTTGCGCGGGCGAGACCGGCGCGCCCGCCCGGTAGCTGAAGGGGGCGGCCGCCGGCTGATCGAGCGGGGCGAAGGGCCCGCCGCTTTCGAAGTAGTCGTCCTCGGGCACGACGGCGTCGAGATCGAAGTAAGAGCCGCGCGCCTCGTCGTGTGTGGCGGCGGGGCCGGTCGTTCGCGGCGCGTTGTCGTTGTTCATGGCGCGTGTGCTCCGTTCGTGTTGGCCGGTCGGGCGCGCGGCGCTCAGTTGTCCAGGCTCGGCGGCGCGGCGGCGGCCGGGCGGCCGGCTCGGCCGTCGCGCCGCGGGGCGGCGGCGCGCGCGGGCCGGAAGGCCCGGCGCACGGCGGCGGCGAACGTGGCGCTCGCCTCGTCCTCCGCGACCCGCATCTGCCGCTTGAAGGAGTCTTTGAACCTGACCCGCCCGAGCATGGCCTGGATGGCGGCCTGCTCGAACGCGCTGCGCTCGCGGCGCTTGAACTTGGCGTCCCGGTACGCCTGGCGGGTGCGCTCTTCGCAGGGCAGGTTGCGCATCGCAAATTTAACCCCCATCGGGATTAGCTCGAAGGAGACGAAAATGAGCGACAGGAAGAGCGAGCCGTAGAGCACGTAGGCGCTCCGCGCGCGCAGGCGGCCCAAGGCGTCGAGCCGCGCGAGCAGGCCGTCGGAGTCCGCCAGCACGGCCTGGCGCTTTTGCAGTTGCGCTTGCTTCTCGGTCTCGAGGCGCGCGCGCGCGGCGGCCAGGTCGGCCAACTCCGGCTTGCTCTTCGCGTCGAGGGCGGCGAGTTCGTCCTGACACTGCTGCCACCAGCTCCGCTTCAACTCGGCGATGGGCCCGACGCCCCGTTTGAGCGTGCCCGCGCTCCCTTCGGCCTCGCGTATGTGCTCGACGCTCCGGGTCGCGCAGTCGGCGGCCTTGGCGGCGCGCGCCTGGCGTAGCGCCTCGGCCTGGGCCGCGAGGTCGTCGAGTCGCGGCGCGTACTCCGCGTCCAGGCTCGTCCCGAAGTCGCGGAGATTGCCCTTGTCGGCTTCGTAAATCTCGCGGTTGATCTCGCGCTCGAAGCTGCGAAGCTCAAGCGGCGCGGCGACGACTATGCTGATCACGAGACCGAGGAACAGGCGCGGCAGCGCGGCCAGCCAGTAGCGCTCGACGCCCGACATCGTTAAGACGACGGCGCGATCCGTCAGGAAGATGGCGGCGGCCCAGGCGCAGGCGATGACGTAGGCCGCCGGCACGCTCCTGAAAATCCAGAACGAGGCGTAGCCCGCGGACACGGCGGAGAAGCCGCAGGTCACGAAGAAGGTCGCGCCCAGCGCCTGGTACTTGTAGACCTCTTCCTCTTCCAGCCATTCGGGCCGGACGCCGGCGCAGAACAGCAACAGCGCGCCGAGCATACTTAGGCGCGGCGGGGCCGCGCCGGCCCAAGCCGGCGCGCAGTCAGGCTCGACCGCCTGCGGCGCGGCAGGCTCGGCCTGCGTCTGTACATTGTGGGCGGGCATGTGGACTCCTTCGGCTGACGGGCAACGCAGTTCCCTGCGGGCGGTGCGCGTAGGCTGTGGGCCGCCGTGGCCGCAGCCTCTCCGGCGCGTGTTTCCCAGCACGGCAACGGTTATGCCAACGGCGGCGGCCGCTCTTTTTCGGCTGCGGCCGCCGCGCCGCGCGCCCTTGAATTAGATTAATTCCAAAAGCAGGGTTGGATTTTTCGGAGGATAGGGGTTGGATTTTTCGGATCAATTCCCGATAATTGTCGAACGAGTTTTCAACGCTTGAATTAATTGGCGGCTGCCGGCGAAGAGTACCGCGCGCGGCGCAAAACTGTCGGCTGATGGAGGGTTTGCAGATGAGCGCGGCGCACGAGCAGGCGGCCCGGCGTTTGTGTCAGAACCTGGACGTGGTGCTGCGCATGTACGAGCGCGGCTTCTTCGAGTATGACGTGGCGCAGCGCCCGGACGGCGTGCTCGTCATGCCGGATTCTGATCCGCCCGCGCGCCCGCCGTCGCCGCCGCCGGGCGGGGGGCAGCAGTGGCGCAAGTTGGAGGTGGCCGCGGGCGAGTTGAACGGGCAGGCGCGCGCGCTGCTGCCGGCGCTGGGCGGGCTGCGCGGCTACGCCGAGCGCGAGTTGTACACCGGCGGCGTGCAGAAGCGTTGGCGCAGCCTGGACGGCTTCCAGAATTTAGTCAAAGCCGTGTATCGCGCGCAGATCGTCTACTACGAACTGAAGGACGCGTTCCTGCGGCCGACGCCGGCCGAGGCCGAGACGTTCCGGGGCTACGCCGAAGAACTGATGCGGGGCGTGGACGCCGGCGGCGACTACCGGCGCGTGGGCGAGAACATACAGTGGATGTTCCGGCGCGACACCGCGCTCGATTGGGACGAAGCCTTGTCCGAGGGCGTGCCGGATGAGTTCCTGCTGCTCGGGCTGTGCGGCCTCAACGCTTACTACAGATTGCACTCGACCGAGGCCTACACGCGCGGGCTGAAACTGCTCCAGCCGTTGGAGCAGTACACCAGACACCCACACCGGCAGCGCAAGAAGCGTGAGAGCCTGGGGCTGTTGGGGCTGACGGCGTACCTGCGCGGCCGCCTGAAGTTCGGGCTGGGGCAGTACGCGGAGGCGCGGGCCGCCTGGATCGAGAGCAGCGAGTGTTACGCGCGCAAGATCGAACAGAAGCAGGCGCTCCTGGGCGAAGACGACGAGCGGCAGCGGCAGAAGTGGGAGGACACGCGCGCCCTGTGCCTGCGCCGGGGCAGCCTGGCCGCCGCCATGGGCAACGGCTACCTGCTGCTCGTGCTGAGCAAGCTGAACGCCTGCCTGGAAGTCGTCGTGCTGAGCCGGGCCGTCCTGACCAAGCACTGCGGCCGCGTGTACGCGGCCTACGTCGATCTCATCTACGCCTCGGCCCAGCGCGCGAAATACAGCTCGGACGCGGCCGTGCTGGCCGCCTGCGAGCAGCGGCTGCAAGCGTGTCTCCGCACTTTCTCCGACCTGGTGGGGGACTCGCACTACGTCCAGCGCGCCAACATCGAGCTGGGTCTCGTCTACCACTACAAGGCTAAGATACTGGCGCGCCGGCTCCGCGAAGAGGGCCTGTCGCCCGCCAAGACGGCCAGGGCGGAGCGGCAGATCAAGAAGCTCTACGACGACGCGCTGGCGAACCTGACCGCCGCCATCGAATACGCGGGAGAGTCGGAGGACGGGCGCGAGCGCAACCCGCGCATGCTGGCCGAAGCCTACGCGCTCCGCAGCCACCTCTGGCGGCACCGGCCCGAGGACGACTACAAGCGGGCCACCTACCCCGGATATCTGCGGGCGCTGCAAGACGCCTCGGCCGCGTTGAAGCACGTCGGGAAGATGACGCAACTCGAGTGCGAGGCGCGGATGGCGCTGGGGGCCGCCTACCTCTCCATCGCCGAAGACCTGAAGCGCGGCAAGCTGCCGCTGAACTTCCGGCAGGTCGCGGAGAGAAAGGGCGTGCCCGTGCCCGCGCCGCGGCCCGCGGCCCGCCGCAAAGAGTTGCCGGCCGAGACGGGGCAGGCGGCCGCGGAGGCCGAGCTGTGGGCCTACAAGCAGCAGGCGGACGGAGAGCTGAGCGAGGCGCTGCGCCTCAACGACGGGGCCAACCCGCGCATCAGCGCCGTGTGTTACCTGCGGCTCGCGCAGTCGGGGCTGTTGCTGGAGACGACGCTGCCCGACGCCTGGTACTACTTCGGGCTGTACCAGGAGATCGCCGGGCGGGTCGAACACGCCTTCTGCCACGAGCAGGCGGTCGAGTTGGAAAAGGAGTTGCGGCGCAAAGGCAAATTCTTCTTCCTCGACGTGCGCAAAGGGCTGAACCTGCACGAGTGGGAGAAGAAGCTCAGGGACTACCTGATCAGCGAAGCCATCAACCGCAAGGTGAAGGAGATGAAACGGCCGGCGGCACACGGCGACGACCAGCCCCCGCCGGCCGAGCACGGCCCGCCGGGGCAGAAGAAGACGAAGCGGGGGCGGAAGGAGACGAACCCGAAGTTGACGCCGCTCATCCAAGGGCTGATGACGCACCTGATGGTCGTCTACAACACCGCCGAGAAGATTGCGAAAGAGCGCGAACAGGAGTTCTTCAACAAACTCAAGGCCGACAGCAAGTACCCCGCCGACGAGCCGGGGCCGGCCCGGCCCGACTCGTAGCGCTGGCCGCGCGCCGCACGAGCGCGGCGGCGCTGAAGCTGACGGCCGAGTTCGCCCCGTCGAGCTTCTCTTCGACGACGACGCGCCGCCCCTTGAGCGACTCGAACGGGATGACGCGCAACTCTTCGTCGCCCGGCTGAAGCCTTGAGCCGTTCAGGTGCGGCGTCCGCGGATACTTGTAGAGCCTGTTCATGCAACCCTCAGACGCGCGCCAACGCGATCAGGAGAGACGCGCGAAATAGCGTTCGTCGCCGTAATGGTCGTCCGCCCTCATCATTAACTCATAGCTTACCTGTGGCGCGCGGCCGTCATGTTGAATTAACCTTTCGTCGCCCGCAACCCGAATCTGACGCGCCGCCGAACAATTCGTTGAACCCGCCGCCGCACATTTCCCGCGCCGCGGCCCGTAAATCGTTGACAGGGGCCGGGCGCGTGACTAAGCTGTGCGTGCTTTCCGCCCAGGGTGTTCCGCTTCGCCGTCCTCAGTCGCTAGCCTACTTGAAGGAGTCGCGCCGTGAGATTACGCCCCCCCATCGTGCTCTCGTTCTCGCTTTTAGCCGTCTGCGCCTTGTTGCTCTACGCCGTCACCCCCGGCGCGACCGCCCCGCAAACGCTGCTCGCGCCCGAACAGGTCTTGGCCGGCGGCGCGGCGGCCGAGGCGGCCGCCAACAACTTCCGCCAGCTCCAGCCGTGGGAGTTCGCCGTCGCCAACACGCGCGCGCCCGGCAAAGACGACGGCCCGAGCGACGCCAAAGACGATGGCGCGACGACGACCCTCGTGCAGTTGGCCGACGGGCAGCGCTACAGCCTGCCGCAGACGCAGGGCGGCGCGACCACGATCATGACGGGGCAGCCCGGCGTCGCGTCTTACGTCCGCGAGGACGAGCGGCTGAGCGTCGCGGGCGCGAACGCGCCCGACCCGGCCGAGAAGATCGACCCGCGCCTCAGGCGCGCGGGCGCGGGCGAGACGCCCGTCATCATCCGCCTCAACCTCCCCTTCCGCCACTTCTACGACGCCGCCGGGCGCAACGCCGCCACGCGCTCTTTCCGCCGCCAGGAGTTCGCCAAGGCGCGCGACCGCGTGGCCGCGCTCCTGCACGGGCGCGGGCGCGTCAAGCACGACTTGCCGATCATCGGCGGCGTCGCGGCGACGCTCAACGCGGCCGCCCTCGATCAACTCGCCAAGGACGACGCGGTCGCCCGCGTCGAGCCGGACGTGGTCGCGCGCATCACGCTCGACACTTCCGTTGACGAGATTCACGCGCGCGAGACGTGGCAACTCTCCGACGGCAACAACAACCCTCTGACCGGCGTCGGCAAGCGCATCGCCATCATTGACACCGGCGTTGACTACCTGCACCCGGACTTGGGCGGCTGCCTCGGCGCGGGCTGCAAAGTGATCGGCGGCTGGAACTTCCTCACCAACACCGCCGACCCGCTCGACGACAACGGCCACGGCACGCACGTCGCCGCCACCGCCGCCGGCAACGGTTTATTAAAAGGCGTCGCGCCCGACGCGAAGATTCTCGCCTACAAGGTCTGCAACTCCGGCGGCTCGTGCTCCGGCTCCGACATCATCCGCGCGATTGACTACGCGACCGACCCCGACCGCGACGGCGACTTGACCGACCACGTTGACGTGGCCAGCATGAGCCTCGGCGGCGGCGGCAACCCCGACGACGCGATGAGCATTGCCGTGGACAACGCGAGCTACGCGGGCGTCGTCTGCACGGTCGCCGCCGGCAACAGCGGCCCCGGCATCGGCACGATCAACTCGCCCGGCACGTCGCGCTCCGCGCTCACCGTCGCCGCCGCCTGCAAGTCCTCGCAGATCGGCGTGGACAGCCGTTGCGCCGGCCCCATCGCCTCGTTCAGCTCGCGCGGGCCGCTCGTCTGGGACGGCTCAGACCTGCACAAGCCCGACGTGGCCGCGCCCGGCGTGCTCATCTGCGCCGCGCGCTTCGCCAGCGCCTTCGCCGGCTCGCCCACCTGCTTCGACACGCAGCACATACGCATCTCCGGCACGTCCATGGCCACGCCGCACGTCGCGGGCGCGGCCGCGCTCGTCCGCCAGGCCTACCCCGGCTACGATCCCGAACAGGTCAAACTCCTGCTGAAGACTTCGGCGCGCAACCTCGGCGTCTCCGCCAACGATCAGGGCGCGGGCGAGATCGACCTGCGCGCGGCCATCCCTTCGAGCACCAAGGTCTCCGTCACGCCGGGGCTGTGGGAGGTCTACACCGATCCGTCCGTGCAGACGACGCAGGCCGACATGGCCTTTAACGTGACGCCGATTGATCCGAACATTCAAACGCTGACCGTCTCGGCCAACATGCCCGTGCCCGGCGTCTCGCTCAGCTTCGACCGGACGACGCTCAACGTCGCGGGTCAGACCTCAGACTTCCTCATCGCCACCATGCTCGTGGACAACGACGTGGCGCACAACGGCGACTACAGCGGCAGCATCGTCCTGAGCGAGAACGGGCAGAGCAAGGGCATCATCCCCGTCATCGTCCACGTCGCCGCCACCGTCCGCATCACACCAGCGCCCGTCGTGGACTACGGCGTGGACAACCCGACGCTCGCCAACTGGACGGCGAGCCAGACCGTCACCGTCACCAACTTCAGGACGGACGTGAGCCAGACGCTCAGCATCGCGCCGCCGACCTTCCCCGCGGGCGTCACCTATCAAGTGCCGACCTCCGTCACCGTCCCGCCCGACAGCGCCGTCCAGCTCAACACGAGCATCTCGGTGAACAACGCCGTGACGGCCAACGGCACTTACGGCGGCAGCCTGCGCTTCGCCAACTCGACCGTGGACGTGGGCGTGACCGCGAAGTTCGTCAAGTTCTTCGTGCTCACGATCAACGACCCGAACGGCTCGGACATCGTCGGCGCGACCGCCTACCTGCACAACCGCAGCACCATGCAGTCGCTCTTCAACGTCAACGTCAACCCGGCCGTGCTCTACCTGGATTCGGCCGGCCCCTACGACCTCATGCTCTACTACAACCCGCGGGTGGACGCCGAGGGCGCGCACGACTACGTGGTCTTCCGCGAGTCCATCTCGCTCGCCAGCGGCGCGGCCACCGTCACCGCGAGCCGCGACGACGCCGCCTACCAGACGCGCGTCGTCGGCACAGACCCCGGCGGCACGCCCACGGGCGCGCTCGGCCGCCGCTACGCCACCGACACCTACGTGCCCGCGCACCTCGGTCTGGCCCGCTTCACCTTCTACACCGACTGGACGATCAACTACTTCTCGGCCGTCAGCGCCAACTACACGCACGGCGAAATCTTCACGGGGCAGGCCGTGCAGGCCGCGCCCGTGCTCGACTTCTACTACGGCGGCTTCACGGGCATCAGCGGCAACCTGACGTTCGCCAACACGGCGGCCGACTTCCATAGCGTGCAGCTCAACACCGACCTGAACCGCGACACCGGCGCGGCGCTCCCGCTCGTCTGGAGTTGCACGCAAAACTCGACCACCTGCTTCGCCTCCTACAACCGCAACAACACGCTCGCGCCGCCCGTCTCGGAGACCGTCTACACGCTGCTGCCCGCGGGCGCGTACCACTACCAGGAGTCCGACAGCTTACGCACCGGCTGCCCCGCGAGCGGCCCCTGTTCGTCCATCTTCGTCACGCCCTACCTCGACGTGGCGACGCACGCGCGCAAGGCGAACATACTCGACGCGGGCGGCTTCCCCGCCTGGCAGGGCAACGCCGTCTACAACGGCCTCGGGCCTTCCGTGTGGACGGCGAAGTTCGCCAACACGAGCGGCCTCGTCAAGCTGCTGCCCTACTACGGCTCGACGAACGCCGCCTTCATGCGCCAGGACTTCGCGTACCAGGATTACGCGGCCGTGCCTTACACGCTCACGCGCACCGGCTCGACGACCTTCGGCTCGCTGCCCGCCATGTCCGCCGGCTCGATCCCGGCGGCGCTGCCGACCATCGGCACGGCGGCGGGTCAGTACCAGTTCAACATCGCCAGCTTCTCCTACCGCAACCGCGGCGTGAGCCTGAACGCGCAGGTCTCGGCGACCTTCGACACCGCGCTCGCCGACCCGAACCCGCCCGCGCTCACGCAACTGCAATACACGACCAACGGCGCGCGCAGTGACATCCACGACAGCGCCGCGAACAACCAACTCTTCTTCTCGATGGACGCCGTCGGCGGCAGCTTGAGCCAGGTGTCGGCCGGCTATTCCGGCGACGGCGTCACGTTCACGCCGCTGACAGTGACGCCCGCGGGCGGCGGCTACACGGCCACCGTGCCCGCCGTCGGCTTCACCAAGATCGCCTTGCGCCTGACCGGCGTTGACTCGTCGAACAACCGGCTCGACTACACCTTCGAGCTGCCGGCCGTCAACCCGCTCGCCGACGGGCAAGTGCCGACGACGAGCATCACCGCGCCCGCCGCGGGCGCGACCGTCGCGGGCGTCGTCAACGTGCAGGCCAGCGCGTCCGACAACGTCGGCGTCACGCAGGTCGAGTTCTACCAGGACGGCGCGCTGCTCGGCGCGGACACGACCGCGCCCTACAGCTTCAGTTGGAACACCCGCGCCACCAGTAACGGCAGCCACACCTTGACGAGCAAGGCCTACGACGCCGCCGGCAACGCGGGCACGTCCGCGCCCGTCGCCGTCACAGTCAACAACGATCTGACGCCGCCCGCCACGAGCATCACGTCGCCCACGAACGGCCAGGTCGTGACCGGCGTCGTCGCCGTGCAGGTCTCGGCGTCGGACAACGTCGGCGTCACCAGCGTCGAGTTGTATCAGGACGGCGCACTCATCGGCACTGACGCCAGCGCGCCCTACGCGTTCAACTGGAACACGGACGCGACGACCGAGGGCGGCCACACCTTGACGAGCAAGGCCTACGACGCCGCCGGCAACGCGGCCACTTCCGCGCCCGTCAGCGTGACCGTCAACTACGATCCGACGCCGCCGACCGTCGCCTTGACCGCGCCCGCCGACGGCGCGAGCCTGACCGGCACGGTCACTGTCTCGGCCGACGCCGCCGACAACAAGGCGGTCGCGCGCGTCGAGTTCTACCGCGGCGCGACGCTGCTCGGCACGGACACCGCCGCGCCCTACAGCTTCAGTTGGAACACGAGCGCCGAGCCGCCCGGCGCGTACACGCTCACCGCCAAGGCCTTCGACACGCACAACAACAGCGCCACGTCCGCGCCGCGCAACGTGACGGTCAGGGACGCCGTGGCCCCGACCACGCAGATCACCAGCCCGGCGAACAACGCGAACGTGACGCGGCGCACGACCGTCACCATCGCGGCCAACGCCGCCGACAACATCGGCGTCAGCCGCGTCGAGTTCTACGTCGGCGGCGCGCTGACCTGCACCGACACGGCCGCGCCCTACACGTGCGCCTGGTCTGTGCCCAACTCGGCGAACAAGCCGTACCAGCTACAGACCCGCGCCTTCGACGCCGCCGGCAACGTCGGCACGTCCGCCGTCGTCACGGTGACGGCGCGTTAACGTGGTTCATTTTCAGCTTGAGTGAGTGGTGCGGCCGGGTTAACACAGAGGGCACAGAGTAGGCACAGAGGCCACAGTAAAAAACTGTGTCCTCTGTGTGACCTCTGTGCCCTCTGTGTTAACCCGGCCGCCCGTCACACTCGACCTGACCCGGCGCGGTTAATCCACAAGCGGGCAACCAACGCACCTAAAGGAGTACCAGCATGGCTCTGCGTCAGGGTCGGACGGCGCTCGTGTTCGTCCTCCTCGTGCTCCCCCTCGCCGCGTGTACCAAGCCCGCCGACAAGGTGCTCCCGCAAGGCGGCGGTCACAATCACCTGCGCGCCTACTTCGAGAGCCAGGGCATCGCGCTCCCGGCGCGTTACTACGAAGAGGTAGACGCCGCGCTCGCCGAAGAGGAGCGGCGCTACGACGGCCGTTACGTGCCCGCCTGCTGGGACACGCACAACAACGTCGTCCGCCTCGAAGGCGCGAGCGCGCCCGCGCCCGGTCAACTCCTCACGGTCGCCGCGGGCGACCCGGCCATCAAAGACCGCAGCCTCGCGCGCATCGTTGACAACTGGGCCGACTACTTCAAGGAAGAGTTCCAGTACAACTGTACGCTCGAAGGCGTAAAGGGCCAGTTGTGCGACCCCGCGACCTACTACTCCGAGTACGAGGACTGGCGCAAGGGCGACCACCAGACGCCGCCGCCCCAGCCGCACCCGTTCATCTTCATCCCGCCGCACGTCGCCATCAAGGAGGAGCCGGGCCGCAACCCGCAGAAGGAAATCTTCGATCTGCTGGAACGCATCCAACACATCCCGGAGCGGAAGGAACGTCTGCTCGCGCTGCACCTGCTCTGCTCCTGGCTCAAAGGCGCGCCCATCGCCCCCGCGGGCGAGCCGCAGCGCATCGCGGGCGTGGACGTGCGGCCCTTAACGAGCGTCCACTTCACCGGCCAAGGCACGTCCTGGGGCGTCGCGCTCATCTTCCCGCCGCCGGACGGCGCGGGCAGCCAGGCGTCGCCGTCGCCGACTCTATCGCCCTCGCCGTCGCCGTCGTCGTCCTCGCCGAGTCCGCCCGCGCTGCCCGAACCCCAAACGGCGGTCGCCATCGTCAACCTCTTGAAGAAGACGATGAGCACCAACCCGGACTACTCGGCCATCTACACGGCGCGGTTCGCGCCCGGTCAGCCGCTCGAAGAGTACCGCGCGTTCGCCGCGAGCTACCCGGCCGCGGTCTTCTACGAAAACCTCGCCTACGCGGGCGACCCGCTCGCGCCCGCGCCCGGCCCCGCGGGCAAGGAAGGCAGCGTCTTGCGCACGCTCCTGTTCCCCGCCATCGTCTCGGCCGTGCAGGACGAGAAGGGCCGCCCCGTGCTCAACGGCTTGCCGCAGCGCCCGCCCTCCGGCAAGTGCGAGGAGGAGGCGTCGTACTTCTTCCACCCCGCGATGGTGCATCCGGCGGACGGCTGGGCCATGCCCATCTGGAGCTACGGCCGGCGCGACGCCATCAGCGCCGCCAGCCCACAGGCGACGCCCAGCCCGCAGCAGCCGGGCGGCGTGCTGCACGACGACCCCGGTCTGATGGTGGACGTGCTCAAGGCTTACCCGGCGGTGGCCGCCGAGTGGAACAAGAACTACCGGCGGGTCGAGCCGAAGGTCACGTCGCCGCTGTTCGGCTTCATCAGCCACGTCGAGTTCTACGACTCGCACCTCTACATCCCGCACGGGCGCGTGGACTTCGTGCGCGCGCGCCTGAGTGACCTGATGACCAAGCCGCACGAGACGAAAGAGGACTGGGCGGCGCTCGGCTACAAAGTCCCCGCCGACTGGCCCTGCACGAAAGAGCAGCCCTGCACCGAGAACCCTTGCGCGAAGCTCGTCCGCTGCACCGAAGACAACCTCGGCATCAAGGCGGTGGACGACAAGTGTCGCGCCGACGCGGCGTGCGTGCGCTCGGTCGCCGACGTGTTCAAAGCGCCTTACGACGCCGCGCTCAGCCGCGTCGCCTCAAGCCTCGCCGCCGAGCACGACGACAAGCCCGACGCGCCGACCGACGATTACAACTCGTTCGGCGAAGTCAGGAAGATGTTCCAAGACCCGATTGTCGAGTCGGTCGTGGATCGCGTCGCGTGCCGCCGCGACATCAACACGGTCGTCGTCGCGGACGCGCAGTGCCGCTACCAGACGCCCGTGCCCGATACGCCCTACGGCAAGAGCGGGCTGGTCGGCGAGCCGGTCTTGTTCCTCTGGAACTACCTGTGGACTTACGGCTCGATGTACCCGCTCCACGTCCAGCAGGGCGCGCTGCCCGCCAGCAAGGGGCTGCACCTGCCCCGCTACTGGAGCCTCGCCGACTACCAGGACGGCCGGCTCAACGTGGACGCGGGCGGCGAGCTGGCCGGGCTGTTGAGCTTCAGACACTTCGACGCCGGTCAGGTCTCTTTCCCCGCGGGCGCGGACTACGGGGCCGACTGGTTCGTCCATGACGTACACGGCTACTTCAACGACGGCGAGCACGACAAGCTGCCGGAAATCCTCAAAGCGGGCGGCGGCCGCGAGATCGACCTGCGGAAGATCAACCGCGCGGGCCGCGGCGACGTGATGTACCTGCTCCAATACTTCCCGCAGCGCTTCCTCTACTGGAACGAGCTGCGCCCCAACGTCCCCTTCGACGAACGCTACGGCAGCAACCTGCCCGCGCCGTCCTACCCGCGCCTGGACGGCGAGCGGCGGCCGCGCTGAGTGGCGGGACTTGTGGTTGCGTGTCGCGCGCGGCCGGTCTCACACAGAGGACACAGTAGGAATCTCCGTGTCCTCTGTGTTACCTCTGTGTACTCTGTGTTGAACTGATCGTCCGGTAAAGGCCGCCGCAAGACGCTCTAAAACGTGCGTCAGCGCGCGTGGGGCTTGATGCGTAGGCGGTAGTGCGGGCTGTGCCGGTCAACGAGTTCCGCGGGCGCGTGGTGCTTGGAGAGCCGCCAGAGGAAATCCATCTCGGACATGATCGAGCGGTAGGCGAGCCGCGCCTCCATGATCAGGATGACCGAGCCGTAGAAGAGGAACGACGCGCCGCTGAGACCCAGCACGACGGGCAGCCAGCCGTGGCGCGGGCCGACGAACGGCACGACGCCGATGGCGACGCTCGTCGCGACGAACAGACCCAAAGCCAAGTAGAAGACCGTCATCGCGCGTTGCAGGATGCGCGCGCGGCTCGTCAGCAGGTTCAACTGCTCGAAGGTGACGGCGCGGCGCTCGTCGGCGAGCGGCAACTCCGCGCCTTCGGCGAGCGCCATCTCCTCGAACCTGTCCGTCAGCGCGCGCACGCGATCCACCACGCGCCCCAGCCGCGTGGACGTGCTCAGGATGAGCGCGCCGCACGCCGAGATCAGCACGGCGGGCGTGATCATGGCCGTCAGCACGGCCAGCGCTGAAGAGACTGCGTCCACTTTTGTTCGTCCTCGCGTCGGATCATTTATAAAGGTTCCGAGGCGGCGGCGGCAACCCGGCGGGCCGGCGCGCGTGTCGTTGCTGAAATTATTCGGGCGGGGGCGTTGAAAGTGTGGCGCGCGGGCGCGCGAGTTGTGATATGCTCGCGCGCAAATTCAAAACGTGGGGCAAGGTCGGTTTCATATCGCAGCGTAGTCCGTCGTTATCCAGCAACGGCCTCACGCAAGGCGCGGGGCGCACCGTGAACGACTAGAGACCAAGGAGCGACGAGATGGCAGAACAAGGTAACGGTAACAACGGCGAAGACGTGCTGACGGGCGGGCCCGAAGGCGGCGTCATCGGCACGGACGAGGCGGGGGCGGGCGGCAGCGCCGAGACGGGCGGTACGGAAGGGCACGGCGGTCTCGCCATCGGGCGCGCGACCGGCGTCACCGCCGGCACGGAAGGCGGCGGCGGCACGAGCGCCGAAGGCGGCGACGATGGCGGTGCGTCGGCGTCAGCGCCCGCGTCCGGCGGCGGCGAAGCCGGCACGGGCGAGAGTGGCGGCGGGCGCGCGGCCGGCGGCGGCGCGGCCACGCGCGGCGCGACCGCGGGCGGCGGCACGAAGCGCGGCGGCGCGGCCGGCACGAAGGGCAAGGGCGGCGGCACGGCCGGCGGACAGGGCGGCGGCGGCTCGACCAAGGGCGCGGCCAAGAAGTCCGGCGGCCAGCAGACGACCGGCGGCGGCTCGAAGGGCGGCGCGGGCAAGGTCGGCGCGCAGAAGCGCGGCGGCGGGCTGACGCGCGCGCGCGGTGGCGCGGTCGCGGGGCGCGGCGATTCGACGGCGCAGGGGCGCGCGGCGAGTGGCGGCGAAGCGGCGGGCGCGGCCGGGCGCGGCGCGGCGGCTAAGAAGAGCGCGGGCGGCGTGGCGCGCACGGGCGCGGCCGGCAAAGGCGGGCCGAAACGCACCGCCGGCAAGAGCGGCGCTGGTAAGAAGGGCACGCCGTCGAAGGCCGGCGGCAAAGGCTCGCCCAAGGGCGGCGCGAAACGCGGCGGCACGGGCGGCGTCGCGCGCGGCGCGGGTGGCGGGCGCGGCGCGTCCGGCGCGGCCGGCGGCCGCGGCGGCAGCAACAAGCGCGGCGGCGGTGGCGGCGGTGCAAACGGCGGCGGTGCGCGTGCCGGCGGCCGGAGTGCTGGCGGCGGCGTCAGCGGCGGCGGCCGGAGCGGCGCGGGAGGTGCGGCCCGCAAGGGCGGCTCCAAAAGCGGCCGCGGGCGCTAACTCCACGCTGACGCAAGTCGCCGAGACGACCGGCCGCGTCGCGGCCAAGCTCACCAAAGTCCTCGGCGTGCTCAGAAGGAAGGGATGAGGGATGAAGGAGACAGGAGTCGGGAGTCAGGAGTCAGAATGAAAGGCAGGGGCCGGAAGCCGGAATGAAAGGCCGGCCTTTCATCTTCCGCCTTCCATCCTGTTTCCAGACTTCTGGCTCCTGGCTCCTGACTCCTGCCTCCTTCTTCATCCCTCAGCCCTCCGCTTATGCGGCTCTGGCTCTCGAAGAACAGTGAGGTGCCGCTGCGCGAGCAGTTGGTGACGCAGATCAAGCTGGGCGTGTTGAGCCACGATCTGCGGCCGGGCGAGCGTCTGCCTTCGACGCGCGAGCTGGCGCGGCGCTACCGCATCCACGCCAACACGGTGAGCGCCGCCTACCGGCAACTCGAACAGGGCGGCTGGTTGGAGTACCGGCGCGGCAGCGGCGTCTACGTGCGCCCGCTCGACCGGAGTCTCCCGCTCGACGCGCAGCTCGAACTCGACCAACTGATCGCGGTCTTCCTGCAACGCGCGCGCGCGGGCGGCTTCTCGCTCGGCGAGATTCAGACGCGCGTGCGCCACTGGCTCGCCTTGCAGCCGCCCGACCACTTCCTCGTCCTCGAACCCGACCCGGAGTTGCGCGCCATCGTCGTCGCGGAGATCGCCGAGGCGACGGGCTTCGCGGTGCGCGGCGCGGGCCTGGAAGAAGTCGCGCGCGCGGGGCTGCCGACGGGCGCGGCGGCGGTCGCCCTCTACGGCCAGTCGGAGCGCGTGCGCGCGCTCTTGCCGCCGGACACGAGTTGCGTCTTCCTGCGCTCGCGCTCGATCCCGGACGCGCTCGCGGGGCAGACGCGACCGGAAGCGGGCGCGCTCGTCACCGTCGTCTCGCGCTGGCCCGAGTTCCTGCGCTGGGCGCGCGCCGTGCTCGTCTCGGTCGGCCTCGACCCGGCGGCGCTCAACACGTGCGACGCGCGCACGCGCGGCTGGCAGAGGGGCGTGCGCGCGAGCACGCTGGTCATCAGCGACGCGCTCACGGCGCGGCAACTGCCGGCGGGCTGTGCCGCGCGCGTCTTCCGCGTCATCGCCGACGACTCCGTGGCCGAGCTGCGCGCCTTCGTCGCCAACTTCCTGACGCGTTGAACTTCTTTGCGTTCCTTCGCGGCTCTTCTTCGCGGCCTTTGCGGTTAAGTCTTTAATGCCCGTGTGAGCAGCGTTCACCACAGCGGCACAGAGGGCACGGAGGTGGCCGGAGACCGGCACATCAGGCCGGCTCACGTTTACAAGGTCAACGACCGCCGCGTGTGTGGCTCGACGAACTGACACACGGCCCTAGTCGAAGCGCGCGCGGTTCGACTATATTCTGTGGCGACGCGGCTTCGGCGGTCGGAGCGGCTTTGGGGAACGATGGTCAGGCGCATCATTGTCGGCATCATGCGGCTGGCGCTGCGCGTCTTCTTCCGGCGCATCGAGCTGGCGGGGCGCGAGCGCGTGCCGCGCGAGGGCGCGGTCATCTTCGTCGTCAACCACCCGAACGGGCTGGTCGATCCGGTCTTCGTCCTCTGCCACGCGCCGCGCCGCGTCTCCTTCCTGGCCAAAGCGCCGATCCTCCGCATCCCCGTCATCGGCTGGCTCGCGCGCCAGCTCGACGCGCTGCCCGTCTACCGCCAGCAGGACAAGGGTTCCGACACGGGGCGCAACCGCGAGACGTTCACGCTCTGCCGCGCGCTACTGAAACGCGGCGGCACGATTGCCATCTGCCCCGAAGGCGTCTCGCACAACGAGCCGCGCGTGCTGCCGCTCAAGTCGGGCACGGCGCGCATCGCTTTGGGCGTGCTCGGCGAAGACCCGCAGCTCGAACTCAAGATCGTGCCCGCCGGTCTCTACTACACGGCGAAGTCCGCGTTCCGCAGCGCGGCGCTGCTCTACTTCGGCGAGCCGCTGCGCGTCGAGCCGGTCGCGTTGGAGGCGGACGGCGAGCCGCCGCGCGCCGCCGTGCGCGCGCTCTCCGAGCGCATCGCCGCGGCCCTGCGCGACGTGACCTTGAACGCCGAGCACGAGCAGGCGCTCAACACGATCAGCCGCGCCGAGAAAATCTTCTCCGCCGTCGGCGAAGACGAGTCGGACGCGGAGCCGACGCTCGCGCGCGAACTCGATCTGCGCCGCCGCTTCCTCGTCGCCTACGCTTACTACTTCCAGCACGCGCCGGCCCGCCTGGCCGAACTCGAAGCGCACATCCGCGCTTACGAAGAAGAACTGCGCCAGGCGGGCGTTGACTTGGACGACCTGTCCGCGCCGGGCGTGACGGCGCGCGGCCTCGCGCGCTACTTCGCGTTGCGCGTCGTGCCGACGCTGCTGCTCGCGCCGCTCGCGCTGGCGGGCGTCGTCGTCCACTACCCGGCTTACCGGCTCACGCACTGGCTCGCGCTCAAGCTCGCGCGCACGCAGGAGGACGTGTTCGCCACCTTCAAGATCGCGGCGGCGCTGCTGCTCTTTCCGCTGACGTGGGCGGCGTGCGCGCTCGCGTGTTGGTGGTGGCTGGGCTGGCCCGCGGCCGTGCTCGCGCTCGCGCTCGCGCCGGTCTCCGGCTTCGTGGCGATACGCTTCTTCGAGGAGTTGGATCGTTACGTCGGCGGCGGGCGCGCGCTACTCTTCTTCTTCATGCGCCGCCGCTTCTTCCAACGCCTGCTCGTCGAGCGCCGCCGCCTGCGCGACGAGATGATCGCGCTCGGCGAAGAGGCCGCGCGCGCGGGCGCGCCCGTCCTGTCGTCCGATCAGCCGCGCGCGGCGGGTTAAGAAAAGTGCGCGGGCGCGCGCAACCTTTGGCCCGCGCGCGCAACGCTTCGGCGGCGCGCGCGTTCTAACCGTTGACCGCCGCGCGCAAAGCTTTCCAGACGGGGCCGGCCGCCACGGAGTTTTTATGAGCGAAGACGATCTCCCGCCCGACGCGACGAGCGCCTACCTGGCCGCCAAGCTCGCGCGCCTCGAACGCCTGCTCGACGAACAGGGCGCGCGCCTGCGCGCGGTCGAGCAGCAGTTGGGCCTCGCCGCGCCGCCGCGCCCGTTCGGGCAGGGGCGCGCCGCCGAGCGCCGCGACCCCTTGAACGGGCAGCACGAACCCGTGCTGCCGCCGCCCGCGCCCCGCTCCGTCACAGACGAGCCGACGCACACGCACGCCGCGCCGCCTTCGTTCACCGCCACGACCACCGACACAGAGCACGCGGCAGCGGCCGACGAGCCGACGGCGCGCGCCTCCGTCACGGCCGACGAACCCGGCACAGCGCCGGGCGCGACGATGCCCGACTGGCGCGCGACCGAAGCGGCCCGCGAGGGCGAAGCTCGGCGGGCCGAGTATGACGGTAACGCCGATGGGCGGCGCGCCGAGCGCGAGCAAGCCGCGGGCGCGAGCGCCGACTCGGCGCGGCCTGCGGCCGGCGTTGCGGCGTCGGCGGCGGGCGCGCGTGCGCGGGTCGATCTTGAGTCGCTCATCGGCGGGCGCTGGTTCAGTTGGCTCGGCATCATCGCCGTCATCGTCGGCGTCTCCTTCGCGCTCAAGTACGCGTTCGATCAGGGCTGGCTCGGGCCGCTCGGGCGCGTGCTCCTCGGCGGCGTCGCGGGTTGCGCGCTGCTCGCGCTCGCGGAGCGGCTGCGGCTGCGCGGCTACCAGGCTTACGCCTACGTGCTGTCGGGCGGCGGCATCGTCATCCTGTACCTGTCGGTCTACGCCGCGTTCGGCTTCTATCATCTCATCGGTCAGCCGTTCGCCTTCGCGCTCATGGCGCTCGTCACGGCGACGGCCGTCGCGCTCGCGGCGCGCTACGACGCCTACGCCATCGCCGTCCTCGGCCTCGTCGGCGGCTTCATGACGCCGAAGCTGTTGGCGACGAACGTGGACAACGAGATCGGGCTGTTCGGCTACGCGGCCCTGCTCGACGCGGGCGTGCTCGCGCTCGCCTACTTCAAACGCTGGCGCAGTTTGAACTATTTGGCGTTCGCCGCCACCTGGCTGCTCTTCGGCGGCTGGTACGCCAAGTTTTACGCCGACGCGAAGCTCGCGCCGACGCTCTTCTTCCTGACGCTCTTCTTCGTCATGTTCGCCGCGCTCGCCGTCGTCCACAACGTCGTCAAGCAGCGGCCGGCGCGCTGGTTCGACATCTCGCTCACCCTGACGAACGCGACGCTCTACTTCGCCACGAGCTACTACCTGCTCGAAGACCACCGCCTCAACACGCCCGGCGCGTGGCAGGTGCAGGGCGCGCACGCGCTTTTGGTCGCCGCCTTCTTCGGGCTGCTCTACTTCGTCGCGCGCGCCAAGCACCCGGCGGATCGGCTGCTCACCTACACCTACGTGGGCCTCTGCGTCACCTTCCTCACGATGGCGTTGGCGATCCAACTCGATCAGCAGTGGGTCACGATTGCGTGGGGCGTCGAGGCCTTGATGCTGACGTGGGTCGGGCTGAAGGCCGAAGAAGACGCGCCGCGCTTCGCCGCGCTGCCCGTCTTCGCCGTCGCTTTGCTGCACTGGTTCGCGGTGGACTTTCAGGATTTCGGCTACCAGTTCGACGGCCCGGTCTTCCACCCGCTGCTCAACAAGCGCGCCGTCGCGTGCGCCGTGCTCGTTTTGGTCTGCGCCGGCACGACGTGGCTCTACCGCCGCTACGCCGACCGCGTGGACAAGGACGACCGCGACATCCTGCGCAGCGTCTTCGCGCTCGCCGGCAACGCGCTCGCGCTCGCGCTGCTGACGGCGGACGTGAGCGACTACTTCCGCCAGGCGATCACGCGCGAGCTGGGCGCGGGCGGGACGGGCGGCGAGCTGTCGAACGCGCACCAGTTCGCGCTGACCGCGCTGGTCGCCGTCTACGCCGCGGGCGCGCTCGCGGTCGGCGTCGTGCGCCGGCTCGCGGCGCTGCGTCTGGCGGCGCTGGCCGTGCTGGTCTACCCCGTCCTGAAGGTGTTGCTGGCGGACGTGTGGTTCTACAGCGCGGCGTGGCACACGCTCGTCTTCAACTGGACGTTCGCGGGCTTCGCCGTCGTCGTGCTCGCGCTCGCGGCTTGCGTGCGCGCCTACGCGCGCGCGGGCGACGTTAACGCGCGCGAACGCCAACTCGCGCTCGGCGGCCTTTTGGCGGCCGCGAACGTCGTCGCGCTCACGGGGCTGAGCGTCGAGTTCATGGGCTACTTCAACCGCGCGAAGGCGCTCGCGTGGGGCCTGCCTGACGCGTGGCACGAGGCGGCGCGCGTCGAGAACAACAAGCAGTTGGCCTTGAGCGCGCTGTGGACGATCTACGCCGCGGTCGCCTTCGTGCTCGGCTTGCGGCGCGGGCGACAGGCGGTGCGCGCCGGGGCGCTCGGTCTGCTCGCGCTCGCGGGTCTGAAAATCCTGCTCGTGGACGCGACCTACTACAACGCGACGTGGCACGCGCCGCTCCTGAACCAGACGGCGCTCGCCTTCGCCCTCTACGTCGCCGCGCTCTGGCTCGTCGCGCGGCTCTACGCGCGCGCGGGCGGCACGGCGGCGGCCGAGGCGGCGCGCGTCCTGCCCGTCATCACGGTCGTGGGCAACGTCTTCGCGCTCGCGGGCTTGAGCCTTGAGACGAGCGGCTACTTCGCGGCGCAGCGGCGCGCGGGCGCGGTCGCCGCGGGGCAGTTGCGCGACCTGCGTCTGGCGCAGCAGCTCGCGCTCTCGGTCTTGTGGGCGCTCTACGGCGGCGCGATGCTGGTCGTGGGTCTCGCGCGGCGCAACCGGCTGTTGCGCCTGCTCGCGCTCCTGCTGCTGGGCCTGACGACGGCGAAAGTCTTCTTCGTCGATCTGTCGTCGCTCGACAAGGTCTACCGCATCATCTCCTTCATCGTGCTCGGCGCGATCCTGCTGGCCGTCTCGTTCCTCTACCAGCAGCGCCAGCAACGCGCGGCCCGCGCCGAAGGCGGTTGACGGCCGCGAGACTTATTCTTAAGGACACGGGGTAACACTAGCGATGTATAAATGGACTGTGCTCTGTGCCGTGCTCGGCGCGGCCCTGCTCGTGCCGGCCGGGCGCGGCCTAAGCGCGCAGGAACCCGCGCCGACGCCGAGACCCAGTACGCGCTGCCGGCCCGTCGAGCGCCCGGCCAAATGCACGCGGGCCGGCGAGACCAACACGCCGCCCGAACTGGAACTCAAGGTCGCGGAGCGGCAGATCACGCTCGCCTGTCCGTCGGGCGACGCGCCGCAGAGTTGCACGCCGAGCGCCGGTCAGCAGTTGCCGGTGCGGGTCAGCGCGACGGACGCCGACGGCGACGAGTTGCGTTACAGCTACTCTGTGACGGGCGGGCGTCTCAGCGCCGACGGGGCGGCGGCCACCTGGGACTTGACGGGTCTGCGCCCCGGCACGTACACGGTCACGGCCGAGGTGGACGACACTTGCGGCTGCGTCTCGTTCGCCTCCACGACGGTGACGGTGGCGACCTGCGCGGACTGCGCCGCGCCCGCGCGTTGACTGAAGCGGCGGCTGGCCGGGTGCGCCCGCGGCGGCGAAACCGGAGAGACTAGGGGTGGCGCTCTCGGACTATCACTTCGTCTCGCGCTGGCGCGTCGAGGGGACGTGTCAGGAGGTGGCGGACATCATCGCCGACGTGGAGTCGCTGCCGCGCTGGTGGCCGTCCGTGTATCTGGCGCTTGAGGTGATCGAGCCGGGGGGCGCGCGGGGCGTCGGCAAGGTCGTGAGTCTGTGGACGAAGGGCTGGCTGCCGTACACGCTGCGCTGGCGCTTCCGCGTCGCCGAGTCGCGTCACCCCTACGGCTCGACCATCGAGGCGCTCGGCGACTTCGACGGGCGCGGCGTCTGGACGTTCGCGCAAGCCGGCCCCGAAGTGGACATCACCTACGACTGGCGCATACGCACGCACAAGCCGCTCCTGAACGCGCTCTCGTTCCTGCTCAAGCCCGCCTTCGCCGCCAACCACCGCTGGGCCATGGCGCGGGGCGAAGAGAGCCTCAAGCTCGAACTCCTGCGCCGCCGCGCCCGCACGGAAGAGGAACGCGCAAGCATCCCTCAGCCGCCGCCGCCCACCTTCCCGCACAACCGTTCCCGGCGTTAGGAACAAGCCCGCACCGCGCGGAGACCCGACACCGCGCGCGGGCCGAAATATTTCGCCGCCGCTTGCCATTACTGTGTGGACACTCGGCCTTGAGCGTAGCGCAGCGACTCCCAAGCAGGAAGAAGTGGATTGACAGACGCGCGTGCTTGGCGTAGGCTGCGCGCGTTCTACCAGTTCAGGCTACCGCACGCTTAACCAGGCGTCGCACCACCGGCCCAATCACTCCTCAATCCGCTCCGCTCAGGGTGTAGGCTGCGACGCTAGCGCTAAAGGAGACTCCCATGGCTTCTGCGAAACACAGGAAGTGGAACACAAGGCGGCGACTCGTCATGGCTTTCGTCTGCCCGGCCCTGCTGCTGCTCGTCAGTTCGGTCTGCGCGGCGCAGACGGTCACGCCGTCGCCCGCCGTCATTACCGATGCGGCCAATCCGCCGGCCGTCACGCTGACTATCAAGAAAGATGGCGGAGCCAATGACGTTGATCTTGCCGGTAAGGTGCGTAAGGTCAAGGTGGGCGACACGACGCTGAATGTTAAGAGTGACGCGCAGGGGAACATCCCTTTTACCCCGCCCAAGAACCTCTCCGGGGCGCAGTCGGTGCAACTGCTCGATGACGCGGGCAAGCCGGTCAACGACGGCGCGGGCAAGCCGCTGCAAGGACAACTCACGTATCCGAGCGGAAGTGGCCCGAGTGCGTCCCCTACTCAGACTCCCAGTCCCGCTCCGGGCGGGGTACAACTCGACACCAAGCCTGCTACTGGAAGCTGGCTCTCCCTACTCCTCGGCATCCCGGTCCTCATCCGCTTCCCGCTCCCCGGCGGCGACTCGCCCCTCATCGGCATCGCGTTCCTCATCGTGTTGGGGACGTTCGTCTACACCATCGCGCGAAGCATTTTGCGCTCGCGCGCAACGTTCCGCAGTCCGCTCGGGCTGCCGGTCGGCTCCTTCAGAGCCATCATCGCCTATACGCTTGTTGCGTTCCTAGGCTTCTACGTTCTGAAGAGCGTTTTAAACAACAACGCTGACCTCAAGCTGCCGGAAGCCCTGCTCGGCATCGTCGCGACCGTCATCGGCTTTTACTTCGGGACGCGCTCCAACGAGGGCGGCAGTGCGGACGCCGATTCCGGCATCGTGCGCGGCGTCGTGCGTAAGGACGGGAGTCCGGCGGTCGGCGCGGAGGTCAAGTTCAAACTCGCGGACGGCAAGGTGCCGTACACCCGCATCACGGACGTGGACGGGCGGTTCGTCTTGGAGGGCGCGAAATCGGGCAAGTACGAGGTGAGCGCGACGGCGGCCGGCGCGTCGGCCAAGCAGGACATCACCGTCACCGAAGGCTCGGATCAGGAGATCGCGCTCGCCCTCAAGGGCGCGGCCACGGGCGGCGGGCAAGGCGGCGGCGAGACGGCGACCGGTAGCATACAGGGCACGGTGAAGCTGCCGGGTGGTAAAGGCCCCGCCGCGGGGGCCAACGTCGTGTTGTCGCTGGAGGGCGTGGATAAGGGCACGGCGCAGACGGACAAGAACGGCAAGTTCACAGTCGGCAGCAAACTCGCGGACGGTGATTACGATGTTGCGGCCACGTTAACGAGCAACACGCCGGGCGAGAAACCGGCCACCGCCAAGACAAAGGTGACGGTGAAGGCGGGGGCGGCACCGGCCGTCGAGTTGACGCTGACGACCACGCCCTAGCCTGAGACCAGGCGACGAGCGGCGACTGCGGGCCGCTTAAGCTTTAATCCTGGCCGGCTGTCGGCGCGTCGCCCGCGCGTTCGGCACCGGCCGGCGGTCTAGTGAGGCGGCCCGCGAGCATGAGGGCGAGCATCTTGTAGTCGCCCATGAACGACCAGAGCGGGTGCTTGAACGTGGCGGGGCGGTTGTGCTCGACGAAGAAGTGGCCGACCCACGCCGCGCCGTAGCCGACCAGGAGCGGCAGCGGCAGCCACGCCCACTTGCGCCCGACGACGAGCGCGACGAGCAGCGCCGTGCTCGCCAGCGTGCCCGCGGCGTGCAGCGCGCGCGTCCCCCGGCGGCTGTGCTCGGCCAGGTAGTACGGCCAAAACTCTGCGAAGCTGCGGAACTCTCCCGTCGGCATCTCGGCGCTCGCCCCTCCACGGCAGTCGTCAGTTGCGCCCCTCGCGGAAGTAGCGGTCAACGACGGCGATCAGATTCCTCAGATTCTCGTCCGTCTTCTTCACATTCTCTTCCGTTTTCTTCACGTTCTCTTCCGTCCGCACCTGCGAATCAACGAGCGCCGAAATCCGCTCGTCTATGTCATCCACGCGCTTGTCCGTAGCTTCAAAACGGTCGAGCGTCGCCTTAGCCAAACGGGCCACAATATCTTCAAGCTGCCCGAGCTTAGCGGCGAACTGGGCCTGCTGCTCGACAATAAACTCCGCTATCTTTTCAAAATCTTTGTCCGACATGGAACCCATCCTCTCCGATTACCTTTAGCCTGGGCCGGGAAAGTTTTAAGGTCACGCCAAGCGCGAGCAAACTCATCTCCTACTCCTCTTCGCCCGCGAAGAGGCGCTCGTAGTCTTCCATGCTCGTCGGCTCGACGCGGGCGAGGCGCAGGTTCTCTTCGACGTGCGCGGGGCGGCTCATGCCGACGAGCGCCGTGGTGATGCCCGGCGTGGAGCGCGTGAACTGGAGCGCGGTCAGCGCGTCGGTGGCGAGTGAGCCGAGCGGGGCGCGTACGTGTTCGGGCAGGTCGCGGGCCGCGCGCCCTTGCAGCAGCGACGCACTCGCCATCACGGTCACGCCCAGGGCCCGCGCCGCTTCGAGCATGGACACCTCCGCGCCCTGGAACGTCTGGTTCGTCTCGGTCAGCGCCTCCGGCATACCGAGGTTGAAGGGCAACTGCACGAAGCGGAAGTGGTGCTCCGCGCCGCCCGCCTCGCGCGCCAACTCCACGATGCGTTCGAGCGAGTGATAGCCGCGCGCCTTGGGCGCGACGCGGAAGCCGTTCCACGTCGCCACGCCGTAGGCGCGGATGTGCCCCGCGGCCGCCGCCCGCTCAAGCTCCTCGAAGGCGGCCCGCAGACGCGTCTCAAACTCCGCGCGCGTCACCACCTGAAGCTGCGTCTCCGGGTTGTGCACGTAGTACACGTCCACGGTCTCGACGCCCAGGTTGCGCCGCGACTGTTCGAGTTGGTGCGCGAGGTAGCGCGGCGTCATGCAGTGGCTGCCCGCGACGAAGTCCGCGAACTCCGTCACGCCCGGCTCGACGAACGTCTCTTCGACGTAGCGGCGCACGCCCTCCTGCCCGCGCGGCGGCGCGCCGTCGAACGGCAAATAGCCGCCCTTCGTGCAGAGCAGCAGCTCGTCGCGCCGCGCCGCGCCGCCGTCGAGCAACTGCCGGAGCGCCGCGCCGATGGCCCGCTCGCTGCGCTGGAAGCGGTAATTGACGGCGGTGTCTATCACGTTCACGCCCAGGGCGACCGCGCGCGTGATGGACTCGACGTAGCTGCGGTCGGTCGGCTCGTCGGGCGGGCCCAGGTACGTGCCCAGCCCGACGGACGAGAGCCACAGGTGCTCCTCGTAGCGGAAGTGGTTCTCCGCGACCGTCGCGCGCAGACGCGCCTTGTAGCGCGCCGTCCCCTCCGTCGTCGCGTAGCCGGCGATGCTCATAAGTTCTCCGGTGTCAGTCTTCTCTGCGGCCCTTGCGTGGCGAGAATATAAGCGCGCGCGGCGTCGGACGGCAAGCGCGCTTCGCCGCCGGGCGCGCGGTGTGATAGGTTGACGGCCACGAGAACTTCCGCGAGCTTATGAATGAACCACGCGCAGACGAGCGACCCGAACCGCGTGCGTCGGCCATGAACGACGACGAACGTAACGCTTCCGACGTGCGCGCTTCGTCGCTCGACATCACGCCCGAAGCCTTGCGCGCGCTGGCCGGACGCGCGGTCGCGCTCGTCAGCGATTATTTCATGCACGTCGCCGGGCTGCCCGTCTTCCCGCAGACGACGGCCGCGGAGCTGGCGGCGCGGCTCGACGCGGCGCACGCGCCCGCCGCGCCCGACGAGCTGGACGAGATACTCGCCGATTGCCGCTACGTCATCGAGCACAGCCGGCAGCACGGCCACCCACGCTTCTTCGGCTACGTCGCCTCGCCCGCGACGCCCGTCGGCGCGTTCGCCGATCTGATCGCGTCGGCGCTCAACCAGAACGTGCCCGCGTGGCGCTCCGCCCCGGCCGCCACGCACGTCGAGCGCACGACGCTGCGCTGGCTCGCACAGTTGATCGGCTACGCGCCCGAAGCCGGCGGCCTCCTCACCAGCGGCGGCTCCATGGCCAACCTCGACGCGCTCTACATCGCCCACCGCACCAAACTCCGCGCCGACCGACACGAAGCAGGCGACGCCGCGACAGATGGCGCGAACGTCGCCGCACCGAATGATGACGGCCGCGACGTGGCGCGCGCCGGGCTGTGGCGTGCGGGCGCGCCGACGTGCGTCTACGTCTCCGATCAGGCGCATCACTCGCTCACGAAAGCGGCCGACATACTCGGCATCGGGCGCGAGCAGGTGCGCGTCGTCCCGACCGACGCGCGGTTTCGCATGGACGTGCGCGCCCTGCGCGCGCGGCTCGACGCGGACGCGCGCGCGGGGCTGCGCCCCTTCTGCGTCGTCGGTAACGCCGGCACGGTCAACACCGGCGCGGTCGATCCGCTCACGGAGATCGCCGAGGTCGCCGCCGCGCGCGGACTCTGGTTCCACGTTGACGGCGCGTACGGCGCGCCGGCCGCGCTCGACGCGAGCAAGCGGCCGCTGTTCGACGGTCTCGCGCGCGCCGACTCCGTCGCGCTCGACCCGCACAAGTGGCTCTACACGCCAGTGGACTGCGGCTGCCTCCTGCTGCGCGCGCCGGAGCGCGCGCGCGCCGCCTGGGCTGAAGTCGAGGGCGCGGACTACATACGCATCTTCGAGCAACAGCCCGACGAGGCGTTCGCCTTCTTCGACTACGGCGTCGAACTCTCGCGCCGCTTCCGCGCGCTGAAGCTGTGGCTGCTGCTGCGCTACTACGGCGCGGCGCGCATCGCCGCCGCCATCGCCGACGACAACGCGCTCGCCGCCTACATGGGCGCGCGCGTCGCCGCCGCCGCGGACTTCGAGCTACTCGCGCCCGTCGAGTTGAGCATCTGCTGCTTCCGCTACGTGCCGCCGGACTTGCGGCCGAAGCTCGCGGCCGCGAGCGACGACGAGCGCGCGCGGCTCGAAGCGGAGTTGAACAACTTGAACGAGCGCATCGTCGGCGCGGTGCAACGCGGCGGGCGGGCTTACATCTCGAACGCGGTCTTGCGCGGGCGCTTCGCCCTGCGCGCCTGCGTCGTCAACTTCCGCACCACGCGCCGCGACATCGAGCTGACGCTCGACATCATCCGCGACGAAGGACGCAAAGGACGCTAGAGCATGAAGGTGAGCGAGCAAGCGGCGGAGGCGGCGCGCGGCGCGGGGCTGGCGGGGCCTTACGCGCGCGAGTTGGAGGTGGTGATCAAACTCGCGCGGGCGGCGGGCGCGGCGGCGCTGGTGCATTATGGCGGGCCGCTGCGCATCATCCACAAGAGCGAGAATGCCGATCCGGTGACGCAGGCCGATACGGCCGCCAACGACGTGATCGTCGCCGGGCTGCAAGCGGAGTTCCCCGCAGACGGACTGCTGTCGGAGGAGTCCGTGGACACTGTGCGGCGGCTTGAGCTGCGGCGCGTCTGGATGGTCGATCCGCTCGACGGCACGAACGGCTTCATCGCGGGCGACGGCGACTTCGCCGTCCAGATCGGGCTGGCAATCGCCGGCGCGGCGGCGCTCGGCGTCGTCTACCTGCCGGCCACGGACGTGCTCTACTACGCGGCGCGCGGGCACGGCGCGTGGGTCGTGCGGCCCGAGTTGGCGGCGGCGCGGCTGCGCGTCTCCGAGGAGACCGAGCCGCGGCGCATGCGGCTCGCCGTCAGCCGCACGCACCGCAGCCCGCGCATGGACGCGGTCGTGCGCGCGTTCGGCTTCAAGGAGCAGGTCGCGCGCGGCTCGGTCGGCATCAAGATCGGGCTGATCGTGGAACGCCTGTGCGACCTCTACATACACCTCTCGCCGCGCACGCAGCAGTGGGACACGTGCGCGCCCGAAGCGATCCTCAACGAAGCGGGCGGGCGGCTGACCGACCTGTGGGGCACGCCCTACCGCTACAACACGGCGGACGTGCAGAACCGCAACGGCCTCGTCGCCACCAACGGCGCGGGCCACACGGCCGCACTCGCCGGTCTCGCGCCGCTGCTCGCGCAGTTCGGCCGCAAGCGCGTCCAACAGGGCGCGTGACGGGCGGATTCTTTTGACAGCCGTCGCACCGCGGCGTAGCATCGCCACGGTCGCTTTGAGTCCAGTGTCGCGTGCCCCCGCCCCGCCGTAACCCGAAGCCGTGTCCATCCGCGCCAAACTGCTCGTCGTCTTCATCGTGCTCGGCCTCGTGCCGATGCTGCTGCTGAGCGTCGCCTACTACCGCGGCAGCACGCGCACCGTCGAGGGGCTGCTGCGCGAGGACGCGACGGCGCGCGCCGCACAGGCCCGCGCGGCGCTGACCATCGCCCTCGGCGAACGCGCCGCCGACCTGCGCGAGCTGACCCGCGCCCCCGCCCTGCGCGCCTACCTGCGCGACCAGACGCAAGCCGCCGCTAACACGACTGCGCCTGCGTCTCCCGCGCCGAACGTCGGCGCGCAGGTCGCGCCCGTCGCGTCGAACGCCGCGCCGTCCGGCGACCTGCGCGCCGCGCTCGGCCTCTTCATCGAAAGCCACCCGGAGTTTTTCACTTCGGTGACGGTCGTCGGCCCGACGGGACGCGCGCTGGTGCGCGCCGAGCCGCCGCCGCGCGCGGGCGACGCGGCCGTCGTCAAGAGCGGCGACGTGCTGCCGCCCGGCGCGGCCGTGGACGAGCGCGTGTGGGCGGCGCAGTTCGCCCCGCAGGCCGCGCCGCTGCTGCGCGGGCCCATGGCGCACGCGCTGGTGACGAGCCTGCGTTACACGCTGCCGGTCTGGGCCGAGGGCGCGACCGAAGGGCGACCCGCCGGGGCAATCGTCGCCGAGTTGAAACTCGACGCGCTGCTCGATCAGGTGGAGGCGGGGCTGGCTGAGGCGGGCGCGCGCGGCGCGCCGCGGCGCTTCCTGGTCGTGCTGGATCGCGCCGGCCAGATCGTCTACCACACGAACACCGCGCTCAAGCTCCAGACGGCCGGCGCGGCCGTGCCGGGCTTCGAGCCGGTCGCGCGCGCGATGACGACGGGCGAGAGCGGCGCGCAGTTCTTCGCCACGAACACGGGCGAGCGCTGGTGCGCGGCTTACGGCCCCGTGCCCGACCTCGACCTCTCGGTCGCCGTGGCGACCGACGCGGCCGCGGCGGGCGCGGCCCCGCGCGTCATCGGGCTGGTCGGCGTCGCGCTCACGATCCTGGTGGCGCTCGCGGCGGCCGTCGTCCTGACGCTCGTCATCGAGCGCACGTCGCGGCGCATCCACCGCGTCGCCGAGGCCGCGGCCGAGATCGCCGCCGGCAACCTCGAACAGCGCATCGAAGTCCGCTCGACCGACGAGACGCGCCTGCTGGCCGAGAGCTTCAACCTGATGAGCGACCGGCTGCGCGAGCACATCGCGCGCGAGACCGAGACCAAGCAGTTCCAGTCGTTCCTGCGCCTCTCGGCCATGCTCGCGCACGATCTGAAAAATTCGATCACGGGTCTCTCCATGCTGGTCTCGAACATGGAGCGCCACCTGCACAAAGAGGAGTTTCGCGCCGACGCCATCAGCAGCCTGCGCGCCGCGACCGACAAGCTGCGCGGCATCGTCGCGCGCCTCAACGAGCCGGCGCTCACCCTGAGCGGCGAGTACCGCCAGGCGATCCGCGAGACAGACCTCGTGCCGCTCATCCGCCGCGTCGTCGCGGCGATGGCCGAGCCGGCGGCGGCGCTCCACCACATCGAGACGGAGTTGCCCGACAAGCTCGTCGCGCCCGTGGACGCCGAGCGCATCGAGCGCGTCCTGGAAAATCTGATCCTGAACGCGCTCGAAGCGATGGGCGGCAAGGCGGGGCGGCTGTCGGTGACGGCGGGGCGCGCCGACGAGTGGCACGTCTTCCTGCGCGTCTGCGACACCGGCGTCGGCATGAGCGAGGAGTACATTCGCACGCGCCTGTTCCGGCCCTTCGCCACGACTAAGGAGAAGGGCATCGGGCTTGGGCTGTATACGTGCCGCGAGGTGGTGGCGGCGCACGGCGGGCGGCTCGAAGTGCAGTCGGAAGTCGGCGCTGGCACGTGCTTCCGCGTCGTGCTACCATCCACGCCGATCACGCGCCCGAGCCACCCCTCCGCCGTGAGGTCGCAGCAGACGACCGGGGCGCGGGGCGCGCGCGGCGCGGATCACGCCTCACGTAGCTCTTGACGTAGCTCTTAGTTTTTCGACTCGCAACTGAACCGGGCCGGCGCGGCGCGCGAGGGCGCGCGCGGCGCGCGCCACACACACGCCGCCGACCGAGCGGACGAGCATGACGGAGAAGACGCAGGACAAGGCGACCGTGCTGATCGTGGACGACGACCGCGTCCTGCGGCGGCAACTCTACTGGGCGCTCGAATCCGAGCACGAGGTCTTGGAGGCCGAGACGCGCGCGGAGGCCGCCGCGCGCTTGCAAACGGGCCGCGTGGACGTGGTGCTCTGCGACCTGCACCTGCCGCCCGACCTGACCGGCATCACCGAGGGTCTCGCCGTCATCGAGGCGGCGCACGCCGTCCGCCCGTCCGTGCCCGTCGTCGTCATCACGGGCAGCGACAAGCGCCAGGTCGCGCTCGAAGCGATCCGCTACGGCGCGTACGGTTTCTTCGAGAAGCCGTTCAGCGAAGAAGAGGTCGGGCACATCGTCCGGCAAGCGGCGCGCGTGCGCCGCCTTGAGCGCGAGAACCTGGCCCTGCGCGCGGGGCAGGGGGCGCGGCGCGGCTTCGCGCGCGTGATCGGCTCGGCCCCCGCACTCGAACGCGTGCTGACGCAGGCGCGCGCCGTGGCCGACACCTCGGCGACCGTGCTCGTCGCGGGCGAGAACGGCACGGGCAAGGAAGTCCTCGCGCGCGCCATCCACGAGGAGAGCGCGCGCGGCAGCCAGCCGTTCGTCGCCGTCAGTTGCGCGGCGTTGCCGGAGACGTTGATCGAGTCGGAGTTGTTCGGGCACGAGAAGGGCGCGTTCACCAACGCGACGCAGGCCAAGAAGGGGCGCTTCGAGTTGGCCGACGGCGGCACGCTCTTCCTCGACGAGATCGGCGAGTTGACCCAGCCCGTGCAGGTGAAGCTCCTGCGCGTCCTGCAAGAGCGCGCCTTCGAGCGGCTCGGCAGCACGAAGACGATCACGGTGGACATACGGCTCATCGCCGCCAGCAACCGCGATCTCGATCAGGAGGTCGCGGAGGGCCGCTTCCGCAGCGATCTCTTCTTCCGCCTGAACGTCGTGCCGCTGGTGCTGCCGCCCTTGCGCGCGCGCCGCGACGACGTGCCGCTGCTCGCCGCGCACTTCGCCGCCAAGGCCGCGGAGAAGCACGCCCGCCCCGTCCCCGAAATCACGCCCGCGCTTTACGACGCCTTGCAGGAGTACGACTGGCCCGGCAACGTGCGCGAGCTGGAGAACGCCATCGAGCGACTGGTCGTGCTCAGCCCTGGGCCGCGATTGGGCGTTGAGTTCCTGCCCGAAAAGATGCAGCGCGCCGCGCCCGCGGGCGCGCCGGCCGACGACGACACGACGCTCGAAGGCGCGGTCACGGCCCTGCGCCGCCGCATGGTCATACAGGCCCTACAGCACGAGGGCGGCAACAAGGTGGCCGCCGCCCGCCGGCTCGGCATCAGCCGCTCCTACCTCCACCGCCTCATCACCGAACTCGACATCAAAGAGGGCTGAACTCCGTTCGTCAAAGAGGACTGAAGCTCGGTTCGGCACGACGAACCGAACGCGGCTCTTGCTGACGAACCGAACGCTGAACGTCGCGGCGGGCCGCGTTCCGTTCGTCGCCGAATTCTGTTCGGCGCGGTCGGCGGAATCTGATCCGCGGTCGGCGGCCGTAGTAAGTGAGCGACCCTGCGAGACGATCCTTGCTAACTAACCGGCAGCGGCTGCGCGACCGTCGTCGCGGCCGGGCGCAGGCCCCCGGCGCTGTCCACAAATGTTCACGCGCGCGCGCCCGTTGTCGCGTGGAGTGGACAGCGCGCGTGCGCCTTGGGCGCGGGCGGCGTGCGTTTTGCTGGCGTTTACGCGCTCGGACGTTGCGGCGACGCGCTGGCACGCGCGTTGCCAACTGGTGAGTGTGGAAGTAATTGAAACAAGCGATGAAGCAAGGGCGTGGCGGGCGGCTGCGGAGACGGCGATGAAACCGAAAGTGCTGGTCATTGACGACGACGCCGCCATCCGGCAACAGCTTTACTGGTCTTTGTGCGATGAATACGACGTGCTGACGGCCGAGGACTTCCCTTCGGCCATCCGCCGCGCGACGGTCTACGAGCCGATGGTCTCTCTGCTCGACCTGCACCTGCCGCCCGCGGCCGGCACGTCACAGACGGGCCTGCGCATCCTGGAATACCTCAAGGCGCACTGCCCGTTCGCGAAGGTCTTCGTCGTCAGCTCCGAAGACAGCGCGGCCACGCAGGCCGCCTGTTACGCGGGCGGCGCGGACGGCTTCCTCAGCAAGCCGCTCGACGTGGAGCGTTTGCGTGCGGCCCTGCGCCGCACGACGCTCGCGTGCCAACTAGGAGCGGTTTGACCTGGACGGGGTGACGAACCATGAAGCACCGACAGGCGACAGCACCGACGGCGGCCGAAGAGAGCGGCGACCTCACGCCGGCCGAGATTCGCGGCGTGTTATTTGAACTCGCACGCCGCCGCATAGACGAACGCGCCGCGCGCCCCGCCATCGCCGCGCTCAACCGGATCATGCGTGACTCGACCCGCGCCCGCAGGGCCGGCGAACGAGAACGCCGCAACTTGCGCTAGCGCGGCGGCCGAGGCCTCACCGCTGCCGCCGCGCCGCGCAAGCCCCGAACGCTCTTTGAGAGATTTTCGCTTTCGGCGCTCGCTCCCCTTCGCGAGAGGCCGTTAAACGCCCGCGCCTAGCGGTCTCCCTTCTACCGTCGCGCGTGCGTCAAGCCCCCGTCGCCCAAACAGACTCACGCCCAGAGTCGCGGGGGCTTACTTTTAGCGTGACGGGTGACAGGCGACAGGTGACAAAAAACCTGTTCTGACCTGCCACCCGTCACCCCCTCCCCCCGACGCTTTTCCACCGACACCCTGTTCCCCCGTCCCCCTCCCTTCCTGTCACCCGTCACCCGTCGCCACTCTTTCCTGTCACCTGTCACCCGTCACCCGTCACGGCTTTCCCCTGTCACCCGTCACGGCTTTTCTGTCGTATAATAGGCTCACCGTCACGCACGTCCCGTCGCCCGACCTGCTACGGGGCTGTGGCGGGCCGTGAGTCTGATTATGAAGTTCCTCCACATCGCCGACGTACACCTGGGCTGCCGCCGCTACAACCTGGACGAGCGCGTCAAGGACTTCGCGCGCGCGTGGCTCGACGTGCTGCACAACTACGCCCTCACACCGCGCGTGGACTTCGTCCTGATCGCGGGCGACTTCTTCAACGCGCGCAAGGTCGAGCCGGAGGCGATGAACCACGCGATGGCCGGCCTCCGTCTGCTGCGCGAAGCCGGCATCCCCGTCGTCGCCATCGAGGGCAACCACGATCAGAAGGACGCGGTCTCCGCCTATAGCTGGATGCGCTCGCTCGCGCGCTGGGGCTACCTCATCCTGCTCGAACCGGCGCACGACGAGGCGGGGCAGTTGGCGCTCGTCCCCTGGGACGAGGAGGCGCGCGCAGGCTCCTACGTAGACATCGCGGGCGCGCGCATCTTCGGCACGCACTGGTACGGCACGAGCACCAACGCGGCCGTGCCGCTCTTGGTCGAGGCGCTCCGGCGCGCGCACGGCGACGGCCTCTTCAACATCCTGCTGCTGCACACGGACGTGGAGGGGCAACTCAACCGGCCGAACATCCCCGCGCTCTCGCTCGCGCGGATGAAAGAGTTGCAGGGCCTCGTGGACTACCTCGCGCTCGGCCACACGCACAAGCGTTTCGAGATCGACGGCTGGGCCTTCAACCCCGGCTCGCTCGAAGCCGTCTCGATTGACGAGTACAAGGAGGAGCGCGGCGTCTACCTGATCGAAGTGGACGCCGCGCACAACCTGCGCGCCGAGCACCTGCGCGGCTACACGCAGCGCCCCTTCCAGCGGCTCAGCTACGACGTGTCGGGCGCGGCGGACGCAGAGGCCGTCCACGCGGGCGTCCTCGAAGTCGTCCGGCAGGGAGCGCGCATGCACGACCCCGACGCGGACGCGCCCGCCCCGATCATCGAACTCAACCTGCGCGGGCATCTCGGCTTCAAGAACTCGCTGCTCGATCTGCCGAAGATGCGGGCCGAGGCCAAGGCGCTGACGGGCGCGCTCCACGTCATTGTGACGAACCGCAGCGTGCCGGTCGAGTACGCGGTCGCCGCCGGGCTGGACGCCGACGCGTCGCGCCAGGTGCGCGAGCGGCGCATCGTCGAAGACCTGATCGCGCGCGACAACCGCTTCCGCGCGCGCGCGCACGAACTGGCCGCGGTCGTGCTCGAAGCCAAGCGGCTCGCGCTCGCCGACGAGCCGCCCGAAAAGATTCTCGACCTGATCGAACAGCACATCGCCCAGACCGACGCGGCCGCCGACACGGCCGCCCCGCTGCCGGCCCGTGTGACGGCAGAAACGGACGCGGACGCGGCCGCGCCTGCGGCCGCGACGCCCGCGCCCGACGTGCCCGACGATCTGACCGCGCCCGCGCGCGCCCTGCACGCGCTCGAACGCAATGCCTTAAAAGCAGTGACGAGTGACCAGTGACGAGTGACGAGTTAAAGACAAGTTCCAACTTGTCACTCGTCGCTCGTCACTCGTCACTGTTTTATTGCTCGTCACTCGTCACTTGTCACTCGTCACTGTCTTCCCATGTCTGAGGCATTCGACAAGGTGCGCGGCGTGCGCGAGCTGCCGCTGTTCCCGCTGCCGCTGGTGCTGTTCCCCGGCGTGCCGCTGCCGCTGCACATCTTCGAGCCGCGCTACCGGCAACTGCTCGCCGACGCGCGCGCCACCAACAGCCTCTTCGGCCTGCCCTACTTCGACCCCGAACGCGCGCGCGGCCCGCTCCCGGCCGAGGGACACGTCGGCACGGTCGCCGAGATCGTCGAGGTGCAGCCGCTGCCCGACGGGCGCTCGAACATCCTGACGGTGGGGCTGCTCCGCTACCGGCTCGAAGAGTACGTGGACGCGGGCGAGCCGTACCTAGTCGGGCGCGTCTCGTTCTTCGAGGACGAAGCGGAGGAGGCGTCGCTGCTGGCGGCGCGCGCCGGCCGCGTCGCCGATCTGTTCACGCGCATCGCGCGCGCCGTCCGCACGATCAACGACGACCGCGCCGAACTGCCCGACCTGCCGAGCGCCGACCCGGAGCGGCTCTCGTTCCTCGTCGCCGCGGCGATGGAGTTGGACGTGGAGGTGAAGCAGGAGTTGCTTGAGACGCGCTCGGCCGCGGGGCGGCTCGCGCGGCTCGGCGAGATGCTGGCGCAGGTGGTCGGCAACTACGAGGCGCGCGCACGCGCCCACAAGGTCGCGCGCGGCAACGGGCACACCACGACCCGCCTCGACCTCAACGACGAATGACCGGGCCGCAAAGCACGAACGAGCCGCACGCCGAGACGCACGCGCGCGTGCGCGTCCGCCTGCTCTACTTCGGCGCGGCGCGCGACGCCGCCGGGTGCGCCGCCGAAGAGCTTGAGGTGCGCGCGCCCGCAACGGCCGCCACCGCGCTCGCCGACGTGCTCGCGCGCCACCCCGCGCTCGCGCGCTTCGGGCGCGCGCTGCTCGTCGCCGTCAACGAAGAGTACGCGCGGGCCGACACGCCCGTGCGCGCGGGCGACGAACTGGCCGTCTTCCCGCCCGTGAGCGGCGGCGCGGACGCAGACGCGGCCGCAGCAGATTCGGCGGCCGACTTCTTCGAGTTGACGGACGAGCCGATTGACGTGGGCGCGGTGGCGCGGCGCGTCGTGCCGCCGCGCTGCGGCGCGACCGTCACGCTCGACGGCTACGTGCGCGAGTGGACGAAGGGACGGCGCACGCTCTACCTCGTCTACGAGGCCTACGCGCCGATGGCGCTCGGCGAGTTGCGCCGCCTGGGCCGGCGCGCGCACGAGCAGTTCGACATCGCGCACATCGGCATCGTCCACCGCACGGGCCGGCTTGAGATTGGCGCGACCTCGGTCGTCGTCGCCGTCAGCGCGCCGCACCGCCGCGCCGCCTTCGCCGCCTGCGAGTGGGCCATCAGAGAGTTGAAGCGCACCGTCCCCATCTGGAAGAAAGAGTTCTACGAAGACGGCGAGGTCTGGGTCGAAGGCGAAGGCGCGCCCGCCGAACTCCTGCTGCGCCGCGCGGACGAGTAGCTACGAATAACCCGTCAGTCATTTACCACAGCGCGTCGTGGCGTTCGCGGACGCCGTGGGCGGCGGGCAGCTCAAGCCCGCCGGGGAGCGTGCCTGTGTAAGTGCCGAACCAGTGGTAGTAGTCGGAGCGGACGACGAGGAAGTTGTCGTGGTGCTCGATGAGGGCTTCGGGCTGGAAGCGCAGTTCGCCGCCTTCGGCGAAGCGCACGACCGAGAGGTCGTCCGAGAACGTGACGGGGCCGATCTCCTGCGCCACGCCGTCCACCCAGACGGTGCGCTCGCTGTTGGTCGGCGTGTCGAAGAGGCCGGTGATGGCGTTGAAGCCGACCAGGCGGCCGCGCGTGTCGAGGCCCGCGCCCGCCGCCCAGCGCCAGTGCGTGTGCCGCTCGTGGTAGCCGGCGTTGATGTCCACGAAGATCGTGCCCGCGACCTCGCGCCGCACGTCGCCGTAGCGCGCCGTGCCGCGCACCTGCTGGAAGTACTCCTTGTGCGACCAGATGTAGGCGCGCGCCGCCGGGCGGTAGACCTCGAACGCGCCGCACACGCCGAACGTCACGTCCAACTCCACGTCGCCGTCGCTGACGCGCACGCGGCTCGACTCAAGCTGTACGTGCCCGCCGCCTATGTGCTTGCCCTCGCGGAACTGTCCCGCCGTCCTGTCCCACACGCCCCAGTACTCCTGCTTGAGCGGGCCGACCGAGGCCTGCGCCGCGCAGAACGACAGCGCCTCGCTCCAGAACGACACGTAGTGCCAACGCTTCCGCAACTGCCACTCGCGCAAGAGCGCCAACGGCGCGGGCGGCAGCGGCACGCCCACGGGGCGGTCAACCCCGCTCCCTCTGTACGGCTGATCAATCGGCGCGGCACTCATAACGAATCTCGGCGGGCGTTAATCGGGGCCAGGGTCCTAGTCTTGCGCGCCTGCAAGATAACACGCTTCGCGCGTTTTTTATCACGCCTCGTGTAGTAAAATGCGCGGCCGCCCCGCTCAGGCTGCGGGCCGGCTTGTGGCGTTCTCGCCCGGCCGGGGTGTTGAGCGGCTGCCGGTGTCGCCCGCCCCCCATTGACATCTTTCCGGCTTCGCTAGTAATTTCTCCGGCCAACAAGTGCTTCCACGCCCTTAACGAAGCACCGGCGCTCCGAACCGTTCGCGACAACTTAAAGGAGGATCGCTCTATGCCCCCCGCGCCCCCCAGCCCGTTCGCCGTCCACATTCCCAACGTCACCGTCGGTATGCCGTTCCTCAGGCGGGGCAAGCCCGCCGAAATGTTCGCGGCCCTGCGCGCCAAGATCATCAAGGAGGCGGGGTTCGACTTCCTGTCCGTGTTCGGCGACATGATGCGGGGGAAGAACTTCCACACTAACAAGCCGGGCGCGTCCAACAAGTCGCGGCACATGTGCGGCGACGCCTTCGACTATAATCAAGGGGAGGCGCGCGCCGTGGTCATCCAGGAGCCGAGAGGCCCCAACATGTATTTCCGCTCGTACCTCCGCTGCGCGAAACAGGACGGGACGCAGGGCAAAAAGCTTGCGCTGCCGGCGGCCACTTCGCCCGCCAAGTTTTACGTGGACTTCACGATGATCGCCGAGGCGCTGGGCTGGCATCGCATCCGGGCCCAGAGCGGCTGGCAGCAGACGCCGACCAAGCGGGAGCACTGGCATTATCAGTACACCGAAGGCTATTCGTTCGACGAGGCGATGGCGCTGCTGTACGGGAACCACGACGCCGTGCCGGTGCAGCCGGAGTACCCCGCCGTCGCGCGGGGTGCGCGCGACGACGAAGCAGTCTTCCACGTCCGCAGGGACGTGCGGCAGGTGCAGGCCCAACTCTACCTCCTGAACCACCTGCAATCGATCAAAGACGTGGACGGCGGCTTCGGGCAGCAAACCGAAGACGCGGTGAAGGCCTTCCAGCAACAGGCGGGCTTGCCGGTCACGGGCATCGCCGACACGACGACCCGGAAGGCCCTGCTCCAACAAGTCCTGTAATAGAAACGCGACGCACCGGGCGACGCGAAGCCGCGGCCCGGGCGGAGGCGGCCGGGCGTGCCGTTACCCGGCAGGGTCTGGGAGCGGTGCGATGGCTAAGTGGAGCGGCGGGGCCGCGCCGTGGCGGGGCGGCGTCGCGCCGTGGGGCGGTGGGGCCACGCCGCGGCGCGGCGGGGCCGCGCCGCGGCGTGGTGACGTTACTCCGTGGAGCGGCGGCGTCGCTCCTTGGAGTGGCGGGGCCGCTCCGCGGAGCGGTGGCGTCGCTCCAAGTGCCGAAAAAAACCGTTGCTTTCCGGTAAGGTTCTTTATATCATGCGTTTGCAGGCGTAACTGACCTCAGGGCGCGGGCGGACGTGCCCGCGCCGACCTCGCTTCCGGCAACGACAGCCAACACCGCAGTTCTTGCGGGAAAGGAGTGACCCTCATGCCCGATTACATTCCGGGATCGGACGCCGAGTTCGATCAGTGGCTCGAAAACTTTACGACCGGCGTGGGCAAGGAGAAGACGGCGCTGAAGGTGGCGGACGCCGACGTGTCGGCGCTGAGCGCGGCGCGCTCCGAGTGGGCGGCGAAGTACGCCCAGTGGGCGGCGAAGCGCGCCGAGACCGACGCCGCCCGGCAGGCGAAAGACGACGCGCGGCGGGCGGCCGAGGAGGCGGCGCGCGCCTGCGCCCGCCAGATACAGGCCGACAAGAGCGTGCCCGACGCCACACGCGCCGCGCTCCGCCTGACCGTCCCCGACCAGACGCGCACGGCCTCAGCCGCCCCCGCCACGCGCCCCGGCGCGGTCATAGACACTAGCCAATCCTTGCGCCACACCATCCGCTTCTTCGACGAGGCGACGCCCAACGCGCGGCGCAAGCCCGACGGCGTGCGCGGCTGCGAAATCTGGGTCAAGGTCGGCGGCCCCGCGCCCGCCGACCCGGCCGAGCTGCGCTTCCTCGCGCTCGATTCCGCCACGCCTTACGTCGCCGAGTACGAGGGCGCGGACGCCGGCCAGACCGCCCACTACCGCCTGCGCTGGCACTCGACGCGCGGCGAGGCCGGCCCCTGGAGTCAGGTCTTCAGCGCCACCGTCACCGCCTGACGCCGGCTCAGGCGCGCGCGGGGCGGCGGACGTAACAAGAGCGGGCGCTCTCATCTTCAAGATGAGAGCGCCCGCTCTTCCTGCTCTTGTTACGTGGGCCGGTCGCGCCCGCTTTAGGCGAGCGCCTCGGCGGTCGCCTCGTCGGCGGCGGGGTCGAGGAGCGAGGCGCTGGTGACCTTGTCGCCGCCGTCGGTCTTGATCAGGCGGACGCCAGAGGCCGAGCGCCCGGTCTTGCGTATCTCGCCCGCCTCGATGCGGATCAGCTTGCCGTGCTGCGTGATGATCATGATCTCGGACTCGTCCTCGACCGCGAACACGGCCACGACCTTGCCCGTCTTGGCCGTCGTCTTCATGTTGATGACGCCGCGCCCGCCGCGCGTTTGCAGCCGGTAGTCCGAGACCTTCGTCTGCTTGCCGTAGCCCTGCTCGGAGACCGAGAGCATCCGCTCCGTGCCCTCCTTGCTGACGGCGCAGACCGCGACGACGTAGTCGTCCTTGCGCAAGTCAATCCCGCGCACGCCGCGCGCCGCGCGCCCCATCGGGCGCACGTCCTCCTCGTTGAAGCGGATGGCGATGCCGTCGTGCGTGGCGATCAGAATCTGCTTCTCGCCGTCGGTCAGGATCACGTCGAGCAGTTCGTCGCCCGCGTCCACGTTGACCGCGTTGATGCCGTTCGAGCGGATGTGCTGGAACTCGGCGAGTGACGTTTTCTTGATCACGCCCTGGCGCGTGACCATGACGACGTGCCGCCCCTCCGCGAACTCGCGCACGGGCACGACGCCCGCGAGCTTGCGATCCGACGGGATGTTGATCAGGTTCACGATGGCCTTGCCGCGCGCGGCGGTCGGCGCGTCGGGCAGTTCGTGGACTTTCAGCTTGTAGACCTGCCCGTCGTCCGTGAAGATCATGATGTAGGAATGCGTCGAGGCGACGAACAGGTGCTCGACGTAGTCGTTGTTCTTACCCGTCGAAGCGCCGAAGCGCCCCTTGCCGCCGCGCCCCTGCCGCTGGTAGGCGGAGACCGGCGTGCGCTTGATGTAGCCGCTGTTCGTGACCGTGATGGCCACGTCCTCGTCGGCGATCATGTCCTCGACGGTGAGTTCGACGCCCTCGTCCACGATCTGCGTCCGGCGCGCGTCGGCGAAGTCGCGCTTGACCTCCTCCAACTCCTTGACGATGACGCGGCGCAGCGCCTGCTCGTTGGCGAGTATCTCTTCGAGTTCGGCGATGAGCTTGATGATCTGCTCGTACTCGTCGAGAATCTTCTGCCGTTCGAGCGCCGACAGACGGCGCAGTTGCAGGTCGAGGATGGCCTGCGCCTGCGCGTCCGAGAACTCCAGCCGGCGGACGACCTTTTGCAGCTTCGCGATGAAGCCCGCCTGCGTGAGATCGGCCGGCACGCCCTTCCACGCGCGCGCCTGCGTGATCGTCTCGAACTTGCCCGTCAGCCACGCCCGCGCCTCGTCCACCGAAGAGGCATTGCGGATCGTCGGGATGATGTAGTCGAGCGCGTCAATCGCCTTGTGCAAGCCCTCCAGGATGTGCGCGCGCGCCCGCGCCTTGCGCAAGTCGTACTCTGTGCGGCGGCGCACGACCTCGCGCCGGAACTCGATGAACGCCTCAAGCATCTGCTTGAGCGTGAGCACGCGCGGCTGCCCGTTGACGATGGCCAGGTTGATGACGCCGAAGGAGGACTGCATCGGCGTCAGCTTGTAGAGCTTGTTCAGGACGATCTGCGGCACGGCGTCGCGCTTCAACTCGACGACGATGCGCATCCCGTTGCGATCAGACTCGTCGCGCAGGTCGGCGATGCCGTCCAGCTTCTTCTCGTTGACCAGCTCGGCCATGCGCTCGATGAGCCGCGCCTTGTTCACCTGGAACGGAATCTCGGTGATGATGATGGCGTCGCGCTCGTGCGAGCCGCGCCCGATGCGGTCGATGCCGGCGCGCGCGCGCATCTGGATGATGCCGCGCCCGGTCGTGTAGGCCTGTCGGATGCCGGCGCGGCCGTAGATGAAGCCGCCGGTCGGGAAGTCCGGCCCCGGCACGAGCTTCAACAACTCCTCCTCGCGCGTGTGCGGCTTGCGAATGAGCGCGACGGTCGCGTCCACGATCTCGCCCAGGTTGTGCGGCGGAATCTTCGTCGCCATGCCGACCGCGATGCCGTCCGCGCCGTTCAACAACAGGTTCGGCACGCGCGTCGGCAACACCGACGGTTCGCTCAGACTCTCGTCGTAGTTCGGGTGAAAATCAACCGTCTCCTTCTCGATGTCCGCCAACACCTGCGTCGTCAGCCGCGCCATGCGCGCCTCCGTGTTGTGGTTGACGAAGCCGTTGGCGACGAACGAGTGGCAGGCGCTGTCAACGCGCAGCGAGTAGACGTACTGCTCGCCCGCGTCTGCGACGCTCACGACCGGGTCGAACAGGTAATTCGTGCGCGCCAGCGACGCGGCCAACTCGTAGTCGGCGGGCGCGAGCGCGGCCCGGAGCCGCGGCAGCATGACGCGCAGGCGCGCCGGCCGGTCGAAGTTGTGCCGCTTGAGCCAGCTCTGATGGCGCACCGCGCGGGCGCGGACGTAAGCCGCGATGAGCGGGATGAAGTCGCTCTTGGCGAGCGCCTGGCCCGTGAGGAGCGTCAGCACCTCTTGCAGCCGCGCGCGCTTGGCGGCCGAGACGAAGTTGATGCGCTCGGCGAACTGCGCGATGTTCGTCCGGCCGTTGAGCGCCAGGCGGTGCGTCAGCCGGCCGTGCGACGCGTCCGACGTGCGCGAGCAGACGATGCCGAAGCGCAGCAGGACGGTCTGCACCTGCTTGAGCAGCGGCTCGCTCTGCGAGCAGAGGCTGACGCGCAGCAGACTGCGGCCCGAACGCTCGACGCTGCCGTCGCCCTCGAACAGCCCGCGCAGGAACGCCGCGACGACGGGCTGCGGCGCGCGCAGCACGACCTCCGGCACGACGCGCGCGCCCGACTTGCCGCGCAGCCCCAGCCGTTGCAGAAACTCGACGACTTGCAGGCTCACGATCTGCATTTGCAGGTACGGCCGCGTGCCGTAGGAAGAAGGCTTGCGCTCGAAGACGTGCAGGCGGCAGGTCGGGAACGTGCGCTGCCACGCGCGGACGAACTCGTCCGCGAACTCGCCGCGGTTGTTGACGAACTCGATGCTCTGCGCCTGCACCGTGCCTTCCGCCACGAGCGCGCCGAGCAGGAACGCCAAATCCGGCGTGAGCGTCGCCGGCAGTTCGTGGCGCACCGTCCGCGCGCCGGCCGGGACTTGCGGGTGGAACTCGCGCAGCGAGACCTCCGCCTCGGGCCACAGTTGCTCGCTGCGGTCGAGCACGAGATAGTCGCCGGGTTGCAACTGCCCGATCAGCTTCCACGCGAACACGGGTCGGCCTTCGTCGTCGGCGCGACACACGAGCAGCGGGTGATTAGTCGTGCCCGTGATCTCGAAGCCGTGCCGCGTCCGCACGCGCCTGACCGGGTGGACGCCGCTGTCCCACCACTTGCTCGCCCTGTTGACCTTGCCGCCTTGCGACAGGACTTGCGCGGCGATGTTCTCGTCGCCCTCCGAGACGTGCGCAATCGGCCGCAGCCCTTTATCCGTGACGACCAGCGTCTCGCCCGTGACGCAGTAGCGCATCGCGGCCGCCGCGTCGCCGTCAACGCTGCCAAAATTTCCTTGGCCGTCGATGAGCGGGTAGCGCATGGAGAAATCCTGGGCCATGCGGACGAGCGTGTCGTAGACGGCGGAGTCGCCGTGCGGGTGGTACTTGCCGATGCAGTTGTGGACGGCGACGCCGTGCGCGAGGAATTCGTGGCGTGCGTCGGCGATCTGCACGTCGTAGGTCTCGGCCTGCGCGCCGCGATCCGAAACGTCCGTGACCGCGAGCACGCAGTAGGTCTCCATCAAGGTCTTGAGCCGCGCGGCCAGGGGCGAGCCGATCCGCTCCAGCTTGCTCAGGAGGCCCCACGCCTCGATCTGACGGTAGGAGAGCGTCTTCTCGTGCAGGTCGTGCGCGTAGCGAATCTTCGCGCCCGTCTCGTACTTGATGCCGGCGCGGAACTTGTCGCCGCTGGCGTCGGCGTACCAGCCGCCGCCGAGGTGGTGCGCCGAGAGTTCGGCGAAGATGCACGCGCCGGGCACGCTCTCGGTCGTCGTGTTGAGCACGCGGCGGCGCGGGCCGGCGATGGCGTCGGCCGCCGTCTGCTTGCGCGCGATCCGCAGGTACGGCGCGGCGAGCTGCGCGAAGCCGGCGGCGGTCGCGCCGGTTAGTGTCAGCGTGTAGCGGGGCCGGAAATTCTGGCCGTAGGCGCGGGTCGAGAAGTCTTCGACGGCGCGGGTGGCGTGGATGCCGCCGTCGGCCAGCATGGCTTGAAGCTGCGTGATCAGCTTTTCCGAGGTCGAGACGAGCACGGCCTCGCGCTGCCGGCCCGCGGCGCGGAAGTGGCCGTCGCCGTCGGTGAAGCCGGCGAGGAACGGCGCGTACAGGCGGCGGTCGGCCAGCACCCAAGCTGGCACTTCCTTCTGCGCGCTCGTCTGCGCGCCGGCGTCGAACGCGATGTCGAGACCGCTGAAGCGCAGCCCGTGCTGCGACTGGTGGTGCGGCTGCTGCGGCGCGCGCCGATGCCACGCGACGGCGACGCCTTGCGTGGCGCAGAAGTCGCTGACGAATTCGAGCGGCGCGCGGTCAACCATCCGCACGCCGACGCGCCGCGAGCGCCCGCGATCCGTCAGGTAGCCTTCGGCGACGAGCAGCCCGACGCTGTAGGCGGCGGCGCGTTGCGCCTCGTCCGGGTGTTCCGCCGCGAAGCCCAGCGCGCGCGGGTTCGAGACGAGCACGCGCTTGCCGGCGAGGCGGTCGGCGCGCTCCCAGCCGACGGTCAGGTCGTCGTTGAGCACGCGGAACAGTTGCCCGTGCGTGACGGTCAGCGTGAGACCGTTCGCCAGCGTCACGTCGAGCACGGGCGCGGGCGGGTTGTGAAAGGCCGCCACGACCTCGCTCAAGTAGCCGTCCGGCAACTGGACGCGCCCGCCCGGCTCGATCTCTTCAATCGGCTTCAACCCGTGCTCGGTGTGGACGAGCGTGCCCTTAACGAAGCAGTCGCCCACGATGCGGGCGCTCTTCTTGTAGGGCTTGTTGTGTTGGTTGCCGAGTTCCTGCATGGCCCAGAGGACGCGCCGGTGGACGGGCTTGAAGCCGTCGCGCACGTCCGGCAGGGCGCGCCCGATGATGACCGACATGGCGTAGTCGAGGTACGACCGCCGCATCTCCTCTTCGATGTTGACGTAATTGTGATCGAGTGTTTCCATCAACTGACCTTTCCGCTACAATAGACGGCGGGCTAAGGGGCGCGGCCCGAACAGACGCGCCGCGCCCGGTCGAGCACCTCAACCCCGGCGGCCGAACGGGCCTTCACGCCGGCCTCCTGCCAGCCCAATTCTGAGTGAATCTGTACCGCACCGAGGGCAAAAATCCGGTCGGTTCAAGGTACGACATATTGTAGCCCGAAAGGGGCGCTCGCGCAACCGGCCGACAGGGGAAAAAGCCTTGATTCTACAGGGCTTTGCCCCGTTTTTGCGGGCGCGGCCGGCGCACCCACAGGGGCACAATATATTGCGCCGCGGCGACCGACCGGCGAGGGGCAAAAGAGGCGATGAAACAAGGGGCGCGCGAGCGGCGGCGGCGCGAGCGGATGCGGCTGGAACTGCCCGTGCGCGTCGCCGTGCGCGAGGGGCCGGGCGAGGAGTGGACGGAGGTCACGCGCGTCGCGGACTTGACGCCGTTCGGCGCGCGTTTTAGTCTCGCGCGACCGGTGGATCGCGGCCGGCTCGTGCACCTGACGCTGCCGCTGCCGCGGCAACTGCGCTGCTTCGATCACACCGAAGAGCAGTACCGCGTCTGGGCGCTCGTGCGGCACTGGCGGCTGACGCCGCCGCACCCCGCCACGGGGCTGCCGCGCTTCGAGCTGGGCGTCGCGTTCGTCGGCAAACACCCGCCGGCCAGTTTCCTGCGCAACCCGGCGACGCGTTACGAGATCACGGCCGACAGGCCGGGCGGCGAGATGTGGCAAGTGACCGAGCAGCGGCCCGCCCCCGGCGCGCCGGTCGAGCGCGAGACGCGGCTGACCATGCCTGTGGACGTTATCGTCGAGGTGCTGGACGAGCGCGGGCAGACGGAGGCCTCGGAGCAGACCGTGACCGAGAACATCAGCCGCCGCGGCGCGGCCGTCTTCACCACGCTCACGGTCGCGCCGGGGCGCTTGGTGCGCGTGCGCAGCGCGCACTACACCTTGCAGGTGCTCGCCGTCGCGCGCGGCTGCCGGGCGGGCGCGGACGGCATTACGCGCCTGCACCTGGAGTTCGTGGATCGCGAATGGCCGCTGGAGCTGAGCACTTGAGTCGGAACAGGCGCACACGCCGGTTCGTCTTCCCGCGCGCCGTGCTGCTCGTCGAGATCGAGCGGCACTGCGCCGACGACCGCTGCCGCGCGCGCAACCGCGTCGGGTTGACGAAGGCGGAGGCGCGCGCCTACCGCGGCTTCAAGTGCGTCCGCTGCGAGCGCTGGCACGAAGACGCGCTCGCCGAGCGCGACGTGCCCGACTGGTGGGAAGAGTTGACGCTGACAGACCTGCACGCACTGCGCCCGCCGACGGATGAAGGCACGTCGCACGACGCGCCCAGCGAAGTCGTGGCACGCCTCAGCGCGGCCTGGCACGACAGCGGCGCGGCCGAAACTGACGGCGATGTGAGCGAGACGAACGGCGGCGCGGTCGAGACGGACGGCGGGGGCGGGCGGGGGGCGCGCGAACTTTGAGCGAGCCGGGTACGAGCGTCGCGCGCCGCGCGCGTGCGCGGGCGGCTCCGGGCGCGGGGGCGGACGCGTTCATGCTGCCGGAGTGGGCGCTGACGCTGCTGCGCGGCGCGGCCTACGTCCTGTTCCGCCTGCTCTGGCGCGTGCGCTACCGCGGCACGGAGCACGTCCCGCGCGCGGGCGCGCTCGTCATCGCCGCCAACCACCAGACCTACATAGACCCGTTCTGGCTCTCCGTCCCGGTCAAGCGCCCGCTGCGCTACCTGGCGTGGGACGTGAGTTTCGGCTGGCCCGTGGTCGGGCGCGTGATGCGCTGGCTCGGCGCGTGGCCGCTGCAAGTGGAGAAGGGCGACCCGCGCGCGATCCGGCGTTCGCTGCAATGGCTGCGCTCTGGCGGCGCGCTGGTCATCTTCCCCGAAGGCGGGCGCGCGGAGGCCGAGGGCGCGTTACAGGAGTTCAAGCCGGGCGCGGCGCGCATCGCGCTCGAAGCCGGCGCGCCGCTGCTGCCCGTCACCATCAGCGGCGGGCACGAGGTCTGGCCCCGCGGCCGCCGCTGGCCGCGCCTCACCGGTCACGTCGTCATCACCTACCACCCGCCCCGCCAACTCACCCCGCTCCCACACGAGGACGCACGCGACTGCGCCCGCCGCGAGACCGAACAACTCGCGCGCATCATTAGCTCGGCGCTGTAAGAAGGCAGTAGGCGGAAAGAAGAAGCCAGAAGGCAGAAGCCAGGAGCCAGAAAGAAAGGCCGGCCTTTCGTTAAGGCCGGCCTTGATGCTTCCGCGTTCTCCACCTTCTTCCTACCGGCTCCTGGCTTCTGTCTTCTGCCTTCTGCTCTTTGCCTTCCTACGGTTTTGCCACGACGAGGGGTTGGGCTTCGAGTTCGCGGCGGTAGAAGGGGCGCGGGCGTTGGGCGACGCGACCGTTGGGGTCGAGACCGCGGGCGTCGTCGGAGGAGAAAGATAGATCGCGGGTCTGGCGCACGCGCTCCAACTGCATGGCGGGGACGCGGGTGCTGGCGTAGTCGAACCACTCGCGCGCGAGCACGACGCCGTCTTTCGGCTCGGCGTCAGCGAGACCTTGCTTCAAGCCCTCTTCGACCAGCGCGTAAGTCAAAAGGCCGTGGCCGAGTTGCGCCGCCTCCTGCGCGGCCTGGAAGCTCTGCGCGGCGGTCAGGATGTACATGCCTTTCTCGTAGGCGAGTTGCGCGAGGCCTTTCGAGTTCATCGGGCCGCGCCGCTTCTCCTCGGCTTCTAACGCTTGACCGGAGTTGCAGGCGTCGAGCACGAGCAGGAGTTGGCCCGCGCCGACCTGCTCGAAGGCGAGTTCAAGCTCGCGGTCGGAGATGCTGTGGGCGAGGATGGTGCGCAGCCCCGTGGCGTCGAGCTGCGTGCGGCTGCCGGTGTAGCCGAGGTCGTGCGGCAGCAGGTAGAACTGGTTCTGCTGCGCCGTGCCGTGACCGGCGAAGAAGACGATGACCTCGTCTTCGGGCTGCGCGCTGGCGGCGAGGCGCGCGAGCGCGGCGAGGATGTTCGCCTTGGTCGCTTCGCGGTTGACGAGCGTCGTGACCAACACCTTGTCGAAGCGGCCGAGCTTCTCCTGCTGCCGCTCGATCTCCGTGCCGAACTCCTGCGCGTCGGCGACGGCGTAGCGGAGGTTGTACTGCGTGTTGGCGTACTCGTTGACGCCGACGGCCAGGACGTAGGCCGTGCCCGCGCGCTTGAGCGCGTCCGCGCCCGTGAGCTTGAGGTTCGCGTCGCGGCTCTTGACGTTGTCGCGGTTGAAGGCGTAAGCCGTCAAACGGTTCTCGCCCGCGACGAGCGGCAGCGTCGTCTCCAAGGTGACGGCCTGTTTGCCTTGCAGCACGTCGCCGCGCCAGACGCGCACGAGCGAGCCGTTGCGGAACAGGCGCAGGTCGCGCGCGCCGCTGCCCGCGCGGTGCGTCTCGTCGGGCCCGTCCTCACGCACGTCGAGCCGCACCTTGACGGCGCGGGCCGCGACGGGCGCGGCGGCGTCCGCGTCCATTAGCGACACCGTCACCTTCGGCTGGCGGCGATCCTTCCCGGCGAAGTCCTGCGCGGCGCGCGGCCGCTGCCCGCGCACGAGGTCTGCGAGCAGACCCGGCGCGAAGAACTCCGTGAAGAACCACTCGATGGGCGCGACGTTGAACGTGTCTTCGTCGTAGCGCCAGAGCACCTGATTCCAGGCCTGCGGCGAGCCGTCGAACAGCCCGTCGGGCGTGATGACGAGCCACTCGCCGCCGTCGTAGAGCGAGACGAGCGTGGCAAGCTGGCGGCCCGTCTGCGTGTCCCAGAGCAGGGTGCTGCCGTCGTTGCTGGCGGAGGCGAGCAGGCGCGCGTCGGGGCTGAAGGCGAGCGAGTTGATCTGCGAGGTGTGGCCCGCGAGCGTGAACAACTCGCGCCCGGTCTGCGCGTCCCAGAGCTTGATCGAGTTGTCGGCCGCGGCCGAGGCGACGAGCCGAGCGTCGCGGCTGAGCGCGACGGCCTGCACCTCGCTCGTGTGCCCGTCGAAGGCGCGCACCTCGCGCCCGGTCTGCGCGTCGTAGAGCTTGAGCGTGCCCGTGGTCGTCGCCTGCTGCATCTGCTTGAGCAACTGCTGCTGGATCGTCTTCGGGTCAACCCTGGCTTGCGGGTTGCGCGTGAGCGCGCCCACCTGACTCATGATCGCGGCCGGATCGAAACCGCCCCTGCGCTCAAGCCCGCCCGTGGCGAACAGACGCCCGTCGGCGCTGAACGCGACGGCCGAGACGTGCGCGCCGCTGAAGCCGGGCAACGCCCCGCCGCCCAAGACCCCGAACGGATCGTTCGCGTCAACGTCCGGCACGCCGCCGGACGTTGACGCGGGCGGCGCGCCGATGGTGCGCACCTGCGCGCCCGTCGCCACGTCCCAGACGGTGACGGCCGGGTTGTTGAACTGCACGACCGCGAGTTGCCGTCCGTCTTCACTGAAGACGACGTGTTGGATCAAGGTCGGGATGAGACCGTTGCCGCCGGGGAGCGTGATGGTGCGCGCCTCGCGGCCGGTCTGCGTGTCCCACAGCTTGATCTGGTTGGCGAGCGACGGCGCGCGCGCGGCGTTCAGCTTCGCCAGCTCCGCCTGATAAATCTGCTGGTACGCGCCCGGATTCTTCGCCGCCTTCTTCAAAGCCTCCTGCGCGGCCTTCTGCTGCGCCTTCAACTCCTGCTGCTGCTCTTCGGGCGAGGGCGCGAAGTTTTCGAGCCGGTAGGTGGTGGCGAGCAGCCGCCCGTCGGGGCTGAAGGCCGGCGGCAGCGCGACGGCGTTCGGCGCTTTGGCCGCGCCCGCCTTGTTCGTCTTGAGCGTGGGCGGGGGCGCGGTCTGGTCGGGCGCGAGCGTGAAGAGGCGGCGCTGCGTGTTCGTGTCGTAGAGCGTGACGCGGCCGTCCGCGTTCGTCAGCGCGGCGAGCAGACGACCGTCCGGGCTGACGAGACCGAAAGGCTCCGAGGTCGGCGCGGCGCGTTGCCCGCGCCCCGTGATCAAATCCCAGACGGTCTTGCCGCCGGAGACGAGACGCGTGCCGTCGGGGCTGAAGGCGACGTTGAAGGCGAAGTTGCTGTGCCCTTCGAGCCGCTGCGCCACGCGCCCGGTCTCGACCTCCCAAACGTTGATCGGGCCGCCGTAGACGCTCGCCGCCAAGGCCTTCGAGTCGGGGCTGAAGCCGACCGCGCCGATCACTTCCGGCTGCGCCGCGAACACGGCGGGCTTGTCCACCTTGAACGGCTGGCGCTCCGTGCCGGTCGCCGTCTCCCAGACGCGCACGTTCCCGCCTTCGGCGAACGCGAGCCAGCGGCCGTCGGGGCTGAAGCGGAAGAGACCGGCGGTGGCCGCCACCTGCGCCAACGTCCGGCCGTTGCGCGCCGACAGGTCGTAGAGTTTCAACTTCGGCTGCCCGCCCGCGACATCGGCCAGCGCGGCCGAGAGCACGCGCCCGTCGGGCGTGAGCGCGAGCACGGCCGCGCCGTAGTCGGGGAAGTCGTCGGGCAGGTTGACGCTGCGCAACTCGCGCCCCGTGGTCAGCTCGTAGAGCTTGACGGCGCGGCGCGTGCCTTTGGCCGAACGTGCGAGTCGGGCCGACTGGCTGCCGTCGGCGCTCAAGGCGAGCGCGCCGCCGAACGTGCCCACGTCGTCGCCCGCCGCGTCTTCGAGCGGCGTCTCGCGCGTGACCTGGCCGCTCGCCACGTCCCAGGTGCGGAGCGCGTCGCCGAAGGAGACCAACTGGCGGCCGTCCGGGCTGAAGGCGAGCGCGAGCACGCCGAGACCGGCGAGCAGCGAGTCGGACTGCGCGCGCAAGGTCTGCGTCGTGCGCCCGGTCTTCACTTCCCAGACGGTGATCACGTTGTCGCGCGCGCCCGCGGCGACGAGCCGGCCGTCGCGGCTGAAGGCCACGGCCGTGACGCCGGACGCCGCCTGTAAGAAGTCGCTGCCCGTGCCGCCCGCGACCGCCAGCCCGCGCAGCTCGCGCCCGGTCGCCGCCTCCCAGAGTTTCACCTGGCTGCTGAGGAAGGTGGTCGTGGCGATGAGTCGCCCGTCGGGGCTGTAGGTCAGGCTGGTCGCGCCGCCCGCAGGGTAGCCGGTCTGCAAGACGAGCGTGGGGCGCACGGCTGCGCCGGTCTTCTGCGGCGCGGGCGTCTGCGCGGGCGTGGGCGTCGGCTGGCCGGGCAGACCGAGACCGCGCGTGTCCGGTCGCTGCGCCAGCGCGCCGGTCGTCAGCGAGAGCGCGGCGCAGAGGCCGAGCGCCAGAGAGAAGACGCGCGCCGCCGGGCGGGCGCGATAAAACTTGCGCTGCATGATGGAATGATCCCTATTCGACTTGGTCTTGGATTGATCACGCGGGGCCGGAAGCACGGCGCGACTCTAACGGCGCGCGCGCGCCCGTGTCAAACGCGAGCGACTTTCAGCGCGCGAGGACGCGCATCATCTGGTCGTGGACGAGGCCGTTGCTGCACATGAAGGGCGCGGCGTAGATGTTGACGGGCGTGCCGTCGTAGCGCGAGACGCGCCCGCCCGCCTCTTCGACGATAACGACGCCCGCGGCCACGTCCCAAGGCTGCAAGCCCTCCTCCCAGAAGCCCTCGAAGCGGCCGCAGGCGACGTAGGCGAGATCGAGCGCCGCCGAGCCGTCGCGGCGCACGCCCTGCGCGTGCATGATGAAGCTGGTGAAGTGGCGCGCGAAGTCGCCGCGCTCGCGCACGTCGTAGGGGAAGCCGGTGCAGAGCAGCGCGCGGTTGAGATCGGACACTTCGGAGACGCGGATCGCGCGGCCGTTCAGGGTCGCGCCGCCGCCGCGCTCGGCGGCGAACAGCTCGTCGCGCGCCGGATCGTAGATCACGCCCAGCACGAGCGCGCCTTCGTATTCAAGCCCGATGGAGACGCAGAAGCACGGGTAGCCGTGCGCGTAGTTGGTCGTGCCGTCGAGCGGATCGATGATCCACTTGTAGGCGGCGTCGCCGGCCGCGGCGCGCGTCACGTCGCCCGCCTCTTCCGTCAGGATCGCGTGGCGCGGGTAGTAGCTGCGGATGCGCTCGACGATCAGACGCTCCGCCGCCAGATCGGCCTCCGTCACCAGATTGATGTCGCCCTTGTGCTGCACTTGCAGCGACGCGCGCCCGAACCGCTCCGCCAAGATGCGCCCGGCGTCGCGCGCCGTCTGGATGGCGAAATCAAGCATTAGAAGTCAGGAGTCAGAAGCCAGGAGCCAGAAGTTAGGAAGCCAGGGCCAGGAGGCAGGGGTCGAAAGCCGGAAGCCGGAAGACGGAAGAAGAAAGGCCCGCTCCCCATTCTGACTTCCGGCTTCTGACTCCTGACTTCTAGTCTTTCAGTATCGGCACGACCGTGGTCTGGATCGGCTGCCCGGTGACTTCGGCTGTGCCGTCGCCGATGTACATGTCCACTTCGGAGCGGACGCCGAAGCGGCCTTCGAGGTAGACGCCCGGCTCGATGGAGAAGCAGGTGTGCGGGATCAGGCGGCGCGAGTCGCGCGTCTCAAGGTTGTCTATGTTCGCGCCGTTGCCGTGGACTTCCTCGCCGATGGAGTGGCCCGTGCGGTGGATGAACTGCGCGCCGTAGCCCGCGCCCGTGATCACGCCGCGCGCCACGTCGTCCACCTCCGCCCCGCGCAGCTCGCGCCCCGCGCGCACCGACTCCGTGACGAACTCGATGGCGGCGTCGCGCCCCGCGCGCACGATCTGGAAGACGCGCTCGTGCTCTTCGGGCACTGCCTCGCCGATGTAGCCCGTCCACGTCTGGTCGGCGTAGACCGCGCCCGGCTCGTCGAGCTTGGCCCACACGTCGAAGAGGATGAAGTCGCCGCGGCGCACGGGCGCATACGTCTCCGCGGTCGGGCCGTAGTGCGGGTTGGCGCTGTTGGCGTTGACCGAGACGATGGGGTGATCGCCGTCGCAGGTCATGCCCTCCTCGGCGTAGCGGCGGACGATGAACTGCTGGATGTCGTACTCGGTCGTCGGCTCATCATTGCGGATGCGGCGCGCGACCTCGGCGAAGCCGTCCAGGATGATCCGGTGGATGTTGTCGGCCGCGCGATCATGGGAGCGTTTCTGGTCGGGCGTCCAGACGGCCTCGAAGACCTGGACGAGATCGGCGCTCGTCACCGGCTCGACGCCGAACGAGCGCACCAGCTCGATCATGCCGGCGTCCACGCGCGCGAGGTAGGGGATGGCGTTCTCCGGCGAGTATTGCATGGCGACGCGGGGCGCGGTCTGACCGTCGTCGGGGCGCGCGCCGGTCGCGCCGGTCAAAGCCTCGCGCAACGCCTCGTGCAACTGCTGCCAGGGCAGGTAGACGATCTTGCGGCCGGGCAGTGCGTCCAACTTCTCGCGCTCGATGGCGTGGACGATCTTCGTGGGTTCGCCCGACGCGGGCACGTAGTAGCACCAGCGGCGCGAGGTGATGTTGTGCAGGTGCAGTTGCAGGATGCGGTAGGCGAGCGGGTCGCTCTTGCGGAAGTCGTAGAAGAGCCAGCCGGCGAGACCCGCCGCGCGCAAGGCCTCCTGGATCGCGGCCACGCGCGCCGCCGGGCCTGAATGTCTAACTGTGTCCGTCATGGCCTAGCCTCTCAGTCTTTGTTACCGCCCTGTTTGCTCGCCGGGCGCTCGTAATAAGTGATTCCGCGGTAGCGCACCTCGATGGTGTCTTCCGTCTTACCTGCCTGCTTAACCGACCGCGGGTACGTCTGTTTGATCCAGTTGCCGTGCGCGTCGAACTCACGCCTGGTCGCCCCGCGGGTCTCTTCCAGCAACACCGTGCCGTCGTCGTTATAAGTGGTGGTGTAGCCGCGCTGTTCCGTCAGCGCGCTCCTGAACGAGAGCAGCCCGCGTGCGTCGTAGTAGGCGCTCTCGGCGTTGTTCTGCGCGTCGTAGGTGACCACCATCTGCGTATCGGGCGAACCGTCGGCCCGGTAGCCCAGCTCGCCGACGAGCCGGCCGCGCTCGTCATAAATGTCAACCGACTTGTAAGTCAGCGCGCCCGCTAAGTTGTAAGCGGACGTGCTGACGGAGCGCCCGGCCGCGTCGAAGGTGGTGACAGTCTTGCCCGTCATTTGCCCCGCGCCGTCGTAGATGCGCGCCACCTGCCGGCCATCATCGGCGCGCGTATAGACGCGCCTTTCTGCGACCGAGCCGTCGAGCTTGTAGTAGGTCGTTTCGAGCAGGTAGCCCTGTTCGTCGAAGCGCATGAGCGAGCGCAGGTAGCGCGATTGTTTGACGGTCTGCCCGTCCTGCGCCAGCTCGACGCGCTCCAGGCGCACGGCCTGCACAGGCCCTTTCAGCCCCTCCGCCGCGCGATCTGATGCCGGCTGTGCGCCCGCGCGCAGCGCGAACGCGAGGCAGAAAAACAGTGCGACCGGCAGTCTCTTCATGGCGCGCTCCTTTGTGGCTCAGGCGTGTCGGACATTTTAATGCCACCCGCGCGCCGGCCAAAGCGCGGCGCGCGCCGGCCGTCGCCACACATACCGCCGCGCGCTCGCGGCGCGGGCGTCCGCGCCGAACCGGCGCGCGGCGAGGCGCAGTACCTCTTGAACCTGTTGATCCCAGTAAGGCCAGTTGTGCGCGCCGGGCAGTTGGCGGAACTCGTGCGGGATTTTGCGGCGGAAGAGCAGGTCGGCGAGCGCGCGGTTCGTGTCAACGAAAATGTCGTCCGTGCCGCAGTCGAGGTAGAGGAAGGGGAGCTGTGCGACGCGCTCCGCGGGCAGGTCGGCGTACAGCTTGAAGAGATCGTTGGCCGCACGCACGGGGCTGTCCGCCGCGCCGAAGACGCGCGCGAGCGAGGGGCGCACGAAGTCGATCAACTCCTTGTCGCCCGCGCCCCAGCGCGCCGCGCCGAGCGCGCCGCTCATCGAAGCGGCGAGCGCGAACCTGTCCGGGTACTTCACGCCGAACTTGAGCGCGCCGTACCCGCCCATCGAGAGACCCGCGACGCCGCGGCCCGCGCGCGTGCCGAGCGCGCGGAAGCGCCGCTCCACGTCCGGGAGCAACTCCTGCATGAAGTAGCTCTCGAACTTCTCGTCCGCGTTCACGCCGTCCGTGTACCAGCCGTCTTTGCCTTCGGGCGTGACGATGATGATGCGATAGTGGGCCGCGTGCGCGGCGAGGTGCGCGCGGTTCGAGAGCCAGTCGTCGTGGCCGCCGCCGAGACCGTGCAGCAGGTAGAGCACGGGGTAGCGGACGCCGCGCGCGGCCGCCGCGTCGTAGTCCGGCGGCAGCACGACGTGATAAGGCGACGCCTGCCCCGTCAGCCGGCTCTCGAACTTAACCGTCTCGACCCGAACGGTCTGCGCCCCCGCCGCGACCGCGAGCAGCACGAGAAGAACAGGCGCGAGCTTTGCGTGTCTCATAGATAAAGCAGTGACGAGTGACGAGTGACGAGTGACGAGCAAGAGCGTGTCTTTAACTCGTCACTCGTCACTCGTCACTGTTTCATTGCTGCCAGACGCCGACGGCTTTGAGGAAGGCGGTCAGCTTGGCGTCGTCGAGTTGTTTGCCGACGGCGGCGTGATCGAGGTGGGGGGCGAGCGGCTCGGGGCGCTCGGCGACGGCGTAGGCGGTGACGGCCAGGACGGCCGCGCCGGCCGCCAAGTTGTGCCGATCCACCTTGTCGAGCGTGTCGCTCGTCTTGTGGTGCACGTCGTTGTAGCGCGCCATGTCCACCCAGAGGTCGAGCGCGGGCACGCCCGCGAGCATGAAGGGGCCGTGATCGGTGTCGAAGGTCGTCTCGTTGGAGAGGCCTTCGCCGCCGAGGTCGCGCAGGAGCGTGTGGCTGATGGGCGCGAGCGCGGCGCGCACGTCCGCGCGCCCCTCGACCTTCCAGCCCTTTGGGTGGCCCGCGCCGTTGTCGGTGTTGAGCGCCGCGACGCATCTGCCTAACTCGGCGGCGTGCGCGCGCGCGTAAGCCGCGGAGCCTAAGAGGCCTTGCTCCTCGCCGCCCCAGAGCGCGAAGCGGATCGAGCGGCGCGGCGCTTGGCCCGCCGCCAGGACGGCGCGCGCCGCCTCCAACACCTGCGCCACGCCCGCGCCGTTGTCCTGCGCGCCCGTGCCGTAGTCCCAACTGTCGAGGTGCGCGCCGACGATGACCCACTCGTCGGGGCGCTCGCGCCCCGGCAACTCCGCGACGACGTTGTTGACCTCGACCGGCCCCGTCGTCCGGTTGTCGTATTTGAACTCGACCGTGACCGGCCCCTCTTTGAGCAGGCGCGCGAGCAGGCGGCCGTCTTCGAGGCCGACCTGCGCGACGGGCAGCGGGCTGAGGTGCGCGCCCCAGTCCATGCTGAAGGCGTTGAGGACGTTGTTCGGCGCGAAGTCGGAGACGAGCAGCGCGCTCGCGCCGACCTCCTGGAAGACGGGCACGGCCGCGAGCACGCGCGCGTAGGAGTTCAGCCCGTCGCTGAAAATCTTCTGGATGTCGAGCAGCACGACGCGCCCTTTCAACTCCGCGGCGCGCGCGCGGATCGCGTCGGGCGCGATGTCGTCCAACGCGACCACGTCGGCGCGCACGCCCGCGGCGGGCGTCGCCGGGGCCCAGCCGAGCGACTCCAGGTGCAGCGGGCGCTCCGCGGGCGCGACGACGCGGCTCGTGGCGTAGCCGCGCAGCCACCCGTTCGGGATCGTGAACGGCTCAAGCCGCACGTTCTTCAAGCCCAGCGCGCGGAACTCCGCGGCCGCCCACTCGGCCGAGCGCGCGTAGGCGGGCGAGCCGGTCAGCCGGCCGCCGAACTTGTCGGTCAGACTTTGCAGGTACTCGTAAGAGCGGCCGTTGACCAGCGCCGCGCCCGCCACGCGCGCCGCCGCCTGCTGCACCTCCGCCCCCGGCTGCTGCGCGCGCACGCCGCAAGGCAACAGCGCGAACGACAGCGTTAAGCTCAGAGCAAACTTGAGGATCGGTTTCATAAGAAGACTCCAACGACTGATGTCATGGCGTGAGCGGGAGAATACGGACTCGCGCCCGCGCTTCGTCAAGCACAATTAAAGCCCCGGCCTCCAACTCTGCCTGAAAGCGGCGGAGAGTCGCCACCATCATCGCCTCCAAGTGTGTGACCGAGACATCCTGGGCGCGAATTTGAATCACACTCGGCCCCGCCGCCTGCGTCGCCGCCAGCATGGCCCCGAAATCGAGATCGTGCGTGAAGACCACGCAGTCGTGGGCTTGCGCCCAAGCCATTATCTCGCGATCAGAGGCTCGCGGGTTGCCGACCTCCGACCAGTGAACCGCCTCCCAGCCGTTTCTTTTGAGCGCGTCACACCAGAGGGGCGACAGGTTCATGTCAACCAGAAACTTCATGGCGCGGGGTCTGGCGCGTGGCGAAGTTAAGTGTTGGGCGCGGGCGAGGGCGAGGCGTGTTCGCCAGCGGTCGGCAGCGGCAACTCCATCTCTTCCGCCCGCCAGGCCGCGTAGGCTAAAGCTTCGTTAATGTCTTCCGGCTCAAGATAAGGGTAATCTCTGAGTATGTCGGCCGGCGCATGGCCCGCGGCCAACAGCCCGAGGATCGTGCCGACCGTGACTCGCATCCCTCGAATGCACGGCTTGCCGCCCATGACTTCAGGATTGAATGTGATTCTCTCGAAGGTCATAACGTTCACACCCTCCGACTGCCTGACGCGCCGCGCCCGCCTCATGACGCGTCCGACTCAAGCATTGGTATCTTAATCCCTTTGCGACGCGCTGTCTCTTCCGCCTCTTCGTAGCCGGCGTCAACGTGGCGGGCGACGCCGAGACCGGGGTCGTTGGTGAGGACGCGGTTGAGGCGTTGGGCGGCTTCCGTGCTGCCGTCGGCGACGGAGACTTGGCCGGCGTGGAGCGAGTAGCCGATGCCGACGCCGCCGCCGTGGTGGAAGGAGACCCACGACGCGCCGCTCGCCGTGTTTAAGAGCGCGTTCAGGATGGGCCAGTCGGCGACGGCGTCCGAGCCGTCTCTCATCGCTTCGGTCTCGCGGAAGGGCGAGGCGACCGAGCCTGTGTCGAGGTGGTCGCGGCCGATGGCGACGGGCGCTTTGAGGTCGCCGCGTTTGACCAGCTCGTTGATGGCCGCGCCCATCTCGGCGCGCTCGCCGTAGCCGAGCCAGCAGATGCGCGCGGGCAGACCTTGAAACTGCACGCGGTCGCGCGCGAGCCTGAGCCAGCGGTTGAGCGTCGCGTCCTGGGGGAAGAGTTCGAGCGCGAGGTCGTCTGTGCGGCGTATGTCTTCGGGGTCGCCGGAGAGCGCGACCCAGCGGAACGGCCCTTTGCCCTCACAGAAGAGCGGGCGGATGTATTCGGGCACGAAGCCGGGAATCTCGAACGCGTCGCGGCAGCCGGCGTCGTGCGCGAACTTGCGTATGTTGTTGCCGTAGTCGAACGCGACCGCGCCCGCGCGCTTGAGCGCCAGCATCGCCTCGACGTGCCGCGCCATGGACTCGGTCGCGCGCGCGACGTAAGCGTCTGGGTCGCGCGCGCGCAACTCGGCCGCCTCTTCGAGCGAGAGACCGGCGGGCACGTAGCCGTTCAAGGGATCGTGCGCGCTCGTCTGATCCGTCACGGCGTCAACGACGACGCCGCGGCGCACCAGCTCCGGCAGGACTTCGGCGCAGTTGCCGACCAGCCCGACCGACAGGGCGCGCCCCTGCTCGCGCGCGTCTTCGCAGACGCCCAAGGCTTCGTCGAGCGAGAGCGCGAGGCGGTCGCAGTAGCCGGTGTGGATGCGGCGCTCGATGCGCGCGGCGTCCACGTCTATGCCGAGGAAGACCGCGCCGTTCATCGTCGCCGCCAAGGGCTGCGCGCCGCCCATGCCGCCCAGGCCGCCGGAGACGACGAGCCGCCCTTTGAGGTCGCCGCCGAAGTGGCGCTCGGCCATCGCCGCGAAGGTCTCGAACGTGCCCTGCACGATCCCCTGCGTGCCGATGTAAATCCACGAGCCGGCGGTCATCTGCCCGTACATCATCAGGCCGCGCCGTTCGAGTTCGTGGAAGTGCGCCCAACTGGCCCACGCGCCGACGAGGTTCGAGTTGGCGATGAGCACGCGCGGCGCGAACTCGTGCGTGCGGAAGACGGCGACCGGCTTGCCCGACTGCACGAGCAACGTCTCGTCGTTAGCGAGTTGGCGCAACTCGCGCACGATGGCGTCGAACGCCGGCCAACTGCGCGCCGCCTTGCCCCGCCCGCCGTACACGACTAAATCTTCCGGGCGCTCCGCGACCTCCGGGTCGAGGTTGTTCATCAGGCAGCGCAGCGCCGCCTCCTGCTGCCAGCCCTTGCAGCTCAACTGCGCGCCCCGCGGCGCGCGCACCATTCGAGAAACAGACATAAGAATTGCGGATTGCGATTGCGGATTGCGGATTAACAGAACGGACGGACGCCGGAGCGGAGACTCACCTTCTTAATCCGCAATCCGCAATCCGCAATCCGCAATCGCCTCACTCGCCCGTGAGCCACTTAAACCAGCCCTCGGCGCGTTTGGTCAGTTGTTCGAGTTCGCCCGCGTCGAGCCAGACGCCGTGGCACTTTGGGCAGCGGTCTATCTTGACGCCCGCGTGCTCGACTTCCGTCAGCGCGACGCCGCAGCGCGGGCACTTGGGCGCGGCGGCCTCCGCGGCGGCGGCCGCACGCTGCGCGCGCAGCTTCTCTAGCGCCTCCTGATCCTTGCGCCGGACGTACTCATCCTCCGACGACCGCCCCCGTTTAGTAAACGCATCCGGCAGACTGCTCCGCTTCTTCGACATGACGCTAATATAAAGGCGCAGGGCGAAAGGCGAAAGGGGAAAGTGCGGACGGCGCTCACGCGCCGAGCGTTTTCAGATATCTTCTTTTCGGAAGTCATGCCGTCAGGCGTGTCCGCACTTTCGCCCTGCGCCCTTCCACTTTGCTTCCGCCCTTCGCCCTGCGCCCTGCGCCTTGGTATTCTTGGCGCATGGCTCTGACAACGCGCGCGCGCATACTTCTGTTAGCGGTTGTGATTCTGTCGGCGCTCGCCGCTCTCGTCTGGTGGTTGAGTGCGCGCAGCCTCAGCCCCACGCCCGTCACGCCCCTCGCGCCGCCCACCACGAGCGACGCACCCGTGAACACCAACGCCGGCACTAACACGAACGCGCCCGGTAACGCGAACACGCCGAGCGACGCGAACGCGCCGGGCGCGTCGCCTGCTCCGACGGCGAACGGGAACAGCGGTGCGCCGCAGTCGGCGAGTACGCCCGCGCCGCCGCCGCCGCCCGCGCAGCCGGAGCCGGCGCACGCCAGCGCGCCGCAGTCGCCGCCGCCGAGCGCGGTCGGGCTGTTGCTGCCCGTGGCCGGCGTACGGCCAGATCAGTTGCGCGACACGTTCGCGGACGCGCGCTCGGAGGGGCGCGTCCACGACGCCATTGACATCATGGCCCCGTGCGGCACGCCCGTCTACGCCGCCGCCGACGGCCCGCTCGTCAAGTTCTTCCAGAGCGCGCGCGGCGGCACGACCATCTACCAGCGCGTGGCGACGGACGACAAGCTGATCCTCTACTACGCGCACCTGCAACGCTACGCCGACGGCCTCGCCGAGAACCAGACCGTCCGGCGCGGCCAGACCATCGCCTACGTCGGCGACACCGGCAACGCCGGCCCCGGCAACTGCCACCTCCACTTCGCCCTCTGGCTCGTCACCGACCCCAAACGCTACTGGGACGGCCAGAACATCAACCCGTACCCGTTGCTCAGAAGTCAGTGAGCAGCGGTCGGTGGTCGGTGGTCGGTGGTCAGTGAAAAGACAGTTCAACGTTTCAGGTTCAACGTTCAAGGTTCAGGACGCGGCTAACGTTGAACCTTGAACGTCGAACTTTAAACTCCGACTGACCACTGACCACCGACCACTGCTCACTGTCTTTTCTGTCTGCCTTTCGTGCCCGCGGCGTTCGTTTACGGTGCAAGGGCGGGGCGTGGCGGGGCGCGCGGGCGCTGGAAAAGTCGTGACTTGGCCGCGTTGGCCGGCGCGGTATGGCGGTTGCCGTGCTGTCTCCGAGTCCGTCCCTCCCCGCCGGTCGGCCGGACGCGAGCAACGAGCACTGAAGGAGCAGAGACGCATGAAGGTTTTCGCGCGCGGCGGGGCCGCGCTGATCGCGGCGCTGGCGCTGGCGGCCGGCTGTCAGATCGCGCCGCCGAACACGACCAACACGAGCGCGCCGGGTAATACGAACGCGCCAAGCAACACGGCGTCGCCGCCGGCCACGGCCGCAGCGTCGCCGAGCGCGCCCGCCGACGGCGCGGGCGCGACGCCGGTGACGCTGCCGGTGCTCGACGCCTTCTTCGCCGAAGAGTCGTTCGGCGGCGAATTGAAAGACCGCCTGCAACTGACCGACGAGCAGGTCGCGCGCCTGCGCACGCTCGCGCGCGAAGAGACGGCTTCGCTGCACGAGTCCGACGACGACGCGCGCGGCGGCGCGGCCGCGGCCGCTTCGGCGCGCGCCGCCGAACAGATCAAGTCGGTCGTCGGGCCGGAAAAAGCGGAGCAGCTTTTCGCCTTCGTGCGCGAGCGTTGGGCCGGCAAGCCGGGCGCGGCGGGCGACGCGGCGGCCGCTCTGCCGGATCGGCCGAACACCGTCCCCGTAGACACGCGCGTCGTCGTCAACGCACCAGCCTACCGCATGGACGTGTTCCGTGACGGGCAACTGCTGAAGACCTACAAGATCGGCATCGGCTACCCGGAGTTCCCTCTGCCGGCGGGCCGGCGCAGCGCGCGCAACATCATCTTCAACCCGACGTGGACGCCGCCCGACGAGCCTTGGGTCGAGGCGGGCAAGAGTAAAGTTAAGGTCGGCGAGAAAGTGCCGGCGGGCAGCAAGCTCAACCCGCTGGGGCCGATCAAAATTCCCATCGGGCTGCCGTCGCTCATCCACGGCGGCAAAGCGCCCGCCAGGCTCGGCGGCTTCGCCTCGCACGGCTGCGTCGGGCTGACCGACGCGCAGGTGCAGGACTTCGCCGTCGTGCTCGCAGGCCTCGCCGGGGCGCAGTTGACCGCGGAAGACGTGGCCGGCTATCAGAAGCAGAAGACCGAGACGAAGAGCGTGGACTTGGGTCGCGCCGTGCCGGTCGAGTTGCGTTACGAGACCATCGTGGTCGAAGACGGGCGGCTGCACGTCTACCGCGACGTGTACGACCGCGGCACGAACACGGAAGAGAACCTGCGCCGCGTGCTCGAAGTCTACGGCGTCTCGCTCGATAACCTGACGCCGCAGGAGCGCGCGCAAGTCACAGACGCGCTCGACCAGATGGCGCGCGACGCGCAGGGGCAGCCCGCCGCGGGCGACGGCACGACGAACGACAACGCGCACAAGAACGAGAACCGCAACGGCAACAAGAACGGTAACAAGGACGGCAACGACAACAAGCGCGCCCAGCAGGAGGCCGCGCGCGTGACGCGCACGATCAAGGGGCGGAAGGAGATCGTGATCGACGTGGCGGCCCTGCGCGGCAAAGGCTACCCCGCGCCCGTTAACTTCGACACCGGCGGCGGCGCGAAGCAGGGCAAGAAGCCGCAGGCGGCCAAGCGCGGTTGAGTGTTGCGGGCGGCCGAGCTAACACAGAGGGCACAGAGTTAGCACAGAGGACACAGAGTCTTTACTGTGTCCTCTGTGCTAACTCTGTGCCCTCTGTGTTGATATTTTCTCCCGCCAAAAGGAGCAGGGGACGCCAGGCTCCCCCATAGCCCAACGCCCCCTAACTGTCACCCTCTCTGGTCGAGGAATGCTTCGATGGTCAAACTATACACGCCCGCGCCGGGCGGCGGGTTGCGCGCCCGTTGAGAGTTTCTTGCGATGCGATTGTGACGGGCCGGGCGTGTCGCCGACAGCGCGGCCGGTTGAACCGCGGCGCGCGTCTGGGCGATACTCTGACGGGCGCGCACGCAAGACACCGTTCGCAAAGCAGCAAAGGATGGGCGCGGTGGACGCGAAAACGATCATCGGCTACGTCGTCGTCGGCTTAATCTGTTTCGTCCTGGGGCGCTGGTCGAAGCGCGGCGCGGGCGGGCCTATGCTCACGCAGCGCGCCGACTGGTCGGCGGCCCAGCCCGCGCGCGCGCAGCCGCCGACGGCAGGCGCGCAAGCGACGCCCGACGCGGCGCTGAAGTCCGAGCTGGCCGCGCTCCTGCGCGCCGGCAACAAGATTGCGGCCATCAAGCTCTGGCGCGAGCACACGGGCGCGAGCCTGCTCGACGCGAAGAACGCGGTCGAAGCTTACGAGGCGGAGTTGGCGCGGCCGGGCGGCAGTTGAACCGAATGTTTGTCGAGAGCAAGTTGAAGACGAAGCTGCTGCGCCAGATGGGCGCGGCGATCAAAGACTTCGGGATGATCGCCGACGGCGACCGCGTCATGGTCTGCCTGTCGGGCGGAAAGGACAGCTACACGCTGCTCGATCTGCTGTTGGACGTGCGCGCGCGCGCGCCCGTGAAGTTCGACGTGCTCGCGGTCAACCTCGATCAGAAGCAGCCCGGTTTTCCGGCCCACGTCCTGCCCGAATACCTCGCGGCGCGCGGCGTCGCGTTCCGCATCGTCGAGCGCGACACCTACTCGGTCGTCAAGCGGCTCGTGCCCGAAGGCAAGACCTACTGCTCGGTCTGCGCGCGCCTGCGCCGCGGCATCCTCTACGAGACGGCCGTGGCCGAAGGCTGCACCAAGATCGCGCTCGGCCACCACGCCGACGACATCGTCGCCACCTTCCTCTTGAACTTCCTCTACGTCGGCACGCTCAAGGCGATGCCGCCCGTCCTGCGCTCGGACGACGGGCGCAACACGGTCATCCGCCCGCTCGCCTACTGCCGCGAGTCGGACATCGCCGAGTACGCCGCCGCGCAACAGTTCCCGCTCATCCCGTGCGACCTCTGCGGCTCGCAGCAAAACCTCAAGCGCGCGCGCGTCAAACGATTGGTGGCGGAACTCGAACGCGAAATCCCGCACGTCCGTGCCTCCATGCTGACCGCGCTCGGCAACGCCGTGCCCTCGCACCTGCTCGACCCGAACCTCTTCGACTTCAAACGACTCGCGCCCACCGTCGGCGACGTAGCGAGCGAACTCGACGCCGCCCTCGGCCACGAGGACGCCGACGCGCCCGCACTCGTCGCCATCTCTTGACGGGCAGCGGCGAAAGCACGCGCGGCGGCTGATCGTTGAACGATCAGCCGCCGCGCACTTTTCGGCCCAAGGGGCAGGAGCCAGTGGCTTGCGCTGAAGCGCACCTGGCGCGGGGCCGGCGACCGGCGCTTCCAGGCGCTACAGTCAAAAACTTGCGTCAGGAAACTATTGGGCCGGGGCCGGCGACAGGATCGCGCCGATGTTGGCCGTAACATCGCTGAAGGCGGCGACGTAGAGCGGATGCTCATCAATCCGCTCGGTCGCCCGGTTGACAAGGCGAAACCCCAGTTGGCGCATGAGGCGCTCGCCCTGCTCCGACGCGGCGATGCCGTAGATCTCCTTAACCGTGCCGGTGTCGCAGACGCGCCCGACCAGCGCCTCGAAGTTGGCGAGGATGGCGTACAAGGCTTTGGGCTTGAGTTCCTTGTACTTGTCCTTGACGATGATGCTCTCGATGTAGACAGCTTCGGTCAAGTGTGCCGCCTCTGGCTCGTATAACATCTCCGGCCTGATCGATTTTTCCGTCTCCGAACCGCTGATTAACAGGGCCACGCCCGCGGGCTTCAGCGGTAGGAGATCGATGTGCCCGATCAGTTCCGCTCACCGGGCTTGCCCACACTGTAAGTTCCGACGCACCGAGCGGCGCACCTCAACTGCTCAGTCGCATTCCCCCAATTTTTAAAGGCCGCTTGCGCTGGCGCACCCGCGCGCGCCCTGGCCGTCTGCCGCGCGTGTCAACTTTTACTGGCCGCCGATTCGGCGGCGCGCTCGACGGCTTTGAGGACTTGGCGGCGGTAGCGGTGGGTGACGGGGCGGCGGCGGCCGATGCCGATGGCGTTGCGCGAGATGATGAGCGTGGGCGGCGTTAGACGCGCTTGGATACGTAGTCGATCAGCTTGGGCCAGTCAATCTGGTTATCCACAGTCATGAAGTTCGCGGTGAAGTCCTGTGTCATCTCATTGACCTTAGCCGCGTACGCCTTCTTGAATGTCTCGTCTTTGCGCCGCGCCTCCAGATCAATCGGCGCGATGATTTCACGGTACAAGTATTCGTCCCCGGAGATGAACGCCCAGAACGCCTGCCCCGCATACTTGTAATACTGCTTTTCGGGGTCCTTATGTTTCTTCAGCGGGTTGCGATCTTTGCCGTAGATACAGCCGTTAACAGCGGTGATCCGGCCCGCCACCCCGCGCTTGCGCAGTAGCCGGCGGGCCGTCTTGAAGTTGTCGCGCATCCTGTTAAGCTGATCGGCATTACCCCAATTGACGCCCGACTTGATCCCGACTATGTAATACACCTCGTCACGCGTAAACTCTAAGTCCACACTTTTCAGTCCCGATTTAAAGCCGCCGTACAAGTGCTGCGCGACGAAGATGGCGAAGCCTTCGAGTAAGTTGCCGAAGATGGTCTCCTCCTGCGAGGAGAGGAACGCGTCCACGACGCCTTTAACCAGATCGCCGGCCAGCTCGATGTTCTTGGCTTTGAAGAGGTATGGATTCTTGCGTTGCAAGATGGCTGCGAGTTTCAGACCTTGCAGCTTTTCGAGCCGGACGTTGTAGAAGGGCGTAATGACGTGCTGCGCGAGGTAATCGTGGCAGAGCTTATAGGGTAAGGAACTCATATGAGCTTTTTCTGTACCGGCTGCGAGGTGAGCGCGTTTATGGCCGACAGCGCTATTCGGTAGTATTCGGCGTTCCGCTCGATGCCAATGAACCGCCGCTGTAACTCGTAAGCGGCGATGCAGGCCGTCCCGCTGCCGGCGAAAGGATCGAGCACCACGTCATCCACTTCGGTGAACAGTTTAATGAACCACGACGGCAGTTCTTTAGGGAACGCGGCGCTATGATTTTTGTTCCCGCACTCCGTCGCCAGGTGCAGGACGTTGGTCGGGTAGGCGAGGTCGCGGCCGACCCAGTTGGCGATGTTCTTGCCGAAGCCACTGCCGACCTGTGAGTTGAAGCGGATTTTGTCGTTGTCCCCCAGCTTGCGCAGCCTGGTCTTGGCCCAGCCCCCGGTCGGGACCATGACCGCTTCCTGAAGCATCTTGAACTTCTTCTGCTTGTTGAACTGCAAGCAACGCTCCCAGGAGTCGCGGAAGCGGTTCGGCCACTTGCCGGGCGCGCAGTTCTTTTTATGCCATATATATTCTTCGGTCCAGAGCCACCCCTGTCGCCTGAGCGCGAGGATCAGTTCCAGCACGTAGGTGTGGCGCTCGCTGTCAACCACCTTCTCCTTGATGTTCAGGATGAATGAGCCGCTGGGCTTCAGCACGCGCTGCAACTCCGCGGCGATGGGCAAGAACCAAGCGACGTAATCGTCGGGGTGGACGCCGCCGTAGCTGTGCTTGCGGCTGTCGGCGTAGGGCGGCGAGGTCACGATCAAATCCACGCAGGCCGCCGGCAGCGTCGGCAAAATCTCGCGGCAGTCTCCGTGATGATACGTGTTGACTATATCCATCGGCGTGTTAACTCGACTTCAGCGCGAACGGCGCACCCGAGACCTCCGGGCCACATGGAAACTTAATGCGACGTGCGCGGTCAAGCCTGCCGCGACTCGGCGGCGCGCTCGACGGCTTTGAGCACCTGGCGGCGGTAGCGGTGGGTGACGGGGCGGCGGCGGCCGATGCCGATGGCGTTGCGCGAGATGATGAGCGTGGGCGGCAGTTGCCGGCGCTTGAACTCGTTGGCGGGCGCTTCGGCGCGGTTCAGCACGTCGTAGACGAGCGCCGGGTCGTGGCCCGCCTGGATGATCTCTTCGGGCGTCGCCTTCTGCTCGAAGTAGAGCTTGAGGATCGGGTCGAGCCGGTCGTAGGGCGGCAGGCTTTGATCGTCGAACTGGTCGGGCGCGAGTTCGGCCGACGGGCGCTTCTCGATGATCGCAGTCGGGATGATCTCGCGCTCGCGGTTGATGTAGCGCGCCAGCGCGTAGACCTCCGTCTTGAGCACGTCGCCGATGACGGCGAGACCGCCGTTCGTGTCGCCGTAGAGCGTGCAGTAGCCGAGCGCCAACTCCGACTTGTTGCCGGTGGACAAGAGCAGCCGCCCTTCGGCGTTCGAGACGGCCATGAGGATGTTGCCGCGCAGGCGCGACTGCGTGTTCTGCCGCGCGAGTTCTTCCGCGGGCGTCCGCGGCTCGCGCAGGTGCAACTCGTCCACGAGCACTTCGTAGGCCTGCGAGATCGGCCGCTCGACGACGGGCATCCCCAAATTTTGGCCCATGGCGATTGAGTCTTCGACGCTGCCGCGCGAGGAGAAGGGCGAGGGCATCATCACGGAGAGCACGTTCTCCGCGCCGATGGCCTCGCAGGCCAGCGCGGCCACGACCGCCGAATCAATGCCGCCGGAGAGGCCGAGCACGGCGCGCTGGAAGCGGTTCTTGCGCGCGTAGTCGCGGATGCCGAGGACGAGCGCGTCGTGGACGCTCTGGATGTCGTCGCCGGGCAGGCAGTAGGCGTCGCAGGTGTCGCAGTCGAGCGTGACCGAGCCGTAGAACTCCTCGAAGGGCGGCGCTTGCATGATGATCTGACCGCGGCCGTCGGTGACGATGGACGCGCCGTCGAAGATGACGCCGTCGTTCGCGCCGACGAGGTTGACGAAGACGATGGGCACGCCGGCCGTGCGCGCGCGGTGCGACACCATCTGGCAGCGCAGGCCCATCTTGCCCTTGTTGAAGGGCGACGCGTTGATCGAGACGAGCACCTCAGCGCCGAGCGCGATCAGGTCGTCCGCCGGGTCGTGCGCGTAGAGCCGCTCGCGCCAGAACGTCTTGTCGTTCCACAGGTCTTCGCAGACGGCGACGCCGACGCGCCGGCCCTTCACGTCGAACAGGCGGCGCTCGCGCCCCGGCTCGAAGTAGCGCGGGTCGTCGAACACGTCGTACTCGGGCAGCAGCGTCTTGTCGGCGTAGCCGACGAGGCGGCCGTCCGTGATGACGGCGGCCGAGTTGAAGAGCTTGCGCCCCTGCGTCGAGTCGTTCGGGCGCACCGTGCCGACGACGACGGTGAGGCCCTTACTCGCGGCGATGACGGGCGCGAGCGGCTCGGTGACGTGCGCGACCACGTCGCGATCCAGGAACCAGTCGAACGACATGTAGCCTTGGACGGCGACCTCCGGCAGCACGACCAGGTCGGAGTTGTCCGCGCGCGCGCGCTCGATGGCGCGCAGGCAGCGCTCGACGTTGCCCTCGTAGTCGCCGTTCGTCGTGTTGATCTGCCCGATGGTGACGCGCATGTCCGAGACGCCTCCCCGCCGCTGTCGTTTAAGGATGGCTATATCATAAACGGATTCGAGCTGACACGAAAACGGCCGCCCGCGTGCGACGGCCGTGGCGGAAAGTTGCGCCGGGCGGTTCGCGGCGGAAAGTTCGGGTCAGCGGAAGTCGCGGATGAGGATGAGGTCGGTGGCTTCGCTGCCGCGGGCGGCGGCGAGTTGCTTGCCGTCGGGCGACCACGCGAACCAGGTGATGAAGTCGGCGGGCCAGTTGGTCAACTGGCGCGGCGGGCCGCCGTTCAAGGGCAGCCGCCAGAGGTTCGAGACGCCCGCGCGCGTCAGGAGGTAATCAATGGCCTGCCCGTCGGGCGACCAGCGGGCCGCGCCCGCGCCAGGCGGCACGTCGAAGGTGCGCCCCGCGTCGTCGCCCGCGACGGCGCGGACGAACAGCTTGGGCGTGGCGCTGGCGTCGCCCGCCGTGTCCACGTATTCGGCCAGGAAGCGCCGGCCGTCGGGCGCGAGCCGCGCGACGTTGAGCTTGCGGTCGTTGACGAGCACGGGCTGACCGCCCGCCGCGGGCACGCGCCAGAAGAAGTTCGCGCCGCCCGCGCTGAACGAAGAGTAGTAGACCGACTGCGAGTCGGGCGCGAAGTGCGGGTGCGCGTCCTGCGAGACGTTGCGCACCAGCTCGCGCTGGTTGCTGCCGTCGGCGTTCATCAGCCAGATGCTCCAGCCGACCGAGCGGTTGGTGATGAAGACGATGCTGCGGCCGTCGGGCGCGACATCCGGCAGCGAGTCGTTGTTCGGGTCGAAGGTCAACTGGCGCGCGCCCGTGCCGTCGGCGTTCATCACCCAGATGTCGCCGTTGCCGCTGGCGTTCGACATGTAGACGATGCGCCCGTCGGGCGTCCAGGCGGGCACTTCGGCGTTCGCGGCCAGCGTGCGGGCGCGCGCGGCGTCGCCGCCCGGCGCGAGCCAGAGGTTGACGTTGTAGCTCGCCTGCAAGGCCAGCAGCATCTTCGAGTCGGCCGACAGGCTCACGCTCACGTAGCGGTTCACGTCGTTCGTGATGCGCCGCGGCGCGCCCGCCGGGTAGGGCACGAACCAGACCTGTTCGGGCATACTCGGCAGAGACGCGCGGTCGCGCCCGCTCATGACGAGGCCGCTGCCGTCCGCCAGCCACACCAGGGAGCTTGTGACGCGCCAGCGCGCCGAAGAGATGACCTCGGTCTGCCCGGTGGCGAGCTTGTAGCCCTCAATGTTGCTGTAGTAGCCCTGCTCGTCCGTGCCCTTGACGACGTAGGCGATGGTCTGTCCGTCGGGCGACCAGGCGGGCGCGAGCAGGAGCGTGGGCGCGGGGCGCGCGAGCAACGTGCGCTCTTCGCTGCCGTCTTCGTTGGCGACGACGAGCACGTCGGCGCTCGCCTTCGGCACGTGGCGGCGGAAGACTATGCGCCGCCCGTCGGGCGCGAGCGCGACGGTGCTGTCCACGTCGGCGGCGAGCTTGACCGGCTCGCCGCCGACCGGCGAGATGCGGTAGAGGTTGCGGTAGAGTTGCCCGCGCTCGCTGCTGACGTAGTAGATGAAGTCGCCGTCGCGCGAGAAGGTCAAGCCGAGGTACGCGTCCTCGCGCGGCGGGATCAACTCCTTCTCGGCGGCGGTCGAGACCTGGCGCAAGCGCAGGCTCTGCGTGTCGCGCTCGTAGACGACGCGGGCCACGTACTTGCCGTCGGGCGAGAGCGCGGCCGCCACGGTCTGGCCCGTGACGGGCAGCTTCGCCACCTTCATGTTTTGCAGCGCCGCGAAGGGCGCGCCGCCCGCGCCGCGCCGCTGCTCGGCGTAGCGGTACAACCCGTAACCCAAACCGCAGAGCGCGACCAGACCGAGCGCGAGAGCGACCACGACGGTCGTCTTCGAGACGCGCCGCGCGGGCGCGAGACCAGCGGCGGACGCGTGCGTCGGCGCGTCGCTCAACTCGCCGGAGCGCGCCGTCGTGCGCTGCGCGGCGCTCAAGGTGGCCGCGCCGCCCTGGCTCGCGGCGTTGGCGGCGTACCACTCCGGCGTGACCGAGTGGTCGAGGTGTACGCCCGCGTCCAGACGTTGCTTCAGCCGTTGCAGCTTGGCGAGCATCTGCTTGGCGGTCTGGTAGCGCGCCTCCGGGTCTTTGGCGAGCGCGTCGGCCAACACCTCCTGCAAAGCCTCGGGCGCGTCGGGCATGAACTGCGTGAGCGGCGGCGGGTCGTCGTCGAGGATGGCGACGATGACGTGGCTCGAAGACTTGCCGGCGAACGGCACGCGCCCCGTCAGCAACTCGTAGAGCACGACGCCGAGCGACCAGATGTCCGTGCGCGCGTCCACGGCCGCGCCGCGCGCCTGCTCCGGCGACATGTAGGCGACCGTGCCCATGATCGCGCCGGGGTTGGTGTTGACGAGCGCCTGCGTCTGCGCCTCCATGTCCACCGCGCCGCCGCGCGCGCCAGTCAGCTTCGCCAGACCAAAATCCAAGACCTTCACGTAGCCGTCGGCGCGCACCATGATGTTCTCAGGTTTGATGTCGCGGTGGACGATGCCCGCCTGGTGCGCGGCGACGAGGGCGGAGGCGATCTGGATGGTGATGTCCAAGACCTCGCCGAGCTTGAGCCGGCCGCGCTGCATACGCTCGCGCAGCGTGACGCCCTCGACGAACTCCGTGGCGAAGAAGCGCGCGCCCTCGGCGGTCTGGCCGATGTCGAAGACGGTCAGGATGTTCGGGTGGTTTAAGGCGGACGCGGCGCGCGCCTCCTGCACGAAGCGCTGCATCCGCTGCTGGTCGGCCGCCACGTCCGTGTGCAGGAACTTCAACGCGACGGGGCGGTTCAGCTCCGTGTCGCGCGCGCGGTAGACCTCGCCCATGCCCCCAGCGCCCAGGAGCGACTGGATTTCGTAGCGCCCGTTGATGTGTGTGCCGGCGTCGAGACTCATCTGGACAGTCCTACGGTTCTGCGAGACCACGCCGGCCGGGCCGCGACGGGCAGTGTCAACGCATTCTAAAACAAACGGCGACGGATTAGCACACGCGCTTTGCCAAGTCACTCTGCTTCACGATTGTAAGTACCGGAAGAGGATGGCCGAGTTGAAATGCGAATGATGGCTCAGGAGCGATGGCCGCAACACGGCCCGCTTACGGCGTTGCCAAGTGTCGTAACGGAAAATTACAATGCGCGCGCTGGCCCCGCACGTCTCACGACGCATCCTGTACGCGGGACGTAACACTTGTTCCTCGTCCGTCGCTCCCACGCGCCGCCATGCCTTTGCGCGCCCTTATCAAAAGTCGGGCCTCGCGCGCCGTCATCGTCTGCGTGCTGACGGCGTGCGCTTGCCCGCTCATCCCGGCCCAGGTCACAAAGGAAGGTTCGCCCCCCCAACTAGACGCCGCGACGGAGCAACTCACGGGCGCGCTCATCGCCGCCGGCTCGGCCGCGGCGCGGCGGGCGCTGCTCGCGTCGGCCCCGCCCGGCGCTGTGAGCGACGCCCTGCGCGCGACGCTCGTCGCCAGGGGGCGCGCAGAGCGGGGCGCGAGGCGGTTCGCGCAGGCGGTCGCCTGCTTCGAGGCCGCAGGCGCAGTCGCGGAGTTTCTGAGCGACCGCAAGGGCGCGGCCGGCGCACTCAGCGAGTTGGGCGAGACCTGCGCGGTGCAGGGCGAGTTCGAGCGCGCGCTCGAATTTTTCGAGCGCGGCCGCGCGCTCGACGCCGGTGCGGTCGATCCGCTCCGCCTGGCCAGAGTCCTCTTCGACGCGGGCGCGGTCTACTTCGTGCGCGGCGATTACCCGCGCGCAATGGAACTCTACCGGCGCAGCCTGGAGACGTACGAGCGCGGCGGCGGGAGCAAGGGGCAGGTCGCCGGCATCCTCTACGGCATCGGCGCGATCCACTACCTGAAGGGCGAGTACGCCGAGGCGACGGAGATACACCGCCGCGGCCTGAAGCTGGCCGAAGAGTCGGGCGGGAGCGGCGTGGTCGCGGAAGCACTCTTCGGCCTCGCGGCGGACTACCGGATGCAGGGCGACTACGCCGCGGCCCTCAGCCATTACGAGCGGAGTCTGAAGCTAAGGGAGCAGGCCGGCGAGGACGAGATACGCGGCGCGGGCGGCCCTTACTTGCACGCGCGCACCATCTCGACCGTCCTGCGGCACATCGGCACGACGCATCTCTTGCAGGGCAACTACGCGCTCGCGCTCCGCTACTTCGAGCGCGTCCTGCGGCGCGACGAGGCGGCGCAGGACGAGGAGGGCATCGCCTACTCGCTCAGTTATCTGGGCGGCGTCTACCGCGCGCAGGGGCGCTACGAGCAGGCGCTCGATCACCTGGAACGCAGCCTCAAGCTCTTCGAGAAACTCGGCATGCGCGACGGCGTGGCGCGCACGCTGGCCACTCTGGGCGGCGTCCACCAACTGCGCGGCGACTCGGAGCGTGCGCTCGAATACTTCCGCCGCGCGCTTGAGTTGCGCGAGCAGATGGACGCGAAAGAGGGCGTCGCGGGCGCGCTGCTCGGTCTGGCCACCGCCCACGCCGCGCGCGGCGAGCACGCGCAGGCGCTCGCCGCGGCGACGCGCTCGGCGGCGCTCGCCCGCCGCATCGGCAGCCCGCACGTCCTCTGGGGCGCGCTCCTCTTCGCCGGGCGCGCGCACCTCGCGCTCGGTCGCGCGGCGGAGGCGCGGGGCGCGTTCGACGAATCCATCGCGACCGTCGAGTCGCTGCGCGCGCACGTGGCCGGCGGCGAGGAGGGGCAGGAGTTGTTCTTCGCCGACAAGCTCGCGCCCTACTACGAGGTCACGGGGATGCTCGTCGGCGCGGGGCGGGCGGAGGAGGCGTTCGCGTACGCGGAGGCGGGCAAGGGGCGCGTGCTGCTCGACGTGCTGCGCGCGGGGCGCGCGAGCACCGAGGGCCGCTTGACGGCGGCCGAGGCCGAGCGCGGGCGGGAACTGCGGCGCGTGATGAACGATCTCGCAAGCGAACTTCGGCGCGAGCAAGTCTCGTCAGCGCCGAACGGGGCGCGCGTCGAAGAGTTGCGGGCCCGTCTTGCGCAAGCGCGGCTCGAATACTCCGCCTTCCAGGCGACGCTCGACGCGACCCACCCGGAGTTGCGCGTCGAGCGCGGCGCGGCGCGGCCCGTCACGCGCGCCGACGTGGCCGGCCTGCTAACGGACGACGACACGGCCGTCGCCGAGTACGTCGTGACCGAACAACGCACGCACCTGTTCGTCTTCACGAAGGGAGCCGACGGCACGGGCGCGGCGCTGACAATTCACACCGTCGAGCTAACGCGCCGGGAACTCGCCCGCCGCGCCGAGGAGTTCCGCCGGCAACTCGCACAGGGCGACCTGCTCTTCAGCCGCAACGCCCGCGAACTCTACGACCTGCTGCTCGGGCCGGCCGAAGCAGAACTGAAAGGCAAGCGGCGGCTCGTCGTCGTGCCGGACGACAGGCTGTGGGAGTTGCCCTTCCAGGCGTTGCAGCCGCGCGCGGGCAGTTACCTCGTCGAGCGTTGCGCCGTCACCTACGCCCCCTCGCTCGCCGTGCTGCTCGAAATGACGCGGCGGCGCGCGGCCCGCCCACGCGTCGCGCGCCGACCCGCGACGCTGCTCGCTTTCGGCAACCCGTTGCTCGGCGATGCGCGGGCCGACCAAGCGCGCGGCGGGTTAATGCACGGCGACGCCCCGAACTCGCTCCCCGAAGCCGAGCGCCAGGTGCGGGCACTGGCGGCCGTCTACGGCCCGCGCCACAGCCGCGTCTACACGGGCGCGGCGGCGCGCGAGGAGCGCCTCAAGCGCGAGGCCGGCTCGTTCAGCGTCCTGCACCTCGCCACGCACGGCACGCTCGACGACGCGAGTCCCATGTACTCGAACGTCATGCTCGCGCGCGGCCAGGGCGGCGAGAAAGCGGCAGGCGAAGACGGGCTGCTCGAAGCGTGGGAGCTGATGAACTTGCATCTGGACGCCGAGCTGGTCGTGCTCTCGGCGTGCGAGACGGCCCGCGGGCGCGTCACGCCCGGCGAGGGCCTCATCGGGCTTTCGTGGGCGCTCTTCGTGGCGGGCAGCCCCGTCACCGTCGTCAGCCAGTGGAAAGTCGAATCCGCCAGCACGACCGAGTTGATGGTTGACTTCCACCGCCACCTGCAAATGCGTTTCTCGCGCGCGCCGGGCGCGGCGGAGATGACGAAGGCCGAAGCCCTCAGGCTCGCCGCGCTCCGACTACTGCGTAACCCGCGCTACGCACACCCTTTCTACTGGGCGGGGTTCGTGATGATCGGCGACGGGAACCAGTGAGCCTCGGCCGCGCGGGCCTAATAGTGTTCACCCGCCGTCTTGCATGACAGCCTGGCGCGCCTCAACGGCGGCGGACGCTCCGCAAAAGCTGACGCGCGACGGGCGAGCGCGGGTTAAGGCTGACCAGCTTAAGAAACTCCGCCTCGGCCTCTTCAAGCAGTCCCGCGCGCGCGTAGAGCACGCCGCGCGCGAGGTGTGAGTCGGGCGCGGCCGTCTCCACGCGCCGCAACTCGTCAGCGGTATCTTGTTCGAGGATGCGGAATCTCGCCTGCGACGCGGGCGATCTGGGCGAGATGATCTCCCCGCCGTCGGCGAGCGTCGCCGTCACCTGCCAGTAGTAAGTCTGACCGCGCACGAGCGGGGCGGGCGGCGTCCACTCGGTCGCGGGTGTGGGTGCGCTCTCGGCGACGACCTGAAAATTCGAGTTGACGATGGCGACCCTGTAACTGACCGCGCCGGCGAGCGGCCGCCAACGCAGGACGGGGCGATCCGCGCGCACGACCCTGCCGACCGGCCCGACGAGGGCGAACGGCACGCCGCCCTGTGCGTCCGCAGTCGGCGCGTTGCTCATGAGCACGCCGCCCGCGCCGCGCGCGAGGCCGTCGAGCACGCGCGGCGTCTCCGCGCGCCGCGTTGCGAGACTGCGGCGCACGGCGCGACGCGCGGCGGGCGACAGCGCCTCAAGCCCGCGCAGGTCGGCGCGGCCGGCGAACACCACCCGCCCGCCGCCGTCGTTGAGCGCAAGGTACGGCGCCCGCGCCGCGGGCGCGGCCGTTCCGGCGTTAGTGTTTGGTGTTGACCGTGAAGGGCGACTCGGCTGTGAGGTCGCGGCCAGTTCACCGTGCCCCTTGCTGTCGCGCGCGGGCTGTTCGGGCGTCGGCGCGGCCGTCGAACTCACCGCCGGGTTCAGCCCCGGCGTGATCGTGTTCGACGGAACGTTATCATTCCGCCCGACCGGGTTCATTCGTGCGCCCGCGCCCGCGTCAGGAGTCGTGCTTCTGCGGCTCGCCAGCCAGAGGCCGAGCAGCGCCACGATGACGACGGTCGCGGCCGCAGCCGCCGGTACTAACACCCGGAGCGAGGGCATAAAGTCGAATGAGGAAAGGCGACGCCGCCACGTACCGGCAGCCTTTGCGGGCGAGCCGATGATCGGCGTGGCGGCCGTCGGCGCGGCGGCGGCGATGCTCTGGTATTGGCGCAAGTCGTTTGCGTCGCCCGCACATTCGGCACAGACGGCCAGGTGACTCTCGGTGAGTTCGCTGGATACTTCGTCGAGCGATCCGTCCACGAAAGCGGCGAGCTGTTCGTGAGACAAGTGTGCCGGCTCGTCGTCAAGAGCGTCTCGGCCGGAGAACTCTGCGTGCATCTTGGCGAAGGCTTCGTTCAGCCCCACCGCGCCCGCGAGGCGCGCGCGGCACTCGGCGCACGCGGCGGCGTGCGCCTGCACGGCAAGCAATGCCGCCGCCGGCAGCAGCCTGCGGCGGTAGCTCTCTACGGTCTCCGCCGTGATGTGTCCTGAAGCACGCATCTTGTTACGTCGCGTCGTCGGCTGGTGTGAGCGCTTCCGGGCGTCCCACGTCCGAGTTGAAGCCGGCCCGCGGCCGATATTACCACCCGGCGGCCAAAACATTTCCCGGCGCGCCGGTTGACTCTCGTATCTTAAAAATCTTTCATGCGCCGCGTCAGGCGCTCGCGCGCGCACTTACGCAGGTTGATGATCTGCTGGCGCGTCAGGCCGAGGTGCGCGGCGATGCGGTTGTCGTCGAGCGGCAACTCACGCCAGAGTTCGGCGAACTCCGCGACCGACATGCAGAGCACGTCGGCGACCGTCTGCGCGTCGGCGACGCCGGTCAGCGTCCACAGGTCTACGCACGCGCGCCCCTGCTCGTCGCGCAGGTGCAGCAGCAGTGCCGCCCGCTGGCGCGGCGGCAGCCCCGCAATCTCCCGCCACAGTCGTTCGAGGTAGGCCCGCCGCTCGGCCTCGGCCGCGGGCGCAGGCCGGGGGTCGGCCAGTTGCACGCCGCGCGCCTCTTCGCCTTCGCGCGCGCCGCCTCCGGCCTCGACCTGCACGGCCTCGTCCCTAACGCCCCACCACTCGGCGACGACGCCCGTCAGCAGATCGAGTTCGACCGGCTCGGCGGCCCAGACGAAGACGGCGCGCAGCAGGTCATAGGCGTTCCTCCGGTCGCTCAGGTCGGGCCGCGAGTCTGGGCCGCGCGCGAAGGCGCGGGCGTCCGCCCGCAGTTGTTGCAGGCGTCCGCCCGCGCCTTCAACGCCGGACTCTGCTTGCGAGTGTGTCGCGCCCGCGCGCCACTCGTGCAGCCCCGCGACCCACGCGCCCGCGCCCGTCTGCCAGAGCGCAAGGCCGGGGCGGTGCGTCAGGAGGTAACGCAGCCCGTTCTTGAGCCGGCGGCGCTGCGGGTACTTGCGGCTGACGTAACGGTCGCAGGCGTTGTAGGCGGCGGCGGCGACGTAAGCGCCGAAGTCGCGGATGGGGCGCGCGGCGTGATCGGCGCGGAAGTTGTGCAGGCGTTGGACGAGTTGCAGCAGCACCTCGGCGCGCACGTCCTCGGCCTCGGCGCGCGCCCGCGCGTCCGCGCGGCGCTGACCTAGTTTGTGTCCGACGATGCGCGTGACGATGGGGTCTGCGTGTTCGGTGACGAGTGCGGCGAGCAGGCGTTCAGACTCGGCGTCGTCCGCGGCGCGCACGAACGGCAGCAAGAGCGGATCACTCTGCCCCGTCTCCGTCATAACCCTCACAGCCCACGCCGCGCCCGCGCCGCGCCCGCCCGCCCGCCCGCGAATGCTACTCGTTTGCATGTTAAGCCGGCAACGCCACCGCCCGCGCATGGCCTCGTCGTCAGAGAGTTTGAGGCCCGACGCGCCGACTTATTACCAACACTCGATGTTTTTCCGGCCGCAATATTTTTTTCGCCCGCCCGGTAATAAGCGCGAGGCTTCTGCCTCTCCAACGCTGTTCGCACGAACCGGAGCACGGCGCGACGAAAGCCACACGGCGCGCCCGCGGCTCAGACGTGAATCTTCAGTCGGCCCGTAACCGGGGGCTTCGCCCCTCAAGGAGCAGAACGTCATGGCAACCAGCACGTCAGTCATCAAACCCCAGTACGACTTCGACTACCCGGACTTCTCCTCGGTCGCCGGTCTCGTCCTGCGCGGGCACGCCCAACAGGTCGAGAACTTTTTGCGCGTGACGCGCTCGACCGGCAACCAGGGCGGCGCGGCGTGGTACGAGCGACTCATGAACGTCGCCGAAGGCTTCACGACCACCTTCACCTTCAGCATCACGGAGCGCGCCGGGTTCGTGGGCAACGGCGGCGACGGCTTCTCCTTCAACGTCCACACCATCGGCTTCGACACCATCGTCGGCGAGCAGGGCACGGCCAACCAACTCTCCATCCAATTCGACACCTTCCAAAACGCGGGCGACCCCAGCGACAACTTCGTCCGCATCAACTACCTTTACCAAGTCGTGGCCGAGTGCAACCTGTACGAGCTGGACACGCCGATCAACATCAAGGACGACAACCGGCACTCGGTCGAGATCGCGCTCATTGATGCCAAGCTGATCGTCATCCTCGACGGGATCAGCGTGGCGTCGGCGAAGGTTTCGTGCGCCCAATTTTCACCCGCCATCGTCGGCTTCGGCGCGCGCAGCGGCCACGCGTGGGAGAACCACGACATCCATTCGTGGCAGTTCACGGCGGGCGGGCCGCGCCGCGCGTAAGACCAAGCCGGAAACTGAAACTGAATTCAAGCGGGCCGGCGCGGCTCAGTGGGTGAGTCGCGCCGCCCGCTCTTCACGGTTCTTCAAGAAGATAATGCGTGCTGCGCATCGGCGGCCGGCCCTTTACTTGAAGCCGGTGATGAGCACAACGTCGCGGCGCGTCTCGCCGCGCGAGAAGAGCGTGGGGCGGCCGTCGCGCGCGAGATCGAAGTTGGAGATTTGGCCCGAGGTGAAGTCGGTCAGCGGCCGCGGCCGGCCGCCGTCCAGGGGCAGCGCCCAGATGTTCGAGACGCCCTTACGCGTTTCGATGTAAGCGAGGGCGCGGCTGTCGGGCAGCCAGCGGATGGGCAGGTCGGCGCTGGCCTGCGGCGCGTCCAACAGCTTGACGGGCGGCCCGCCGTCGGGCGCGAAGAGCGCGTACTTCGGGGGCGCGCCCCCGCGCTCGCGGTAGACGGCCGCGAGCCAACGCCCGTCGGGCGAGGCCAGTGGGTAGTCCGCCAGAAAACCTTCGGTCAGGCGCACGGGCGTGCCGCCCTCGGTCGCGACCTTGAACACGTCGTAGTGCTCGCCGTCGTAGCGGGCGTAGAGCACCCAGCGCCCGTCGGGCGTGAAGGCGGGGCTGTACTCGTAGGCGTCGCCCGCGGTCAGTTGCGTGGCGTGCGCGCCGTCCGCGTCGGTGCGCCAGAGGTGCTGCTTGCCCGCGCGATCCGAGACGAAGACGACATAACGCCCGTCGGGCGAGCCGACCGGCTGCAAGTTGCTGGCCGAGCCGAAGCCGCCCGTCAGCAGCTTCTGCCCCGTGCCGTCGGCGTTCATCACCCAGACGCCGCTGACGGCGTTGACGGCGGACTCGTAGAGGATGCGCCCGTCGGGCAGCCAGCGCAGGCCCCACTGCCCCTCGTACTTGAAGGAGCCGGAGGTGAGCTGGCGCAAGCTGCGCGCGTCCGCGCCGGGCGCGACCCAGATGTTGAGGACGCGATCCTCCTGCACGGTGGCGAGCGTGCTCGCGTCGGCCGTCAGGCTCAGGTCGTGGTAGTCGTTCAGGTCGTTGGTGACGCGCCGGGCCGCGCCGTCCGGGTAAGAGATCAGGTAGTACTGATCCACGCGCGCGCCCTTCTCCTCGCAGGCGGCGACGAGCGCGCTCCCGTCGGCGAGCCAGCCGACGCGCCCCACGTCGGCCCACTGCCGCGCGCCGACCGGCGTGATCGAGCCGTCGGCCACGCCGACCACCGCCGGGTACTCGTAGGGCGCGCCGTCGCCTTCCATTTGCGTGACGGCGACGGCGATCACGCGCCCGTCCGGCGACCACGCCGGCCCGTTGGGCTTGAACAGACCGTGCGTCTTGAGCGTGGCGAGCGTGCGCTCGTTCGTGCCGTCGAGGTTCGCGGTGACGAGGTAGCTCTCGTCTTTGACCGAGTGCCAGCGGACGAAGGCCAACTGCCGGCCGTCGGGCGCGAAGGTGACGGAACTCAAGGCGTCCTCGACCACCTTCTTGGCCTCGCCGCCGAAGACCGGCACGGCGTAGACGGGCGCGGCGGGCGCGCCCGGCGGCCGGCGCGTGAAGTAGACGTAGTCGCCGTCGGGCGAAAACGTCATGCGCCCGTAGCGCACCTCGGCGGGCGCGATGATCTGCACGTTGCTGCCCGTGGCGACGTGGCGCAGCCAGAGGCTCTGCTGCCCGGCGTCTTCGACGACGTGTACGACCAGCTTGCCGTCGGGCGAGATGGCGACGCTGCCGGCCTTGCCCGTGTCGGTCAGCCGCTCGATCTTCATCGCGGCGAAGGCCGACGACACATTCGCGCCGCGCGAGTCAGGCCGCGTGAACAGCTTGACGAGACCGACGCCGGCCGCCGAGACGGCCAGGACGGCGGCGACGACGGCCAGCGTCTTCGCCGTCCTGCGCCGCATGATCTGGTTGACCACCTGCTCGACACTCGCGGCCGTCGGCAGAGTCTCGGCGGGCGCGTCGGCGCTGACGGTGGGCGGCGCGGCCGAGGCCGAACCGGCCGTGCCCGCGCCGGACGTGCTCGCGGCGGACTGGCCCGGCGCGTCGGGCACGACGGATTGATCGAGGTGCGCGCCCGCGTCGAGGCGGCCTTTGAGCCGTTGCAGCTTGGCGAGCATCTGCTTGGCGGTCTGGTAGCGCGCCTCGCGGTCTTTCGTCAGCGCGTCGGTCACGATCTCCTGCAACGCTTCGGGTGCGTCCGCCAGGAAGCGCGCGAGCGGCGGCGGCTCGTCGTCGAGGAGCGCGACGACAGTGTGGCTGGGGGAGCGTCCCTTGAACGGCAGTTGCCCGGTCAGCAGTTCGTAGAGCACGACGCCGAGTGACCAGATGTCTGTGCGCGCGTCCACCTCTTCGCCGCGCGCCTGTTCGGGCGACATGTAGGCGACCGTGCCCATGACCGCGCCCGGATCGGTCTGCACGAGCGCCTGCGTGGCCGCCTCCGTGTCAACCGAGGTGCTCGGCTGCCCCGTCAGCTTCGCCAACCCGAAGTCCAGGACCTTCACGTAGCCGTCGCGCCGGAGCATGATGTTCTCCGGCTTGATGTCGCGGTGGACGATGCCGGCCTGGTGCGCGGCGACGAGCGCCGACGCGGTTTGAATGACGATGTCGAGCACCTCGCCGAGCTTCAGACGTTGGGGCATACGCTCGCGCAGCGTCGCGCCTTCGACCAGCTCGGTGGCGAAGAAGCGCGTGCCGTCTTCAGTCTGGCCGATGTCGTAGACGGTGAGGATGTTCGGGTGGTTCAAGGCGGACGCGGCGCGCGCCTCCTGGATGAAGCGCTGCATCCGCCGGCCGTCGGCCGCCACCTCCGCGTGGAGAAACTTCAGCGCGACGGGCCGGTTCAACTCCGTGTCGCGCGCGCGGTAGACCTCGCCCATGCCGCCCGCGCCGAGCAGCGACTGAATCTCGTAACGGCCGAGCGTAATGCCGGGGGCGATACTCATCTGTGGGCGGCGCAGTTTGCCGACTGCGCGTCTCCGGGGCGGGCCGTGCTGCGAGCGCGGGCATTCTAGCGGATCACGGGGAGGGAAAGAAGGGGAAGAGCAGTAGTCAGTAGGCAGAAGCCAGTAGCCAGTAGCCGGAACGGCGGACGGAAGGCGGAAGAAGAAAGCCGGCTGTTCATTCCGGCTTCTGACTTCTGTCTCCTGACTGCTGACTGCTTCATCCCTCCTCCCTTTTCCCGTGTCCGCCGCCGCCGGGGGTTTCGATGCGGATGCGGTCGCCGGGCTGTAGAGACCAGGAGCCTTTGGCGGCGATGCGTTCGGTGCGGCCGTCGCGGCGGATGATGCGGTCGCGGCCGGGTTGACCGTCCGCGCCGCCCGCGAGGCCGTAGGGGGCGCGCACGCGGCGGTCGGCGAGGAGCGCGGCGCGGGCCGCGGTGAGCGTCTCGATCTCGCGGACGACGCCGTCGCCGCCGCGCGTGCGCCCGCGCCCGCCCGAAGTCTTGCGCAGCGCGTAGCGGCGCACGCGCAGAGGGTAGGCGTACTCCAACGCCTCGACCGGCGTGTTCAGGCTGTTGGTCATGTGCGTGTGGACGCCGCTCAGGCCGTCGGCGCGCGGGCGCGCGCCCATGCCGCCCGCGACCGTCTCGTAGTAAGCGAACTCGCGCCCCGTGCGTTCGTCCACGCCGCCGATGGTCAGGTTGTTCATCGTGCCCTGGCTCGCCGCGGGCACGCGCGCGGGCAGGGCTTGCGCCAGCGCCTTGAAGAGCACGTCCACGAGCCGTTGCGAGGTCTCGACGTTGCCGCCGGCCACGCTGGCGGGCGGCGCGGCGTTCGTGACCGTGCCGCGCGGCGCGCGGACTTCAATCGGCTCCATCAGCCCCGCGCTCGCCGGCACGTCCTCGCCGCCGAGCAGGCAGCGGAAGACGTAAGCGACCGCCGAGACCGTGATCGCCTCGACCGCGTTCACGGGGCCCGCCACCTGCGGCGCGCTGCCCGCGAAGTCCACGACGGCGCGCGCGCCTTTGACGCGGACGCGCACGCGCACGCGCACGGGCGCGTCCGTCACACCGTCGCCGTCCAGCGCGTCCTCGGCCTCGTAGACGCCGTCGGGCAGTGCCGCGATGACGGCGCGCATCATGCGGGCCGAGTAGGCGCGCAGGTGCGCGGCGTAAGCACGCGCCTCCTGCGCGCCGTTGCGCGCGACGATCTCCAAGAGCCGGCGCGTGCCCGTCTGAAGCGAGCCGATCTGCGCCGCGAAGTCCGCGCGCCGCTCCTCGCTCCCGCGGACGTTCGCCAGCAACAAACGCATCACGTCTTCGACCACGCGCCCGCCCCGCACCAGCGTCACCGGCGGGATGCGCAAGCCTTCGCCGTACACGTCCGTCGCCAACCCCATCGAACCCGGACTCGCGCCCCCGATGTCCGCGTGGTGCGCCCGGTTGGCGACGTAAAAGAGAGTGGTCAGTGGTCGGTGGTCAGTGGTCAGTTTAGTCGAGCTGCGCTTCGAGGTCGCGCTGCCGCCTCTAACTTCTTCACTGACCACTGACCACTGACCACTGACCACCGGCATGACCAACGTCACGTCGGGCAGGTGCGTGCCGCCGGCGAAGGGGTCGTTGAGGGCGACCACGTCGCCGGGCGCGAGCGTTGTGGCGTCGAGGGCGGCGCGGACGGCCATCGGCATCGAGCCGAGGTGGACGGGCATGTGATCGCCCTGCGCGATGACGCGGCCCGCGGCGTCGAAGACGGCGCACGAGTAGTCGCGCCGCTCCTTGATGTTCGGCGAAAAGGCCGTGCGCCTGAGCGCCACGCCCATCTCTTCGGCCACAGACGTGTAGAGCGCGCGATAGATTTCCAGCGTGATCGGATCGAAGCTTCTTGTGCGACTCATGGCTTGCGACTCACAACTCAACTAACAGATTGCCGTGGGCGTCTACGCGCGCGCGCGCGTCAGGAGGCACGAGCGTGGTGGCCGAGTATTCGGTGACGACGCAAGGGCTGTTGAGCCGCGCGCCGGGCGCGAGCGCCGCGCGCGCGTAGACGGCGACGCGCGCGGGCTGCTTCGTGAAATAGACTGTCGCGGTGCGTTCGGGCGTGACCGCGCCTTTCGATCCACGGCGCGCGCGCTCGTCGCGCAGGCGTTCGACCAAGCCCGTCGAGCGCACGCGCGCGCTGACGATCTCGACCGCGTTGTCTGTCTGCGCGTAGCCGTAGCGCGCGGCGTGCGCGCGGTGGAAGGCGGCCGCCAGGTCTGCGCGCGGCCGCCAAGCCAGCTCAAGCTCGAACGATTGTCCCTGGTAGCGCGCCGCCACGCTGCGCTCGTGCCGTTGGCGCGCGGGCGCGAAGCCTTCGCGCTTGAGCGTGGCGCGGGCCGCGCGTTCGAGTTCGTTGAAGGTGCGCGCGAGCGCCGCGTCGTGCGCGCGCGCGGCGGCGAGCATGACGGTGCGGCTCGTGTCGCGGAGCACGTCCGCGCCGAGCGCGCCGAGCGCGGAGAGCGCGCCGGGCCGGCGCGGCACGAGCACGCGCGGGATGCGCAAGGCGCGCGCCAACGCGACCGCGTGCAGACCGCCCGCGCCGCCGAACGAGACGAGCGTGCAGCCGCGCGGGTCGTGTCCACGTTCGACCGAGACGACGCGCAGCGCGCGCTCCATGCCGGCGTTCACCACGCGCACGACGCCCAAGGCCGCCTCGATCACGCTCACGCGGCGCGCGGCGGCCGCGCTCATCTGTCGTGCGAGATCGGCGAGCGCCGCGTGCGCGCGTTCTTCGTCGAGCGCGAAGTCGCCGCCGAGCAAGGCCGCGCCGCCGAAGCGGCCGAGGACGAGGTTCGCGTCCGTCACCGTCGGCAGACGCCCGCGGCCGTAGCACGCGGGGCCGGGTTCCGCGCCCGCCGACTCCGGCCCGACGCGCAGACTCCCGCCCGCGTCCACGCGCGCGATGGAGCCGCCGCCCGCGCCGACCGTGTGTATGTCGAGCACGGGCACGGCGACCGGGAGACCCGAAATCGCGGCCTCGTTCGTCGTCCGCACAGCGCCCGCGGCGCACAAGGCCACGTCGGTCGAAGTGCCGCCCATGTCGAAGGTGACGATCTCTCTGAAGCCGGCGCGGGTGGCCGCGGCGAGCGCGCCGACCACGCCGCCGGCCGGCCCCGACAGGATCGTGCGGACGGGTTCGCGCGCCGCGCGCGCCGCCGAGATGCTGCCGCCCGACGACTGCATCACGCGCAAGCGCGGCGCGTGCGCCGCAAGTCGCTTCAGGTACGCGCCCATCAGCGGTTGCAGGTAGGCGTTGATCGTGACGGTCGAGGCGCGCTCGTATTCGCGGTATTCGGGCAGTATGTCGTGCGAGACGGAGAGCGGCACGCCCAGCGTTGCGAGCGCGCGCGCCACGCGCCGCTCGTGCTCGGGCCGGACGAACGAGAAGAGCAGGCAGACGGCGACCGCTTCGACGCGCGCGCGCTTGAGTTTCTTGATCAATGACGCGAGCGCCGCGTCGGTCAACGCTTCGAGCACCGCGCCGTCGGCGGCGACGCGTTCGCGCAGACCGAAGCGCAAAGGCGCGGGCACGAGCGGCGGGGGCCTGTCCGCGTCCAGATCGTAGAGCGCGGGGCGGGCCTGGCGGCCGATCTCAAGCACGTCCTCGAAGCCGGCGGTGGTGACGAGCGCCGCGCGCGCGCCGCGCCGTTCGAGCAGCGCGTTCGTGCCCACGGTCGTGCCGTGGACGACTTCGAGCGCGCGCAACGTCGCGCCCGTCGCGCGCGCGATGCGACGTAAGCCATCGGTGATGGCGCGCGACGGATCGGCCGGCGTCGAGGCGAGCTTGAAGACGTGCAGCCCGTCGCCGTCGGCGTAGACGAAGTCGGTGAACGTCCCGCCGGTGTCCACGCCGACGCGCACGCGCGCGGCTCGCTGCTGTTTGGTCACGGCTGTTTGATAACACAGAACCGCGGGAGTTTTAACCGCAAAGGACGCGAAGTAAGGCCGCAAAGAACGCAAAGGTTTTTCCTCTGCGGCCCTTTGCGGCCCGCTGCGCGTCCTTTGCGGTTAAAATTCCTCTTGACCCTGACGCAACGTCAGAGCTTAGGGTACACGGCGGCGGAGGAGGACGGCGCGAGTTGGACACGACGGAACGACTCTACCAGGCGCACGAGTTCGCGGCGCGCGCGGGCGTGACGGTGCGGACGCTGCACCACTACGACCGGCTCGGCCTGCTCCGGCCCACGCGCCGCACGGCAGCCGGCTACCGGCTCTACGGCGCGCGCGACCTCGCGCGCCTGCAACAGATCGTGACGTTGAAGTTCATCGGTCTGTCCCTCAACCAGATCAAGGCCCTGCTCGGCGGGCGCGAACTCGACCTGACGACGACGCTCAGGCTTCAGCGCGAGGTGCTGACCGAGCAGCGCCGCCGGCTCGAACAGGCGCTCGCCGCCATCGAACGCGCCGAGCGGCTCGCGGCCGCGGGCGACCCGCCCGACTGGGCGGCCTTTAAAACCATCGTGGAGGTCATCACCATGAGCGACATGGACTGGACGAAGAAGTACTACTCGGAGGAGGCGCAGCAGAAGATCGCGGAGCGCCAGCGGACGATCCCGCCCGAAGTCATCGAGCAAGGGCAGCGCGACTGGATGCAACTGATCAAGGAGTGTGAGCAGGCGGTGGCCGAAGGCGTCGCGCCGGAGAGCGCACGCGGGCAAGAGTTGGCGGCGCGCTGGGCGGAACTCTTGCGCGGCTTCACCGGCGGCGACCCAAACATTCAGGAAGGTCTCAACCGCATGTATGCCGACAAGGCCAACTGGCCCGCCACCTTCCCCAAGCCCTTCGGCGACGACGTGCAGGCGTTCATCGCGCGCGCCGCCACCGCCCGCAAGCAGCAACAGGAATGACGGCGCGCCCGGCCTCCGCTGCGCGAGTTCAGACCGCGGGCGACGTTCATTCAACGTCGCGGCCGCGCGTCATCCAACGCGCGCCCCTCGCCGGAGAGGATGAAGCTGGCCCGGTAGAACGGGTGGCTGCGCTCCCCCGTCCGCGGCTGCCGGCCTCGCGCCCGCCTTCTTTGACTTCATCATGCCTCGGCAAAGACAGTCCGCCGCCCGCGCCCGTCGCCGCTGGCCGAGACCGCGTTCTACCATTCGGGGGATTTGGCTTTAACGCCGACCGCAATACGGCTGGCGCGCGCGCTTCAGTTTGGGGGAGGCTCGGTTTGAGGTTGCGGTTGACGAGGAGTTCAGTTCAACACAGCGGGTGCAGCGAAAAAGCGATCTCAGAGTTGAGATTGCAAATCTGAGATCGGCCCTCCCCTATGCCCTCTGTGTTTCAGCCGGCCGCGCGCCACAGAGCAAGCGACGACTATTCCAACTCTATCCGGCGACCGCTCTCATGCGCGCGGCGCGCGGCGTCGAGGACGAGTTGGACGCGGTGGCCGTCGGCGAACGTGGCGGCCTCTGCGACTGTGTTGTGGCCGGCGCGCAGGGCGGCGATCAGCTCTCGCGCGAGGACGGTGAAGCCGCGCGCCCAACTGCCGTCGCGCAGGCCCGGCGCGAGCGGCGTCGGCTCGACTTCGACGCGCCGCCACGCGCCGTCGCCGACCGAGGCGCGGTAGAGTTCCTCCGGTTCGGTGATCTTGAGCGCGCCGCGCTCGCCGAACAGCTCGCACGTGTGCTCAGGAGCCCCAGCCGCGATCATCGAGAGCGCGACACTGCCGGTCGTGCCCGCAGTCAGCGGGCCGCCGGTGAAGCGCAAGAGCAGGCTCGCTTCGTCGTCGGTCGTGACGGCGCGCGGCGTGCCCGCTTCGTCAGCGCGCTCGCGGACGTGCGTCGTGAGTTGCGCGGCGACGGCGGCCACCTCCGCGCCGAGCAGCCAGCGGCAGGAGTCCACGGCGTGCGAGCCGATTGCGCCGAGCGTCCCGCCGCCCATCCGTTCGTCCGACCACCAGTTCCAAGCGCGCGCGGCGCTGGCGCGCGCGTCCGTGCGGAACGTGTAGCGCACGTGGCGCACGCGCCCGATCTCGCCGGCCCGCAAAAGCTCGCGCAGCCGCCGCCGGCCCGCCAGCATACGCAACTCGTGATCGACGAGCGCCAGCGCGTGCGCCGCGTCGGCGCGACGGCGCATCTCTTCGGTCTCGGCGGCGGCCAGCGCCATCGGCTTCTCGCAGAGGACGGCCTTGCCGGCGTCGAGCGCGGCGAGCGTGATCTCGCGGTGCGTCGCGGGCGGCGTGACGATGCTGACCAAAGCAACGTCGGGGTGCGCGACGACGGCGCGCCAGTCGTCGGCGGCGAAGGGGATGTCGAACGCGCGCGCGACGCGCTCGGCGTTTGCCCGCCGCCCGCTCGCGATGGCGACGACGCGCGCGCCCACCGCCTTGAAGGCGGGCAACTGTGTCGTCCGCGCGAAGCCCGTGCCGATGATGCCGACGCCGATGGTCTCGTCCTTAGTCATCGCTTAAACCTTGGGTCGAAGCTTAGGCGTGCGCGCGCCGCGCTGTCAATGAGGTCGCGCGCACGCACGCGGCGACGCGCCGGCTCGGCGTGGTCTGAGAGTTGCACCGATGATGCTCCGCCTCGATGAAGGGGCGCGGTGCGGGGCGCGTTGGGGCTTTTCACCCAAGCGCGGCGCGGATTCTCACCACGCCCGGCCGGCGTGGTTGCTTGAGCGGCGTGCGCGGCTGCTTTAGAATGAGGTTCGAGTCAAACGCGCGAGGTTCACCCGCCTGTGAATGGAACCTTGAAAATACTTCCCGGTCTGTCAGAGGCATCATTTGAGAGATTGAAGCTATGAGCACCGTCATGGACACGCCGCCGACCGCGGCCGCCGAGAAACACTTCGAAGAAGTCGAGACCGTCACCATCCGCTTCGCCGGCGATTCGGGCGACGGCATGCAGCTCACCGGCACGCAGTTCACCAACACGTCGGCCGTGCTCGGCAACGACATCTCGACGCTGCCCGACTTCCCCGCCGAGATTCGCGCCCCCGCCGGTTCTTTGCCCGGCGTCTCCGGCTTCCAACTCAACTTCTCTTCGCAGGACATACGCACGCCCGGCGATCAGCCGAACGTGCTCGTCGCGATGAACCCGGCCGCCTTGAAGGTGAACCTGCCCGACTTGGAAGAGGGCGGCACGATCATCGTCAACACGGACGAGTTCAACAAGGAGAACCTGAAGAAAGCGGCTTACGCCGTCAGCCCGCTCGAAGACGACACGCTCGCCGGCTACCGCGTCCACCGCCTGCCGATCACGACGCTGAATTTGCGCGCGCTGCAAGAGGCGAAGGTCGGCCTCGGGCGCAAGGAGATGGATCGCTGCAAGAACTTCTTCGCGCTCGGCGTCCTCTACTGGCTCTACGACCGGCCGCTTGAGCCGACGCTGAACTGGATCAGCGCCAAGTTCAAGAAGCTGCCCGAGGTCGCCAAGGCCAACGAGATCGCTTTGAAGACCGGCTACAACTTCGCCGACACGACCGAGGTCTTCACCACGCACTACACGGTGAAGAAGGCGCACATCGCGCCCGGCAAGTACCGCAAGATCACCGGCAACGAGGCCACCGCCATCGGCTTCATCACGGCCGCCGAACTCGCGGGCCGGCCGCTCTTCTACGGCTCGTACCCGATCACGCCCGCCTCAGACATCCTGCACGAGCTGTCGCGCCACAAGAACTTCGGCGTCAAGACGTTTCAGGCCGAGGACGAGATCGCGGCCGTGTGCGCCGCCATCGGCGCGTCCTTCGCGGGGCAGGTCGGCTTGACGGGCACTTCGGGCCCCGGCGTCGCGTTGAAGCAGGAGGCCATCGGGCTGGCGGTGATGACGGAGTTGCCGCTCGTCATCATCAACGTGCAGCGCGGCGGGCCTTCGACGGGCCTGCCGACGAAGACCGAGCAGGCCGATCTGTTCCAGGCCGTCTGGGGCCGCAACGGCGAGTGCCCGGCCGTGGTCGTCGCGCCCGCGTCGCCCGGCGACTGCTTCCACATGGCGATTGAGGCGGTGCGCATCGCGTTCCACTACATGACGCCGGTCTTCTACCTCTCGGACGGCTACCTCGCCAACGGCGCGGAGCCTTGGGCGCTGCCGCGCATGGAGGACTTGCCGAAGATCGAAGTCAACTTCGCCACAGACCCCGCGAACTTCATGCCCTACGCGCGCGACGAGCGGACGCTCGCGCGGCCCTGGGCCTTGCCCGGCACGCCCGGTCTCGAACACCGCATCGGCGGCATCGAGAAGCAGCACGTCACGGGCAACGTCTCTTACGACCCGGAGAACCACGACTTCATGGTGCGTATGCGCCAGGCGAAAGTGGATCGCGTGGCGCAGGACATCCCCGACATGGAAGTCTTCGGCGCGCAGAGCGGCAAGGTGCTGGTGCTCGGCTGGGGTTCGACCTACGGCGCGATCACGTCGGCGGTCGAGCGGCTGCAACGGCAGGGGCATTCCGTGTCGAGCGCGCACCTGCGCTACCTCAACCCGTTCCCCGCGAACCTGGGCGAAGTGCTCCGCCGCTTCGAGACGGTCATCGTGCCGGAGATGAACCTCGGTCAGCTCAGCACCATGATCCGCGCCAAGTACTTAGTGGACGCCGTCTCCTACTCGAAGGTCAAAGGCCGCCCCTTCCAGATACGCGAGATCGAGCGCAAGGTCGAAGAGTATTTGTAACGCCCGCGATTCACGATGAACGCCGCCGCCGAAAACGTTGCGCCCCGCTCCGTCCATGATGTCTACGCGGAAGGCTTGCGCTACTTTATGGGCGAAGGACAACTGCACGGCGCGCTGGCGCAACTGGCGGCCGATCTGAAACGGCACGACATTGATTACATGGTGATCGGCGCGGTCGCGCTGATGGCGCACGGCTACCCGCGCTTCACCGAAGACATCGATCTGGTGCTGACGGCCGAAGGTCTGGCGGCGTTTCATCGTGAGTTGATCGGGCTGGGTTACGCGCCCGCGTTTGAGGGCGCGCGCAAGCGCCTGCGGGCGACGCGCGCGGGCGTACCGATTGAAGTGATCGTCGCGGGCGAATACCCCGGCGACGGCAAGCCGAAGCCGGTCGAGTTTCCCGTCCCCGCGACGGCGGCGACGGAGATTGACGGGGTGCGGTTCGTCACGCTGGCGAAGCTCGTCGAGTTGAAGCTGGCGTCCGGCATGACCGCGCCGGATCGTTTGAAGGACTTGGCCGACGTGCAGGAGTTGATCAGGCTGCGCGGTCTCACGGCGGAGTTCGCCGCAGAGTTAGACCCGTACGTGCGGGCGGAATTTCTGACGCTGTGCCGCGCCGTCGCGGAGGCGCGCGGGGCGGACGAGAGAGTTTAAGGAGTCGAGATGAGTACCAACGGTAAGAACGGGCACGGGGCGAACGGGCAAGAGGGCGTCGAGGGCATGGGCGGGAACGTGGGCGGGGGCGTCGCGCCGGAGAGCGAACCGGCGTCGGTCGTGGCGGGCGAGGTCGCGCCGCCCGTGGCGAAGCTAACGAAGGCCGACTTCACGTCGGATCAGGAAGTGCGTTGGTGTCCCGGCTGCGGCGACTACTCGATCCTCAACAACGTGCAGAAGGTCATGCCCGACCTCGGCATCCCGCGCGAGAAGATCGTCTTCGTGTCGGGCATCGGCTGCTCGTCGCGCTTCCCCTACTACATGAACACCTACGGCTTCCACGGCATCCACGGGCGCGCGCCCGCCATCGCCACCGGCATCAAGGCCGCGAACCCGGAGCTGTCCGTCTGGGTCATCACCGGCGACGGCGACGCGCTCTCCATCGGCGGCAACCATTTCATGCACGCCATCCGCCGCAACCTCGACCTCAACTACATCCTCTTCAACAACCGCATCTACGGGCTGACGAAGGGGCAGTACTCGCCCACCTCCGAGTTCGGCAAGAAGACGAAGTCCACGCCGATGGGCGCGATTGACTACCCCGTCAACCCGCTCTCGCTCGCCATCGCGTCCGAAGCGACCTTCGTCGCGCGCTCGCTCGATCTGGACGTGAAGCACCTGGCGGCGACCATCCAGGCGGCGGCCAAGCATAAAGGCATCTCGTTCATCGAGGTCTACCAGAACTGCAACATCTTCAACGACGGCGCGTTCGAGTATTTCACCGAGCGCGTCCACCGCTCCGACCGCATGATCTATTTGGAGCACGGCAAGCCGATGGTCTTCGGCAAGGAGCGCGACAAAGGCATCCGCATGAACGGCGCGCACCCGGAGGTTATTCAGCTTGGGAGCGAGACGGGGCTGAACGAGAACGACTGCCTCGTCCACGACATCAACCTGCACGATCCGTCGGTCGCCTTCATGCTGGCGCGCATGGAGTACCCGGCGTTCCCGCAGCCGGTCGGCATCTTCCGCGCCGTCGAGCGCGACACCTACGAGGATTTGTTGGCCGCGCAGATCGCCGCCGCGGTCGAGCGCGGCGGCCGCGGCAACCTCGAAAAACTCATCAACAGCGGCGACACCTGGGTGGTGGAGTAAAGCCGTAAAATTGAGTTAAAGTGCGAAAGCGGAGTAAGAGGCATCGCCGCTGCTCCGCTTTCGCCATTCCTAAGTGAATCAAGATTGGTCTCCCGATGACGAGAGATAAGCTGCAAATTGAATCCTCGCCTAAGAGTGAAAAAGAACGCCTCTCGCGCCCCGCCTATTTCTTGGCACTTAATGTTGAAAATGTCAGGAGTTTCGGGCCGAAACAAACGCTCGATTTATCGAACGGCAAAGGTCGTCCCGCCCAGTGGACGATAATTTTGGGAGATAATGGCGTCGGTAAGACCACATTGCTTCAGGCAATAGTTGCTCTAGCACCAGCTCTGGATTCGTGGGGAATTTTTGGCGGGCCGAAAAAGTATGCTGTACCAAGAGAAGCAGTTGACTTGAACAACTTCTTTTTTTGGAACGCCGAAAGACCTAACAAGAAATATTTCGTGTCCGCAACGTTTTTCGTAGGAGCCAAGCTCACAGACGAAGAAAGGGGGGAAGTGCTAAAAGACAAATTAGAGTCTGGTAGGACGTTAGATGGCACGAACATAATTGATACCTCTATCAGCTCAATTGAATATGAGCTTATCGGTGAGATTGATTGCTTCGGGTACGGCGCATCAAGGCGTATGGGCCATACTTCTCTCTCCGAGAAAATAGAAGACAATCCTTTTATCAGCTTATTCTTCGAGGATGCTCCGCTTCTAAATGCTGAAGAGTGGTTGCTTCAAGCCGATTACACTGCTCACGCAGCAAATTCCGAAGCAGCTAGGAAACGCGCTCAAAAGCGGCGTGACGAAATCAAGGAAGTCTTAATCAATCTCCTTCCCGACGTGGAAGACATCAGGTTCGCGCAACTCACGGAGAAGCAGCAGAAGCCAGGCGTGGAGGTGAAGACGCCTTACGGGTGGGTGTCGATCAAAGACCTGAGTCTCGGTTACAAGACGCTGATCGCGTGGATGGTGGACTTCGCGAGCCGGATGTTCGACCGCTACCCGAAGAGCCGCAACCCGCTGGCGGAGCCGGCGGTCGTGCTGGTGGACGAGATCGATCTACACCTGCACCCGAAGTGGCAGCGCACGCTGATGGGCTACCTGAGCGAGCGCTTCCCGAACACGCAGTTCATCGCCACCGCGCACAGCCCGCTCGTCGTGCAGGCGGCGAGCGACGCCAACATCGTCCTGCTCCGCCGCGTCGGCGATCACGTCGTCATCGAGAACGACGTGCAGGCGATCCACGGCTGGCGCGTCGATCAAATCCTGACGAGCGATCTCTTCGGCCTCGGAAGCGCCCGCCCGCCCCAGCTCGACGCGCTGCTCACTGAGCGCACGAAGCTGCTCTCGAAGAGCCGACTCACGAAGAAGGATCGCGCGCGGCTCAAGGAGTTGGAGGCGGAAATCGGCGCGCTGCCCACCGGCGAGACGCCCGCAGACTTGGAGGCGATGGACATCATCCGCCGCGCCGCCGGACGCCTGAAAAGAGAAGGACGCGAGACCTCACATGATCCGGGTGACTAAACCCTCGTCGGCCCCCGCCGTCTTGCGAAACCGAGGCCGGAAACAGCGCCGCGCAGACTGCGCTTCGTTCACACGCTCCGCAGACGACTACAAGGCCGGGCGCAAAAGCTTCGGCTTCGACTCAAACATCTACGCCCACCGGTCGGTCAAAGAGGCGCTCAAGCTGGCGCAGCACGATAAGTGCTTCCTCTGCGAGTCGAAGATCACGCACATCGCCTACGGCGACGTGGAACACTTCCGCCCCAAAGCCGGATACCGTCAGGACGACCGCGACACGCTGCACAAGCCCGGCTATTACTGGCTCGCTTACGAGTGGGGCAATCTATTTCTCTCCTGTCAACTCTGCAACCAGCAGTTCAAGAGAAACCTCTTCCCGCTTTCTAACCCCTCCGCCCGCGCGACCTCGCATAAAGACAAACTCGACACGGAGCTACCGCTCTTCATTGATCCTTCGGCGGATGATCCAGAACAGTTTATCTCCTTCAGGCGGGAAGTACCTTACGCGCCGGGCGATAATCCGAGAGGTAAAGCGACGATCAGCGGTCTGGGGCTTGATAGGCAGCAGTTGAACGAAAAGCGGTTCGAGTATTATAACGCCCTACAGTTGATCTACGTGCTTGCCCACAGCGACCCGCCGATGCCGGAGAGCCTTGATGCCCAGAACTTTCTCGCCAGGGCCGTTGAGGATTCGGCCGAGTATGCGGCTATGGCACGCGACGCGATCAATGCAAACTTCTTAATTTGATCAGCGCTCGTCTGGCGCTGCTTAGCTTGTCACCGCTAGCCGGTACGCTCTGCGCCCGATTGCCAAGCTTCATGCCGACGGGCACGGCGGTGGGGAGTGGGCAGTGGAGCGCGGGCAGCGGCAGCGCTGTCGTCAGCCTGCGCGGCGTCGGCGAAGGCTACGAAGACCTGCTCGCCGCGCAGATCGCCGCCGCGGTCGAGCGCGGCGGCCGCGGCAACCTTGAAAAACTCATCAACAGCGGCGATACTTGGGTCGTCGAAGGTTGACGTTCCGCGGCCCCCGGAGGCAGCCACCTGAAGCTTAAAGAGGCGACGCCGGCCTTTCGTTAAGAAGGGCCGGCGTCGCCGTTTAGAGCGTTCGGCGCTTGCGCGTAGCGGTCGGCCGGTGTCACACGGAGGACACAGAGATCACACAGAGGGCACAGTAAAACCCTCCGCGCCCTCCTTGACCGCAGCCCTCACGGGAGGTGTCTTGCCATGAGAGTCAGCCCGCACAGAGTTTGGTTGAGCGTGTTGCTCGGCGCGGCGCTCGTCTGCGCCGGTCAGCCCGTCGCGCGCCGGCTCGCGCACGCCGCGCAGCAGCCCGACCAGCCGCCCCCGCGCATCCGCCGCCAGGCGCGCCCGACGCCCACGCCCGTCAACCCCAACGCGACCGGGCAGAACCCGGACAGCACGCCGACGCCGACGCCGCGGCCCACGCCCACGCCGGATTCGGGCGGCGGCGGCGGCGCTAAGACCGGACTGATTATCGGCGGCATCGCGGCCGGCGCGGTGCTCGGCACGCTCATCGCCACGCACGGCGACTCCGGCGCGAAGAAGCTGTCGAAGTCGGGCCCGCAGTTCGAGAAGCGTTTCGACATGAGCCACTTCATGGTGCAGGGGTTCGTGCGCGGCAACTGGCCCGTCGTCGTCGCCTACGAACTGCCGGAGCCGGCGGTCGTGACGTTCTCCGTCATGGCCGACAAAGGCGCGCGCTTCGACCAACAACTCGACGGCGCGCCCGGCGCGCACGAGATCGTCCTGCGCCTGCCCGCGACCTTCGCCGACAAGCCGCGCCCGGCCGTCTACGCGCTGACGGCCGTGACCGATGATCCCAACGCGCCGGGCGAGCCTGTGCCGCTGCAACTGCTCGGTCTCGGCGCGGGCTACAACGCGGTCGGCTCGGTCGGGATCGATCAGATCAACTTCCAGCCGGGCCGCGTCCGCGCCAGCCAGTCGCAGCAGGCCGACTACAGCTTCCACTCGCTCTTCGACTTCTACAAGGTGAGCGCCGACTTCATGCGCATCACGCGCGGGGCGCAGCGGCAACTCGTCGCTGAGCGCGTGTCGAGCGTGACGTACGACCGCGGCATCGGGCGCGGCGCGCAACTGAGCGGGCGCTGGGACTGCCGCGCCGGCAAGCGCGTCTCGCAGGGCGCGCACCAACTCCACGTCCGCGCCTGGCGCAGCCTCGACGACGGCGGCGACTGGGTCGCGGGCGTCTCGCGCCAGTCCATCTTCGTGGACTAAGAATGTCTAACCACGAAGACACGAAGACACAAGAGGACTTGACGGTCTGACCTTCGTGCCTTCGTGTCTTCGTGGTTAATTCTGTTAGGCGCTCTTAGTTTTATCCCAGCCGAGAACAGCGAACATGGCGGCGGGCACGACGGCGACCAACAACACCTTGCACCGCCTGTGGCAGCGGCGGCTCGTGCGCGTCCTGGCGGGGCTGTCGGTCTTCGCCGCCGCGCTCGGCGTCCAGTATTACCTGACCAGCATCCCCGTGCCCGCCGAACTCGCCGAGACCGGCCGCTTCACGCCCGCCGTCCTCCCGCGCGGGCAGCAAGAGTTGATCATCGAAGGCCCGGAAGTGAACTCGCCCGACGGCACGCTGCTCGCGCACGCGGGCGCGCCGCAGACGAGCGTGGACGTGCGCTTCGAGCGCGCGCGCGTGGACGAGCAGACCGCGCAACTCCTAACCGCACTCGGCGACACGCTGCCCGACGCGCCCGGCCCCGTCGCCTACGTCCCGCGAGCGTCCGGCGACGGCGCGCCCTGCCGCACGCTCGTCACCGTCGGCTGGGCCGACCCGCAGCGCCCGCCCGCCACCATCCGCCTCTTCCAACTCGAAGCGCCGGGCCTCGACCGCTACCGCGACTTCGAGATGCAAGCCGAAGGCGGCGACCTCGCCGTCCAACTGCTCCCGAAGGCCGAAACGGAAACGGCGACGGTCGCGCGCGGCTGTCAAAACCTGCTCACCATCGGCGCGCTCGAAGAACCCATCGAAGGTGAAGCCGGCCTGACCATCGTCGCCGCCGCCGGCTCCGCCTTCCGCTGGCACTTCCGCCCGCGCAAGCAGGGCAGCGTCCCCTGGGGCGACGCCGCGGGCGTCTACGAGCCTTTCACGCTCGGCGCGGCGCAGACGCAGCGCGCCGACCGCCCACCCCTGAGCGCCCGCGCCGTCCGCGTCCGCGCGCTCGACGCCCCGCCCGACGCCCCCGACATCCTCAACGCCCGCAGCGCCGACGGCCGCGCCTCCCTCAACCTCGCCGACCTCAAACTCGGCTCCGACCAACTCCAACTCAACATCACCGGCAACGCCTGGGTCAAGATCGACGGGGCCGACCGCACCGTCAACGTCTTCGAGCGCGTCGAACGCTACCCCCTCACCTCCGCCCTCCTCGCCGCCGCCAACTCCGCCCTCCTCGCCTGGATCGCCCACGCCCTCTTCGCCCACCGCAAACCCGACCCCACCCCCGAACCCGCCACCCACCAAAACCAATAACCGCTCGCCACATCCACGCTCACTCCGGCTCGCCCCGCCACTCAGCCAACTTCGCACGCACCTTAGCCGCCTCCGGGTCTTTAATCTGCTCGCGAATCTTCAACGCGGCCTCCGCCAGCGCAATGGCCCGCTTCCGGTCGCCAAGCTTATCGAGCGCCAAACTCATATTAAACAGTACGATGCCCTCGCCGTGTCGGTCACCGATCTCGCGGGCGATATCAATGTCCTGTTCATAAAACTCGATAGCGCGGTGCGTCTCACCCAACGTGTAATAGGCACCACCCAGGTTGCCGAGAGCTGCGCCCTCGCCGCGCCGGTCACCGGTCTCGCGCGCGATGGCCAGATGTTGTTCGTAGAAGTCGATGGCGCGACGTATCTCGCCCGAGGCGTAGTAGGCGTTGCCGAGGCCGCCGAGCGCGATGCCCTCGCCGCGCCGGTCGCCGATCTCCCGTCTGATGGCCAAGTCTTGTTGATAGAGTTCGACCGCAGGGCCGGGTTCGCCCAATTCGGTGTAGGCGCTGCCCAGATTGCCTAGATGGGTCGCTTCGATTCCGCGGTCTGGCAATTGGCGGGCGGCAGTCAAAGCTTTATCCATCCAGTTAATGCGTTCGCGCGGATGCTGGCGTAATGGAAGCACGTTTGCTCCAACGTCCGGGTAGCGCGCGCACAGGCTCGTCGCCGCTTTATCATTATCCGCATGACGCACAGCCCACGACTGCCCGGCTTGGATGTTCGTCCACTCCATATCAAAGAGCATCAGCCCACGCATGAGCGCCTCGCCACCTCGCTTATAAAGGTTGTCCGCTGTGCGAAGCACACTTAGGTAGTGAGCGGCGTGGCGGGCTTGGGCTGTGTGGCGTTCGTCGGCGCTCAGGCGGTTGGCGGCGAAGAGGCGGGCGAGGTCGTGGAGGCTATAGCGGCGGGCGGTGTCGTCCCAGTCGAGCAGGCTGTATTTGACGAGTTCGCCGAGTGTGTCGTGCGCAGCGTCTGTGTCCAGCGCCCAGACGGCGGCGGCTGCTGCAAGGTCGAAGGTGTCGGGGAAGACGGCGAGGGTGCGCCAGCGTTGTTGTAAGTCCGCGGTGAACAGGTCGTAGCTGAGGCTGAGCGAGGCTTCGACGCCGCCGAGGAGTTGGAGGCGTTGCTGCGTGTCGGCCAGGCGGCGCGCGTAGTCGGCGGGGCTGAGGTCTCTGCGCTCGGCGAGGGCGCTGGCGGCGAGACGCAGGGCGAGCGGGAGGCGGTCACAGAGCTTGGCGATGGCGTCCGCCTGGTCGCCGATGCGGGGCGCGATGGCGAGGAGCAGTTTGCGGGCGTCCTCGGTCGGCAGCGTGTCGAGGTCTTTGGCGTAGAGACCGGGCAGGGTGAAATGCTGGCGCGAGGTGACGAGCAGGACGCAGCCGGGCGGCGGGACGAGCGGCAAGACCTGCGCGGCGTCGCGCGCGTTGTCCATCAGCAGGAGCGCGCGCTGGTCGCGCAGGACGCTCAGGTAGAGCGGGCGCAAGGCGGCCTCTTCGGCGGGCAGCTTGGCGGTCGGGTGGTACGCGCGGACGACGTGCGCCATCGCTTCGGCGGGGCTGAGCGGCTGTTGCTTCTGCTCGTCGTGCCCTTTCAGGTCGAGGTAGAACTGCGCGTCCGGGTAGCCCGCCGCAAGTTTTTCCGCCAGCTTGAGCGCGAGCGCCGTCTTGCCGACGCCGCCGAGGCCGCGCAAACCGGAGATGGTGACGCCGCCCTGTTCCAGCTTACCGAGCAGTTCCTTCAGCTCCGCCTCGCGCCCCGTGAAGTCCTGCGGCGGCGGCGGCAGTTGGTGCAAGGCGCTGACGGCGGCGCGCGGGCGTGGCGGAGGCGGAGGCTTAGCGTCGGTCGGCTGCGTGAGCGCCGGTTGCGGCGCGGCGGGCAGCGGTGCTGGCTGTGGCTGCGCCGGCGGTAAGGGCATCGGCGTGCGTGACGACCGCAAGACGCGGAGGATGATGGTCAGCCCTGCGCCGCCCCAGAGGAGTAGTTGGATGAATGAGCCGAGGGTTTGGATCGCGGTGCTGTTTGCGCCGAGGAAGGCGAGGAACATGGGGAGCCAGCGCGGGGCCGTCCACGCGAGCGCGCCGAGCGCGCCGACGATGACGATGGTGATAAGCCACTTTCTCACGCCGCACCTGCCGTGAAAGGGAAGTCGTGTTGAGGCCGGCTGTGCGCGTGCGTGGCAGCCGCCGTGGTCGTGCGCCGCTTGTCAGGCGCACAGTGTACACGAAAGGTGGCGCGCCTGAGCGAATGAAAGTTGCGCGGACAGGGCGGCACGTTCGCGCCGCGTGGGCGGGCGGCGTGAGGTGAGGGCCATGCGCTGGGCGTCTGTTGCTACTTCTTGCCTTTGCGCGGGGCGGTGTTGCGTTTGCCGGCGCGTTCGGCGTTGGAGACGCCTTGTTTGGTGTTGGTCGGGATGGCGGCGGAAACGGAGGGGGCGGTGGAACGCGGGCCGGCGGCGTCGCTGCCGGCGGCCTGCGCGGAGTCGTCGGCGTAGAACTTGTTGGCCGCTTTGCGCCGGCCGCTGAGGGGCGGCGTGGCCTGCTCGGCCGCGCGCTGCTTGTCGGGGTTGTTGGTCTTGTCGTCGCCCATCTGCTGCCCGCGGCGTCGCGCGGCGATGCCCGCCTTGGTCTGTGCCTTCTTCGTCGCCATCTGCTTCAAAGCCTCCTCGGACGTTAGTAACTAGTGCGCTCGGCCGAGCCTTCGGCCTTCTCCTGTAAAGCCTCCGCGCAGGCGTCGGCGTTGGCGCGCGCGGCCGGTGCGCGCGTCAGCGCCCACTTCAACAGCGGCGGCGTGACCAGCGTCGTCACGATGACCATGATGACCACGACGCCGAACGTCGCGGCGTCGATGACCGGCGCGCGCGCGCCCGTCGCCGCGTCGGGCAGCATCAGTTGCGCGCCGATGCCCGCGAAGATCAAACCCACCTCGCCGCGCGGGATCATCCCCAAGCCGACCGCGAGCCGGTTGATCCGCACGCGCTCCACGGTCGCCAGCGAGCAGACCTGTTTGCCGACGACGGCCGCCAGCGTCAACACCGCCGCGAAGCCCAGCAGCTCAAGCCGCGCGAACGCGCGCAAGTCCACGCGCAAGCCCATCAAGACGAAGAAGAGCGGCACGAAGAGTTGGCTGACGGGCTGCAACAGTTCGCGCAGGTCGCGCAAAGAGTGATCGGGCAGGTGCTCGAAGTGCGCTTCGTCCAGGATGAGACCGGCGGCGAACGCGCCGACGATGGGCGCGAGGCCCACCGCGCCCGCCGCCCACGCCAGCACGAGGCAGAGCGCCAGGGCGAGGGCCAGCAGCACGCCGCGCCCCTCCAAGCGCCCCGCGCCGCGCAGCAGTTGCGGCACGACGAAGCGCCCCACCAACAGCGCCCCGATCAGAAACGCGCACGCCTTCGACGCGATCAGCGCGACGCCCGCCAGCGACAGAGACGCGCCCGCGCCCGCCGCCGCAATCGCGCCCGCCACCACCGCGAGGATCAGCAGCCCCAGCACGTCGTCAATCACCGCCGCGCCCAGGATGATGCGCGCCTCGCGCGTCTGAAGTCGCCCCAGGTCTTTGAGCACGCGCGCCGTGATCCCGACGCTCGTCGCGCACAGCGTCGCGCCGATGAAGACGTGCGCGAGCCGCGCCCCGCCGGGCATGAAGTAGGCCGCGACGCCCCAGCCCAAAAAGAACGGCGCGACCACGCCCGCCAGCGCCACCAGCAGCGACGACCAGCCGACCTCCAACATCTCGCCCAGGTTCGACTCCAACCCGACTTCAAAGAGCAGGATGATGACACCCAACTCCGCCAGCGCGCTGATCGTCGCGTCGGTCTTGAGCGGCGCGAGCGCCGCCACACCCGCGAGCGTCAGGTTGCCGACGACGATGCCGCCGAGCAACTCGCCCAACACCGCCGGCTGCCCGAAGCGTTCAAACAACTCCCCGCCCAGCTTCGCCACCACCAACATCAACGCCACGCCGATGAGCGCCAACGGCTCAAGCCCATGCGCCGCCCCGCCGCCCGCGTCGCCCGCCCCGCGCGCCACGAGCCACAACGCCGCCACGCCCACGCCCGCGCCGATGAGCCGGTGTCCTCTCACGCCCTTACTCAATCTCTGCGCCCTTCGCGGCCCTCTCCGCGTCCTTTGCGGTTAAATACGGGAACTCTAACCGCAAAGGACGCCAAGCGGGCCGCGAAGGGCGCAAAGGCAGTCAGCTTCAAACAGGTTCTCAGCTTGACCCACATCATAACGCATCTCGCCCGCACGCGCCTCGGCGCGGCCGAAGTCACCGCCGGCCGCAAAATCATCGCCGGCCCGTGCGAATAAACTTATAATGCGCGCCGGAGGGCGCGCCGCGTGGACTTCTCTCATTACTGGCAACTTCTCACACAGGGCGTGCGCGACAACATCGTCGCGGGCATCATCCTCGCCGTGCTCGGAACCGGCGTCAGCGTTACCTGGCTCGTCTTCCGCAAATCAATCGGCGCAGCCTGGCGTCGGCTCTTGGGGCGCGGGTCGGCCGCCGTCGAGCCGAAGCAAGTGCAGTCCGAGTCGCCGCTGCGCGTGCAGCATGAACACACCTTCAAGTTAGACCCGGCGCAAGCGGCCGCGCCGCTGACATTCACAGTCGCGCCGAGCGCACTGGTAGAGGGCGCGCCGGAGGCGGGCGTGTCACCTGCGACGACACACACGCCCGCGTCACCGCCCGCGCGTGCGCGCCTCGCCGCCGTGCCGTCGCTGCGCGTCGTGGCGTTCGTCGCGCGGCGCGACGCCGAAGGGAACGACATACTGAAGTGTCTGCGCGAGGAGTTGCAGCCCGGAAGGCGGCAGTTGTGCGTGCTCTGGGGCGCGGGCGGCGTGGGCAAGACGACGCTCGCCGCCGAGGCCGCCAACGCGCTCGCCGACAGTTACGACGGGCGCGTCGTCTGGTCGTCCCCGTTGGGCCGCGCCGACTACACGCGCGCCACGCTGCTCGACGACATCGCCGCCCAACTCGGTCACGCCGAACTGCGCCAACTCGCCCCCGAGCCGAAGGCGGAGGCCGTCCGCGCGCTGCTCGCCGAAGCGCCCGCGCTCGTCGTGCTCGACAACTTCGAGACCGTCGGCGCGCAAGGGCAGGCGGCCAAAGCCGAGCAGCACGCCGAGGCTGAGCAGCAAGCCTGCGCCGCCTTCCTGCGCGCCGCCCCCTGCGCCGCGCTTGTCACCACGCGGCAGAAGGTCGCCGACGCGCACAACGTCAAGGTGGACGCGATGGAGATCGGAGAGGCGCGCGCCTACCTGAAACTCCTGATCGCGGAGACGAACGAGGCCGAGACCTTCGCCGCGCTCGACCCCGACCGCATCATCGAGACCGCCGCGCGCAACCCGCTCGTGCTGCAATGGGTCGTCGCCCAGATTGACGGCGCGCAAGACCCGGAAGAGGTGTTCCGCGATCTCGCCCAAGGCACGGGCGACGCCGCCGAGCGCGTCTTCGACCGCTCCTTCAACCTGCCCCAACTCGGCGACGACGGCCGCGCCGCCCTCCTCGCCCTGTCGCTGTTCACCCCCGACGCCGCCCGCGCAGCCATCGCCGAAGTCGCCGGCTTCGCCGCGGACACGCCCCGCCTCAACGCGGCGTTGAAACACCTGGCCGACCTCTGGCTCGTCAAGACCGCACACGCCGGCAAGCGCCTCGCCCTCGAAGCCCTCACCCGCCAACTCGCCAAAGCCCGCCTGCAAAGAGACCCACACGCCGCCGACTTCCGCCAACGCTACGTCGCCCACTTCCTCCGCCACGCCGAAGCACACGACCAGCCGACGCCGGAGGCCTACGACGCGCTGGAAGCCGAGCTTGATAACCTGCTGGCGGCCTTCGACGTGGCGGAAGGGCTGCGCGACTGGGAGAGCGTCCAGCGGCTCGCGTGGGCATTGTCTATCTCTGTGACCGGGGTGCTGAGCGTGCGCGGCTACTGGGACGAGGCGATCCGGCGCGGCGAGCAGGGGGCGCGCGCGGCCGAGGCGGCGGGCGACGAGGCCGCGGCGGTCAAGCTGGCGGGCGACGCCGCCTCGGTGCGCCTGCTGCGCGGCGAGTACGAGGCGGCGCGGCGGGCTTACGAGCGGGCGCTGGCGGTGCTCAGGCGGCGCGGCGACGAGCGGAACGTCGCCGTCTTCCTGCACCAGTTGGGGCGCGTCGCGCAAGACCGAGGCGAGCCAGCGGAGGCGCGGCGGCTCTACGAAGAGAGCCTGGAGATTAATAAGAAGCTCGGCAACCAGCGTGGCGTCGCCAGTACAGTAAGTCAACTCGGCATCGTCCACTATGCTCTGGGCGAACTTGCCGAATCGAAGGCAAAGCATGAAGAGAGCTTGGCTATCAGGCGCAAGCTCGGAGACCAACAGGGGATTGCGATTGACCTGCACCAGTTGGCCATGCTCGCGCAAGACCGAGGCGAGCTAACGGAGGCGCGGCGGCTCTACGGCGAGAGCCTGGAGATCGAGAAGAGGCTCGGCAACCAAGGCGGCGTCGCCATCAGTTTGCACACGTTGGGGCTACTGGCAGAAGAAGAAGGCGACAAGGCGGAGGCGGCGCGGTTGCTGCGCGAGGCGCTGAGCATCTTCGAGCGGCTGAAATCGCCTTATGCGGAAGTAGCGCGGCGGGTTTTGGCGCGGGTGGAGGGGCGGGCGGGATGAGTTAATGAGGGAATTGGGGAAAGTTGGAAGGGAATTGGGGCTGTGTGGAAAGGAAATTGGGGAAATTGGAAGGGGATTTGGGGATATTACTTTGTGATGGGGGCGCGTTGGTTTGCAATTTGGGATGTGTGGAAAGGAATTTGACGAATGTGGAAGGGAAATTGGCGTGTGTGGAAAGCAATTTCGGGAATTTATAAAGGAATTTGGCGGGTGGGGCCGGTGTGGGGGGCGGTTTTGTTGGGGAGTTGAGGGATTTAGGGTGGGTGGGGTCGGGTGGGGTGAGAGTAGTGGCCTAATGTGCCGGTCTCCGTGCGCCCTCTGTGGCCTCTGTGCCTCTGTGGTGAATGCCGCCGCGACCGAATGCACCACCGAAGACACGGAGGGCGCAGAGGGGGCACGGAGGCTTGCGCGATTAGGCCACCGGGGTGAGATTTTGCTTGAGTCGGGGGCGGGGGTTGCGTATGATGCGCGGCGCGTCCGTCTCACGAGCAAGCGGGTGCTTTGTTCAAGCGAACAAGCGGGTGCGTGGTAGCCGAAGCGACTGACCTTTTCCTCTGACTCAACGAAAGGAGCAGCACCGTGGCTAAGAATCAGACCGTCCGTGTTCCCAAGGCGCAACTCGAACAGGATCGGCGGGCTTACGTCGCCGTGAAGGCGAACGAGCGGTACGCGCCGGCCAACGCGGAGTTCTCGAAGGCGGAACTCGACAGTGCCTTCGACGAACTCGACGCGGCCGAGCACGAGGTGATCCAGGTCGAGGGCCGCCTGGCGGCGGCGCGCGACCGGCTCGTGGCCGCGCAGTGGCGTTGCCATAACAAGATGTTGGGCGTCAAGGCCCAGATCGTCGCGCAGTTCGGGCCCAACTCGAACGAGGCGGCGGACGTGGGGCTGAAGAAGCCCGACGAGTACAAGAGTCCCACGCCGAAGAAGAAGAAGGACGGCGGCGGGACGAAATAGGGCGGGTGACAAGAGGTTGCACCGGGGTCGGGGCTGACAGGCCCCGACCCCGGTGCGTTTTAGCGCGGCTTGCGCCCGCGTTGAACGCGCACGCCGCAGCCGGGAGCGCGGGCATCCCTGCCCGCCAACGAGCCGCAGGCGAGTAACTTCCTCTCGCCGGTGTTGTTCGCGCTCACGCGCTCACGGCGGGCAGGGATGCCCGCGCTCCCGGCGGCGACGTTCTAGGCTTCGCGCGCGTGGAGTGGTTCGGCTTCGGCCGGTTGGGGGGCGTCGCGCGTGGTGTCGTGCGGGGGCGGGGGCGGGTGGGACACGTCGGTTTCGAGGGCGTGGTCGAGGGCTTCGTGGATGCGTGTGACGAGGTGTATGTCGAGTTCCTTGCGCACGTCTTCGGGGATGTCTTCGATGTCGGCTTCGTTGCGGGCGGGGAGGATGATGCGGCGTATGCCGGCGCGGTGCGCCGCCAAGACCTTCTCCTTGATGCCGCCCACGGGGAAGACGAGACCCGACAGCGTGATCTCGCCCGTCATCGAAGTGTTCGGGCTGACGCGCCGGCCCGTCAGGAGCGACGCGAGCGCGATGGTCATGGCGACACCGGCCGAGGGGCCGTCCTTCGGGATCGCGCCCGCGGGCACGTGCAGGTGGACGCCGTAACTCTTGAACATCTCCGGCGAGATGCCGAACTCGGCGGCGTGCGACCACAGGTAGGAGCGCGCCGCGCGCGCCGACTCCTGCATCACCTCGCCGAGCTGACCCGTCAGCGTCAAGCCTGAGCCGCCGGGCAGGAGCGTCGCCTCGATGAACAGTATCTCGCCGCCCATCTCCGTCCAGGCCATGCCGGTGGCGACGCCCGCGGGCAGTTCCTTGCGCGCCTGTTCGGGGTAGAAGCGTGGCGCGCCGAGGTAGTCTTTGATGTCGGCGGCGTCCACGCGGACGTGCTGCGCCGCGCCTTGCGCGATCTTCAGCGCCGCCTTGCGCGCGACGCTGCCGATGGCGCGCTCGTACTGGCGCACGCCGGCCTCGCGCGAGTAGCGCGAAGAGATCAACTCCAACGCGGCCTCCGTGATCTCGAACTGGTCGGGGCGCAGGCCGTTCTCGCGCACCTGGCGCGGCACGAGGTACTGCAAGGCGATGTGCAGCTTCTCCTGGTCGCTGTAGCCGGCGAGCGCGATGATCTCCATGCGGTCGCGCAAAGGGGGCGGGATCGGCCCCAACTGGTTCGCCGTGGCGATGAAGAAGACTTTCGACAGGTCGAACGGCAGGTCTATGTAGTGGTCGCGGAACGTGCTGTTCTGCTGCGGGTCGAGAATCTCTAAGAGCGCCGCCGCGGGGTCGCCGCGGTAGTCGTTGCCCAACTTGTCGATCTCGTCGAGCATCATCACGGGGTTGTTGACCTTCGCGCGGCGCAACGCCTGGATGATGCGGCCGGGCATCGCGCCGATGTACGTGCGCCGGTGGCCGCGCAACTCCGCCTCGTCGCGCACGCCGCCTAAAGATAAACGCTCGAACTCGCGCCCCAAGGCGCGCGCAATCGAGCGACCGAGACTCGTCTTGCCGACGCCGGGCGGGCCGACGAAGCAGAGGATCGGACTCTTCGTGTCGGGGCGCAGCTTGATGACGGCGAGGAACTCAAGGATGCGCTCCTTGATGTCCGCCAGCCCGTAGTGATCTTCGTCGAGGATGCGCCGCGCCTCGTTCAAGTCCAGCTTGTCTTCGGACGACTTGCGCCAAGGCAGTTCGAGTATGTACTCCAAATAAGAACGGATGACGTGATAATCAGGCGCGGCCTGCGGCAGACGCTCCATGCGGCGCAACTCGCGCTCGGCCTCCGTGCGTACCTCTTCGGGCAAGTCCGCCTCGTTCAGACGCTCGCGTAGCAACTCGGCTTCGGCGCGCTCGCCGCCCTCGTCCTCGCCCAACTCCTTCTGGATGGCCTTCAACTGCTGGCGCAGGACGTAGTCGCGCTGCGCCTTGTCCATCTCGCTCTGCGCCTCGGTGGCGATCTTCGAGCGCAGTTGCATGATCTCGATCTCGCGCGCGAGCCGCGCGTGCGCCAGCCGCAGCAGTTCGTCCGCCGTGTCGGCTTCGAGCATCGCCTGCTCTTGTTCGAGGCCGAGGTTCAGGACGGAGGCGAGAAAGTAGGCGATCTGGACGGGTTCGTCCGCGCCCATGACGGCGGCGCGCACTTCGGGCGGCACTTGCGGCAAGAGCGCCAGCGCGCGCTCCATCAGCGTCCGCACGTTCTGCTTCAGCGCCTCGACCTCGTCCGGGTTCTCCGTGCGCAGGGGCGGCAATATCTGCACGCGCGCGCGCAGGAACGGATCGGTCTGCGTCCACTCGACGATGCGGACGCGCTCCGTGCCCTGCACGATCAACTGCAAGGCTTCGGGCGCGCGCATCATGCGCTTGATCATGACGAGCGTGCCGACCGTGTAGATGTCTTCGGGCGCGGCCTCCTGCTCGACGCCCCGGTCGGGGCGCACGCTGACGCAGGCCAGCAGCTTCTCCGGGTGCGCGAGCGCCGCCTCGACCGCCGCCACAGAGCGCGGCCGCCCCGCCGCCAGCGGCACGACCGTGCCCGGAAACAACGTCGTGTTCTGCAACGGCAGCACCGCGATCTCGAACGGTTCCGCGCTCGCCGCGTTCGTCGGGTTGTTCGTTTGCGTGTCAGGCATGGTGAATCAGTAGTCAGTAGTCAGGAGTCAGAAGCCAGAAGACGGAAGCAGGCAGACCGAAGTTAGAAGCCGGAAGTCAGAAGCCGGAAGCCGGAAGCCGGAACGAAAGCTGATCTTCCTTCTGGCTTCTGGCTTCTGCCCCTCACTCCTTGCAGTTCTCCTCGCCGCGCAGGCGCAGGAGGAGGAGGCCGTCGCGGTAGTCCTGCTCGACGGACGCGCCCTCGATGCGGCACGGGAAGCGCAGCGTCTTCTCGAAGCGGCTGTAGGTGATCTCCAACTGGTGGTACGCGATGGTCTCGTGGCAGCAGGCGTCGCGCCGGCAGCCGCGCAAGGACAAGACCGGCCCCGCGATCTCGATCTCGATCTCGTCGGGCGAGACGCCCGCCAGATCGACCTTGACCAGCCAGCCGTCCTGCGTCCGGTACACGTCCGCCGCCGGGACCCACTTCTGCCCGGCGGCCGGCCGCCGCTGTGGCTGCGGCAGCAGCCGGAAATAACGCTCGATGGATTTGGCCATAAAAGAAGAAGCCAGGAGTCAGCAGTCAGTAGCCGGAAGTTAGAAGCTGAAGCCCGTGGTCAGGAGCCGGAGCCGAGAATAACCGCGGAGCTGAAATCCCTTCTGGCTTCTGACTCCTGGCTCCTGTCTTCCTCCCCCCACGACATCTTCAACCGAAAATCCGGTTCCAGAAGGACGAGCCGCTGGAGATTTCTTCGAGCGCCTCGGCCAGTTCGCGGTCGTCGTTGGTCTCAAGGGCCACGTCGGCCATGGAGATGATGCCGCGCAGCAGCCCGTCGCGATCCACGACGGGGATGCGGCGCACCTGCTTGTCGCCCATCTTGCGCACGGCGTCAATGACGCGGTCGTTCGGCCGCGCCGTGTGGATGTCGGTCGTCATGATCTCTTCGGCGCGCGTGGTCGTCACATCCTTGCCTTCGGCGATGGCGCGCACGACGATGTCGCGGTCGGTGATCAGCCCGACCAACTTGCCGTTCGAGCGCAGGCGGTTGGCGACGCGCGGCGCGTCCTCGGCCCGCGCCTCCGTGTCGCGCTCGATCATGGACTGCTCGTCCACCTCGATGACCGGGATGACGCCGGTGTCCTCGTCGCGCATCATCTTGGCGACTTCGGCCAGGGTGTTGGCGCGGGTGGCGGCCGTCACGTCGCGCGTCATGATGTCGCGGCAGCGCAGGTGCGAGCGCGAGGGGCCGCGGCCGTAGTCGCGGCGGCGGCCGCCGCGCACGTAGTCGCGCGCCTCGTCCCAGAACGAGCGCCCGGCGTCGTACTCGCGCCCGGCGTCGTAGTCGCGCCCGCGCGGGCGCTCGTAGTAGTCGCGTTCGTCGTCGGCGCGCTCGCCGCGGCGGCCGACCGCGCCGGTCGGGTAATCGGCGCGCCGGCCGTAGTCGTCGCCGCGGTCGCGCGCGTCGTCGTAGCCGCGCCCGCGCGCGTCGTCGTACTCGCTGTACGCGCCGCCGCGGCCGTAGTCGTCGCGCCCGCGCCCGTAGCGCTCGTCGCCGTACGCGCGCCCTCGCGCGCCGCCCTCGTCCCCGTAGTAGTCGTCTCTCGCCATCATGGCCCTCCTGAGAAATTCGCGTGCGCCGCGCGCCGCGCAACACGCGGCGGCGGCCGCGGCCGCCGGCACGCCCCAAACTCCGCTTCATCTTCGAGGGAACGAAAACATTATAGAAGGGGAACGGCGAAAGGGGAAAGGCGGCAGCGAAGGCGCAGGGCGAAAGGCGCAGGGCGAAAGTTAGGGCGGCGCTGACGCGCCGAGCTGTTTCAGATATCTTCTTTTCAGAATGTCACGCCGCAGGCGTGTCCGCACTTTCGCCTTTCGCCCTGCGCCTTTCTACTTTATCTCGACCTCGGCGACGAGTTGCACCTGGGAGGTGATGTCGAGGTTGCCGACTTCGACGGGGGTGGGCGGGGCCTGCGCGACGGCGGCGCGGGCGCTGATCGCGTCAGACTTGTAGATGGGGACGGGGCGGCCCTGGGTCGTCTCCTGCACTTCGACGACGCGGACGACGCGCCCGCCGAGCGCCTGCGCGATGGCGCGCGCCTTCTCAAGCGCCTCGCGCGTCGCCTGCGCCAACGCCTGCGCGCGCGCCTGCCTGTCCTGCCGCAGCGTGAAGGCGAGGCTGTCCACGTTGGTCGCGCCCGCGTTCGAGGCGGCGTCTATGACCGCGCCGACGCGGTTCAACTCGCTCAACGTGACGGTCACGCTGTTGCGCGCCTCGTAGGCGCGGATCGTGGGCGGCTGCCCCTCGCGGTAGGCGTACTGCGGCTGCAAGCTGTAGCCGCTCGTCTTGACCTCGCCGCCCGCGCCCGCGGCGTCCTTGACGGCGCGCACGACCAGATCGCTCTTGCGCGCGTTCTCCTGCTGCGCGGCGAGCGCCGTCGGGCCTTGCGTCACGACCGCGACCGAGACGACGGCCGTGTCCGGCTGCGCCTGCACGAGTGCGTCGCCCGTGACGACGACACGCGCCGGCCGCAAATCGCCGGCCGTCACGGCCTGCGCCGCGCCCTCGCTCTGCCCGCCGCTCACGGGGCGCAGCGTGCGCGCCGCGAAGGGCACGCCCTCCTGGTAGATTGTGATCGTGCCGGGGCGCGGCTCGCCCGTCGCCTCGACCTCCGTGTCGGCGCGGAACCAGGACTCGCCGCGCCAGCGTTCGGCGTTGAGCAGCAGGTACTTCTCGCGCGCCGTGACGACGAGCCAGCCGCCCGCCTCCACCGTCGGCGCGAGCCGGCCGCGCAGCGTCAACTCTTCGGCCGCCGCAGCGCGCGCGGCGCAAACGAACAGCAGGGCGCACGCCGTCGCCCACGCACACAACAATTTTCGCATCATCTCTCGCCTCCCTTGCACCCGAAACTTCGCGTTCCTTCGCGGCGCACAGCTTGTCTCTCTTTGCTCAGGCGGCCGACAGTTTGTTACGATCCGGCGCGCAATGCAATCGTTCGGCAAAAACTACGAGAACCCGAAGCGCCCGCGGCGCACGGGCGAGCGCGTCACGGTCGGGCGCGTCGAGGACGTGCCGCCGGGCCGGGGCGCGACCGTCGAGCTGAAGGGCGGGCGCGAGCTGGCGCTCTACAACGTCGGCGGCGCGTTCCACGCCATCGAGAATTTCTGCCCGCACCGCGGCGCGCCGCTCGCCGACGGCAACCTCTGCGGCCACACCGTCGAGTGCGACTGGCACGGCTGGCGCTTCGACGTGCGCAGCGGCGCGTGCCTCAACAACCCCGCGCAGGCCATCGAGTCCTACGAAGTCGTCGTCGAAGACGGCTGGATTAAGATCGTGATCTGAAAGACTGTCCGTAGTCCGTGGTCAGTTGTCCGTTGTTCTTGTTATGCCGGCAGCACGCTAAAGCTGATGCGTGCTACTGACGAAAGAAGAACAACGGACAACTGACCACGGACTACGGACAGCTTAGGGACAGCTTTTCAGCCGTCGTTGCCGATGGCTTCGACGGGGCAGGAGACGAGGGCCTCTTCGCAGAGGGCGCGCTCTTCGTCGGTCGCGGGCTGGCGGAAGACGTAGGAGTAGTTGCCGGCGTCGGCGCGGGTGAAGTTGTCGGGCGCGGTGTCGCGGCACACGTCGCAGTCGATGCAGTTCGTGTCCACGTAGTACGCGCCCGGCACGTTCTCCGCGACCTTGTCTGTGGGATCAGCCATAACGGGGAAGAGGTTAGAAGTCAGGAGCCAGAAGTCAGAAGCCAGAAGGAAGAGAGGCCGGCTTTTCATTCTGGCTTCTGACTTCTGGCTCCTGACTTCTATTTAATCGCCAGCATCCGGTCGAGGGCGACGCGCGCCCAGCGGGCGGTCTCGGCGGGCACGGTGATCTGGTTGACGACGAAGCCGGCGACGAGCGATTCGAGCGCCCAAGCGAGGTTCTGCGGCGCGATGCGGTACATCGTCGCGCACATGCAGAGGTCGGGCGCGAGCAGGCGGATGTGCTTGTCCGGGTGCTGCTTGACGAGCCGGTTGACCAGGTTGACTTCCGTGCCCACGGCCCACGCGGAGCCGGCCGGCGCGGCCGCAATCGTCTTGATGATGAACTCGGTCGAGCCGTTCAGATCAGACTGCTCGACGACGCCGCGCTCGCACTCCGGGTGGACGAGCACCTTGATGCCCGGCACTTCGCGCCGCACCTGCTCGACGTGCCAAGAGCGGAAGCGGCCGTGCACCGAGCAGTGCCCCTTCCACAGAATGAGCCGCGCGGCGCGCAACTGCTCGGCGGTGTTGCCGCCCAGTTCCTTGAACGGGTCCCAGACCACCATCTGTTCGAGCGGGATGCCGAACTTGAAGCCGGTGTTGCGCCCCAGGTGTTGGTCGGGGAAGAAGAAGAGCTTGTCGGCCTCCTTCAGACTCTTGTCGAAGAGCGGCACGGCGTTCGACGAGGTGCAGACGACGCCGCCGTTCCGGCCGCAGAAGGCCTTGATGGCCGCGGTCGAGTTCATGTAGGTGATCGGCATGACGCGGGAGTCGCGCGTGACGCCGATCTCTTCGAGCTGCGCCCAGGCGTCCTCGACCTGCTCGGCCGAGGCCATGTCGGCCATCGAGCAGCCCGCGCCGAGGTCGGGCAGGATGACCTTCTGATCGCCGGGCTTGAGGATGTCGGCCGACTCGGCCATGAAGTGGACGCCGCAGAAGACGATGAACTCGGCCTCGGGGCGCGACGCCGTGAGCTGCGAGAGCTTGAACGAGTCGCCCGTGTAGTCGGCGTGGCAGATCACGTCGTCGCGCTGGTAGTGGTGGCCGAGGATGACGAGGCGGCGGCCCAGCGCGCGCCGCGCCGCCTCGATGCGCGCCGCCAACTCCGCGTCCGCCAGCCCGAAGTAGTCTTCCAGGGCCGGCGCTTTCGTCTCAACCGCTAACGACATCTCTTCAACCCTCCAAACGCAAGACCCGCCCGCGCCGCGAAGTCAGCAACTCGACGCCGCCGAAGCGCGCCACTATCGCATTTCAACCCGCGGCCGCGCAAGCCCGCCGCCGCCCGCCAAGCGCCGCGCCGGCCGGCACGAAAACCCAACGGCGCGGGCACGGATTTAGATGCGTGCGCCCGCCGAACAGATGTGCCGTCGGCGGCAGGCGTCGAGCCGTAAGTCGCGGCTTGACGGTTGGCGCGTTGAAGCTGCATCACGAAGATACGGAGGCACGAAGACGACAGGATTCGTGTGAGACGCGCCGGGGCGGGCCGACGCAACTCCCGGCTAACGGCGTCGGCTCACTGGTCGCCGCCCGCCGCGGCGGACTCGCGCACGAGGCGCAGCCAGTCTGCGCGCTTCAACGTCTGGCTGGCCGCGAGCAGTTTGTTAATGAGTTCGGCGGTCACGCCGGGCAAGAGCGCGCTCTCGCTCACGGCCTGGTACGCGCCCGCCGCGAGGCGGTGGATGCCGCGCCGCGCGCCGTCCCAGCGCCACACCTCCGCCACGCCGAACGCGGCGAAGATGGGGAACTTGTCGAGCGACGGGTGGGAGATGTCGATCTCGATGACGAGTTCGGGGCCCGGGTCTGTCATAAAATCGATCTCGTCCTTCTGCCGCATGGCCTCTGCGTGGGCAAAGTAGAAACAGGCGTCGGGTTCAAAACCGCGCTCTAAGTCCACGCGCCGGAAAGTTGTCGAGCCAAGGCCTGTATTGTCGAGTTGCAACTGTTCGGCGCTGACTTCCACGAGCGTGGATAACGTGTGTTTGACTCTTTCGTGGCGCACCGAAAGGATCATGATTTCGAGTGTCCCCCGATCATAAGCGAAGCGCGTGCTACTACTCTCCGGGTGTTCCGCGAGCAGCCGCTCGTAAGTCTCCCAGCTAATGTTGTACAGGATAACTTTCTGCTCCGCCTGCGTCGTCGCCTCGACCGGCTGTAAGACTGTGGTCATCGCGCGCCCTCCCTTCCGCCCTTCGCCTTGCGCCTTTCGCCTTGGCGCTCACGGGTGGGTCATCTCTTCCGGCTTGACGTACTCGTCGAACTGCTCGCCGGTCAGCAGGCCCAGTTCGACCGCCGCGTCGCGCAGGGAGATGCCTTGCTTGTGGGCGTGCTTGGCGATCTTGGCGGCGTTGTCGTAGCCGATGTGCGGGTTCAGCGCGGTGACGAGCATGAGCGAGTTGCACAGGTGCTCGGCGATGCGCGCGCGGTTCAACTCCAGCCCCGCCACGCAGAAGTCCACGAAGCCGTGGCACGCGTCCTTCAAGAGCCGGATCGAGTGGAGCAGGTTGTGGATCATGACGGGGTTGAAGACGTTCAGCTCGAAGTTCCCCTGCGAGCCGGCGAACCCGATGGCCGCGTCGTTGCCCAAGACCTGCACGGCCACCATCGTCATGGCCTCCGACTGCGTCGGGTTGACCTTGCCGGGCATGATGGACGAGCCGGGTTCGTTCTCCGGCAGGACGAGTTCGCCGAGGCCCGCGCGCGGGCCTGAGCCGAGCCAGCGGATGTCGTTGGCGATCTTCATGAGCGAGCAGGCCAGCGTCTTCAAAGCGCCGCTGGCGAAGACCAACTCGTCGTGCGCCGAGAGCGCGGCGAACTTGTTCGGGTGCGACTTGAAGGGCAGCCCCGTCAGCGCCGCGATCTGCGCGGCGGCGCGCGCGGCGAACTCCGGGTGCGAGTTGAGACCCGTGCCGACGGCCGTGCCGCCGATGGCCAGGTCGTAGAGACCGGGCAACGCCGTGTTGAGCCGCTCGATGTCGCGCGCCAACAGGCTGGCCCAGCCGGAGAACTCCTGCTCGACGGTCAGGGGCGTCGCGTCCTGCAAGTGCGTGCGCCCGATCTTGACGACGCCGGCAAACTCCGCGGCCTTCGCCGCAATCGCCGCGCGCAGGCGCTCGACTTCGGGGATGAGCTTGTGCATCTGCTCGGCGGCGGCGATGTGCATGGCGGTCGGGAACGTGTCGTTCGACGACTGCGACATGTTGACGTGGTCGTTCGGGTGGACGGGCTGCTTGCTGCCGAGCGTGCCGCCGGCCAGTTCGATGGCGCGGTTCGAGATGACCTCGTTGGCGTTCATGTTGGTCTGCGTGCCGCTGCCGGTCTGCCAGACGCGCAGGGGGAAGTGCGCGTCGAGTTGGCCCGCGATCACCTCGTCGGCGGCGCGCACGATCAGCTCGGCCTTGTCGGCGGGGAGCTTGCCCAACTCCTTGTTGACGAGCGCGGCGGCCTTCTTGAGCAGTCCGAGCGCGCGGATCATCTCGCGCGGCATCACGTCGTCGCCGATGTGGAAGTGGTGGAGCGAGCGTTCGGTCTGCGCGCCCCAGTAGCGATCCGCGGCCACCTCGACCGCGCCCATCGAGTCGGTCTCTGTGCGCGTCGCTTGCGGCAACTCTTTAGCTTCCTGTGCCATGGAGACATTTTACACCAGGCGGGGCGCGAGGTCGTATTTAGCAGTCCGCGGTTGACTGAGGCGCGCGGCCGGTCTCACACAGAGGACACAGAGAGTCTTAACTGTGTCCTTTGTGCTTCCTCTGTGCCCTCTGTGTTAACCCGGCCCCGCGCCACACTCAACCGACACCGGCTCAAGGCTGCGCGAGTGCGTCGGCGAGTGCTTGCGCGTCCGCGTCGGCGTGCAGCGCGCGGAGCTTGTCGCAGGCGGCGCGGGCCTCTTCGCGCCGGCCCAGCGCGACGTAGGCCAGCCCCGCGAAGTAGTACGCCCCCGGCTCGTCCGGCTTGAGCTTGACGGCGCGCTCGGCCGCCGCCGCCGCTTCTTTGAAGCGACGCAGACCCACGTAAGCCGCCGCCAGCCCTTCGTGCGCGTACGCGTTGTCCGCCTGCGCGCGCGCCACCAACTCGAACGCGGCCGCCGCCTCCGCGAAGCGCCCGGCGGCGTAGTGGAGCGCGCCCAGACGCAGGTGCGCGGGCGGGTACTGCGGGTCGAGCCGCAGCAGTTCCTTGAAAGTCGCCTCCGCCTCCTCGCGTCGCCCCGCCTTGATCTGCTCCTCGCCCGTGGCGAAGTAGGCGCGCGCCGCGGCCGTCAAAGCCTCGCCCGCCTCCTGCTCGCGCCCCAGCTTCAGGTACGCGAGCGCGAGGTTAAAGTGCGCCTGCCCGTAATTCGGCTCGACGCCGACCGCGTGCCGGAACGACTCCGCCGCCGCGTCGTAACGACCGAGCGCGAAGTACGCGCTCCCCAGGTTGTTGTGCGCCGACGCCAGACGCGGCCACAGCCGCAATGCTTCGTTATACTCCTTCACCGCCTCCGCGAACTTGCTCTGCGCGAAATACTCCAAGCCCTTCTCCGTCCGCGCCAAAGCCTGCCGCTCTTCGGGCGACACGGCGCGCACCACGCCGGGCTTGGCCGCCGCCTCTCCATTGCCCGGTCGCCCCTCGTCGCGCCGCTCTTCATAACGACGCCTGAGCGTCTCCTCCACCGCCTTCCGCGAACGCTCCATGCGCTCCGCCATCAAAATCCGATAACTCTCCGCCGGATCGAGCGCCCGCGGCTGCTGCGCCCGCGCCCCGCCCACGAGCACGACGACGACCGCGCACCCCAACCGACAAACGGCACACACCAACCTCATCACACACCTCCCCGACCGCGCCGCGATTATACGCCCCACCCGGCCCACACACGCCACGATTTTCACGCCCCCACCCGGAGCGTGCACGCCGCCGCCGGGAGCGCGGGCATCCCTGCCCGCCAAAGCGTGCTTTAGCACGCTTAACAAGTTAGCGGCGGCACTCAAGCGTTGAGTGCCGCCGCTACTCACTATTCGCGCTCACGCGCTCACGGCAGGCACGGATGCCCGCGCCCTCTCCGCCACCCACCGCGCCCTGCCCGCCCCCTACCGCGCCCCTCCGGCCACACCCCGCGCCCCTCCCGCGCCCCATCGCGCCTTTCCGGCCATCCGGCGCGTGCTTCTCGCCACCCGTCGCGCCGTTCCGGCCACCCCTCGCGGGCTTCCGGCCACGCAGCGCGGCGTCTCGGCCATCCATCGCGGGCTTCCGGCCATTGATCGCGGCGTCCCGGCCATGGATCACGGGGGCGCGGCCACGCGTGGCCGGAAGCCCGCGATGGATGGCCGGAAGCCCGCCACACACGGACAGAACCCCGCGACCGATGGCCGCAAGCTCGCCACGAATCGCTGTAACCCCACCCCAACCCGCAACTTACCCGCCAGCCGCCGCCGCAACCACGCCCCGCCCGCCCACAACCACACCGCCCCACGCCCAACCTCCCCCTCACTCCGCCTGCCCCTCCACCCGCGCCAAATTCCGCCGCGCTATCTCCGCATAGGGCGCTTTCAGCCGCTCGAAGATGTCCAACGCCTCCCGCAGCAACCGCGCCGCCTCCGCCTTGTCACCCTCGGCCTCGGCAAGTAGCCCCAACTGGTGCAGGGAGTTGGCGATGCCGCGCTGGTCGCCGAGCTTCTGTCTGATCTCTAGGCTTTCTTCGTAGAGCCGCCGCACCTCAGTCAGTTCTCCGCGGCGCTGGTACATCGTGGCTGCATCGTGTGCCCATACCGCGATCACCTCTTCCCAGCGGGAAGCGCGGGCCGCCGTCAACTCTAACTCTTCAAGGCGGAGCGTCTGATTCCAATAACCGCACAAGATCAACATCCCGTCTGGCGGTACTGCCAGCGCGTTGACCAATCGGTGCAGACACGGCCAATCTTCAGTAGCGGCCGCTACGTCTACGGCGCGGAGCAGGTTATCAAGTTCGGCTTGCCGCGCGTCATAGGCTTCGCGCGTCGGCTCGGTGTGCGCTTCGGCATAGTCGGTAAAGTAAGTAACGTAACGCTGGCGGAACTCGGCGGCGCGCGGGTCTTTTGCGAGACGTGCGCCAGCCAGGCCGCGCGTCACGCCTTCGACGGTGAAGCGGCTGTTTTCGTTCAGCCCCTTGATGAGCCACAGCGCGCGCAGGTTCTTGACCGCGGCGCTCAGCCGCCTCTCGTCGTCGCCGAAGCCGGCCACCTCGGCGAGCGCGCGGCGGGACGCGCTGGGCACGAAGAGGGAGAGGGCGAGCAGCGCGGCCCGGCCGTCGTCGCCGACTTCCGGCAAATTAAAGGAGCGGTCGAAGACGCGCGCGGCGGCGTCGCCTTCGCCCTGCGCCAACTCCGCCAGCACCGTGCGCGGCTCCCGCGCCTGAGCAATCTGCGCGACGAGCCACTCTATCAGGAACGGATTCGCCTCCGCCGTCTCGTAGATTCGCTGGCGCACCTTGGCGGAAAAAAGTTGCCGATCCTGCGTCTGCTTAATAAGCCTAGTTAACAGCTCCTCGACCTCTTTGTGCCGCATTGCCGAGAGCACGATGTTCAAGGTCTTATCGATTTTCTGACGCGAAGTGAATAACACTGCGCACCGAGCACGCTGGAACCAAGCTTGGATGGGCGGTTGCTGGGCGACGGCAATTGTCTCGTAATTGTCTACGACAATAAGGCACGGCGAGTCGGCAACCAGCGCGCGCACTTCCGTCTCCTTTGCTTCCGGCGCGCGCGTACGCAGATCGGCGCGGTCTAGCTGCGTTGCTATGTCGTCAAGTAGCGTCGAGAGTGTATAGCCAGCGCGCGCCGCCACGTCACTCCAAACGAGGCGGCGGCTGTATGCGTTATGAAGTACCCGCGCCGCCTCTGCCGCGACGATTGTCTTCCCGACACCCCCCAGTCCCGACAGCGTTACCAACTGATGTCGCCCTGCTGCTAACTCTGTCTTCAGCAACTCCACGAGCTTGCGTCCATCCGCATCATGACGCGGGACAAAGCCGACGAGTGGCGGCCGCGGGATGAGCGACGACGGCGCGGACGCACCATGCGTTTCCTTATCTGTAACTTCATCCCGCGGGGGAGCTTTAGCCCTCTTGCAGCGGCTGGCAATCAGTGAATTGCGGAACCAGACCCATAGCCCGCAGATAATCACGACGGCAACGCCGCCTACAATGGTGACGATGAGGTTTTTGGTGTTCGGGCCGAGACCGTTCCACCACTCTTGTAAGCCCTGCATTCGTCGCTCCTCGCTTCGCGGCGAACAGGTGAGTTGTCAGGTGCGGGCGGCGTGATTAGTTAACGTCGTCAGCCGCCCTCCGTCGGTGCGTTCGCATCTTGCCACGCTTTCCAGCCGCCGGCCAATGAGTAGACGTTGGTGTAGCCCATGCGTTGGAGGTTGTCGGCGGCGAGGGCGGAGCGGTAGCCGCCGCCGCAGTAGAGGATTAGCTCTGTGGCGTGGTCGGGGTGTTGGTGTTCGATGTCGCGTTCGATGATGCCGCGCCCCAGGTGTTCCGCGCCCGCGGCGCGGCCCTGTTGCCATTCGTGGTCTTCGCGCACGTCAATGAGATGTGCGGCGGGGTTGGCGGCGAGGCGGGCGCGGGTCTCGGCGACGTTTAGCTCGCGGACGCGGGTCTTGGCGTCGGCGACGAGTCGGAGAAAGCCTGTGGAGTGTTGCATAAGTTACCTGGGTTGTCCTTTCGTCTTGGGGGCCGGTTGGCTGTAGAGCGTGGGCCGCATTATAATCCCGGCTTGCAAGACCACCCAAAGTACATTGCCCAGGGGCCAGACCGGCGCGAGCAGTCTGCTCGGCGACGCGCGCCCGGCCCGGCACAGAGAGGATAGAAAAGCGTTGGCGACCGAACAGTTTGACGTGACGGTGATCGGCTCCGGCCCCGGCGGCTACGTCGCCGCCATCCGCGGCGCGCAACTCGGCCTCAAAGTCGCGCTCGTCGAGAAGGACAAGCGCCTCGGCGGCACGTGCACGCTGCGCGGCTGCATCCCGACCAAACAACTCCTGATGTCGGCCCACATCTACGAGCAGGTGCAGCACGCCGCCGACTTCGGCGTCAAGGCGTCAGACATCCAACTCGCCTTCGCCGACGTGCAGAAGCGCAAAGACAAGGTCGTGACCAAGAACTCGAAGGGCATCGAGTTCCTGATGAAGAAGAACAAGATCACGGTCTTCAAAGGCACGGGCAAGCTGGCGCTGCCCGGCAAGGTCACGGTCACGGGCGAGGACGGGCAGGCGCAGGAGATCACGACGCGCAACATCGTCATCGCCACGGGGTCGGTCGTCCGCCCCATTCCGGGCTTCGAGACGGACGGCGTGCGCGTCGTCAACAGCGACCACATACTCGAATTGAAGGACGTGCCGAAGTCGCTCATCGTGATGGGCGCGGGCGCGGTCGGCGTCGAGTTCGCCAGCGTCTACTCGCGCTTCGGCTGCGAGACGACCATCGTCGAGCTGCTGCCGCACCTGCTGCCGCTCGAAGACGAAGAGGTCTCGGTCGAGTTGGAGAAGGCGTTCCGCAAGCGCGGCCTCAAGTACTCGGTCGGCACGCGGCTTGAGAAGATGGAGAAGACGGACGCGGGCGTCGTCGTCACGGGCAAGAACGCGAAGGGCGAAGACGTGCGGCTCGAAGCCGAGATGTTGCTGGTCGCCGTCGGGCGGATGCCTTATCTCGAAGGCTTGGGGCTAGAGGGCACGAAGATCAAGGTCGAGCGCGGGGCGGTGCAGGTGGACGAATACTGCCGCACCAGCGAGCCGAACGTCTACGCCATCGGCGACGTGATCCCGACGCCCTGGCTCGCGCACCTCGCGTCGAAAGAGGGCATCCTCGTGATGGAGCAGATCGCGGGGCAGCAGCCGCACCCGATCAACCTGCGCCACGTCCCTTCATGTACGTACTGCGACCCGGAGGTCGCCTCCGTCGGCTTGACGGAGGCGGCGGCGCGCAAGGAGGGCTACGACGTGAAGGTCGGCAAGTTCCCGTTCTCGGCGTCGGGCAAGGCGCGCATACTCGGCGAGGAGGAGGGCTTCGTCAAGGTCGTCAGCGAGACGAAGTACGACGAGTTGCTGGGCGTCCACATCATCGGCCCGCACGCGACCGAGTTGATCGCCGAAGCCGGCGTCGCGCTCCAACTCGAATCCACCGCCGAAGAACTGGGGCGCACCATCTTCGCGCACCCGACCATCTCCGAGGCGGTCATGGAAGCGGCCGAAGGCGTCCACGGGTTGACGATTCACTTTTAGGTTTGCTCGGAACGTGATTGACAGTGGATGGGGCGTTCACCACAGAGGCACAGAGTTCACCGAGGTAGCACGGAGACTTGAACGGCAGTCCGGCCTCCGTGCTATCTCTGTGTGCTGCGGTGTCTCTGCGGTGAGTCGCCGGACACGCCGGCACTCAAGTCTGAATTAACGCGGGGTTCATGAAGACCGAAACGAAACGTAAAACGGCGCGCGGCGCGAAGTCTGCTAAAGGCGCGGACGGCAACGGCGCGTGGCAGATTCCGGCCGAGGACGCGCTCTGCACGACCGAGACGACGCTCACAGAGGCGCAGCTCCTTGAGTTGTACCGCTACCTGATGCTGACGCGACTGGTCGAGGAGCGGCTCGTCAACCTGTACCGGCAGACCAAGGTGGTCGGCGGCGTCTTCCGCTCGCTGGGGCAGGAGGCGACGGCCGTCGGCTCGGCCTACGCGCTCCGGCCCACGGACTTCATCGCGCCGCTCATACGCGACCTCGGCGCGGTCTTGGTCAAGGGCATACGCCCGCGCGCCGTCTTCGCCCAGTACATGGCCAAGGCGTGGGGGCCTTCGGGCGGGCGCGACCTCAACATCCACTTCGGCGATCTGGCGAAAGGGTTCATCGGCCCCATCTCGCACCTCGGCGACATGATCCCCGTCATGACCGGCATCGCGCTCGCCGGGCGGATGCAGGGCAAGGATTTGGTCGCGGTCGCCTACATCGGCGACGGCGGCATGAGCACCGGCGCGTTCCACGAGGGGCTGAACTTCGCCGCCGTCCAACGCCTGCCGCTCCTCGTCATCGCCGAGTACAACCACTACGCCTACTCGACGCCCACGCGCTTGCAGACGGCCGTGGAGAACCTCGCCGACAAGGCCGCCGGCTACGGCATCCCCGGTCACATCTTGGACGGCAACGACATCGTCGCCTGCTACGAGGTGACGAAAGCGGCCGCCGAGTACGCGCGCGACGGCGGCGGCGCGGTCTTGATTGAAGCTAAGACCTACCGGCGCAAGGGGCACGCAGAGCACGACGACCAGCGCTACATCCCCGCGGGCGAGCTTGAGTTCTGGGAGAAGCGCGACCCGGTCACGCGCTACGAGCGGCATCTCATCGCGCAGGGCGTCGCCACGCGCGAGAAGCTTGATGAAATTATCGCTGACGTGAAGCGCGAGATTGACGAGGACGTGGCTTGGGCCGAGTCGTCGCCGATGCCCGACGCAGAGCAGGCGGCTTATAACGTGTTCGACAACGCGGTCGTCCCGCCCGCGTTCCGCCCAAAAGTGTTCGGCGGCAACTGACGGGGGCGTGCGATGGCGCTGCTGGTCTTAGCCTATCCGCGGCTCGCACGGGCGGACTACGATTGGATTCAGGCCGTCAGGGCGCAACACGACGAACGTTATTTCTCAGTGGTCGCGCCGCATTTCACGCTGGTCTTCCCCTTCACGGGGATGACGCACGAGGCGTTCGGCGCACACGTCAGACGGCAAGCGGCGGGCGTCCGCGCCGTCTCGTTCGTCCTGCGCTGCGCCATCGTCGTCGAGGACGACTCGCGGCAGTTCAGCCACGTCTTCCTCGTGCCGGACGAGGGGTTCGGCGAGATTGTCAGGCTGCACGACCGGCTCTACCGGGATGCGCTGGCCGCGTCGTTGCGGCTCGACATCACTTTCATCCCGCACGTCGGCGTCGGCAACGGTCGGGACGCGCGCGCGTGCAAGGCGCTGGCGGACGAGTTGAACGCGCGGCCCTTCGGCGTCGCCGGCACGATTGATACGCTCGACGTGGTGTGGTACGAGCACGGCCGCGTGCAGACGGTTGAGCAGATCGCTCTAGCGTAATCCAGCAGCGAGGACTTTTCGGCTTTCAGCATGAGCACGGCAGTCAAAAAAGAGAGCAACGCGAACCGCCCGGCGCGCGGCGGCGTGGCGACGTTCGTCGAGGCCATCAGGCAGGGCATCTGGGAGGAGATGGAGCGCGACCCGTCGGTCTTCGTCATCGGCGAGGACGTGGGCGCTTACGGCGGCGCGTTCAAGGTGACGGAAGGGTTGCTCGAAGAGTTCGGCGCGGAGCGCGTGATCGACACGCCGATCTCGGAGGCGGCGATTGTCGGCGCGGCGTGCGGCGCGGCGCTGCTGGGGCAGCGCCCCGTGGCCGAGTTCCAGTTCATAGACTTCATCTCGGCCGGCTTCGACATGCTGACGAACTACGCCGCCAAGTGCCGCTACCGCTGGGGCGCGGGGCTGCCGGCCGTCTTCCGCGGCCCGTGCGGCGCGGGCGTCCACGCCGGGCCGTTCCACTCCTTGAACGCCGAGGCGTTCTTCGCCAACACGGCCGGGCTGAAGATCGTCGAGCCGGCCACGGCCTACGACGCGAAGGGCTTGATCAAGGCCGCGATCCGCGACCCCGACCCCGTGCTCTTCTTCGAGCACAAGAAGCTCTACCGCCTGCCGCGCCTGCGCGAAGAGTTGCCGGCGGACGACTACGTCGTGCCCATCGGCAAGGCGCGCGTCGCGCGCGAGGGGCGCGCGCTTACGATCATCACGTTCGGCTACCAGGTCTTGAACGCGCTCGACGCGGCCGCGGAGTTGGAGCAGGAAGGCTTGGACGTTGAGGTCATAGACCTGCGCACGCTCGCGCCGCTGGATCGCGAGACGATCCTGGCGTCGGTGAAGAAGACGAGCAAGGTGCTGGTGCTGCACGAGGCGGCGCGCACGGGCGGCCTCGGCGGCGAGATCGCGGCGACCATCGCCGAAGAAGCGTTCGAGTGGCTCGACGCGCCCGTCGTGCGCCTCGCCGCCACCGACACGCCCGTCCCCTACTCGCCGCCGCTCGAAGAGTACCACCTGCCGCAAGTCAAAGACGTGCTCGCCGCGGCGCGCAAACTCGCGGCGTATTGAAAGCAGTAGGCAGTAGGCAGTAGCCAGTAGGCAGTAGGAGTTCAAAGTTTAACGTTTAAGGTTCAAGGTTCATGTCACACCTAACCTTGAACCTTGAACCTTGAACTGCTCACTTTGAAGGAGACAGTCATGCCGAAGTTTTTAATCGAGCGGGAGATTCCCGACGCGGGCAAGCTGACGCCCGAACAGTTGCAGGCCATCTCGCAGAAGTCGTGCGGCGTGCTGCGCGGCATGGGGCCGCAGATTCAGTGGGTGCAGTCCTACGTGACGGGCGACAAGGTCTACTGCGTCTACATCGCGCCCGACGAGGAGACCGTGCGCGAGCACGCGCGCCAGGGCGGCTTCCCCGCCAACCGCGTCTCCCAGATCACGGGCGTCATCGATCCGACGACGGCGGAGGGGTGAAACAGAAGTCCGGAGTCAGGAGTCAGAAGCCAGAAGGAAAGCAGTTTGTTCTTCTTCCTTCTTCTGACTTCTGGCTCCTGGCTCCTGACTTCTCCACGGAGCATTTATGAGCACAGAAGTTGTCATGCCGCAGATGGGCGAGTCCATCGCCGAGGGGACGATCACGCGCTGGATCAAGCAGGTGGGCGAGCGCGTCGAGCGCGACGAGCCGCTGTTCGAGATTTCGACCGACAAGGTGGACGCGGAGATACCGTCGCCGGCCGCGGGCACGCTCCTTGAGATCAAGTTCAAGGAGGGCGAGACGGTCGAGGTCAACAAGGTCGTCGCCGTCATCGGCGACGGCGACGGGCAGGCGGCCGCGCCCGCGCAGCCGCAACAAGCCGCGCCCACGCCCGCGTCGCCCGCGCAGCCGCAAGCGGCCGCGGCCACGCAGTACCAGCCGGGCGGCTGGATGCAGGAGGGCGGACAGCCGCCGGCGACGGCCGCGCAGGCCGCCGTCGCGCCGCAGCCGCCGCCCCCGCCGCCCGCCGCGCAGCAGAGCGCGCCCGCGCAGGGGCAGGCGCGCGCCGGTGCGTCAGGCACAAACGCTACGGCCGCCGCGCCGGCCGCCGCGCCGTCGGTCGAGGAACTGCGCCGCACCAAGTCCAGCCCGCTCGTGCGCAACATCGCGCGCGAGCACGGCATAGACATCTCGCAGCTCGAAGGCACGGGTGCGTCGGGGCGCGTCACCAAGAACGACATCCTCAGCTACATCGAGTCCGGCGCGCAGCCGGCGGCGGCGACCGCGCAGCAGCAAGCGCCCGCGCCGGCCGAGGCGCGCGCGCCCGCGCCGCCGCCCGTGCAAGCGCCGCCCGCGCAGCCCGGTGCGGGCGACCGCGTCGAGCCGATGAGCCACATCCGCAAGAAGATCGCGGAGCACATGACGCTGTCGCGGCGCACCTCGGCGCACGTCACCACCGTCTACGAGATCGACATGACGCGCGTCGCGCGCCTGCGCGACCAGCACAAGCGCGCCTTCCAGGAGCGCGTCGGCACGAAGCTGACCTTCATGCCGTTCATCTTCCAGGCGGTCACGCAGGCGATCCGCCAGTTCCCGATCTTCAACTCGCAGGTCTCAGGCGATCAGATCATCTACAAGCACGACATCAACCTCGGCATGGCCGTCGCGCTCGACTGGGGTCTGATCGTGCCGGTCATCAAGCGCGCCGACGAACTCTCCGTCGCCGGCCTCGCGCGCGCCGCCAACGACCTGGCCGAGCGCGCGCGCACGCGCCAGCTCAAGCCGGACGAGGTGGCGGGCGGCACGTTCACGATCACGAACCCAGGCGTCTTCGGCGGGCTGTTCGGCACGCCGATCATCAACCAGCCGCAGGTCGCCATCCTCGGCGTCGGCGTCATCGAGAAGCGCCCGAAGGTCATCACCACGCCCGAAGGCGACGACCTGATCGCCATCCGCCAGATGGCCTTCTTCGCGCTCTCCTTCGACCACCGCATCATAGACGGCGCGGACGCCGAGCGCTTCCTCTCCACCGTCAAGCAGACGCTCGAAGCCGGGCAGTTCACGGTGTAGCGGGCGGGATGAGAGTGTAGCGGGCGGCGCGAAGGTGTGGATGGCGGCGATTTGACAACCGCCCGTCGGCGCGCGGCGCGAGCCGGCGTAAGACTTCGGCGCGCCCGCTGACGGCGGGCGCGCCGAAGTCTTGCGCCGCCTCTTCGAGAAAAGCATCCGCGTCGGCGCGCGCAGGAGTCGCCGTGCCGCGCCGCCGCGCCGCGGGCTTATTTGTGGCGGCGCTGCTACTGCCCCGGCGCGTCGGCCGCCACCCCGAACTCGGCGCACACGTCGGCCCAGCCCCGCGCCGGCTGGAGCAGGAAGCCCGTTTGCGCCGCGTCGTGGTGCGGGATGCGCGCCACCGCCTCCCGGTTCTCCAGACGATCCACCGCCGCCGTCACCTCGTCGGCCGACAGCCCGACGGCCGCCGCCAACGAACCCTCGGCCACGCCCGCGCCCTCGAACTCCGCGCGGTGCTCCGCGAGCCAACGGAGGACGCGCCCCGCCTGCTCGTCGTGCTTCGGTCTGTGTTCGTCGCTCATCGCTAATCTACCTCCTGGCGCGTCGCTTCGCCGGCCCGGCGTGAGCCGACTTCCTACGCCTGCCCGCCGTGCCCGTCCGCGACGTGCCGCTCGACCACGGCCGTGAGCTTGGCCTGGGCGTCGGCGAGGCGGATGTGCGAGTTCACGAGCGCCGTCAACTGCTCGCGCACCTCGCGCCGCGTGCGCACGCCGGCCCGCACCGCCAGCTTAACGAAGCGCTCGACGCGCTCAAGCCGCCGCTCGCTCTGCGCCTGGCGCTCCCGCATCTGCTCTAGGCCGGCGGCGAATTGCGCCTGCGTGTTCAAGATGAAATCCATCTGCCGTTGGCGTTCTTCGTCCGTCATGCCTGCTCCCCTTTCGGCTCGATCACCACTTCGACCGAGTCCTCCGTCTCGCGCTCGAACCGGACGCGGTGCGTCCGCTTGTTGACGCGCAGGCGCGTCGTGCGCGTGGCGCGGTCGGCCTCCTGCTGCCGGTGGCGGCGCCGGGTCTCGGCGAGTAACTCCTTCAGCCGCCGGAGCGTCTCATCCATGCTATCGCCTGCGTCGCTCATCTCACGCCGCCTTTCTGCCGTGCCGCTGCGCCGGGGCTTTCCCGCGGATGTGCAATCTTCAGGTTAATTCCCGGTGAGCAGTCGCCACGGTTTGGGGAAGATGCGCCAGTGGCCGTTGACGAACGTCAGCCCGTCGTAGGCCATGCCGAGGCCTTCGCCGGGGACGACGAACTTGAAGCGGTAGAAACGCACGCCGGGTTTCAGTTGCGCGCCCACGTTCTTCCAGCCGCCGGGGAACTGCGCGGCGGCGACGCCCGTCCAACTCCGCACCTCCTCGCTCGTGGCCGAGAAGACGAGCACCTGCGTCTGCCCCTGCTTCGGCGCGACTATCATCTGCCCGCTGTCCCAGGCCGGCCCGTAGACGGTCTCGGCCCGCGCCGCCAACTCCGGCGTGAAGACGGCCTCGTAATCGGCCCGCGTCGGGCGCAAGGCCTTGCTGAGCGTCACGAGGTCTGCGCCCGGTTTGACGAACTCCGCGAGCAAGGCCTGCGCGCCGTCGTTCGTGCCGGGGTACTTCGCCGCCGCGGCCGGGCTGCCGCCCGCGTTCGCTTCCGGCGGCCGCGCCGCGTTGCCGGCCGGGGCCGCGCTCGTCAGCGCCGCCAGGCGGCGGCGCGCGAAACTGACGAACCGGCCCGACGGGTATTTCGCCAGGTAGTCTTTGAAGTCCTCCGGGTCTGTGCTGCCCTGGATCGCGTTCCAGATGGAGAGTTCGACCGCCGCCGGATCGGCGCTGGCGGCGGGCGGCGTGTTGACCGTGACTTCGACGGTCTTGTCGCCCACCTTCACGCGGACGAACACGAAGTCGCCGCTCTCGTGCCCGGAGTTTTGGAGGAGCGCGTAGACGGGCGTCTGCTGCGCGCGCCCCGCCACCGCCTCCAACACGTAGTTGTTGTACAGCTCGCCGGCCGTGAACTGACCGCGCCCGATCTCGCGCAAGCCTTTGAGCAGGGCCGCGGCGAAGACCGAATGACTGCCGCCGCCGCCGTCCGCGACCGGCTCGTTGCCGCCGCTGGCGATGAGCGTGCGCGACTTGCCCGCGGCCATCCGTTGCAGGAACTGTGCGCGCTCGGCGGGGCGCGGCTGCATGTCGCCGAGGCCGCGCGTGAGCGTCCCCGAATAGCAACTGTCGGCGACGACGAGTACGTGCTTGGCCGGGATCGCCTTGATGCCGGTGGTGATCTCGTCGGCGATGAGCCAGTTCGCCTGGTCGTCGCGCTCTGCGTCCACGGGCAGCCAGTACGCCTTGTCCGTCTCGCGGTCGTTGTAACCGTGCCCGGCGTAGTAGACGAGCAGGCTGGCGTCCGGCGACAACTCGCGCCGGTAAGCCGAGAGGGCCGAGACGATCTGTGTGCGCGTGGCGTCAACGAGCAGTTTCGTCTGGAAGCCGTATTCTTCGCGCAGCAGCTTCTCCACCGCGCGCGCGTCCGCTCCCGCCGTCTTCAGCTTCGGCAGAGACGCGTAGTTGTTGTTGCCGATGACGAGCGCGTAGAAGCGCGCGGCGACTTGCGGGGCGGACGCGCCGCCCGCGGTCAGCCCGCGATCCTGCGCGCGCGGCGCGCGGGCCGGCGACAGGGCGAGGGCCAACAAGCAAGCGATAAACAGGCGCGCGCTGGCGCGGGGCTGGCTGCGCATCTCGGCACTCTTCATAAGTCGTGACAGACGGGTCATGCTGCCGATGCCCGCTCGCCCTTGTCTTACTGCGGGGGCGAGAAGCCGGTCAGCGGGTTGCCGTAGAAGGCGTCGGTCTTCCAGGCGTTGCGATCCCACGTGCCGTCCTGGTCGCCGATGATCTGGACGGGCACGATGACGCGGTCGCTGCCGAGCTTGTTGGCGGCGGCGACGCCGTTGTCGAGTTTGCCTTCCGGCCCGACGGTGAACTTCATCGAGCGCGCGAGGTGGTTGTTCCACAGCAGCTTGAACTCGTACTCGCCGGGGTTCGCGCTGAGCAGGTAGAGCGGCCCGAAGAGGCCCGGCTCTTCGCCCGTCTTGTCCCAGCCGAACACGTTCGGGAAGCTGCACTTGACGCGCGCCCACTTGGCCTTCTGCGGCACGGCGTCTTCGACCGAGAGCGTCGTGTTGTTCTCGATGTCCGACTCGCAACTGGCGCGGCCGACCTCCTCGCCCTCGAAAAACTTCTTGCCCACTTCCTTCCCCTGATAGAACAGGTGCGGCTCGAACTTGTACGCATCGCCGCGCACCCAGAACGCGAGGTTGAACCGCGGGCGCTTCCAGCCGCTCACGTCGTCGGGCGTCAGGTAGACGTAGCCGATGGGCAGGTTCCAGTCGTGATCCACGTAGTAGACGAACTTGTTGACGGCCTTCGGGCCGGCCTCGTTCGAGTGGTGCTTGCCGACCTTCATCTTGCCGGTGAAGAGCGTCGTGTCCGTGCCGGCCAGTTCGTTGCGCAGCTTGATGGCGAAGCTGACCGGCCCCGTGTAGGTGCTGCCCTTGTCTTCGGGGATGTCGCGGCCGCCGCAAGAGGTCTTCCACCAGTAGCCCGGCTGCGTCTGCTCGGTCGGGCAGTCGAACTTCACCCACGCGCCCGTGCCGGGCTGTGTGAACTCGGCGTAGAGCTGGCTGCCGCTGGCGATGGGGCCGTTGACGCGGAACTCCATCCTCGGAACCCAGCTCCACACGTCGTAATTCTTCTTGTAGACGTTGAAGGTGAAGGCCGTGACCTGGATCGAGTCCTTGGCGATGGTCGGCTGATCCTGGGTCGGCGCGGCCGTTCCGGCCGAGAGCAGCAAGCCGAACATCAAAGCCGGCATTACGAAAGAAGCGAACGCGCGCATGTGTCTCACGGCGCAACCTCCTGATCGGTTCGTGCTTGAGCGCCGCCCAGCATACACCCAAGCGACGGGGGTTGACCAATCGGTCTGAGGCTGAGAGCCGGCGCGCGGCCGGGTTAACACAGAGGGCACAGAGGACACAGAAAGAACTCTGTGCCCTCTGTATCTCCTCTGTGTACTCTGTGTTAACCCGGCCCCACGCACACACTCAACGTCAAACGAAACCACCACCTAAGCGGCCGCGGCGACACCGACCCGCCGCGCTCTCGTCTCTAGCCTTTGGCCCGCCGCCCTTTGCCTTTACCATACGGGCATGTCGGACGCCGCCACAGCGGGCACGCTCTACCTCGTCGCCACGCCCATCGGCAACCTCGAAGACGTGACCGCGCGCGCCCTGCGCGTGCTGCGCGCGGCGGACGTGATCGCCTGCGAGGACACGCGCCACACGCAGAAGCTCCTGACCCACTTCCAGATCAGCGCCAAGACCGTCAGCTACCACGAGCACAACGAGCGCGCGCGCGCCGCCGAACTGGTCAACCTGTTAACCGGCGGCGCGACCGTCGCGCTCGTCACAGACGCGGGCACGCCCGGCGTCAGCGACCCCGGCTACAGGCTCGTGCGCGCGGCGGTCGAGCGCGGCCTCGCGGTCGTGCCCGTGCCCGGCCCCGCCGCCTTCGTCGCCGCGCTCGTCGCCTCCGGCTTGCCGACCGACGAGTTCTACTTCGGCGGCTTCCTGCCCGCCCGCCCCGCCGCGCGCCGCCAGGCCCTGGCCACCTTGCGTGCGCTCCCCGCCACGCTCGTCTTCTACGAAGCCCCGCACCGCATCGCGCAGACGCTCGCCGACGCGCGCGAAGTCCTGGGCGAGCGCCAGGCCTGCGTCGCGCGCGAGCTGACCAAGCTGCACGAAGAGTTCGCCCGCGGCCGTCTGAGCGAACTGGCCGCGCGCTTCGCCGCCGCACACGCCGCCCGCGGCGAGATGGTGCTCGTCATAGATCGCCACGTGCTCGCGGACGAAACAACAGACGCCGCCGCGCCGACCGGCGCGACGCTCGCCGCCCGCGTCGCCGCCCTCGAAGCCGAAGGGCACGACCCCCGCGCCGCCCTCAAACGCGCCGCCCGCGAACTCGGCCTAACGAGAGATGAAGCCTACCGCCGCCTCGTCGCCGAGCGCGCGCGGTCGGAGCGAGGCTGAGTGCGATGACTTCCGCCCCGCGCCTAACGTCCGCGCGCGCCTGCTGGCGCTCGACCAAAACAGTCGTCGCCGGCCGCCGCTATGGGTTGACTTATGCTTCCGAGATGATTATCGTGCGCTCGCGTCACTAAGCGGTCTCACGGGCGACTACTTCGCCCCGTCCCTTTCAGCCCGAGCCAACCAATGCAGGTGTGTTATGAAACTCAGCTCTCCCAGCCGCTTTGTCCCTCACCTTATTATCTTCCTCGCGGCCGCCACGACCGGCTACGCTCAAGCGCCGCCCGCCGACCGTCAGCCGAACAAACGCGGCATCCGCACTGAGGCGGCGCAGACGCAACCCCAGCCGCCCGGCGGCGTCGCCGAACTGCCGAATAAGGCCAAGCGCTGGGCGCTCGTCATCGGCGTCGATCAGTACCGCGACGCGCAGATCGGCCGGCTCAACGGGGCGGCCAACGACGCGCGCACCCTGGCCGACGCGCTCGTGCGCTACGCCGGCTTCCCCGCCGATCAAGTTATTCTCCTCGCCACGGATCAGCCCGAAGAGCGGCAGCCGACGCGCGTCAACATCCTGCGCCGCCTGTCGAACCTGGCCGCCGTCGTCCCCAAAGACGGCCTGCTGCTGGTGTCCTTCGCCGGACACGGCATGGAGCGCAACGGGCAGGCATACCTCCTGCCCACCGACGCGCAGATCAGCAACGACATCGCCTTCCTGGAAGACACGGCCGTCAGCGTGACGCGCATGAAGGATCGCATCAAGGCGACGGGCGTGGGCCAGGTGATCGTGCTGCTCGACGCCTGCCGCAACGATCCGGGCGGGCGGGCCGACGCGCCGAATCTGATGTCGGCCGCCTACGCGCGGTTTAACTTCGACGTGCGCAACCGCGAAGTTCAGGCCTTCGCCACCGTCTACGCGACGGCCATCGGCCAGCGCGCTTACGAGTACGCGGAGAAGAAGCAGGGCTATTTCACTTGGGCACTGGTCGAGGGCCTGAAGGGCGGGGCGGCCAACGAGCGGGGCGAGGTGACGCTGGCGCAACTGGTCTCCTACGTGCAGGGCGTCGTGCCGAAGCGCCTCGGCATAGACCTCGGCGCGGGCAAGCAGCAGCGGCCTTTCGCGATTATCGAAGGCTACAAGGCGGAACAACTGGTCGTCGCCGTCACGAGCGCGGCCCTGCTGCCCGCCCCGGCCGCTCCGGCCGCGGCGGGCGGCGGCGACAGCGCGGCGTTAGAGATGAGCTTCTGGGAGACGATCAAAAACAGCGCCGATCCGGCCGACTACCAAGCTTACCTCGAACGCTTCCCCAACGGCACTTTCAGCCCCCTCGCGCGGCGGCGCGCGCAGCCCGGCGCGACCGTCAGTCCCGCCGCCGGCCTCGCCGCCGCGCCCGCCGCTTCGGCCCCCGCCGCCGGCCTGCTGGCGCAGGCCGAGTTGGACTACGGCGACCGCCGTTACGACGCCGTCGTCAAAGCGGGGCGCGAGATTCTCGCGGCGCAGCCCGACAACCCGCGCGCGAACCTGTTGCTCGGGCTGAGCTTCCTTAACCAGAAGCGCTACGCGAACAGCACGCCCTATCTCACCAAGGCCCTCGCGCTCGGCGAGCGGATCGACATCCCCATCAAGCACCACCACTACATCTTCCTGTCGGGTGACGCGTTCTGCGACGGCGCGCTGAGTTTCAGCCGCAACCTGTTCGAGTTCCACTCGACCAGCCAGGCCGGGCACGACTTCGCCGTGCCCTTCAGCCGGATTTACGAACTCGTGACCGAGCTAACCTACGGCGGCCGCCTGCGCGTCAAGGTGGGGATTCAGAAGGAGAAGAAGGAAGACCGCAAGACCTACAACTTCCACCTGCCGGACGCCTACATCAGCAAAAAAGCGGGCAGCACAGTCAACACGGCCTTCTGCGACGTGTGCCAGCAGGACCTGACGGCCCTCTTCCAACTCATCCAACAACTGCTCCAAGTCCCCGTCGAGCCGCAGGCCGCCGCCCCCGCCGAGCCAGACCGGACGATAAGCCCGCCGTCGCCCGCCGCGGCGGGCGACGGCGGCGCGGGCACGCACCCGCCCGCGGCCGCGCCCGACCAACTCTTGCAAGAACTATTGGCCCTCGAACGCAAGGCCTTCGAAAGCGCGATTAAGGGCGACCGCGCCGCACTCGCGCCCATGATGGCCGACGAATTCACGCAGACGCAGGACGGGAAGACCTACAACAAGACGCAACTCCTGGCCGCCGTTAAGCCGCAGCCGCTACTGCGCTCCTACAGCTATGACAGCGTCGCGCTCAGCGTCAGCGGCGACACGGCGACGCTCAGCGGCGTCGCCGCCCTCCGCGCACAGTCCGCCAACGTCATGGTCACGATCAGGCAGAAATTCACCGATCAGTTCATCAAGCGCGACGGGCGCTGGCTGATCCTCAGTTCAAACGTCACAACCATCAAGTGAACAGCTAACCGCCTTACGGGGCCGCGGCGGCCGCTTCCTTGAACAGTTTGTCGAGCCAGAGGTTGGCGAGTTTCTCCTGGACGGTGTTGGCGCGCAGCCGGGCGTTGAGGTGTTGGAAGTCTACGCGGTCGAGGGGCTGATCCTGGTTGAAGCAGGAGAAGACGAACGACTCCGCGCCGGTTTCAGGGTCAACGTGGCGTTGCAGGCACTGGGCGCAGACCTCTTTCATCATGCACTGCATCGGGCTGTTGATCGAGCCGACGCCGACGTGCCTGGGGCTGAGGTGCGGCGCGAGCGCGTCGTGGCGCGCCTGCTTGACGGCGGCCATCATGCGGTCGGAGCCGATGGCGATGATGCGATCCACCGTGCGCAGGTCGAAGAGTTGTGCGCCGAGCCGCCCCTCGGCGTAAGCCTTCATCGCCTGGACGATGTTGCCGCGGAAGTGTGCGTCCTGCGGGCGGCGCGGCGCGACGACCGCGCCCGTGTCGGTTGACCAGATGACCTGATCGGTCGCGGCCTCGATCTCTTCGCGCTTGAAGAGGTCTTCGCCGCGCTTGTAGCCGGCGAAGTAGACGACGCGGCAGCGGGCCTCGCGCAGCCCGCGCGCGATGGAGAAGAGGACGGCGTTGCCCAAGCCGCCGCCCGCGAGCAGCACGGTCTCGCCGGTCGGAATCTCGGTCGGCGTCCCCGTCGGCCCCATGACGACGACCGGCTGGCCGGGCTTGAGCAGCGCGCACTGGCGCGAGGACGCGCCCATCTCAAGGACGATCAGGCTGAGCAAGCCTTCGGCCTTGTCCACCCACGCGCCGGTGAGCGCGAGACCTTCCATGAGCAGCTTGGTGTCGTGCCAGACCTGCGCGTCGCGCTCGTAGTTTTGCAGGCGGTAGAACTGACCGGGGTGGAACTTGCGCGCCTGCATCGGCGCGCGCACGACGACCTCGACAATCGTCGGCGTCAGCCGCTCCACGCGCACCACGCGCGCGAGCAACTCTTCGTCGAGTGTCGCCGTCAGTCGTGCGAACTGATCGGCGCGCGCATCTTGTTCGTCAGTTTGTTCTACGGCAGCCGCTTCCGCCGCGGCGATGTCGGCGGCGAAGAGTGCGGCCACCTGCTCGTAGCCGTGCTTGGCCGAGGCCATCGCCTTGACGACGTTGCCGGCGTAGACCGGGTGGTTGTCGCCGTAGTAGCTGATGAAGTGCCCGCGTTCGTCGGCGTAAGAGGTGAAGAAGGCGCGCTCGCCCTTGGCGGCGGGCGCGAGCCGCCACGCGCCGTCGTCGCCGCGTTCGATCTTGTGCGGCGCGAAGAACTCGCGCCACTCGTCCAAGGCGAACGTGCCGGGGCGCTCCTTCTCGTAGATCGTGTTGGGACTCGTGCCGGCGGCGACGCAGACGGTGCGCGCCGGCAGCCGCACCAACTCGCCCGACGCCCGCCACTTCTTCGTCTCCGTGTCCTGCCGCATCCGCTCGAAGACGAGCGCCGCGACCGCGCCGTGCTCGTCCGCCACGGCTTCGACCGGCGTCATGTTCTCGACGAACGCGATGCCCTCTTCGAGCGACTTGACGACCTCCTCGTGGTTGAGCCGGTAGGCGGGCGAGTCCTGCAAGCGCTTGCGGTAGACGATGGCGACGCCGCCCCACGCGCGCACGAGCGGCACGAAGTCCGGCGCTTCGCCCGCGGCCGCGGCGCGCGCGCGCTCCTCGCGCACCGCGCGCCCGTGCGCGAGGAACTCTTCGTAGACGGCGCGCTCTTCGGCGTCGAAGCGCGCGAAGATGTCTGCTTCGCCGAACTCCTTGACCAACTCCTCGTGCCGGCCGAGCAGCTTCTCGACCTGCACGGGGTAGTAGGCGAACAACTCCGTCGCGGTGTCTACGGCGGTCAGCCCGCCGCCGATGACGACCGCGGGCAGGCGCACTTGGAGGTTCGCCAGCGCGTCGCGCTTGAACGCGCCGGTCAGTTGCAAGGCCATCAGGAAGTCGGACGCCTTGCGTATGCCGCGCACGAGGTTGTGGCGCATGGCGATGATCGTGGGCCGGCCCGCGCCCGTGGCCACGGCGATGTGATCGAAGCCGAGCGCCCAGGCGTCTTCGACGGCGAGCGTGCCGCCGAAGCGGACGCCGCCGTAAGCGCGGAAGCCGGCGCGGCGCGCGAGCGTGAGGTGGATGAGCGTGAGGAAATTTTTATCCCAGCGTACAGTGATGCCGTACTCGGAGACGCCGCCGAAGCCTGCGAGCACGCGCGTCTCCAAAGGCCCTTCAAGCTCACGCACGTCGCGGACGGCGCGCGGCACGTGCCGCCCGCCGTCGCCCGTCAGTTCCTCGTTGAGCGGCTCGATCTTCAGACCGTCAATGCCGACGACGCCGAAGCCTTCGTTCAAGAGGTAGTGCGCGAGCGTGTAGCCGGCGGGGCCGAGACCGACGACGAGGACGTTGCGCCCGTTGTAAGGGAGCGCGTAAGGGCGCTTGGCGTTGAGCGGATTCCAGCGCGTGAGCAAGGAGTAAATCTCGAAGCCGTAAGGCAGCTTGAGCACGTCGGTCAGCACGCCCGTCTCGGCCTGCGGGATGTTGACCGGCTCCTGCTTCTGGAAGATGCACGACTTCATGCAGTCGTTGCAGATGCGGTGGCCCGTGCCGGGGCAGAGCGGGTTGTCGATCATGACGAGCGCGAGCGCGGCGACGGAGTCGCCCTCGCGCTGGCAGACGTGCATCTCGGAAATCTTCTCGTCGAGCGGGCAGCCTTCGAGCACGATGCCGAGCGGGTTGCGCTTGAACGCGCCCGTGTTCGACGCGCCCTCGCGCAAGCCCTTCGAGCACGAGTCCTTGTCGCGCTCGTGGCAGTAGAGGCAGTAGTGGACTTCGTCGAGCGCGGCGCGCGGCGTGGCGCGCGCGTCGGTCAGCGCGAAGCCGTCGCGGCGACGCAGGTTCTTGTCCAGCCCGCGCAGCAGTTCCGGCAGTTCCGCGTCGGGGCGTTCGAGTTGGACGAGGTGTTCGTAGTCGAGCGGGTGTGGGAAGTGGAACGAGACCCAGCCGCGGACGCGCGCGCGCGCCGCGTCCTGCGTGGCGTGCGCCGCGGCCCAAGCTTCCGCGAGCCGCAGCGCCGTCTTGACGAACGCGTGATCCGGATCAGCCACACTCTCATCAACGAACGGCGCGAGGCGCGCGCGCGTGTCTTCGTCAACGCGGCGGCGCGCGACCTGCACGTCGTGCCGGACGGCGGCCGCTTCGGCCTCGTCTACCGGCTTACCCGCGGCGGCCGTGTCGAGCGCCTTCTCCCACGCGAGCAGGCGCGTGACGGTCTGCGCGACGCCGAGTTCTTCGTCCGACGCGAGCGTGTCGGGGCCGGCGGCGCGGCGCAGGGCCGCGAGTGCGTCTTGGGCCGCGGCGGCGTCCAACGTCAACGCCTGCTCCGGCGGAAACTTCTTGAGCGCGCGCCGCGTGACGAACGTCTTGAACTGGAAGACAGGGTCTTGCGCCTTGACGGCCGCCGCGTGCGCGGCGCGCTCGCGCTCGACGCCGAACAGCCGCGCGACGAACGCGGCCAGGTGCGGCGCGGCGGCGATGAGCAACTCGGACTCGGCCCGCGTGCCGGCGAGGTTCGCGCCGCGCGCCGCCGTGTACGCCAGCAAGCGCTCGTGCAGCGGCGCGTCCGCGCGGGCCAGTTCGGCGTAGAAGGCTTCGGCGAGCGCGCGCAGCCGTTGGGGCCGGTAGAGGTCGGCGTAGGTGAAGCCCGCGACGCCGAGCGGGAAGTCGGCGCGGGCGGCGTCGGCCGGCGACGCGCTAGCGCTGCTGTCGAGCAAAGTGTGCTGCATAAGCTGGCCGCGTGGGCGTGACCCGAAGTGTGTCTGGCGGGAGAGCTGAAAGTGTCCGCATACGCTTCGACGGCCGCGGCACCGAGAACTGCTTGCGCGCGCGGCCACGCACAGTATAACACCGGGGCGATGCGCGTCTGAAAAACGGGCGGGCGCGTGTGGCGCGCGTCACCGCGAAGCGTGACGCGGCCGGGCCGCGCGGTTATTTAATATGGACGGGCGGCGCGACAAAGTGCCGGAGCGGGGGGGCGGCAGTGCGTGCAAGATTATTTGTACTGACGCCGCGCCGGGTAATGGCGTGGCGGCGCGGCCGGCGGGTACGGGCCGGCCGCGGCCGCCGTCGGGCACACTACGACCGGGGCGGCCGGCGCGCGCCGCTGCGGGTCGGGCCTTAACCGTGGCGCAGGGGATGAAGCCACAAGGACGTTGGCCGTCGGGTGGAGCGCGGGGGCGGGGCTTTACGGCGTCACTAGCCCCTTCTTGATGTTCCGCTGCCACGCCTCGTAGTTGCGCACCCGCCGCTTGGCCTGCTTGCGCGTCAGGTGCAGCTTCTGCGCCACGTAGGTGATCCGCTCGGTGCGGTCGTTCTTCTTGTCGTAGGGGTCACCCGGAGCCTGTAAGTATATTTCGTAGGCACGCGTCCACTCCGCTTTTACTTCGGGCGTCGCCAGACTACCCCGTAACTTCGGCATTCCTGGTTATCCTCTCCGCGTATTAGTCACTAACGCGAGCACGTTGAAACCGCCCGGTGGGTGGTAGGGTCTGAAGCGCTTACTGTGCAAGTGCCATTGCCTGACTTTGCAAAAGCGGGGAGGAGACGTGACGACCTCGACCTCCCCGTGCTGGGCGATGGAGTGATGGCTAATTGTAGGGCGTCCGCCGCCGCGCCGCAAGGACTATTTGTCGGTGGACACGGGCCGAGCCGTTCGGTATAATCCCGCCAGTCAAAGGCGGCTCGTCTTTGACGACAGTTCATCCGGCGCATTGGTGTAGTCGGTTAACACGCTGCCCTCTCAAGGCAGAGATCACGGGTTCGAGTCCCGTATGCGCTGTGCAGTCGAAGCCGGCGATCATCCGCGAGATGATCGCCGGCTTTTCGTTTCGGCGCGCGGGCGCGCCCGCGCCGCGTCTACTCATTACTGCTTGCGCGCCTGCTTGGCGACCGCCTGGGCGGCTTTGTCGAGGGCGGCGTTGAGACCGGCGGCGTCGCCGTCGCCCTTGCCGTTGGCGCTGGCTTGCAGTTGCGCCGCGCCGCCGCCGACCGGCGTCAGCTTGTAGCTGATGGCGGCCTCCGTGCTGCCCGCGCCGCCGCCGCCGAGACCCGCCGCGCGGCCGAACAGGCCGCCGAGCTTGCCGCCGGCCGAAGATTTCAGGGCGGTCACGTCCGTCGTCAGCACGAAGTCGCAGGCTTTCTGTTTGGCCTCGGCGTCGAGCGCGGCGGGCGTGTAGGCGTTCAAGGGCACGGCTTCGAGACCGGCGTCGGCGAGCGCGCTGACGAGGTGGGCGCGCGCCGCGTCGGGCGCGACCGTCTTGTCCGTTAGGTTCTTGACCTGCGCGACGCCGACGCGGACGCCGCCGGGGCGCTTCGCCGCGGCCGCCGCGGCCGCCTCAGAGGCCGCGGCCGGTTCGGCCGCCGATTCAACAGCGCCCGTCGTGTCGCCCGCCGCGTCGCCCGTCGGCAGCCCGTACAACTCCTGCGTGCTCTTGACCTCGGTGTAGCCGGCGGGCACGTCGAACAGCGCGGCCGCGAGCGGCGCGCGCGACAGCTCGACGACCTCTGTGCTGGACGTGGAGGTGACGCTCCCGTCGGGGCCGTAGATGGTGGTCGTGACCTGTAGCGGGTAACCGAGCCGGCCCGTGCCCGTCTGTTTGGTGACGACGCGATCCTGACAGCCGCCGGCCGCGACGGGCGGGCGCGGCATCTGCGCGCTCAACTCGGACGGGCAGTTCAGCCCGAACTCGGCGTCGGTGTACCAGCCGTCGGTTTCCAGCCGCAGAGGGTTCTGGTCGCAGGCGTCGGCCGAAGGCTCGACGGTCAGTTTCGTCTTCAGGTGGCGCGCGGTGAGACCGAACATCTGGCGGCGCTCGCCGGTGTCTGTGATGTTGGTCGTGTAGGTGACCGTGCCGCCGCGGCGGGCGGGGGCGGCCGTGTGGGCGGCGGCTGTCGCGTCGGTCGCGCCGGGCGCGGCGTCGGCGTCGCGGTAGACGAAGTAGCGGCGCGTCTGCTCGTTGAGCATGAGCGTGCGGCGCAGGTCGCACTGCATGATGCTGACCTGGCCCGCGCCCGCCTGGGACTCGCTGCGCTGGCGCGCGCCTTTGATCAGGACGGTGCTCTCGAAACTCTGCCCGCCGAAGGTGCTCTTCTGCTTGACCTTCAGATCGGCGCGCGCCGCGGGCGCGACCGAGAGCAGCAGCAGCCCCAGGGCGGCGACGCTAAAATGGCGACTCATACCGGCGAAGTTAAAATTGCGCTGCATAACTTGATGGCCTCCTTGATGAGCCGGCGGGACGGTGGAAATCGTCCGCTCGGCGTTGGTCGCGCGGGCGCGACCGGGTGCGTGAAAACACCTCAACAGGTAACGCGCATTAAGTCGCCCGCGCGGCTCACGCCGCCGTAAAAATTTCGCGTAGTGCCCGAAACCGTTCAAGCCCCCGTGCAGCCTCAAAGCAAGCGGCGGCCGGCGTCGCACACGCCGGCCGCCGCGTTGTCTGTCGGGCTGGCCTACTTGTTGTCGGCGATCTGGCCGAAGGGCGTCAGTTGGTCGGCGATCTTCTGGCGGTCGCCGACGACGACGATGGTCATCTTGTCGGGCAGCAGGTAGGTCTGCGCGACGCGCCGCACGTCCTGCGGCGTCAGCGCGAAGACGTTCTGCACGTAGTTGCTCAGGTAGGTGTCCGGCAGCTTGTGCAGGTCGAGGAACGAGAGTTGGTTGATGATCCCCTGGCGCGAAGAGTTGCGGATGACGAAGAGGCCGGCCAGGTAGTTCTTGATGCCTTGCAGTTCGGCCTCGGTCGGCGGCTCGGCGCGCAGCCGTTCGATCTCGTAGAAGATTTCCTTGAGCGACGGCCCGGTCACGCCCGTGGTCACGTCGGCGATCTCGACCCAGTAGGCGTCGCGGAAGCGCGTCGAGACCTGGCTCGAAGGCGAGTAGGTGTAGCCCTTCGCCTCGCGTATGTTCGCCGTGATGCGCGAGGCGAACGAGCCGCCCAGGAGCGCGTCCGTCACTTGCAGCGCCACGTAGTCGGGGTTGCTCGGGTTGATGATCGGCAGCCCCAGGTAGATGGTGGACTGCGCCGCGTCGGGCCGGTCAATCAGATGGATGGTGCGCTGCGTGACCGGCTTCGGCACGTTCTCGACCGGCGCGCTGCCCCTGGCCCAGCCGCCGAACGCCTGCTCGACGGCCTTGCGCATCTGCGCCGGGTTGAACTGCCCGGCCACGTAGACGTGCGTGCGCGCCGCGCCGAAGTTCTCGCCGTAGAACTTCTGCACGTCGGCGATGGTGTAGCCGTTGAGCAGTTCCTCGGACGGGAAGACGCGCCCGTAGGGGTGGTTCGGGTAGAGCAGTTGGCGGAAGCGCTCGAAGGCGAGTTGACCGGGCTGTGTGTGCGCGACGGCGATGCGGCGCAGGTAGTCTTTCTTCAAGCGCGCCAACTCGGCTTCGGGCAGCACGGGCTGTTGCATCACGTCGGCGATGAGCGCGACCGCTTCGGGGCCGAACTCCGAGAGCACGTCCGTGCTGACGGTCGTCAGGTCAACGCCGACGCCGGCGTTGAGGCTGCCGCCCATGCGCGCGGCCTCTTCGGCGATCTGCTCGGCGCTGCGCGTCTTCGTGCCCTCTTTCATCAGATCAACGGTCAGGTCGGCGAGCCACGTCTGGTTGGCCGCCTCGTTCACGTTGCCGACGCGGACGACGGCCGAGACGGCGACCTTCGGGATCGAGCCGTAAGGCACCATCGTCACCTGCAAGCCGTTGGGCAGGGTGAAGGTCTCTTTGCGCGGCAGCGTGAAGGGCAGGGGCTTGCCGCCCGCGGGCGGCGTCTGCTTCTGCGGCGCGGGCTGTTGCGCGAAGGCGGCGGGCGCGAGCGCCGCCAGCACGAACGCCGCGACTAAAACGGTGCGCGAAAATTTGTTCGACATAATAAAAATCTCCCTGAAGGCAATGGCCTTGCGAGCCTACTCGGTCGTGCCGGCCGGCTTCGGCTCGACGACGAGGACGGTGCGGTTGGTCGCGCGCAGGTACTCGCGCGCCGTGCGCTGGACGAGCGCGGGCGTGACCTTGCGGAACTCGGCTTCGAGCGTGTTGATGCGCGCCGGGTTGTCGTCGAAGAGCGCGAAGCTGGCGAGCAGGTCGGCGCGGCCGAAGCCGTTGAGCTGGCCCACGGTGTCGTAGAAGTCCGAGCGCAGTTTGGTGCGCGCGCGCTCAATCGTGGTCTCGCTGACGGGCTGCGTCTGCACGCGCGAGATGACGGCGTCGAGGGCCTGCGTGATCTGTTCGGGCGTCACGCCCGGATCGTGTATGAGCGACCCCATCCAGAGCATCGGGCCGTCGTAGTCGAACTGGTTGCCGAGCAGGTTGATGCCGCCCGAGACGGAGTCGGTGTAGGCGCGGCGCTTGACCAGTTCTTGATGGAGCAGGCTGTCTTCGCCTTGCAAGAGGAGTTGGTCGAGCACGCCCATGGCGTAGAACTCCGGCGTGTTGCGTTCGGGCATGTGGTAGGCGAAGGCGTAGGCGGGGCGGCGCGCGAGTGGGTCGGACTTACGGGCCTGCTTCTCCTTGTCCTGGCGCGGCTCGGTCAGGTCGGGCAGCTTGGGCACGTCGGCCTTCGGGAGATCGCCGAAGTACTTGGCGATCATGGCGCGCGCGTCCGCCTCTTTGAAGTCGCCGACGACGACGAGCGCGGCGTTGTTGGGCGCGTAGAAGGTGTTGAAGAACTTCTGCGCGTCTTCGAGCGTCGCGGCCTCGATGTCTTTCAGCTCGCCGTAGAAGTTGTGCGCGTTGTACCAGTTCGAGTTGGCGTACTGCGGCATGTCGAGCCAGGGGAAGCCGCCGTAAGGCGTGTTCAGGACGTTGACCTTGACCTCGTTGCCGACGACGCCCTGCTGGTTCTTCAGGTTCTCGTCTGTGATCTTTAGTCCGCGCATCCGGTCGGCCTCGGCCCAGAGCGCGGTTTCGAGTTTGTGCGCGGGCAGAATCTCGAAGTAGTTGGTGAAGTCGAAGCGGGTCGAGCCGTTGAGGATGCCGCCGTTCTGCTGGACGAGGCGGATGAATTCGAGCTTGCCGAGGTTCTGCGACCCCTGGAACATCAGGTGCTCGAACAGGTGCGCGAAGCCGGTGCGGTCGCGCGGCTCGATGCGGAAGCCGATGCGGTAGTAGACGGCGACCGCGACGGTCGGCGCGCTCGTGTCGGGCGAGAGCACGACGCGCAGGCCGTTGGGCAGCTTGTAGTAAGTGACGGGCACGTTGAAGCCGGCGGCCGCGCGTTGCGCGGCGGGCGCGGGCGCAGGCGCAGCGGCCGCGGGCGCGAGGAGCGCGCCGCACAACAGCGCAACCGCGAAGAGACGAACGAGAGCCTTCATAACACCTCCAAAAGAACGTTTGTTCAGGGCTTGATTTCGGGGCGGCGACCCGCCGGGTCGAGGGGGCCCGCCTCACGTAATTTCTGCGCCCCGATCCTACAACGACCGGCGGCGGAAACGAAAAGGCGGACGAACTCGGGCAGGCAGGCCGCGACAAACTTAAGTCCTGTGTACGGGCACGGCCCGGCGCGGGTTTCAGAATGACGAAGAAAGTGAGCCGGAGGAAAGTGAGCCGATGGCGCGATAAAGAGGAGCGAGAGTCAGCGGCGCTCCGCCGGAGTCAGCAGGCGGGCAATCGTCTCGGCGAGCTTGGGCACGTCGTCGGGCTTGCGCAGGAAGGCGTCCACGCCGGCCCGCTCGGCCTGCGCCCGCACGTCGGCGGCCGAGAGCATGACGATGGGCGTGTGTCGGCGGTGTTCGAGCCGCCGCGCGGCACGCGCCAACTCCACGCCGCTGACGCCGGGCAACTCGTTGTCGAGCAGCAGCAGGTCGTAGTTGTCCTCGCCGGTCAGCCGCCGCAACGCCGTCACGCCCGCCCCGACCGTCTCGACCTGCCAGCCTTCCAGCGCCAGCGTCTCGCGCACCGTATCCGCCACCAGCCTGTCGTCCTCCGCGTGCAGGATGCGCACCGCCCGCGCCGCAAACGGCCCCTCGTGCAGCTTGGCCGCGTGCCGCCCGCGCGCCCGCTTCCGGCTCTGCTTGCGCCGCTCGGCCGGCGTCCGCAGGTGCGCCAGCCCCCTGTGCCGCCCCTTCAACAACATCGCCAAAGACGCGTGATGCTTCAGCCCCAACAGCCGCGCCGCACGGCTCACACTCCCCTCCGCCGCCATCAGCGCCCGACTGATGTAGCGCGCCTCGTAGGCCTCGACCCGATCCTGCAACGAAAAGCCCGCCCAGAAGTCCGGCCGGCTCCGCCGCTTCAGCGCCGCCTAGGCCCGCGCCCGCCGCGCCGCCACCAACTGCCTGGCGCACGCCCGGAGGGGATACACGATAATGATCCTCAATGAAACACGATAGTCGTAGGAATTATGGTATGGGGTAGGTACGTCATAGGAGAGAAATATTGACAGAGTCAAAATAGAATTCTGAGCATTATCGTGTAAATAGCCTCCAACTCATAGAAGACTATTCAACCAATTTTTTCGCGCCGCGCAGAAATTTTTCGCCCCTCTATTCCCAGAGCAAAGAAGGGCACGCCTGTCGGGCGTTACAGATCACATCCCCTTTAACTGCGGCGCAGGAAGACGTCGTATGCGCTCGGCCGCCCGCGCTGGAGTCCCTCGACGTCGCCGCGGTAGCGGAAGAGGTTCCCGTAGCGGTCGCGCCGCGCGCTCACGCGGTAGGCGAGCGAGATGGAGCGCACGCCGAGCCGCGCCACCGAGTACAACTCCCGCGGCTGGCTCACCCCGTCGTGGTTCTCGTCCCGCCACAAGAGCAGCCGCTCGAAGACCGCGTCGGCGCTCGTGATCGCCCCGTCGTGGTTGTCGTCGAAGACCGCCAGCCCCTTGAAGCCGTTCGGCGCGAAGCTCGCCGGCTGCGGCGTGTGCGTGCCGAACAGCTCCGTGCCGTCGTCAATCCGGCCGTTGCCGTTGCGGTCTAAGGCGAGGAAGGAGTCATCCGAGCGCGCGTCCGTCCACGCCACGGAGTCGGCGCGCCCGTCGGCGTCGATGTCGAAGTCAACGCCGCCCGCCCAGTCGGTCAAGCTGTACCCGTCGCCGAGCACGTCCACGAGGATGGGCGACTCGCCGGGCGGCGTGCAAGGGCCGCTGTCCGAGGCGACGTGGCGCTCGTTGTTGCAATAAAGGAGGTCGCAATAGTCCGTCGCGCAGATGAAGGTCGTGGAGACCGCCTTATATATGCAATCGCCCAAGGGCACCTGCGAACAGCCGACGAGGTTCGGGTGCTGTATTTACAGTAGTGGCTTAAGCAGGAGGCGGAGCAGTCGTGATTCGTGTAGTCCCTCACGCCCCTGTCGCAGATGACCAATAAGGCGGCCTTGCGGACGCGCACGCCCGCGGGCGCTTGGTAGCGCGCGGCGGCGCGGCGCAGTGGCGTCCACACCTTGCGCTCGGGCCGGTACTCGAACTCCATCCCCTTGATCCAGGCGTGCGTGTCGTCCCAATAGACGTGATCAAAACGGAGCGCCAAGGGGTGAGTGTCGAACTCGTTGTCGTCGGGCAGCCGGCCTTGGAACCGGAGCGCCGCCGTCTCGCCCGGCGCAATCGGCGGCAGCGCCCCCGCGTCCGCGCAGTTGATGTTGTAGGAGAAGGGGCGCGGCACGTCAGGCGCGCCGTCGCCGCCGGAGACGTTGATCTCGGCCGTCAGCTTCGCGATGGGACGGTCGCTCGTGTTCTTGACGGTGATGCGCAGGCGGTCGAGCCAGCCCGCGGTCGCGGCGAAGGGGCGGCCTGGGGCGAGGGTCTGCCCGTCGAGGGTCAGGCTCTCGAACGAAGCCGGCTCGTCGCGCCACGGGTCGAGCTTGATGACGAGCTGCGTCTGCGCGGGGGCGGCGGCGCGAGACGCCGTGCACAAGGCGCGCAGCGCCTTGCAGGCGACCACAGCGAGCAGGCACAGGAGCGCGGCGCGCAGGATGGTTTGTCGGTATTTGGACACCTGGGGATTCTCCTTTCAAGTGTGGTTAGGGGACGCGAGGACGGGCACAGTTTATGCCCCTTCTCGCGCCGGGTCAATGAAAAGCGCCACGGATATAGGGCGACGTCGCCGGCTTGTCATCGAGAGCTTGGCCGTAGCGTAGTTGATTCCGCGGCGGCTGATGGCGGGCAGCGGCTGATATTCCGGCTGGTCTTTCGCGTAGACGATTTCTCGGGCGGTTGAACCTGGGATGACTGGTGTCACTGGCTTCATATCTGTGCTCCTGGTTTGCGGACGTAGAGAGTGCGCGCGCGGTCTCGCGGGTCGGCGAGCGCGCCGGTGCGGATGACGCGGTCGAGCAGGCGCTTGGTCAGGTGAATGTCGTGCAGGCAGTAGTCGATCACCTTGCCGATCTCGCCGCGTTGCCAGAGGCGCGGGGCGATAAATAGAGTGCTATGGTTTCCCTCGGGGCTAAGCTGGCGTGGGGCGGCTTATGGTGGCGTGAGATGGGGCGCGCTAATACGACAAAGCAGAAAAGAGAAGGGCGCGCTTGAGAGAAGCGCGCCCTTCGGGTTAGTGGGGCGGCATCGTTTGTCAGCGCGTGTTAGAGGCGGGCGAGTGCTTTTTGGGCGAGGGCGCGGAGTTTCTTCTGGCGGGTGGCGTCGTTGTCGCCGCTGCCGATGCCGACGCGGAGGAACTTGTCGCCCTTGAGGACGTAGAGCGCGCCGCCGACGCGGCTGTTGATCAGGTAAGCCTCGTCGCCGATGCCCGTGACGCGCTGCGGCGGCGCGCCCTCTTCTTCTTCCTCCTCGCCGCCGCGCCGTTCGCGTTCGCGTTCACGCTCGCGCTCTTTCTCTTTGTCCTTGTCTTTGCCGCGCTCGCGTTCACGTTCGCGTTCGTGCTCACGTTCGCGGCCTTCGTTGGCGGCGGCGGTGAAGTGTTCGCGCCAGAACTCGCGCGGGCTTTCGCGCCCGCCGGGCACGGGGCGCGTGACTTCGAGGCTGACCGACTTGGTGAAGGTCGGCGTCGTGTAGAAGCACTGCGCGATGGCGAGCGAGGCGTCGCTGCGCTGGCTGGCCTTGGTATCCTTGACCTCTTCGCCCTGTACCTCTTTGATCTCGGCCGAGGTGAGCAGACCGCACGCGTCGGCGCTGGCGGCCGGTGCGCCGGTCGCGTTCGGGCCTGTGGGTGCGCCGGCGGCCTGCGGCGCGCCGGGCGCGGCCGGAACGGGTTGGCCCGGCGCGGGCGTCTGGCCGGGCGCGGCGGGCTGGCCCGTGCCGGTCGCGGGCGGCGCGCCGGGGGCGGCGGGCTGTGTGGTGGTCGTCGTCGTGTTGGACGTGCAGCCGGCGAGGGCCAGCAGGCAAACGGCGCAGACCAAGGGCAGCAGTTGGCGCATCTGAACGAGTCCTCCGGGCGGCGGAATTAAGAAACTCAAAAACTCTTGCCGGCGAGCGCGGCTTCGAGCGCGGCGCGCAGGTCTGCGGGCGACTTGAGCTTGCTGGCCTCGATCTCGCGCCCGTTCAGGAAGAAGGTCGGCGTGCCCGTCACGCCGAGCGAGCGGCCGCGCTCGTGGTCGGCGACGACCCGTGCGTCCGCCTCCGCGCCGTCCATGTCGCGCCGCCAGCGTTCCACGTCCAGCCCCAAGCCTTGCGCGTAACCGGCGAAGAGCGCGCGCGGCTCGGCCGCCTTCGACCACGCGGCCTGGGTCTGGTAGAGCTGCCGGTGCATCTCCCAGAACTTGCCCTGCTGGCCGGCGGCCTCTGCGGCGTGTGCCGCCGCGAGCGCGTGCTGGTGCGCCTGTGTCAGCGGGAAGTGGCGGAAGACGAGCCGCAGCCGGTCGCCGTACTCTGCCTTCAAGCGTTCCACTTCGGGGAAGTATTGCCCGCACGGCGGGCACTGGTAGTCGCCGAACTCTTCGAGGACGAGCGGCGCACCCTCCGGCCCTTCGGCGCGGGCGGGCTGCGCGCCCGGCGCGCCCTTGGCGAGTGCGCCCGCAGCGGGCGCGGGCCGCGCCGCACGCCACAGCCACGCGCCGCCCGCCGCAGCCGCGACGAGCACGACGGCGATGATGGCGAGCGGCAGGTAGTTCTTAGACGGGGGCGGCGGCTGTTTCGTCTGCGGTCTGGGCTTAGGCTGCGGCTGTCTGGGGTCTCGTTTTTTGCTCATGACGGATGCGCGCCAGTTTATTGCGCGCCCGCTCGTTCCCGCAACCGCGCGCCTCTGCGTTCCTTTGCGGCCATCTTTGCGCCCTTTGCGGTTAGGTCTGAAACCTTTAACCGCAAAGGACGCGAAGTGGGGCCGCGAAGGAACGCAAAGGGGGGAGAGACGCCGGCCTTTACGGCGAGACGGTGATGACCACCTCGGCGACGTTGACGCTCTGCCGGCCGCGCGAGTCCTTGACGATCAGCGCGGCGCGGTAGCTGCCCGCCGCCGTGTAGGTGTGCGCGACCATCGGCGTCGTCTGCGTCGTGATGAAGCCGTCGCCGAAGTTGAACGTGTAGCTCGCAATCGAGTCGCCCGCGTCCGGGTCGCTCGACGCCGTGGCGTTGAAGTTCACGCCCAGCGGGACTGTGCCCGTCGTCGGCGCGGCGCTGAGCACGGCGACCGGCGGCCGCTGCTGCCGGCAGAAGTTGCTGCCGACGAGCGTGTAGGAGGCCGCGGGCGTCGTGTCGAGCGCGCTCGACGAGACGACGTTCGTGCCGCCCGTCGCGCCGAAGGTGCGCGGGCTGATATTCGTCAACGTCTGCCCGGCGGCCGGCGCGCCGACCTTGCTGTTCTCGACCACGATGGTGATCGTGCCGGCGAGTTTGTTGACCATGCCTTGCGCCGCGCCCTTGCGGTTCGGCGCGTTGGTGTTGGTCGGCGGCACGCTGCTCGGCGGAATCGGCAGCGCGGGCCCCACGTCGCCGTAGTCGAAGCTGAACACGCCGGACGCGTCCGTCTTGGCCTCGACGAACTGGCGCGGCCCCGTGCCCCAATCCCAGATGACGTACCAGTAGGCGTTCGGCGTGACCGTCGTCAGATCGCCGACCTTGATGGTGAAGGCGAGCCGATCCTTGCCGTCGCCCACGTAAGGCTCGGCGACGAGCACCTCCTTGATGTCCAAGGCGGGCGCGACGGGCGGCGTGTCGGCCGTGTCCTTGATGACGCTGACGCCGGGCATCTCGCAGGCGTTGCCGGTCGCGCCGATGATGACCGGCGTGATCTCGCCGGTCGCGCACGGCTGGCTCTCGCCGGCCGAGTTCACGGCCGTCACCGTGTAGTAGTAGGTCGTGCCGGCCTGCGCCGTCTGATCGTCGAAGGCTGTGGCCGTGCCGACGCGCGCGAGCAGCGCGCGCGCCGTCGTCGAGGTGCGGCGGTAGACGCGGTACTCCGTGACGGGCGCGCCGCCGTTGTCGGGCACGAGCCACGTCAGGTGGACGCCGTCGGCGTCAGCCGTCGCGGACGCGAGCGGGTTGCCGGGCGCGGTCACGCCGGTCGGATCGTAAGTGGCGAACAAGCGCCGCCCGCCGGACTGGCGCGCGACCGAGGCGAGCGCCGTGTAAGAGTTGGTCGTGCCGTTGACGCAGCCGCCGATGCAGCCGTCCGGGTAGGCGACGAGCGCGCGCCCCTGCTTATCCACGGTGATGTCCATGAAGTCGAGCAGGTTGCGGTCGTTGAAGCCGTAGGTCGTCTGGTTGTCCTGGCACGCGGTCGTGCCGAGGTTGCAGATCGAGCCGCGCTGCACGGGGTCGGTCGGCGTCGCGTCGGTCAGTTCCCACGTCTGCCCGAAGTTCGCGGTGGTGGCGACGTACAAGTGCCACGGCGCGCTGCGCGGGTAGCTGCCCGGATCGGTGTAGTTGCCCGCGACCGACGTGCCGAGGAAGGCGTAAGCGGCACGATCCGAGTCGCCCGCGACGACTTCGGGGAACGTCGTGTTGACGAGACCGGCCGGGCCGCTCACGTCCACGCTGGGCGACCAACTGTCGCCGCGGTTGCGCGAGACGGCGATGCGCGCGTGCCCGTCGGCGTGCTGGTAGCCGAGGTAGAGCGTGCCGTCCGCGCCGATGCCGACCGACGGATCGACGAGGAAGCCGGTCGTGCCGCCGTCGGGCACGGACTTGACCGCCCACGTGATGCCGTTGTCGGTCGAGCGCGCGACCGAAGGCTTGCCGCCGCACGACTTGTCGGGCACGTAGACCGTGCCGTCGGGCGCGACCTTGACGTGGCCGTGGATGCCGCCGCACTGCGTCAGGTTGTAGATCGGGATGCCGGGGCCGAACGTCAGCCCGCCGTCATCGCTGCGCGCGCAGAAGGCCGTCACCGCTTCCTGCGAGCAGTAGTAGACGGCGTTCGGGTAGAGCGGGTGTTGGGGCGGCACGCCCGTGACGTTCTGGCTGTAAGGCCCTGCGCCCACGGTCTGGTGATCGACGCCGGACGGGATGCCGCCGCCCTGCGACGGCATCCAGGAGTCGCCGTCGTTGTCGGTGTAAGCCGCGAGGCTGTCCTGCCCGGTCAACTGCGAGACGATGGTGCGGTTCGGCGTCGTGTCGCCGGCCGCGCGCATGTGATCGGTGAACAGGATCGGGTCGAGGCTGCGCAAAGAGTTGGGCGCGCTCTTGTCTTCCCACGTCGCCTTGGCGGGCGAGGTGCAGTCGTCGAACGTGATGCGCAGCGTTTGCAGGTTGGCGACGAACATGACCTTGCCCGTCTGCCAGTTGACGCCGAGCGACGGCTCGCCCGCGCCCGTGCCGAGGCCGTTGGGCGCGGCGTAGGTCTGGAAGCGGGGCGACAGGGCCGGGTCGGTCGGCGCGGGCGTGGGCGTGGGCGTCGGGCTAGTGCCCGTGCCGCACGTGCCGATGCCGATCATCGTGTAGTTGCCGTTGCCGGTCGAGTCGAGCGTCTGGTTCAGGCCGTTGCCGGCCGCGCCGACGAGGACGGTGGTCGTGGCGTTGACCGCGCCGAGCACGCGGCCCGCGGAGAGATCGACGACGGGGCCGGAGAGCGTCGCGCCGCCCGTCGCGGCGACGGGCTTCTTCAGCTTGTTGAGGCTGAGCGTGACGGTCAGGGTCTTGTTCGTCGCGTTGAGGCTGCCGCCGTCGGCCGTGCCGACGGTGCGCGAGATCGCGCTCGCGCCCGTGGTGTCCACGAAGCCGTAGTTGTAGGAGATGCCGGCCGGGTTGGCCGCCGAGTTGTTGGCCACCGAGACGAAGTAGGTGGTCGTCGAGTTGTCGGCGTGCTGCGCGTTGAAGCTGGTGCGCCAGCTCGCGTTGGGCGTCATCGTCGCCGGATCGAGCGCCGCCACCTTCATCGTCACGACGAGCTGCGCGTTGCCGCCCGGATACTGCTCGGCGATGGACACGTCGCGGATGTCCTGCGACTGGTTGGCGGCGGGCGCGCCGGTCTGATCGCCCGCCGGGTCGGTCACGACCGAGATGCCGGGCACGTGGCAGGCCGGGTTGTCGCCGGTGGGCGTGGGCGTGGGCGTCGGCGTCGCGGTCGGCGTCGGCGTGCCGGCGGGGCAGACGGCCCAGCGCGGGCCAGAGTTGGTGCGATCCATCGGCGCGTTGTAGACGAGACCCGCGCCGAACGCGCCCTGGCCGGCGATGGTCACGGCGTAAGGCTCGTTGACGGCCGCCGCGGCGGCCGGATCGGTGATCGGGATGGTCGGGCTGCCGACGCCGCTCATCGGCACGTTGACCGTGATCGTGCCGTTCGCGCCGGGCGTGAACGTGCCGGTCGTAGAGTTGTAGGTGCTCAGTTGGTTAGTGCCGTCGAACGGGCCGTAGCCGTAGGAGACGATGCCGGTCGCGTCCACGTCGGCCTCCGACGCGTAGAGCGTGCCGTTCGGCCCCTTCCAGGCGACGTAGTAGGACGTGAAGGTCGTGCCCGGCGAGGGCGTCGTGCCGAGGTTCTTGATCGTGATCTTCGTGACGATGTCCGTGCCGCTCTTCGAGAACGAGACGGAGAGGATGTCGGCCTGATCGGTCGGGCCCTGCCCGCCGGGGCCGGGGTTGGTCGCGTCGCCGGCCGCGTCGGTCACGACGTTCACGCCGTCGCAGGAATCAACGACGGGCGCGGGCGTGGGCGTCGGCGTCGGCGTGGGCTGCGCGCCGCAGTCGTCCGAGGTCGGGTCGTACTGTTGGAACAAGCGCCGCCCGCAGGTCTGGCGCGCGATGGTGGCGAGGTCTGAGCGCGAGCCGGACTCGGTGGTGCAGCCGACGCAGCCGTCGGCGTAACCGACGAGCACGCGGCCCTGCTTATCCACCTGCACGTCCATGAAGTCGAGCAGGTTGCGGTCGCCGCGCGGGCACGCGCCGACGCCGAAGCCCTCGAAGCAGATGCCGCCGATCTGGACGGGATCGTTGGGCGTGGCGAGGACGGTGTGCCAGGAGTGCCCGCCGTCGTAGGTCGTGGCGACGTAGAGCCGCCAGACGGCCGCCGTGTCGCCGCTCGGCCGGTTCGAGCCGAGGAAGGCGTAAGCCGCGCGGTCGTCGTCGCCCGCCACGACGGCCGAAAAGGCCGTGTCGAGCACGTTGAACGGCTTGCCGACGTTCTGGTCGTTGACCCAGGTGCGCCCGCGGTCGTGCGAGACGGCGACGTGCGCCGTGCCGTCCGCGTGATCGTAGCCGAAGTAGACCGTGCCGTTGCTGCCGATGCCGACCGAAGGGTCCCAGTGACCGGGCAGGCTGTCGTAAGTCGAAGTCGTCGGGTCGGTGTCGGCGACGACGCGCGCCGTCCAGGTCAGCCCGTTGTCCTCGGAGACGGCGACGCCCTGGTTGACGCCGCAGGAGCGGTGCGGCACGTAGACCGTGCCGTCGGGCGCGACCTTGACGTGCCCGTGGATGCCGCCGCAGGTGAGCACGTACATCGGGACGGTCGGGCCGTAGGTCAAGCCGCCGTCGTCGGAGCGCGCGCAGAAGGCCGTCACCGCGTCCTGCGAGCAGTAGTAGACGGCGCGCGGGTAGACGGCCGTGCCGGTGAGCGGCGGCGCGTAGGGGCCGCCGCCGATGGTCTGGTGATCGACGCCGGAGGTGAGCGGGCCGCCCTCTTCCGGTATCCAGGTGTCGCCGTCGTCGTCGGTCACGGAGGAGAGGCTCGTGCCGCCGGTCAGCTCGGAGGCGACGGTGCGGCCCGTAATCGGGTCGGTGAAGAGGATCGGATCGAGGCCGGCCGGATCAATCGAAGTCGGCGGCGTCTTGTCTTCCCACGTCGCGGTCGCGGGCGACTGGGTGTCGTCGAAGGTGACGCGCAAGGTCTGGAAGCCGGCCTTGAACATGACCTTGCCGGTCTTCCAGTTGATGCCGATGGACGGCTCGCCGGAACTCGTGCCCAGCCCGTTCTGCGCCGGGTAGTTCTGGTATTGCGGCGCTGTGCCCGTGCCGGCCGTGAAGTTCGACGCCTTCGGCTCGAACGTGACCGCGCCGCTGACGCTCTGGTTCAGCGGCGCGAACGGGACGATGCGGATGATGTAAGAGCGTTTGATGGCCGGCAGCAGCATGATTTCGGGGTCGGCCGAAGTGCCGGAGCCGGTGACTTCGGGGCCGGCCGTGCCGTCGGCGTTGCGCACGTAGGCGCGCAGGTCGAAGTCGGCGCTCGCGTTCGGCCACTGCACGAGGACGCGTACCTCGTTCGTGTCGTTCAAGCCGTCGGGCACGTCCACGTTGAGCGTGTAGTCGTCGCAGGGCGTGGCGGCGGTGCACTGCAACTCGCCGGCGAAGCCGGTCGGGTTCGGGACGTTGAACGGCCCGGCCGTGAAGCGGAGCGGGTTCGCGGGCGTGTTGGCGGTCGTGACCGTGCCGCTCGCGGGCGCGGCGGCCCGCCCGCCGCGCGGCGAGAGCGTGAGCGCGGCGGCGACGGCGACGAGGCAGCAGGCGACGGCGCAGGCGCGGCGGAGCGCGGAGCCTGCGAACTGCTGGCGAACGTGGAGCGGATTTCTCGACATGGCTTCTCCTTTTCGTGCGGGGACTGTCGGCGCGCCGGCTGCCGGACGGAGCCTCGCGCGCGACCACTTCAATCAACTGGCGAACTGGCAAAAATTCCGAGTTACGGCGACGGGTACACGATAGCCAGGCGGCTTGAGAAATACTTGAGCGCAACTTGAGCGCGGCTTGAGCGGGCCGGCGGGCGGGGCAGAGGGGCCGGCGCGAGGCGGGCAAAGTAGGGGATTTTGCGGCAAAAACCGAGGAAAAAGGGGCCGGCGCGAAATTTTTGCGCCGGCCCGTCCGGGCAAGCCGCAGCACAAAAAGCTGCGGTGCTGGGGCGAGAAATTTAGCCGCCGCGCCGCGTGTTCGGGCGCGGCGGCGCGTATTCAGGCGGCGCGGCGCGTGCTGGTCGCGGCGCGCGCGGCCCCTTGCTCAAGGAGCGTCTGCGCGAGTAGCCGCACGGCGAGCGGCACGGGCGGCGCGACCGTCGTTGTGGTCACGCCTGCCGCCGCCGCGGCGTGGCGGGCGAGCAGGCGCGCTTCGGCGGCGCAGAAGTCGCAGGTCGCCAGGTGGCGCGCGACGCTCTGGCGCGTGAGCGCGGGCAGCGCGCCCAAGTTGAACTGCGTGAGCACGGCGGCCGCCGGGCAGTCGGCTTGCTTCGCAAACTTGCGCATCGTCTTTAAGACCTCCCGCGCCGCACGGCGGCGCGAACGTGACAGAGCCGTTTCTAAGCGAGACTCGCGCCCGCGGCCAGGCGGCGCGCGCGGCGGCGGCGCGCGAAAGCGGCGAGACCGGCGAGGCCCGTGCCGAGGAGCGCGAGCGTGGCCGGCTCTGGCGTCTCGGTCGGCGCGGCCGCGGGGCCGAAGGTGAAGTTGTCGAGCACGGGATCGCCGCTGAGGCTCGCGAGCGAGCGCGCGATGCCGATGGAGTTGATGCCGGTCAGGTCGGAGAAGCCGACGAAGCTGAACGAGCCGAAGGTCGTGGCCACCGACTGGAAGAACGCGCCGTTGACGTAAATGTCGTAGACGGCCGCGCCGTTGTTCGAGTTGGCGATGTCGAAGCCGACGGTGGTCGTGCCGGTGGGCAGCGAGATCATCAGGTTGAAGATTGGGCTGGTCGCCGACTGCGCGAAGTTGTCGCCGGTGGCGAAGAGCGTGTTCGTGTTCGTGCCGAGGTTGCCGGTCGGCGCGACCACTTCGACGCCCGCGTTGTTACGCCGGCTGTCGCCCGCGAAGGTGACGCCGAGGAACGTGAGCGAGGCGGGCAGCCCCGCGGACGTGTTCGTCGTCGCGCCCTCGAAGTCGAGGGTCGCGGTGTTCGAGCCTAAGCCGGAGCGATCCGTGATGACGGTCGGCGTCGCCGCGGCCTGCCGCGCGCAGGCGAACAGGAGCGCGCAGAGCGCGACGGCGGTCAGAAGGTTAATGCGGATGCGTGACATGTTCGTTCTTCTCCTTAATTTTTTACGGCAGCCGTGCGGACGGACGAGGGCCTACGGAAGCGCGCACGCTTCGCTTGCGCCGCACGAGTTACATCGGAACGCTTACAGGATAGACAAGCGGCTTGAGAAATCCTTGAGTAAAACTTGAGCGGGCGTTAAGACGCGGAAGAGGTTGGCGCGCCGGTCGTGCGGGGCGCGCGCGGCCGACAGCGCAGGGCTTTCAGTCCGGCCGTTCGCGCTCCTCGTTCAAAGCTTCCAACTCGGCTATGACTTCGAGGTCTTTAGGTCGGCCGGCCGCGCGCTTCACGTGGATGAGCCGCTCAAGACCGAGGCAGAGACACTCGACGCCGTAGAGGCTTAACCGAATTGAGTGCGGCCGTAGCGCGTCGTAAGCGCCGCCGCCCGTGATCTCGCCCAGCAGATCGAGTGCGCCGAGGTCGGTGGTCAGCGTGAAGTTCAAGCCGTTTCGGATCGTGCGCTCTGACCACTCGAAGGGCAGGCCCGGTGGTGCGCCGCGCAGGTACGGCGCGAGTGGCGCGAGCGTCCGCACCAGCCGCGAGATATTCTCGGCCGTGCGGCGGTAAACGACATCGAGATCGGCCGTCAGGCGGGCCGAGCCGTGCGCCGTGGCCGCCGCGCCGCCGACGATGATGAATTCGACGCCGCCGGCCGTCAGGGCGGAGAGCAGCGCGCGGAAGTCGGTCATGGCCGCTGCTCCGCCTCGCGCCCCGCGCGGCGCAACTCCGCGGCGAAGCGCTGCAACGCCATCAACCGATCAAATCGTTCTTCGACTGTGAGCCGCAGGTTGGCGCGGAGCAGCGTGCGATCCACATCACGCTTGTAGAACTCGACGACGGGATCAGGTTCGGCCTGCGCGGCCGCCGGCCATGTGGCCTCATCGCTGCTCATCTCGACCGGCATTATAGCACCGCAGCGGCTCAGTAATGCTGGCTCGTCTTCTTCTGGCCGGGCTTCTGTTTCTTGCGCCGGCCCTTGCGCTCGTCCGCGCCTTTGAGCGAGGCGAGCGGCCAGAGCCGGTGCTCGATCTCGGCGAGGCCGGCTTCGACGACCGCGCGCACGACCTCTTCGGCGGGCTTGTAGCAGGGCGCGGCTTCGTCCAAAGGCACGCGCCCGTCGGTGTTGACGACGATGCCGGCGGCGGCGTACTCGTCGTCAATGGCGCGCTGCGAGAGCGTGCGCACGGCCTCGCCGCGTGAGAGGCGGCGGCCCGCGCCGTGGTTAACCGAGTAGCCGCTGCGCGCCGCGCCCGCGAGCGGGCGCAGGATGTAGCTCCAATCTTTGTTGCTGCCGGGGATGAGGACGGGGTGGCCCGTGTCGGCCCAGACCGTGCCGGCGAGCGCGGCGTGCCCGGCGGGGAAGGCGCGCGTCGCGCCCTTGCGGTGTACCCACACGTCGCCGAACTCCGGGTGCTGCTCGTGCTGCACGAGGTTGTGGCTGATCTCGTAGATCAAATCCAACTCCGCGCCGAAGGTGGCGCGGAAGGCCTCGGCCACCTGCTCGAAGATGATCAGGCGGTTGAGGATCGCGTAGTTGCCGCCCGCCGCGACCGCGTTCAGGTAGTCGCGGTAGTGCGCGGAGTCGGGCGTGAAGTAGCCGAGGTCTATGTCGGTGATCTGAGCGGGGCGCTCGGCGCGCGCCAGCTCGAAGTAGTTGGTGGCGAGGCCGTGCCCGAAGCCGCGGCTGCCCGTGTGCACCTGCACGAAGAGCGTGCCGGTCTGCTCCGAGCGTTGCAGTTCAATAAAATGATTGCCCGAGCCGAGACTGCCCATCTGGTTCAGTCCGCGTTCGGGCCGGCCCTTGCCGCCCCAGGGAATCTGCCAGTCGTCATCCACGGGGATGCGGTGCCGCTCGGCGCGGCTGCGGTCGAACGTCGCGCCGTAACGCTCGACGTAATACTCCGCGCCGCCGCGCACCAGGTTATTGAACTCCCGCTTGTCGAGCGCGCCCAGCTTCACGCTCTGCCCGCCCGCGCCCATGTTGACGCGCTCCATCACCGCCCGATTAAACGCCAGCCGCCGCTCCGGCGTCGCCGCCTCCGCCTCCACCGCCGAGCGCGCCGACATCATCCCGCAGTTATGCACGAACACGCCCGCGTCCAGCGCGAAGTTGCCGTACCCCGGCACGGTCAGACAGTACACCTCGGCGCGCTCGGCCAGCGGCTCGACGGCGACGACCTTGTGGTTGTAGCCGTGCCGCCAGCGGCGGTGATTGTGTATGCCGAAGCCGCCGATGACGACCTCGCCGCACGTTTCGCAGACGTGCTCTCGGTGCGCGACTTCGGAAGACTTGCGCCGGCCTTCGGGGCTGACGTTATAGGCCAGTAGAAACTTCTTGCCCCGCGCGCCGTTGCCGGCCGCGGACTGCTTGAAGTGTTCCGGGTTATTAGTCATGTAGGCGCGGATGTTCTTCGTCCCGCGGGCGGCGAAATAAGCGTGCCCCTCGACCGTGCGGGCTTTCGCGGCCAGTGCCTGCACGCGGCGCGCCTCAAACTCCGCCGACTGAAAGTGCGTGAACTTCTCCACGTGCGCGCGGTGAAAGCGCATGTGGTCGCGGTCGCCCATGAATTGCAGGTTGTCGGGGCGGTTGTCCGTGGGGTTGAAGTTCCGATGATGAATGATCGTCTTCTGCCCCGCGAACGACGGAATGTCGCCGAGCAGCCCGCAGCGGGCCATCAGCCAATGTACCCGCTGGCTCTTGCCCGTCGCCGGGTGCTGCACCAGCCTGTAGCCGTCTTTATCCGTCCGCATGTTAAACGGCATGAGCGACGTGCCGGGCGTAAGCTCGTGGGCCTGTCTGTAGGTGCCGTCGCGGAGCATGAACTCGTGGTCGGGCGTGCAGCGAAGCGCGCGCCCGTTGTCGAGCGTGACTTTAACGAGCGGCGCGTCCGTGCGCGTGCGCTTGGCCGTCGCTTTGGTGACGACGACTTTGTGTTCGGGGGAGAGCGCGTAGATCAGAATCTCCGCGCCGGCCGCGGCCAGTTCGCCAATCGGATACGAGTTGCCGTCGGACGTGGGCACGAGCGTGTCGGCCGTGAAGCAGCCGATGTCGTAGCCGACCGGGCCCATGGCGACCGCGCCGGTGGCGTGGTCGGTGATGAGGACGCAGCCGACGGGGACGCCGTAGCCGTAGTGCGTGTCGGGCGTGATGACGACCATGCGGACGCCGGGGAAGCGCGTGGCGTTGACGATCTGGCGGTAGAGGATGTCTTCCGCGTCGGCGAAGAGTTGCTTGGTTAAGAAGAGGCGCACGGGCACGTCGCCGGTGTCTTCGGTCTGTAGCTCGTAGTAGCCCAGCCCGTGCCAGCGGGCGAGGTGTTTCCAGTTGTCGGCGTTCTTGAGCGCGCGCGCGGGCTTGAGCGCCTGCGCGTCGTTGTCCTGCTTGCTCATCTCGTGTCCTTTAGGTGTAGAGGCGGTCGAACTCGGCGCGCACGGTGCGGTAGCACTCGCAGACGTGCGCTTCGAGGCCGGGGCGGTTGAGGATGCGGAAGCGGCCGCGGTCGTAGGCGACGACGCCGGCCTGTTGCAGCCGCTTGGCCACTTCGCTCACGCCCGCGCGCCGGATGCCGAGCATGTTGGCCATGAACTCGTGCGTCAGGTAGAACTCGTCCGCGCCGACGCGGTCTTGGTACATCAGCAGCCAGCGGGCGAGCCGCTGGTCTATGTTGTGGCGGATGTTGCACACGACCGAGGCCGAAATCTGCGTCATCAGGGCGTGCGTGTAGCGCAGCAGGTACGCCTGCAACCGGCCGCCCCGCGCGAAGGCCGCGCGCAACTGCTCCGCCTTGAGCCGCAGCGCGTGCCCCGCGCCCTGCACCGTGGCGACCTTCACCGCCTGCTCCGCGCCCAGGATCACTTCCACCCCGGCCATGGCCTCGCAGCCGACCAGCCCGACCTCGGCCCCGCTGCCGTCCGGCAACTCCGCGATGAACGAGATGAGGCAGGTCGTCGGGAAGTAGACGTGCGGGATCGGGTCGGGCGGCTCGTAGAGGATGCGGCCCAGGTCGAGCGAGACCGGCTCAAGTGCCGGCGCAAGCTCCTCGTACTCGGCCGGCGGCAGCGCCGCCAGCAAACGGTTCTGCCTGTAGTCTTCAGTCATAAGCGATGCCCCGCGCCGAAACGTCTGCCGGCATTATAACGCCCCGCCCACGCGCCCGACCGTGCGCTTGCGCACCATCGGCCGCGCCGGCCGTTTTGCACTACGAGTCGCGCCTCCGGGTCGTACCGGCAGCCGCGCCTTTCAAGTTCGCGCCTTCAGCAACGCGGAACGACTTTGGGGCCGCCGTCTGCGTCGTCAGTTCTGTAGGCGCGACAGGATCGCGGCCGCGATGTCGGCCGCGTTCTGCGTCGCGTTGACGGGAACGCATTGCGCGGCGAGTCGGTAGAGGGCGCGGCGTTCGTCGTAGCGCGCGCGGGCCTGCGCGCGGTCGGGCGCGAGCGGGCGCGCGCCCTGGCTCGCCTCTATGCGCTGCCAGCAGAGGTCGAAGGGGGCGTCGAGCCAGACGGTGACGCAGCCGGCTTGGGCGACGAGGGCGCGGTTGCGCGCGAGTGTCCACGCGCCGCCGCCGAGGGCGAGCACGCGCGCGTCTGTGGCGAGCGCCGCGGCGAGCGCCGCGGTCTCAAGCTCGCGGAAGCGCGCCTCGCCCTCCGCGGCGATGATGGCGGGGACGGCGCGACCGTTGCGCGCGGCGATGAACTCGTCGAGGTCGAGCCACGCGCAGCCCAGACGTTCGGCCAGAGCGCGCGCGACCGTCGTCTTGCCGGCGGCCATGAAGCCGGTGATGGCGACGCGCGGCGCGCGCGCCCACGCGAGTTGCTCGGCCGCTTGTTGCGTCATCGTTCGGCCGCTCGTTGCGTCACGGCTCGACCACTTCCGCGAGACGTGCGAAGAAGTCGGGGAAGGAGACGGCGACAGCGTCCGCGCCGACGATCTCGGAGTCGCCCGCGGCCGTGAGCGCCGCGACGGCGCAGGCCATGGCGATGCGGTGGTCGCCGTGGGCCTCCAGGCGCGCGCCGCGCAGACGCGCGGGGCCGGCCAGCGCCAGCCCGTCCTCGTACTCTTCGACCTCAGCGCCCATGGCGCGCAGGTTCGAGACCATCGCGCTGATCCGATCCGTCTCCTTCACGCGCAGCTCGCGCGCGTCGCGGATCGTCAGCCCGCCGTCGAGCCGCGTGCCGAGCACGCAGAGGATCGGCAGCTCGTCGATCAGCCCGGCGAGCACAGGCCCGCGCAACACGCGCGCGCCGCCCGTCGGCGCGAGACCGCCGCGCACGCGCACGTCGCCCGCCGGCTCGTTCGCCTCCGCGCGCAACGCTTCGACCTCGATGTCCGCGCCGAGCGCGCGCAAGGTCTCGACGATCTGCGTGCGCGTCGGGTTCAGCCCCACGCCGCGCAGCGTCAGGTCGGAGCCGGGCAGGAGCGCCGCCGCGACGAGGAAGAAGGCCGCGGCCGAGAGATCGCCGGGCACGGCGCAGTCGCGCGCCGCGAGCCGCGCCGCGGGGCCTGTGAGCGCGACGCTCTGCGCGGCGGCGGCGTCGTTCGTCTCGACTTCGGTGCTCGTCTCGACTTCGACGCCGAACCAGCGCAGCAGCCGTTCGGTGTGGTCGCGCGTCGCGGTCTGCTCGACGACGCGCGTCCGGCCCGCGGCGTTGAGACCCGCGAGCAGGACGCACGACTTGACCTGCGCGCTGGCGACCGGCGTTGCGTAAGTGATCGCGCGCAAGGGTCTGCGGCCGACGACGCGCAACGGCGCGCGCCCGCCTTCAGTCTCGACGCGCGCGCCCATCAGTTCCAGCGGCTCGACGACGCGGCGCATCGGCCGCGCGCGCAGAGAGTCGTCGCCCGTGAGCGTGGCGGCGAACGCTTGGCCCGCGAGCAGGCCGGCGAGCAGGCGCATGGTCGTGCCGCTGTTGCCGCAGTCGAGCGGCGCGGCGGGCGCACTCTTCAGGCGCAGACCCGCGCCCGTCACAGACACGTCCGCGCCGTCGCGCTCGACCGCGACGCCGAGTTGTTGCAGGCAGGCGAGCGTCGCGGCGCAGTCGGCGCTCGTCGAGTAGTTCGAGAGCCGCGCGCGTCCGTCGCACACGGCCGCGAGCAGCGCCGCGCGGTGCGAGATCGATTTATCGCCCGGCACGCGCACCACCCCGCGCACGCGCCGCGCCGGTCTGACCCTCATGCGCCAATAGTAAAGGCGAAAGGCGAAAGGGGAAAGGCGAAAGTCGGTTGGCGGGCCGGAGCGTGCAGCGCGCCTTTCGCTCCGGTCTTGACTGCAACTTTGCCTTTTGCCTTCCTTTGAGCTTCTTGACAGTCGCGCGGCGGGCGTGTTACATCGTGCAGGCTATAACTCCCAGCTTTTTGACGGGCGGCGCGCGGCGGCCGCTAGGGCGCGCGCGTAGGTCAGGACTCGTGACCCGAGAGACGACAGAACTGGTGCTGCCCAGTCGCATCGAGGCGATTGCGACCGCGGCGGAGGCGGCGGACGAGGTGGCCCGCCGGCTCGGGTTGAGCGACGAGGCGCTGTTCGGGTTAGACCTCGCGGTGCGCGAGGCCGTCACCAACGCCGTGCTGCACGGCAACCGGCAGAACGCCGCGCTGCCGGTCGAGATCACTTTCGCCGACGCGGGCGCGCAGTTGGTCGTGACCGTGCGCGACCGCGGCACGGGCTTCGACCCGACGCGGGTCGCCGACCCGACCGACCCGGCGAACCTGTTGAAAGCATCCGGGCGCGGCATCCTCTTCATGCGCAACTTCATGGACGAGGTCGAGTGGGCGCAGCACCCAGAGGGCGGCACGGTCGTGCGAATGACGAAAAGGAAGTAGACAGTAGAAAAAACATTGCTGACGCTGACTGCCGGCGACGAAGGACGAAGGGCGTCGCGCCGAACCTACTGGCTACTGACTGCTGACTACTGACTTCTGACGAATGGAGAATTGCGGCAATGGCTGAACTGAACATTTCCGAGCGGCAGGCCGGCGACGTGACCGTGCTCGACCTCTCCGGCAAGATCACGATTGGCGAGGGCAGCGTCAGCTTGCGCGGCGCGATCCGCCGGCTCATCGAGGAGGGCAAGAAGAAGATTCTGCTCAACCTCGCGGGCGTCGGCTACGTGGATTCGAGCGGCATCGGCGAGCTGGTCTCCAGCTACACCACGATCAACCGCGAGGGCGGCCAGCTCAAGCTCCTCAACCTGACGCAGAAGATTCAAGACCTGCTCGCCATCACCAAGCTGCTGACCGTCTTCGACACCTACGACGACGAGCCGGCCGCACTCAACAGTTTCAAGTGAGCGTGACGGGTGACAGGTGACAGGTGACAAGAAGGTTTTTGTCCTGTCACCTGTCACCTGTCACCCGTCACGGCTCTTATGTTTCGCGCCGCGTTCCGCCGCCTGCTCGCGCTGGACGATCCGCCCGAGCGGACGGCGCTCGCGTTCGCCGTCGGCGTCTTCATCGCCTTCTCGCCGTTCCTCGGCCTGCACACCATCATGGCGACGCTCGTCGCCTTCCTGTTCCGCTTCAACAAGCTGGCCATCTACACGGGCACGTTCGTCAACAACCCGTTCGTCACGCTCGTGCCGATCATCCTGGCCTCTTACGGCGTGGGCGCGCGGCTGCTCGGCCGCCCCCTGGCGCTGCCGCGCGAGGGGCTGGAACTGCTCAAAGAGCCGCACCTGCTGACGGGCGCGTACTGGCACGAACTGTCCCGGCACGGTTGGGACGTGCTGCTGCCGTTCACCGTCGGCGGCCTCGCGCTCTCCGTCGTTTGTTCGCTCATCGCCTATCCTGTAACCTTGCACCTGTTGCGTGTCGGCAAGGGCCTGGCGCACAGGCGGGCGCAGGGCGGACAGTAAGACGAAACGGGCGGACAACGCGACGAGCCGCCGCGCTCATCCTTCCGCTTACGCCGCCGAGCGCAAGCCCGCGCTCGGCGCGGGCCGCGCGACCGAATTCACGCACCGGGTTTTCGCCATAGATTCACACGCAAGGTTTATGAAGAAGCAGTTTTTGATCGCCGCCGCGCTCGTGTGCCAACAGGCGCTCGCGCTTGCTCAGCCGCCGACCCAAACACAGACCCCGCCGCCGCGCGCCGCCGCGCCGCCGCGCCCCGCGCCCGCCGCCCAGCGCACCAGTTTTGACCTCGCCGACTACGGCATCCAACTCGCGCCCGACGAGCGGCTCATCGTCGTCATGGCGGCGCTCGACGCCGCCGGCTTCGACCCGCCCGCGGGCCGCATCCCCAACGTCTTCCGCGCCGAGCTGCGCAAGGAACAGGCGAACCTCGACCCCGACCTGAAGCGCCGCTTGCAGCGTTTCTACGAACTCAACCGCCTGCCCGGTCGCGCCACGCCCGCCGAGCAGGCCGCGCGCTACGTCTCGCTCGCCTTCGCGCTCACGCCGCCGCCCGAACTGGCCGCGCCCGCGCGCGCGGACGATCTCTCGCAGGGCATCCTCGACGTACTCGACTTCGCGCCGCTCGTGCGCGAGTTCTACCGCCAGTCGGGCGTCGGCACGCGGCTGCCGGCTTACGTCCGGCAGTACCGCGACGCGGGCGACCGCCTGCGCCCGCAGACCGCAGACCTGGCCCGCGTCGTGCTCGCCTTCCTGCATACGCGCCCCGTAACCACCGTGCTTGAGCGCGTCGCCACGCACGCGCCGAGCGACAAGCAGAAGAAGGGCGCGCAACCCACGTTCACCACGCGCGAGCACGAGCGCCGCTTCGTCGTCGTGCCTGATCTCTTGGCCGCGCCCGGCGCGATCAACCTGCGCGTGGTCGGCGACGACTACTTCCTCGCGCTCGCGCCCAACGTAGACCCGCGCGTGCCCGAAGTGCGCCGCGCCTACCTGCAATTCCTGATCGACCCCATCGTCCTGCGCTACAACCGCGACGTGGCCGCGCGCCGCGCAGACCTCCGCGAGTTGCTCAAGCAGTTGCCGTCCGCCCCGCGCGAGCAAGCGACCGGCGCAGTTACGACCGCGACGACCGGCCCCCCGGCCGCGACCGCCGCGCCGAAGACGACCGAGGAGCGCGAGCGGTTCATAGACTCGACGGCCGCCGAGGCGGAGTACGAACGCAGCGTCTTCACGGCCGTCACGCGTTCGCTCGTCGTCGCGGCCGACGCGCAGATGCTCGCCGGCGCACGCCAGCGCGCGCTGACCGAAGAGGCCGCGGCGCGGCTCGCCAAAGCTAACGCGGCGGAGCGCGCGGGCATCACGCAGGAGCTACAGGCCGCGCGCGCCGCCGTCGAAGACGAGAAGACGGCCCAACTGGCCGACGCCTACGAGCGCGGCGCTGTCCTGGCCTTCTACTTCGCCGAGCAGTTGCGCGAGCAGGACACTTCGGGCTTCGACCTCGCAGACCTCTTCGCCGACATGCTCGCCCGCTTCGACGTGGCGCGCGAGAAGCGGCGTCTGACCGAAGCGGCCCCGGCGCGCGCCCGCGCCCTCGCCGTCCGCCAGCGTCTGGCCGAGGCGGAGAGCGCCGCGGCCGCGGCCGCGGGCGGCGACGAAGACGAGCAGTCGGTCGCGCGCCGCGCCCGGCTCGTGCAGAGTCTCGACGAGGCGACCGAGCTGATCAAGTTGAAGAAGTACGAGGAGGCGGAGACGCGGCTCAAAGGGTTGATGCCGGAGTACCAGGGCGAGCCGCGCATCTTCTACGCCTTGGGGCAGGTCTCTTACAACGCGGCGCGCGACACGTTCGACGAAGACCGGCGCGCCGAACAGTTGGGGCGCGCGCTCGCCAACTACCGCTTCGCCGTCGAGCACGCGCAGTTGGACATCGAAGCGGAGCGCGCGCTCGCCTCGCGCGCGCACGTCGCGATGGGGCGCATCCTCGCGTTCCTCGACCGCAACGACGAAGCGCTCAAAGAGTTCGACGCCGCCCTCCAACTCGGCGACGTGCCCAGCGGCGCGTACCGCGAAGCCGGCGTCGAGAAGAGTAAGCTCCAAGCGCCGCCGCCGCAGTGACGCGGCTTGAGCGGCGTGCGCCGGAGTTGAGTGTCCGGCGAGATCGGGTTAACACAGAGTACACAGAGAAAGGCCACAGAGGCCACAGAGGGTTGCTCCTCTCTGTGGCCTCTGTGGCTTTCCTCTGTGTCCTCTGTGTTAGATCGGCCGACCGCCTCACTCAACCATCAACTCTACTAGAGCAGGACAGGTCGGGCGCGCAGGGTCGTGGCGCGCGGCATGACGCGGACGCGCGGGACGACGATGCGCGGGATGCGCACGTCCAAGCGCGGGCGCGCGAAGGCGATGGGCGGCGCGCCGAGCATGTCCGGCCCGAACAGCGTTGTGGCCTTGGTCTTCTCCGGCGTGACGGTGACGGTGCGCGCCTTGCGGTCGCGCGTGACGCTCATCGTCACGTCGCCGTCGTCCTTGCGGTTGAGCGCGCGCACCAGGTCGCCCGCGTCCTTCACCTGCGCGCCGTCAACCTCCGTGATCACGTCGCCCGCCTTCAGCCCGGCCTTAGCGGCGGGGCCGTCCGCGCTCACCGACGTGACGAGCACGCCCGCCCGGCCCGCGACGCCGAAGTAGTCGGCCAACTGATCGGTCAGCGTGGTCGTCGTCACGCCGATGCGCCGACGCGCGCCGAGGGCCAGGCGCAACTCGCCCGCACCGTCGGGCAGCAAATCCATGCGCGGCAGCTTGTCGAGTTGCCGGCGCATCTCCTCCATGCGCTTGCGCATCTCCTCGCCGTTCCGCCGCCATTCATCGCCGCGCAGCCGCCACTCGTCGCCGAACTTCTTGAACGCTTCGGGGTCGAGCGCCTGCCAGCCTTCGCCGGGGCGCAGCGTGAAGCCTTCGACGCGCGGGAACTCGTCGCGGCGCGCGAGCGTGGCGGTCAACTCCTGCTCCGCGCCGTTGCGGCTGACGGTCAGGCGCACGGCGTGCTCCGGCGCGGCCTCCTGGATGAGCCGCTGCAACTTCTGCACGCTCGTCACCGGCTCGCCGTCGAAGCGCAGGATCACGTCGCCCTTCTGCAAGCCGGCCTTGGCGGCCGGGCTGTCGGCGGCGACGCTCGTGACGCCGACGCCGCGCGGCTCGCCCGACAGGTTGTAACGGCTCAACGTCTCGCGCGTCACCGTCTCGGTCGTGACGCCGAGGAAGTTGCCGCCGAAGAGGGTCATGGTGAAGGCGCGCGTTTCGGGTCTGTCCTGCGTCGCCGCCGTCTGCGCGGACGCCGCGCCGCCGAGGGCGAGCAACAGCCCGAGGGCGTAGAATAGAGTTCGTCTGTGCATGAAAGAAAACCTCCGCGAAAGAGAGAGTTGGCTCGGCCCGTTGCACGCCCGGCGCGGGCGCGCGGTTCCAGAAATTTCAAGCCCGCGCCCGGAGCGCGCACGCCGCCGCCGGGAGCGCGGGCCTCCCTGCCCGCCATGAGCGCGTGAGCGCGAAGAAAGGAAGTGGCGGCGCGCAAGCTTGAAAGCCGCCGCGAACTTTTAAGCGTGCTGAAGCACGCTTTGGCGGGCAGGGAGGCCCGCGCTCCCAGCCGCAGGGCCGCGCTCTTAACCGTAACTTGTGCCCACGCGCGCGCGCCGCTACACTGCCGGACTCCGGGCGCACAGCAAGGTAGACGCGCCCGGCGCGCGTAAGGTTTCAGCCCGCGCAGTGTTCAGCCCGTTCCGCCCGCTCGGCTCAGTCCCTTGTTCATGAAGATTCTCGACATCGGCTGCGGCACGCACAAGACGCCCGGCGCTATCGGCCTCGACAGCAACCCGCGCACCCACGCCGACGTGATCCACGACCTGAACCGCGTGCCCTACCCGTTCCCCGACGACGAGTTCGACCTGATCATCGGCAACCAGGTGATCGAACATTTGGACGACGTGCTCGCGGTCGTCGCCGAGCTGCACCGCATCGCCAAGCCCGGCGCGCTCATCCGCCTCGACACGCCGCACTACTCCGACATCGCCTCCTACACAGACCCGACGCACAAGCACCACCTGACCACCGAGTCGTTCGCCTACTTCACGGGGCAGCGCCCCGACTTCGACTTCTACAGCACGGTGCGCCTGCGCCCGCGCGCGGTGCGCGTGACCATGCTCAAGCTCTGGCGCGCGCTCGGCTTCGAGCTGCTCGTCAACAGTTGCAACCGCTACCCACGTTTGCGCTTCATACGCAAGTTCTGGGAGTCCTACCTCTGCTACGTCATCCGCGGCAAGACGATCTACTTCGAGTTCGAGGTACTCAAGTGAGACATCGCGACGCAGGCCGGAACTTACGCCGCGCGCCGGTGTCTAACCCGCGACCGCCCGACGACCCTTGCAACCCGACGCGAACACACGGCGCGCACGCCGCGCCCACTTTGAAAGGACGAAGGATGAGACTCACCTTACGAACCCGCACGCAGCGCGCGAGCTGCGCGCTGCTGTTGCTCGTCGCCGTAAACGCCGCCGCGCAGACGCAAGCGCCGCCGGCCAAACCCGACCCGGCCGCCGTCGTCGGCAACTGGGAAGGCACGTACCACGACGCGCCGGCCATCACGCTCCGCGTCAAGCTCGACGGCGAACGGCTGAGCGGCACGGTCGTCTTCTACCGCATCATCGAGGACAGCCGCGGCGCGCGCGCCGACGGCCAGGCCGAAGTCCCCATGCTTGAGCCGAAGTTCGACGGCGCGGTGCTCAGCTTCAAGATCAAGCCGCCGGCCGAAGAGGCCAAGCCCTTCGACATGGAGTTGAAACTCACCGGCCCCGACGAAGGCCTCGCCGTCACCAAGCGCGGCGAAGAAGACGGCAGCCTCACGACGCTCAAGGTCGTCCGCAAGAAGTAACTGCCCAAAGTCGCGCGCAAGATGTGACTGCCCGAAGTCGTCCGCAAGCAGTAACCCGCCCGGCGGGCGGTGCGGTCTCGAAGCTCCGCGCCGCCCGCCCGTCATAAAAAGTTTGACCCGCGCAGCCGTTCTGTCATAAAAAGCGGCCCGGCGGCCGCCGTCGGCGCGCCGCCCGCGCGAGAGACCCGCCGCACGCAACCTTTGCGCCTTGGAACGCGGAGACTTTTTATGACCGACAGCACAGCCCCCACCGCAGACCCGGCCGCCATCGTGCCCGCGGTCGCCGCCGACCGCGCGCCGCTCCTGCCGCGCGACCTGTTCGCCCCAGACGTTGAGTCGTTGCGCGAGCCGCCCGCGCGGCGCACGCGGCTCGACTCGGTGGACATCCTGCGCGGCCTCGTCATGGTCATCATGGCGCTCGACCACACGCGCGACTACTTCCACAACGCCGCCTTCCAGTTCGACCCGACCGACTTGACCAGGACGAACGCGCCGCTCTTCTTCACGCGCTGGATCACACACTTCTGCGCGCCGGTCTTCGTCTTCCTCGCGGGCACGGGCGCGTTCCTCTCGTTGGGGCGCGGCAAGACGAAACGCGAGCTGTCCTGGTTTCTCGTCACGCGCGGCGCGTGGCTCATCCTGCTGGAAGTGACGCTGGTGCGGCTGGGCTGGACGTTCGACGTGCGCTACCACTTCATTTGGGTGCAGGTCATCTGGGTGCTCGGCTGGTCAATGATCATACTGGCGGGGCTGATCCATCTGCCGTCGTGGCTCTTGACGGCGTTCGGCGCTGTGCTCGTCGCCGGGCACAACCTGCTTGACCGCGTGCGGGCCGCGGACTTCGGGCACTTCGATCTGCTCTGGCAGTTTCTGCACGAGCAGGGCGCGCAGCACTGGGGCGCGCCGCCGCCCAACGGCTTCACCTTCATGATCGCCTACCCGCTCGTCCCGTGGGTCGGCGTGATGGCGCTTGGGTACAGCTTCGGCCGGCTGCTGCAACTGCCCGAAGCGCGCAGACGACGCACGCTCTTCCGCTTGGGCCTCGCGCTCACGCTCGCGTTCATCATCCTGCGCGCGACGAACCTCTACGGCGACCCGCAGCCGTGGAGCGCGCAGAGCACGCCCGGCTTCACGCTGCTCTCGTTCATCAACTGCCAGAAGTACCCGCCGTCTCTGCTCTACCTGCTGATGACCTTGGGGCCGGCGATCATGTTACTGCCGCTTTTGGAACGCTGGACGGGCGCGGTCGCGCGCTTCTTCCTGACCTTCGGGCGCGTGCCGCTCTTCTACTACCTGCTGCACGTGCCCGTCATACACGTACTCGTCGTCGCCTGCGCCGTCGCGCGCTACGGCCCGCAGGTCTTGCAGGTAGACGCGAGCCAGGGGCCGCCGCCCGGCTGGGGCTACCCGCTCGCGGTCGTCTACCTGGTGTGGCTCGTCACGGTGCTGCTGCTCTACCCGCTCTGCCGCCGCTGGGCGCGTCTCAAGCAGCGCAACCGCTCGGCGTGGCTCAGTTATCTGTAAGTTCAAAGTTCAAGGTTCAACGTTCAACGCGCCGCCGACCTTGAACCTTGGACTTTGAACTTTGAACTTTGAACCCGCAACCTTGAACCTTGAACCTTGAACCTTGAACCTTGAACTTTGAACTTTGAACTTTGAACTTTGAACTTTGAACCTTGTACTCTTAACTCCGCCATGCCGTCCGCCCGCATCCTGATCGCAGACGACCACGAGGACAACCGCGAGTTGCTGCGCGTGATGTTGCAGGCGGCGGGCTACAGCGTGCGCGCGACGCGCGACGGGCGCGAGTGCGTCGCCGCCGCCGTCAGCGAGCCGTTCGACCTCGCGCTCATCGATCTCTCGATGCCGGCGCTCGACGGCTGGCACGTCTTGCGCGCCCTGCGCGCCGACGCGCGCACGCGTGCGCTCCGCTGCGTCGCCGTCACCGCCTGCGCCGCCGAGCAGGACAAGCACGAGACGCTCGCCGCCGGCTTCGACGGCTACCTCAGCAAGCCCTACACCGCCAAAGAACTACTCACCCTCGTCGCCCGCCTCCTCGACGGGCACGACGCCGCGCGCCCGAACGAGCGGCCCGCGAACGACCCAGGCGCGAAAGTGAACGACGCATGAGCGAGCACGCCGAGCAAACCCAGCCCGCGCCCGACGAACTGACGCCGGGCCGCATCCTCGTCGCCTACGAAAAACTGTTCGGCGGCGGGCGCGGCGTCCGCAAGTTCGCCCGCTCAGGTCTGCGTCACGTCGAGTTGCCCGGCGGCGCGGTGCTCGTCGAACAGAACCCGAAGAAAAGCAGCGAGTGGGCCGACCTCGCCCGCCGCGGCCACCGCGTCGCCTGGGTCATGCGCGACGGCGCATACATAGCCCGCGTCGTGGACGGCGAAGTGACGATGCTTGAACAGGCGTAAGCAGTCGGGCCGGACAGCGCCGGCCGTGTTAGACTGTGTCGTCGGAGGTCGGCATGAGCAGAATGATCGCCGTAGAGATACCGGAAGCGGAAGCCGCGTCGCTGGAGGCCGCGCTCGACCGCGCGTTGGCGGCCTTACGCAGCGCCAATCAAGACCCGGCCGCCGAGCGCGCCGAGCGCCTCGCGCGTCTGCGCGCAGAGACACGCGCGCTAATGGAGCTGATTCGGGCGGAACTCCATGTGGAAGAAAATCTATGAACTGCTTGAGCAGATCATCACGCTTGCACAGAGGGTCTCGCGGCACGACGCGCAGCTAGAAGAACTGCGCCAGGAGGTGCGCGAACTAACGAGCATGGTGCATCGGCTAGCGCTCGAAGTTAACCGCCTGAGCGACCGCCAGACTTCGGAGCGCGAGAAAATGGAGTTGTGGGTCGAGAACCAACTGCTGCGTTTCGAGCGACGCCTCCCGCCCGCTCGTCGTCAGAGAGTGCCGCGCGCGACGACGAGTGACGCGCAGAGACAGCGAAGGCAAAAGGCAAAAGTTAAGAACAAAAGAACCGGGCGCGTGAGCATTGCGGCTCACGCGCCCGGTTTCTGTCTTCGCCCTTCGCCCTTCGCCTTCGCTTCACCCCGTCCGCTTGAGCTTGCCGGTGCGCTTGGCCCAGCCTTCGACGCGGCCGAAGACGAAGAGGCCGAGCGGGATCATGACGACGCCCATGCCGAGCAGGATGAGCAGTTCGGGCAGGACGGCCGCGAGCGGCGCGCCCCGTAACTGCGCGACCTCGCCCGTGCCCTCGATGCCCATCAGCTTGCGGCAGGCCCGTAGCGCGTAGGTCGCGGGCGAGACGTAGGCGAGCGGTTGCAGCCAGCGCGGCAGCACCTCGACGGGGTAGTACACGCCTGAGACCAGCAGCAGGATGCCCTGGAAGATGTTCGTCGCCTCCGCGCCGCGCTCCGGGCTGACGACCGGCAGCACCGCCGCCATCAACCCCAGCCCGATGAACGCCAGGCTGCTCACCGCCAGCACGACCGCGAAGCCGGCGAGGTTCGCGCCGCCCAGGTTCAGATCGATCAGCAGCCACAGGCCCACCAGCACGACGAACATGCGCACGATGCTGTAGGCCGCGGCGTACAGGCTCACGCCCAGCAGGTGGATGAGCCGCGAGACCGGGGCCATGAACGTGTATTCGAGCGTGCCCTCCCAGCGCTCGTAAGAGATCGAGTTGGCGATCTCGTTGAAGAGCACAGAGAGGAAGCCCCACAGCATCACGCCGACGAGCAGGGTCAGCGTCAGCCGCCGATCCTTCGCCGCCACGCCGATGAACGCGATGGTCGCCGAGTTCACGACGGCGTAGAACGTGAAGACCACGACCCAAGACATATAGCGCCGCGTCAGGTGGTAGTCGCGGAAGACGAACGCGTAGGCTTGTCTGAGTACCTGTTCCATCGCCTTATCACTCCGTCAGCGCGGGCGCGGCCTCGTCCGCCTCGTCCGCGCTCGACTTATCGGCGGCCGCGCCGCCGGTCTCAACTTCGCCCGGCGCAACTTTGTCGGGCGCACCTTTCTCCGCGTCGCCCTCTTCTTCGAGCCGCTCGCCCGCGAGCGCGATGAACGCGTCGTCCAGCGACGCCGCGCCCGCCTGTCGCTTCAACTCGGCCGCCGTGCCTTCGGCGGTCAGACGGCCTTTGGCGAGGAAGCCGATGCGCGCGCACAGCCGCTCGGTCTCGGCCATGTCGTGCGAGGTCAGCAGGATCGTCGTGCCCTCCGTGCGGCGCAGATTTTCGAGGAACGTCTGCACGTCGCGCTTGCTCTTCGGGTCGAGACCAGTCGTCGGCTCGTCCAGGAGCAGCAGCGGCGGGTTGACCAGGAGCGCGCGCGTGATGGCGACCTTCTGCTGCATCCCGCGGCTCATCTCTTCGAGCGGGTCTGTGAACCGCTCGCCTTCGAGACCGAGTTGTTCGAGAATTTCGAGCGCGCGCCGCTCGGCCGCGCGCGCCTCCAACCCGTAGAGGTACGCCGAGTACAGCAGGTTTTCGCGCGCCGACAGCTTCTTGTAGAACGCGGCGTCCACGCTGACGCGCCCGATCTTCTGGCGCACGAGCCGCTCCTCGCCGGGCAGGCGGTGGCCCAACAGGCGCACCTCGCCGCCGTCCGGCACGAGCAGCGTCGAGAGCACGCGGATCAGCGTGGACTTGCCCGACCCGTTCGGCCCGAGCAGCCCGTAGGTCTCGCCCAGCGCGACCTCGAACGACACGTCGCGCAGCGCGTGCATGGTCGTCCCGCGCGTGCGCAGCACGCCCTTGCGCTTGGAGAAATACTTCTGAAGGTTGAGGACAGAGATACCCGGATGCGTCATGTCAACACCTCATCCGACCGCAGGTGGTCGGATAGCCGCTCTCCAAATTGGATAGAGAGAAGACGGAGTGAACCGTCGGGCGACGGCGGGGCTTAGGCCCTAAAGAGGAGGATGCGTGACATGACCTTCATTTGATCACCTTGCTAACTTTCGCCCCCAAGATAAAACGCGCGCGCGGATTTGGCAAGAAAAATTCGGCCCGCGCCCGCCGGAGACACTTGCCAAACGACGCCCGGCCGAGAAATGTTCCGGCGTTGGTCGCGCGTGTTCGATGATCAGATCAACACAGAGGGCACAGAGTTTCCACGGAGGACACAGAGTTCTTAACCGTGTCCTCTGTGCCTACTCTGTGCCCTCTGTGTGAGACCGGCCGCGCGCCACACGCAACCGCCGCTTGCACTAGAGCAGCTCGGACTCGTGCAGGAGCTGGCCTGTCTTGAAGCGTTCGGGGCTGAGCGGCGTGATGTCGAGCAGGCGCGCGTGGCCTTCGAGGATCAGCTCGGCCGTGACGCGCCCCGTGGCGGGCGAGTGCATGACGCCGTGCCCGCTGAAGCCGTTGGCGAAGTACAGCCCGCGCACCTCAGAGGCCGGCCCGATGACGGCGTGGTGATCCGGCGTCATCTCGTAGAGACCGGCCCAGGCGCGGCGCGGGTTCACCTGCGCCTCTGCGAGACACGGCACGCGCGCGGCCGCGCGGGTCAGTATCTTCTCGACGAACGACTGATCGAAGTCGGTCTTAAAGCCCGGCGTCTCTTCGGGGTCGTTCCAAGCGAGCAGGATGCGCAAGCCCTCGCGGCGGAAGTGGAAGCCGTTCGACATGTCTATGACCATCGGGAAGCGCGCCGGCAGCCCGGCGAACGGCTCGGTCGGCACGAGCTGGCGGCGCAGCGGCTCGACGGGCAAGTCAGCGCCCGCCATGCGCGCGACTTCCGCCGCCCAAGCGCCCGCGCAGTTCACCACGGCGCGCGTCGCCACGCGCCCGCGCGAAGTCTCGACGCCCACGACCGCGCCGCCCGCAACGTCAATGCCCGTCACCGCCGTCTCAAGCCACAGCCGCGCGCCCCTCGCGCGCGCGCGCAGCATGAAGCCCATCATGACGCTGTGCGGATCGACGAAGCCGTCGGTCGGGCAGAACGTGCCGCCCAGCACGTCGTCTGCGCGCAACTGCGGCACCATCTCTAACACGTCGGCGCGCGTCACCAACTCGACGTTGCGCACGCCGAACTCGGCCTGGCGCGCGCGGTTGGCCTTGAGGTATTCGAGGTGGCGCTCGCTGGTGGCGAGGAAGAGGTAGCCGTGCGGGCGGTAGTCGGCCGGGTGGCCCGTCGCCTCGTCGAAGCGCGCGAAGAACTCAATCGAGTAGCGCGACATCTGGATGTTGACGGGCGTGCTGAACTGCGCGCGCACGCCGCCCATGCTCTTGCCCGTCGAGCCTTGCCCCTGGTGCGCCTCGCGCTCTAGGACGAGCACGTCGCGGCAGCCCGCTTCGGTCAGGTGATACGCGACGCTCGACCCGACGATGCCGCTGCCGATGATGCAAACGTCCGCCGTCTCTGTCATGTAGGCTTACCTCTGCGCGCCGACGCCCAAAAACGGCTGCCGCACGTAGGCGACGCCGAAGTCCGCGCCGAGCTTGAAGTGGCGCTTGACCGTCGCGGCCGGGTCGAAGAACCACGAGCCGGGCGCGGCGCTGCGCTCCTTGTTATCGAACCAGCCCCACGGCGGCCGCGCCATGTTGTGCCCCCCGACCGCGCCGAGGAACGCCGAGCCGAGCGCGCCCAGGTTGAGCGCGTGCGCCTGCGTGCGACCCTTCGAGCCGACGACGCTGACGGACACTTGCCCGTAGTCGGTCACGAGACCGTAAGTCTCACCGACGCCCTGCTGCGCGCGCGGCCAGAGCGTGGTGAGCAGCGGCACGAGATCGTAGCTCACAGTCTCCGCGCCGGGCGCGGGCACGGCGGCGCGGCCGCCGTACTCGTAGCGGAGCACGCTGCCGCGCGGGCGCTGCTTGTCGTCGCGGTAAGCCGCGATGCCGTGCCCCTTCGGCTCGACGTAGAGGCGCGGGCGTTCGCCGTCGAGCGTGACGACGTTCTTGCCGTCGTCGGCGTTCTTCCTGTCGTCGTCCGGGCCGCCTTCGAGCTTCGCGCTTGCGGCGTTCGCGCTGTCTTCGGTCGCGGCCGTGTACTTGAGGAAGCGATTGTGCGCGAGCGTCTCGACGTAGACGACGCGGGCGCGCTCGATGTCGCCGCCCTGTTTGGCGACGACGACGAGACAGCCTTCCATGTCGTTCTCGTGGGCGACGGTCGCCTCGGCCGAGCGACCCGTCGGGTCAAAGCGCCCGCCGCGCTTGACGCCCTCGTTGATGATGTTGCTGAGGATGCGGCCGCCGCTGCCGCCTTTGTAGTCGCGCGGGTGGAAGACGGCGTAGTGGATGAAGTAGTGCGTCGCCGTCTCGCTGACGGCGTAGTAGACGTAAGCCTTGAGGGGGAAGCGTTCGTCGTCGGCGTGCGCCCAGTTGTTGTCGCCGCGCCAGTCGCCGTCGAAGTCGAAGTTGGTCAGGTAGTCGTGGCGGGCTTCGTCGAGACCCTGGTAGAAGACGGGCGCGAAGCGGGCGGCGACGGCGCGGGCCTGCGCCTCCGTCTGCGCGCTCGCGCGGGCCGCCACGAGCAACAGCGCGACGGCGCAAGCGAGCGCGTAACGCCGCAGGCGGGCACTGCCGAACATCGACACACCTCCGCGGGACTGGACGAGCCAGCAGAGCATACCCAACGCCGCGGCGCATGGCTAGCGCAAATTTCCGTAGCGACCTGAATCGCTCAAGCCTCCGTGCGTCCTCTGTGTCCTCTGTGTCTCGGTGGTGAATCTGGTCACAGCGGCGTTCACCACAGAGGCACAGAGCGCACAGAGGTAGCACGGAGGCTTGAGCGATTCAGGCCACCGCTCAAAGTTCGGTCGGCTGTCAGGTGGTGGGGCGCGTGCGTTGCGCCTTGGCGTCCTGCTTGCGGCGGTACATGGCGGAGTCGGCCTGTTCGATGCCCTGCTGCAAGTCGGCGAGCGTGGCGAAGCCGGCGAGGCCGTAGGAGACTGTGATGGCGACCGGCGCGGCCACGCGCTGCAAGCGCGTCTCGGCGAGCGGCGTGTTGAGAAACTCCATGCGCTTGCGCGCCTCCGGTTCGGGCAGCCCGAAGAGCAGCAGCAGGAACTCGTCGCCGCCCCAGCGGAAGAGCATGTCGTCGGCGCGCACCAACGCGCGCACGGCGCTGGCGACCGCGCGGATCGCCTCGTCGCCCGCCGCGTGCCCGTGCGTGTCGTTGATCGGCTTCAGGTTGTCTATGTCTATGACGACGACGCAGCCGCCCGCGTCATTGCCCGGCGCGTCGGCGCGCGCCAGCAGCGAATGGAAGGCGTGCCGGTTGAACGCCTGCGTCAGCGGATCGACGCGCGCCATCAACTCCAAGCGGTCGCGCGCCGCCGTCAGCTCGCGGTTCGCCGCTTCGACCTCGCGGCGCACGCCCTCCATCAGCACCATGACCGTGCCGAAGCCGAGCAGGATTTCCAGGATGAGATCGAAGATGGACGTGTACTTCAAATAAGCCGCCGGCACGATGTAGCCCCAGATGCCGGAGCGCGCGCCGAAGACCGGCACGTAGTGCGCGAAGTTGACGGCCAAGAGCGCCAGCGCCACCGACATCACGCGCACGCCCGGACTCGCCGCCGCGCCGCGCCACGCGGGTCTGAGTTGCCACAGCGCCGCGGCGAAGAACGCCGCCATCACGGCCGCCTGCGCCATGAACAGGTTGTTGAAGTCGTCGGACAGGAAGGGCAGCGACGCGGCCAGCGCGGCGAGCGGCGCGAGCCAGAGGAAGTCGCGGCGCGCGAGCGGCCGCCCCGCGGCCTGCTCGCGGCAGCCGGCGGTGAACATGAAGCCGAACAGGTATTCGCCGAGGAAGTAGCAGGCGTAACCGGGGCGCGTCCAAGTTCCCCAGTGGAAGGCGACGATCAGGCTGGCGAGCGCCGCCGAGAGGCACGTCCAGGCCACCGTCCAGTAGCGCAGCGCGCGCGAGCGGATCGAGCGCATGATGAAGAACGAGAGCAGCGTCACCAGGACGATGCCGACGCACTGTATGACCAGACCGACTGACGCGTCCATACGATACCCGTTGGCGTCCGTGAGACTGAGCAGGGGCGAGCGCGACCGTTAGGCACGGCGCGCGGCGAGAGAACGACGGGCGACTGCGGCCCGCCGCAACCATTCTAGCGAATCGCCGGGCGCGCGCGCCAGAGATTTTTCCGCGGCGTTGAGGGTGGCGTGCGGCCGGTCTCACACAGAGTACACAGAGTACACAGTTAAGACTCTCTGTGTACTCTGTGTTGATCTGTTCGTCCGTTAAGAAGCCGCCTCAGTTGCGCGCGCTCTGGTGGGCGAGGCGTTGGGCGGTCTCGACGAGCGAGACGAACTCGGCGCGGTAGCCGTGCGGGTCTTGCGCCGCCGCGCCGCGCGCGACCGCCGCGACGTTGTCGTAGGTGGCCGCGCCCTTGTAACGCGAGTCGCGCAGCAGCAGCCCGAAGGCGGCGACCGAGGCGGCGAAGCGGAAATTGTCCGAAGTCTTCTGCCAGTCGGCGGCGCGGTCGGCCGCGCCCGCGCTCAAGAGCTTGCTCTCGTCGGCGGCCGGCTCCTTGTAGCGAATCTTAATGGTCAACAACTCGTCCGAGTCGGCGCGCGCCGACGGGCGCGGCGGCGTCTGGTACTTGAGCGGATCGACGCCGGGGCGCGCCCAACTTTGGCCCGCGGGCACGACCTCGTAGAGCGCCGTGACGGAGTGGCCCGCGCCGATCTCGCCCGCGTCCTTCGTGTCGTCGTTGAAGTCCTCGTCGCGCAGCAGGCGGTTCTCGTAGCCGATCAGGCGGTAGGCGGCGGCGCGCGCGGGGTTGAATTCGAGTTGCAGCTTCACGTCCTTGGCGATGGTGGCGAGCGTGCCGCCGACCTGTTGACCCAAGACCTTGCGCGCCTCGGCCGCGGTGTCAATGTAGGCGTAGTTGCCGTTGCCCTTGTCGGCCAACTGCTCCATCGTCGCGTCCTTGTAGTTGCCCGTGCCGAAGCCGAGCACGGAGAGGAAGACGCCCGTCTGCCGCTTCTCTTCGACGAGCCGCGTCAGCTCGCCCGCGTTCGTCACGCCGACGTTGAAGTCGCCGTCCGTGGCGAGGACGACGCGGTTGATGCCGCCTTGGATGAAGTTGTCGGCGGCGACGCGGTAGGCGAGCTGTATGCCCGCGCCGCCGTTGGTCGAGCCGCCGGCTTCGAGGCGGTCGAGCGCGGCGAGTATCTCGCCCTTGCGGTCGCCCGCCGTCGAGTCGAGCACCAGCCCGCTGTTGCCGGCGTAGACGACGATGGCGACGCGGTCGCGCGCGGTCAACTGTTCGGCGAGCGCGGCGAGCGCCGTCTTGACGAGCGGCAGCTTGTTCGGCTCGTTCATCGAGCCGGACACGTCGAGCAGGAAGACGAGGTTGGCGGGGGGCAACTGCCCGCGGTCGAGTTGCCGACCCTGGAGGCCGACGAGCACGAGCCGGTGCGTGCTGTCCCAGGGGCACTGCGCGACCTCGGTCGTGACGGAGAAGGGCGCGCCGCCGACCGGCTGCGGGTAGTCGTAGGAGAAATAGTTGATCAACTCTTCGACGCGGACGGCGTCCCTGGGCGGCAGGCGGCCTTCGGTGAGGAAGCGGCGCGTGTTGCTGTAAGAGGCCGTGTCCACGTCAATCGAGAAGGTCGAGAGCGGCGCGCGCGCCACGTCAATGAACGGGTTCTCCTCGATGCGGTTGTACGCCTCCGTGTCGCCGCGCTCGTACTGCTCGGCGCGGCGCGCGCGCTCCGACTCCTCGTCGCGCAGCCCGTACGTGAACTCGCCCTGCCGCTCGACCTTGGCGGCGGCCGGGTTGGCGGCCGGTTGCGGCGAGTTACTCGTCGTGGTCGGCTGGGTCGCCACTGGCGGCTGGTTGGGCACGCCCGTGTGCGCGTCTTGCCGCGCGCTCTGGCGCGTGCAGGACGAGAGCAGCAGCGCGGCGCTCACGCAGAGCGCGAGCCAGCGCAGGCGCGCGCTGCGGGCGAGACTGCGGGGGAAGCGGGAGCGGCGCGCGAAGCGGCGGCGCGCGGCGCGGGGCGTGACTGGGCGCATGTTCGTGAATCCTCCTGCGGTGCGTTGCGGCGGCTTGCGTTCAAACTAACCTTGCCGGCCACTTGAATGCGCGCGGCCCGCGAAACTTGCACGCAACACGAACGAAAGGCCCGCGCGGCTGCGCGCCGACGCTTCGCTGCGGCGACGCCGCGCCGCGTCAGCGTTTCGGTGCGTGCTCGACGACGACGGGCGTGGCCGTCTTGATGTCGAGGTCGCCGAGCCGTTCGGCGGGCGGGTCGCTCTCGGTCGAGACGAGCACGCGCGCGTACAGGTTGCCGCGGGCGGCGACCGCCTCGGCGCACCAGTCGCACGGCCCTTCGGCCGTCAGCGTCACGCGGTCGCCGTGCGCGAAGGGGCGGCGCACCGAGAGCGGCGGCCCCCCCCAGAGCATGTACTCCGGCCCGGTCGAGGTGTAGAGGTGCGTGAAGACGTAGAGGCGTTCGGGCGCGGGCGCGCGCGGGTCGCGCTCGACCGTCACCTGCGTGTACGTCCGCCCGCGCACGGCGTCGAAGACGACCTGCACGGCTTGGTTGGCCAACACGCCCGGCGGGGCGGCGGTCACGACGGGCGGCGCGGGCGGCTGCGTGTCGGCGGGCCGCGTCGTGAGCAGACGCACGCACAGCAGCGCGGCCGTCAGCGTGACAAGAAAGATGAGCGGGCGGGCGATAAGCTTCAGCATCCTCATGGCGCAACTCCTGACGCGAAGAACTCCGGGCTGCTCAAAGAGTCTACCCTTGAACGCGCGGCGCGGGCGATCTTTGCACGGCGCGGCGGGCGCGCGGCGTTGGCTTAGGGGGCGGCGGCGGGCCTGTGTAGCGGTAGTGGCCCGTGACGGGCCAGGCGAAGAGGGCGTCTTCGATCTTCGGGCCCGCGCCGATGTTGTGCATGATCTGGTAGCGCGCCGGGTCTTCGTCCGAGGGCACGTCCACGACGAGACCGATGTGCGTCAGCCCGCCGTTCAAGACCCACGTCACGATGTCGCCGGGTTGGTAGGCGGCCGGGTCGGTCGTCGTGGGCAGCGGCTTGCCTTTGCGGGCGAAGAAGGTCATCAGGTTGGGCACGCGGCGGTGGTCTATGTTCGGGTCTGGGCGCGCGAGCTGGAAGGTGCGCGGGTAGGCGGCGAAGTTCGCGGCCATGTCCTCGTGGACTTCCTTCTGCAAGTCTACGCCGACGGCGCGGTAGGCGCGCACGACCTCGTCCGTGCACGCGCCGCGATCCGCCGGCACGTCGCCGCCGGGGTAAGCGATCTGGTAGTAAGAGCCATCGTAACGCACCTCGTGGTTGGTGCGCTCGACGGCGGCGGCGACGAGGCCGGCGAGGACGGGCGACTCGTAGACGGGCGTCGGGCGCGGGGCGGCCGGCTGTGTGGCGCGCGCGTTCGGGCCGGCGGTCGGGCGGCGCGCGCCGGCCTGTGGCGCGCAGGCCGCGGCGGCGCAGAGCGCGAGCCAGACGGGCCAGGCGCGGCGGCCGAGCAGCTTGTGTGTGCGGGTCGGCGTCATGCCACGCTATACGCCGGCTAGCGCGCCTTGGTTTGCCGTGTCTCGCAGAACTGCTGGACTTGCTGGAAGAGCTGGTTGCAGTAGTTGTCGCCGTTCATGCCGACCTCGCGGCACTGCTGCACGACCCACGCGCCGCTCTTCATAAACTCGGTGCGGGCGGGCACGGCGTCGCAGAAGCCGGGCGTGGGCCGGCTCGCTTCGAGGCAGGCGCGCAGGAACAGGTTGTGGCCGATGGCCGCGCTGAAGCCCCGCTCGCGCTTGGCGCGCGCCACCGCTTCCGTCAAGCAGCCCTGGTTGTCTGTGTGCGCGCCGAGTTCGCGCCCCTCGTCCATCGCGCGTTTGCCCGACTGCAACAACTCGTCTTTGTGGTTCGTCCACCAGTAGTAACCCGCGCCCGCGCCCACGGCCACGAGCAGCAGCAGGCAGACGCCGACGATCACGATCACCTTCAGCACAGTGTTCACGCAACGCACCTCGCAAAGCCGGCGGCTCGGTCGAACTCGCGCGGCAGCGTAAGGCCAACCGCGCGCCCGGCGCAACAGACGGCGCGCGGGGGCTGAATTTCGTTGACAAAGCGGGGCCGGCGTGGTTAGTTAGATCATGGCTGCGGGCCGCGCGCGTCGCGCGCCCGCGCCCGCCCCATTTACCCGGCGCTCCGGCCGGGAGCTTTAAGCACTCACCTCAAAATGTCTGTCCGGCGTCGCCCCGACGCCCCGCGCCCCAAGGAGTCTTTAAAAGTCAGATGGCACGCCGCACCGCAACCCACGCGTCGCCCGCGCCGCCGCGCGCCGCCCGCACGCTGCTGCTGGCGCTCTGCGCCGCCGCCTGTCTGTTCATCGCGCCCGGCGTGGCCCGCGCCCAGCGCGGCGCGAAGAATTACAAGCAGGGCCTGCGCCACGAGCAGGCGCAGCAGTGGGAGCGCGCGGCGGAAGAGTTCGCGCTCGCCGTCGCCTCCGACCCGGCGAGCGCCGAGTACCAACTGCACTACCGCCGCGCCCTCTTCAACGCGTCGCAGACTTTAATGATGCAGGGGCGCGCGCTCGGCGAGCAGGGCGACTACACGGGCGCGTTCAACGCCTTCCGCCGCGCCGCCGGCTACGACCCGCAGAACGAGCTGGCGCTCGCGCTCATGGAGCGCATGCTGCGGCTGCAACTCGACAAGGACAGCGCGCAGGGCGGCGGCGCGCGCAAGAACGACGGCGCGCAATCGAACGACGCCGACCGGGGGCCGGCAGCGCCCGGCGCGGACGCGCCCGCCGTCTACCGGCGGACGAGCGCGACCAGCGGCAGCGCCCGGCAGGACGCCGCCGCCCCGGCGGGCACGGCCGAGCCGCTGCGCGTCATCAACTACAGCGGCGACCTCGAAGAGTTCATCCGCTTCATCGCCAAGCAGGTGAACGTCAACGTCGTCTTCGAGCGCGACTTCCCGAAGCGCGAGGTCAAGGTCGAGCTGAGCGACGTGACGGCGGCGCAGGCCCTCGATCACGTCTTCGTCGCGCAAGGTCTCTTCTTCCAGCGCCTCAGCCGCCACACCATCCTCGTCGCCGACGCCTCGAAGCGGCCGCAGTACCAGCAGCTCGTCGTCCGCACCTTCTACCTGTCGAACGCCGACCCGGCCGACGCACAGAAACTCATCCAGACGACCATCCCGCCGCAGGCCGGCCGGCAGACGGTCGTGGCCGTCAACAAGGCGACCAACAGCATGACCGTGCGCGACACGCCGGAGAACATGCGCCTCATCGCCGAACTGCTCAAGGGCATGGACAAGGGCCGCGCCGAGGTCGTCATTGACGTGAACATCTACGAGGTGTCGCGCTCCGACCTGATGCAGTTGGGCAACCAACTCGGCACGGACTCGTCGCTCCTGAACCTCGGCGGGCTGACCAAAGGCTTCAGCATCCTCGGCGGCAGCCGCGAGGTCTTGACCGCGGGCGCGGGCGCGCTCACCGCGCCGACCGCGCTCGGCGCGGCGCTCGTCTTCCCGTCTTCGTCCATCGCCGCCTTGCAGCGCCGCGAGCACACGCGGCTGCTCGCCTCGACGCAGCTCCACGCCTTCGACAGCGAGAAGTCCACGGCGCACATAGGCCAGCGCGTGCCCGTGCAGACCGCCAACGTCACGCCCTACTACGCGGCGGGCGGCGACGGCAACAACGCGCAGGGCAACGTCAATCAGGGCGTCTTCGGCGGCAACGGCTACCCGGTCATCCAGTACGAGAAGACGGGCTTGACGCTTGAGTTCACGCCGCAGGTCTTCCAGAACCTCGACGTGCAGGTGCGCATGACCATCAAGTCGAACGACGTGGCGAATCAGGGCGCGACGACGCTGACGCCGGTCTTCACCGAGCGCAACATCGAGGGCATGGCGCGCATCCAGAACAACCACACGATGATGATCGCGAGCGTGGCGCAGAACCAGCAATCGCGCGGCCGGCAAGGGTTGCCGGTGCTCGGCCTCGTGCCCGTGCTCGGTCAGTTCTTCACCGCGCCGCGGCGCAACGATCAGCAGACCGACATCATCATCGCCGTCACGCCGCACGTCCTGCGCGCGCCCTCGATCACGAGCGCCGACGAGCAGGCGCACCCCAGCGGCTCGCTGCAATTGCCCGACTCCGACTCATTGCAAGCACTGCTCGACGAGATCGGCCGCGACGAACAGATCGCCGCCGCGCGCTCTCTCCCCACGAACGCCGTCGTCGAGGTTACACCGGCCGACGCGGCCAAAGTTGATCCCGCCGACGCGGTCAAAGTCGCGCCTGGCGACGCGCGCAACGCGGACGCGCCCGACTACACGTTCGTGCCCGCGCCGAAGGCGCTCGCCGAGCCGCAGCCCGCGAAGCCGGCGGGCGCGGCGGTCGTCAACAACCTGGCCCAAGTGCCTGTGCTGGCGTCGCTGGGTAACGAGCGGCCGGCGACGAGCGAGGCGAATGCACACGCCCCGGCGGTCGCGCCCGCGCAGCCGACGGAGACAGGCAACGCGAGTCCGCCCGCGGCGGCGACGAGCGCGGCGCTGCTGCGGCTGAGCCTTGAGCGGCCCGTGATGCGCGTGGGCGAACGGCAACAACTGCGCGTGTTCCTGAAGACGGACGCGCCGCTGGAATTAGTCTCGGCGGCGCTGCGCTTCGACCCGGCGGCGCTGGCGGTGCGCGCCGTCACGCCGGGCACGCTCTTCCCCGGCGCGCAGAGTGCGCCCGCCTACACGCACTCGGTCAACGGCGGCGCGCTGCGCCTCTCCGTCATGCCGGCGGCGGGCGCGCAGGCGCTCACGGGCGCGGGCGTCCTCCTCGTCGTCGAGCTTGAGGCGTTGAAGACCGGCCCCGCCGTGCTCGACTTCACGGCGGGCGACGTGCTGTTGCTGCCGGCGGACGGGCGCAAGGTCGTACAGAAACTCGTGCCCGCTGAAGTCAGCGTGCAGTAGGCCAGATTTCGGCCAGAACTAAAGAGCGCCGGCCCCTCCGCGCGGAGGGCCGGCGCTCTTGGCTTAACTAGGAACGCGGGGGGTGATAAGTTATTATCTGTCCATCATCCGACACTAGAATTCAGGCAGACCGCTGCCGCGCGCGTGGCCCGCGCGGGGACGAGGTGACGACTTTGAGCACGCAAGCGAACCAGCCCGATCTCTCCGCCGTCATCGCCGAGAACTTCGGCGCGAACGCGACCTACGTCGAGTCCCTGCTGCAACGCTTCCGCAGCGACCCGGCGCTCGTGGACGAGTCCTGGCGCACCTACTTCACCGAACTGCTCGGCGAGTCCGCGCCGCCGACGAACGGCGAAGCCGCCGCGCCCGCACCCGCACAAGCCGCGCCCGCGCCGCGCGCCGCCGCGCCGGCCCCGCAGGCCGCGGCGGCCGCGCCCGCGCCCGTCGCGCAGGCGCAAGCGCCGGCCGCGCCCGCGCCGCAAGCGCCGGCCCCCGCGGCGGGCGAGCGCGCGCCGATCCGCGGCGCGGCGCTCAAGATCGTCGAGAACATGGAGACGAGTCTCGGCGTGCCGACCGCCACGTCGAACCGGCAAGTGCCCGTCAAGGTGCTCGAAGAGAACCGTCTGCTCATCAACCGCCACTTGCAGGAGCGCGGGGCCGGCAAAGTCTCCTTCACGCACCTGATCGCGTTCGCGCTCCTGCGCGCCTTCGACAAGTTTCCGCAGATGAACGACGGCTTCGCGCTCGCGGACGGCGCGCCCGTGCGCCTGCGCCGCGCCGACGTGAACCTCGGCGTCGCCATAGACATACAGAAGAAGGACGGCACGCGCTCGCTGCTCGTGCCCAACGTCAAGCGCGCCAACGCGCTCGGCTTCGCCGAGTTCCTGCGCGCCTACGACGACGTGATCAAGCGCGCCCGCGACAACAAGCTCGGCGTGCCCGACTTCCAGGAGACGACCGTCTCTTTAACCAACCCCGGCACCATCGGCACGGTCGCCTCCACGCCGCGCCTGATGGCGGGCCAAGCCGTCATCATCGCCACGGGCGCGATTGAATACCCGGCCGAGTACCACGCGATGACCCCCGAAGCTCTGTCGCAGCTCGGCATCAGCAAGACGATGACGATCAGCTCGACCTACGATCACCGAATCATCCAAGGCGCGGAGTCGGGCGCGTTCCTCGCGCACGTTCACGCACTGCTGTTGGGCGAGCACGAGTTTTACGTCCGCATCTTCCGCGACCTCGGCATCCCGCACCAGCCGATGCGCTGGGCGCGCGACTACAACCCGGCCCTGTTCGGCGGCGACAGCCAGCGCGAGCACATCTCCAAAGAGGCGCGCGTGCTCGAACTCATCAACGCCTACCGCGTCCGCGGGCACTTGATCGCCGACATCGATCCGCTCAACGCGCTGCCCGTGCAGTACCACCCGGAGTTGGACATAGAGACCTACGGGCTGACGATCTGGGATTTGGATCGCGAGTTCATCACGGGCGGCCTGGGCGGCAAGGAGAGCGCTTCCTTACGCGAGATTCTCGACATCCTGCGCCGCGCCTACTGCGGCAAGGTCGGCATCGAGTACCGCCACATCCAGAGCAAGGAGCAGAAGCTCTGGATACGCGACCGCATCCGCGTGGAGTTCGTCTACCCGGAGCCGATTGACGCGGCGACGAAGAAGCAACTGCTGGCGAAGCTCATCGAGGCCGAACAGTTCGAGCGCTTCCTGCACACGAAGTACCTCGGGCAGAAACGCTTCTCGCTCGAAGGCTGCGAGACGATCATCCCGCTCTTGGATCAACTGGTCGAGCGCGCCGCCGCGCGCGGCGTCGAAGACATCACGCTCGGCATGGCGCACCGCGGGCGGCTGAACGTGCTGGCGAACGTCGTCGGCGACTTCGCCGAGCGCATCTTCACGGCCTTTGAAGGCTCGGTGCATCCGAACTTCCCGGCGGACGAGGGCGACGTGAAGTACCACCAGGGCGCGCGCGGCGAGCGCACGGCCGCGTCGGGGCACAAAATCCGCGTCGACCTGTCGCCCAACCCGAGCCACCTTGAGTTCGTCGATCCGGTCGTCGAGGGGCTGGTGCGCGCCAAGCAGGACGCGTGGGAGCGCGACGAGGGCGTGCCGCGCGAGCAGGTGATTGATCGCGCGCTGCCGGTGCTCTTGCACGGCGACGCGGCGTTCGCCGGGCAGGGCGTCGTGATGGAGACGTTGAACCTGGCCGACTTGAAAGGCTACCGCACCGGCGGCACGATCCACATCATCATCAACAACCAGATCGGCTTCACGACCTCGCCCGACAAGGGGCGCTCCACGATCTACTCGACCGACGTGGCGCGCATGACGCAACTGCCCATCTTCCACATCAACGGCGACGATCCGGAAGCCGCCTTCCGCGTCCTGCGCATCGCGCTCGACTTCCGGCAGGAGTACAACAAGGACGTGGTGCTGGACGTGGTCGGCTTCCGCCGCCTCGGGCACAACGAGGGCGACGAGCCGAGCTACACGCAGCCGTTGATGTACGCGCGCGTGAAGGCGCACCCCGGCGTGCGCGCCAAGTACGCCGAGCGGCTCGTGCGCGAGGGCGTGCTCGACGCCGCCGAGGTCGAAGAGATGATCAAGGCGCAGGTCGCGGAGTACGAAGCGATCCTGCAACGCGCCAAGGAACTCGTCGCCGGGCGGCCGCGCAAAGAGGAAGTGCCGCCGCCCACGGTCGAAGAGGACGGCTCACAAGTTATTGAGACGGGCGTCGCAGACGAAGTGGTGCGCCGCGTCACGCAGCAGATCGCCATCGTGCCCGAAGGCTTCAACGTCAACCCGAAGATGGTCAGCCAGCTCGCGCGCCGCGCGAAGATGGGCGAGGGGCAAGCGCCGCTCGACTGGGCCTTCGGCGAGCTGTGTGCGTTCGGCTCGCTCGCGCTCGAAGGCGTGCCCGTGCGCCTGTCGGGGCAGGATTCGGGGCGCGGCACGTTCAGCCAGCGCCACGCCATCATGTACGACACGCAGACGGGCAGCCCTTGGGCCCCGCTCGAAGAGTTGGCGCAGAGCAAGTCGGGCCGGCCGCTCGTGCAGGTCTTCGACAGTTCGCTCTCGGAGCAGGGCGTGCTCGGCTTCGAGTACGGCTACTCGGTCGCGGCGCGGCGCGCGCTCGTCATGTGGGAGGCGCAGTTCGGCGACTTCTCGAACGGCGCGCAGGTCGTCATAGACCAGTTCATCGCGCCGGGCGTGGACAAGTGGCAGCAGCCCTCGCGCCTCGTCATGCTCCTGCCGCACGGCTACGAGGGGCAGGGGCCGGAGCATTCGAGCGCGCGCCTCGAACGCTACCTGCAACTCTGCGCCGAGAACAACATGCAGGTCTGCTACCCGACGACCCCGGCGCAATACTTCCACCTGCTGCGCCGCCAGGTGAAACAGGAGACCGCGCGCCCGCTCGTCGTCATGACGCCCAAGAGCCTCCTGCGCCTGCCCGCCGCCACCTCGACCGCCGACGAGTTGACGCGCGGCGGCTTCCAACCAGTCGTTGACGACACGGAGATCGGAGACACCGCGGCCGTCGCCCGCATCGTCCTGTGCAGCGGCAAGGTCTACTACGACCTGAACGCGGCGCGCCTGAAGACCGACGACCGTCGCGTCGCCCTCCTCCGCCTCGAACAACTCTACCCGTTCCCCGAAGCCGCCCTGCGCGCCGCCTGCGCCCGCTACCCCAACGCCACCCAACTCGTCTGGGCGCAGGAAGAACCCAAGAACATGGGCGGCTGGACGTTCGCCGAGCCGCGCCTCACAGGCCTGCTCCCCGCCTGCCAGCGCCCCTACTACGTCGGCCGCGCCGCCTCCGCCAGCCCCGCCACCGGCTCCTACACCATCCACGAACTCGAACAACGCGACCTCGTCAACCAAGCGTTAACGACCGACGCCCCCATCATCTCCAACGCCAGCACCGACAAGTACGCCGGACAAGCAGACGCGTGAAGGCAAGTGGCAAAAGTTAGAGACAAAAAAGCCGGGCGCACAAGCTCAAATGCTGCGCGCCCGGTTCTCTCTTCCACCTTTGCCCTATGTCTCCGCTATTCGGTCATAGTTCGGGCAGAGGCAAACCAGATGAATAGCATCGGTCTAACTTGACTCTGGTCGGATTAGACTGAAACCCCTCGGCAAAATATGCGACTGAGCGATATTATACCGACACCTTCAGCCTACTATGCATTAGGCGTCCTTTGTGAACCGAACGCTAAAATTTATGTAGAATGCGAATATGAGCGAAAGAAACTATTGGCTTGACCTCTTCACCGGAACCACATGGCAAGAATTTCTTGATGCTGGTGGCAAAGTTACTGGCTTTCGTGAGAAGCGTTGGAAAACTGTCCAACAAGTCAAAGTCGGAGATTACCTGCTCTGCTATCTCACCGGAGTTTCGCGCTTCATCAGCGTCCTTGAGGTGGTGAAGCCTGCTTACAAGGAATCTACGCCAATCTGGAAGGACGAAGAATTCCCTTGTAGATTAAAGGTTCGGGTTGTTATTGCTCTCACTCCTGAAACTGCCGTCCCTGTTCGTGAATTGAGTGATAGGCTCAGTTTCCTAAAAGATATGGATAGTTCTGCCTCTTGGACTGGTCACTTCCGCGGCTCACCGGCGAAATGGAAGGTGCCTGACGGCGAGGCTGTGTTAGCAGCCTTGACTGAAGCTGAGAGAAAACCTGTTCATCGTCCTGTTGATCCTGCGAAACTTGCGCGTCGTCCGAAGGCTCTAAAGGCCAAAATCGGCTCTGTCACGGTTCCTGAAACTGATGAGGCATCAGAAGAAACGCTGAGTACACCGAAAGAGGCCTCAGCCCACACTGAGATTCAATGGCTTCTATTGAAGCTTGGTAACGATATGGGGCTTGATGTGTGGGTGGCCCGGAATGATCGTAATCGTGAGTTCAACGGTAATCGGTTTTCCGAATTATCGAGGCTGAAAACAGAATTGCCGCTCCAGTTTGACGAGGCTACGAATAGAACTATCGAGCTTATTGATGTTTTATGGCTGAAAGGAAACTCCATTGCGGCGGCTTTTGAGATTGAAAGCACCACATCAATCTACTCCGGCCTGCTCCGCATGTCCGACCTGATTTCCATGCAGCCGAATTTGAAAATCCCGCTCTATCTGGTTGCGCCTGACGAGCGTAGAGAAAAAGTTTTCACAGAAGTTAATCGCCCGACATTTTCTCGCTTGTCCCCTTCAATGTCTGAAATGTGCCGGTACATTTCTTTCACCTCTTTACGCGAGCAAATGAATCAGATAGCGTCTGTCGTAAGATATCTGAGACCTGAATTTCTCGAAGAGTTTTCTGAATCATGTGAGATCGAAGAATTATGAGAGAAGCTGTTCAATGCTAAGCGGCCGACTAATATGCGTTAGACGCTTCGTGGTCGCTGCGGCTGAAGCTTGATGTAAGGATGCGCTCAGACGATATTTCGTGCGGAGGCTGGCTATGAAGAACAAGTATCAGGTTGTGCCACAGAGCGGAGGCGCAAAGAAACCTCCGAAGGCGGAACTCTCTGATGCGGAATTTCGCAAGCGGTTGAAGAATATCGCCGAGTGGAGGAAGAAGCGCCTTGCCGAGCTTCGCTCCAAGAATCCGCGTTGAAGTCCACGTCCCCGTCCGCCATGAGCCTGCCTATCAGGACATTCTGTCCTGGCTCATTAGAGAATTCACTCAACTGCGTGGCGGCTGTACGGTTATTGAGAATAGATGCTGCTAGGCATTAGAGAGACAGCAGCCGGGCGCGCCGCGTTGCCGCTTGCGCGCCCGGTTCGTTCGGGCATCAGCCCGCCGGAGCGATGCCGTTGGTTAGGCAGGCAGGAGACTTTTATGTGGCGAATGAAGGTTGTTGCGCTACCTGTTCTAGTGATGCTCCTGTGCGCCAGTGGCGGCGCGCAGACTAAGGTGCTTGACGTGGGCGGCGTGCTCCTGGCTGTGTCGGACGCGCGGACGGCGCAGGTGTTTCACGTCGTAGACCAGGTGTCGGAGTGGGACAGCGGCGTCCATCACGGGTACGTGCGTTGGGCCGGCAGGACGTTGAAGTTAAGCGAGGAAGACCGGAGGCTGCTTCAGGAGCACGCTAGGCTGCGGCGTGCGCGCGGGTGGGGCAACGGGTTCGAGCAGGCATTTTACGTTGACGATGCAATCGAAGTCGCGGCCCGGCGCGCGGTCGAGAACAAGCTCCTCTCGGCTGACGAGGCGGCGGCGGAGCAGATGATCCTGTCGCACTTCGCCCCGCTCCTGTCAGGACTGCTCGACCGAAGCGCCCCGCAGATAGTTGCCTTCCGGGCGCGCATGGACGCGGAGGCGAAAAGGATTGCGCCCGTCGTCAAAAAACTGGTGCGCTTTTCCGAAACCCGTGGCGCTATCAAGTTGCCGCTCTTCCTCGTGCCGAACCCCGAAGAGGGCAGCGGCGGCGGCGGGGCCAACGGCGGGCGGATCGTCGTTGAAATTCAAGCAGACCCCGATCCCCTGCCCATACTTTTCCACGAAGCCCTGCACGCGCTCCTCTGGCAGCACAAAGAGGCCATCAGGCTCGCCGCGGCATCAGTCGGCCTCGGTTGGAGCGATTTGAACGAGGGCATCGCGCACGCGTTTGTTCCGGGGCTGACGGACGACCTACGAGAGACGGACACGCTGGCGGAGAAGCTGGCCTTGAATTTCCAGCGCGGCGCGTCGGAGCGGGACGCCTACGCGCAATCGAAGAAGTACATGGTCGCCCTCATCCTACGCCCTCTCTTGCGCGCCGCGCTCAATCACGGCGAAACCTTCAGCCGCTTCCTGCCGAAAGCCGTCGGCAAGCTGCGCCCCTTCCGCTGGCGCACACCCGCGGCGGGCTAACAACCCGCGCGACCGGAGCGCGGCTCGAATGGCTTTCATCATCTTCTAGTGCGTCCGCGCCTGAACGTCATTCGCCGCGCCCGGCTAATTCGCGCGTTAGAGAGACGAAAGTCGGGCGCGCAAGTTGTAAGACTCCGCGCCGGTTTCGTGTCTTTCGCTTTTGCCTTTTGTCTTCTATTCGGGTTTCTTAGGCTCTTCGACGGGGAAGTCGTCGTCTTCGATGATCCTGACCTCGGCGCCGAACTTCTGGTAGTTGCGGAAGCGGATGTCGTTGCGATCCTGGACGATCTGGGGGCGCGAGACGACCTTGCCGGCGCGGGCGTCGAAGTATTTCACGGGCACGAAGTTGGTGAAGACGATGTTGGCGGCCACGGGCAACAGGTATTGCCTGTCGGCGATTGTGACCCAGTCGTAGTCCACGCGCGACTCGGTCTGGCGGATGGGGAAGTCCGGCGCAACGTCGGTCGAGATGTATTCGAGCCGCAGCACGCGCGCCGTCTCGCGGTCGAGCCAGACGCGCCCGCGCAGGCCGACGTTGACGGCGCGCTCCTCGCCCGGCTCGGCCCAGACGAGCCGCGCGCGCGCGTGCTCCTTCTTCGTCTCGTACTCGTAGACGAGCGCGCGCCGCCCGCGCAAAGTGTCCGTGTCCACCAAATGGAACTGCGTCTGGCTCTCGGCGTCGAAGAGCATCGTCAGGCGCGAGACGAACTCGCCGGTCGAGGTCGCGCCGCCCGCCTCGTTGTAGTCGCCGCGCTCGCCCGCGCCCGCCACTTGCGCCGGCAGCCCGTTGACCGCCAGCAGCTTGTACTTCTCGCCCTCGCTCTCGCGGTAGGTGACGGCCACCGTCAGGCGATCCGTCTGATTCCAGTTCTGCGTCGTGCCCAGGGCGGAGGCGCGCGTGACGAGTTGCTTGACGACGAAGTCGGGCATGCTGCCGGCGGCGGCGAGCGTCGTCTGGCGCGCGCGTTCGAGCAGCGCGTCGGCTTCGGCCGCGGGCGGCAGCGCGGCCGCAATCGGGTTCGCGCGGCGGCGGTCGGCCTCTTCGAGCGTGCGGCGCAGGAGCGCGTCGTTGCCGCTCTTGGTCGCCACCACCGAGCGCAGCCCCGTAGTCAACTCGAACCCGATGCCGCGCCGCCTGATCTCCGCCACGATCTCGTCGCGCCGCTCCGGGTGCTGCGGCAACTCGTAGACCAGCCGCACCAACTCCTGACTCGTCAGCGGCGCGCTACTCGGTTGCGCCCCCGCGCCCGGCTGCTGCGCCCGCGCCGCCGCCACGCACAACGCGCACAGCGCCGCGCAGATCAGAATCAGCAACACTCTCTTCATAAAAACTGTCCGTGGTCAGTTGTCCGTTGTCCGTTGTTTCTGTCGTGCCAGTTGCTCGTTCCATCTGTAGCTTGTTGCTCACAGCAGAAGAACAACGGACAACTAACCACGGACAACGGACAGTCTTTAATAACAAAACTGCCTGATCGCGCCCGCGAGCAGTTCGACGCAGGCGTTCAATTCCGCGACGGGCACGTACTCGCCTGTGCGGTGCGCGTCGGTGATGCTGCCGGGGCCGAAGACGACGGCCTGCGCGCCCAGCTCGGTCAACTGCGGCGCTTCCGTGCCGAAGGCGACCGTGCCCGCCCGTCGGCCCGTCGCCGCTTCCAGATGACGGACGAGCGGCGCGTCGGCCGCCGTCTCCGTCGCTTCGTCCAGGCGTTGCACTTCGACGCGGCAGTCGAAGTCGGCGTCCTCCGCGCGCAGGTTTTCGACCTCGGCTTGGATGAGTTCAGAGACGTGCGCGGCTGCCTGACCGGGCACGGGCCGCCACTCCAACGTGAAGCGGCACTGCCCGGCGATGATGTTCTTGGCCGTGCCGCCTTCGATCAGGCCGACGTTGACGGTCGTGTACGGCGGGTCGAAAGCCTCGTGCCGCTGCGCCTGCAAGCGCGCGGCGACCCGTTCGATGCGCGCGATGAGCCGCGCGGCGCGGAAGATGGCGCTCGCGCCGAGCGCAGGGTAGGCGCTGTGCCCCTCGCGCCCGCCGACCGTCACCGAAGCCAGGCAGTAGCCCTTGCCCGCGCGCACGGGCCGGAGCGAGGTCGGCTCGCCCACGACGGCGTGTCGCGCCCGGAAGGCGCGCGCCTCCGCCAGCCGCTTCGCGCCCAGACAGCCCACCTCTTCATCCGCCGTGCAGACCAGCGCGAGCGGGCGCTTGAGCCGCGCGAGTTCGACCCGCGCGCACGCCGCCAGCGCCGCCGCAATAAAACCCTTCGTGTCGCACGCGCCCCGCCCGTAGAGCCGCCCCCCGCGCTCCGTCAACGTCAACGCCTCCGGCCAACTCGGATCAAACGGTACGGTGTCCGTGTGCCCGACGAGCGCGAGTTCGATCAACTCATCGTCCTTCGCCTCGACGGGCGCGACGGCAATCATGTTCACCTTCTCGACGCCGCGTTCGTCCGTGTACGGCAGCAGCCGCACGCCGAAGCCAAGGCGCTCGCAGCGCGCCGCGACGAGTTCGACGAGCGCGCGGTTCGGACGCGCCGAGACGGAGTTGACGCCGACCAACTCCGCCAGCGTCGCCGCGACATCAATGCGCCCGTCAGTTCCGTCGCTCCCGTCCATCAATCCGCTCCGTCAAGCCCCACGACTTCCACCTCAGCCCCACAGCTTCCGTTGCAGTTTAGCAAACCGCGTGACGATCTCGCCTTGCGCCGCGTGGCGGCCGTCTTCGACGACGAGGCGGCCGCCGACCGCCACGTCGCGCACGGCCGTGCGCGCGAGCGCGAAGACGACCGCCGGGAGCAGGTCGGCGGCGGCCGCGCCGGCGATGGACGGATCGTCGAGCGCGACGGTGAAGAAGTCCGCGGCGCGGCCGGGCGCAAGCTCGCCGCCCGGCGCGCCGATGCTCCGCGCGCCCGCCTCGGTCGCGCACGCGAACAGACGCGCGGCCAAGGCCGAGAGTTGCGCCGGTGGAGCGTTCATCTGCGCAGACGAGGCTGCCGCCTGACCCGGCGGCGCGTCCGTCTGCGTCGGCGCGGGCGCGAGCACGGCGCGTTCGAGTCGCTGCAAGCGCAGGTGGTATTCGAGCGCGCGCGCGTCTTCGAGCAGATCGATCTGTACGTGGCTGTCCGTGCCGAGCGCGACGGGGATGCCGGCGGCGAAGAACTTGTCGGCCGGCACGACGCCGTCGCCGAGGTTGCGCTCGGTCGTCGGGCAGGCGCAGACGTGCGCGCCCGCGCGCGCGAGTCGGTCAATCTCCGCGGGTGTCACGTGGACGGCGTGGACGGCCGTGAAGCGCGCGTCGAGCACGCCTTCGTCGGCGAGCAGGGCGACGGGCGTGCGTCCCTGCTCGCGCACGCAGGCGGCCAACTCGGCCGGCTGCTCCGCGATGTGCATGTGCAAGACGAGCGCGCGCTGGCGCGCGTAAGCGGCGACCGCTTGCAGGTACGCGAGCGGCACGGCGCGCACGCTATGCGGCGCGACGCCGACCCACGCCGCGCGCGGCGCGCGAGCGCCCGCCGCATGAGCGTCCGTGCGAGCTTCGTGCGCGTCCGCGCCGGCCGCATTCACGTCCGCGCCGGTCGGTTGATCGTCCGTGCTAATAAGTTGATCATCCGCGCGGGCGAGCGTGCGTCCCAGTTCGGCCGTGTGTGTGAGGAACGTCTCGGCGTCGGGTTCGATGAAGCGCGCCTGGCGCGGATCGGGCGGCGTGTCGAAGCCGGCGCGCGCGTAGGCGACGCGCAGCAGCGCGATGCGCAAGCCCACGTCGCGGGCGGCGCGCACGACCTCTGCGGCCAAGAGGTTCGGGTCGGCGTAAAGGTCGCCGCCCGGCGCGCGGTGCAGGTAGTGAAACTCGCCGACCGCCGTGATGCCGCCCAAGACCATCTCCAAAAAGGCCATGCGCGCGGCGTCGTAGAGGTCTGCGGGCGCGAGCCGTTCGGCGGCGGCGTACATCTGTTCGCGCCACGTCCAGAACGAGTCGCGCGCGGCGGCGCGGTGCTCCGTGCGCCCGCGGATGACGCGCTGGAAGCTGTGCGAGTGCGCGTTGACGAGACCGGGCAGGAGCGCCCGCCCCTTGAGCGGCACGACGCGCGCGCCCAGCCGCTCGTAGGCGTGCGTCACGGCCACGACGCGCCCGGCGGCGTCCGCCACGAGCGCCGCGCCGCGCACGAAGCGGCCGTCGGCGTAGAGCAACTCCGGCAGCCACGCCGTTAAAGTTTTCGCACCCGTTGCCACAATCAGACCGGCAGTTTACCGCAGCGCGGGCGAAAGCGCAGGCGGGCGGCACGGAGGCTTGAGCGCTTTAGGCCAGTACCCGCGAATGAATCAGCGCTCGCTAGTCTGCCGGTGAATCGTTTCCGGCGGTCGGGGCATCTAACGGGGACTTATGCAATCATCCATCGCGAACCTGAGAACTTACGCGGGTTACGCGCGCCGCTTCGGGCGCAAGTTTCTCGCCGACCGCATGGCCGAGCGGCGCACGCCCATGCGCGCCGCGCCGCACACGCCCGAGCCGCACACCTGGCGCGACGACCAACTGACCGTCGCCTGGCTCGGCCACGCCACCGTGCTCATCAACTTCTACGGCACCTGGCTGCTCACAGACCCGGCCTTGCGCGCGCGCGTCGGCGTGCGCGTCGGGCCGGCCTTAACCGTCGGCCCGCGCCGCCTCGTGCGCCCCGCTTTGACCGCGCGCGCTCTGCCGCCCCTGGACGCCGTGCTCGTCTCGCACGCGCACATGGATCACTGCGACCTCGGCACGCTCCGGCAGATACCGCGCGCCACGCACGCCGTCGTGCAGCGCGGCAACCGCGACCTCGTCCGGCGCTTCCCGACCAGGAGCGCGCTCGCGTGGGGCGAGGCGGTCGAGGTGAATGGCGCGCGCATAGAGGCCATCGAGGTCAACCACTGGGGCGCGCGCCGGCTGACCGACCGCGAGCGCGGCTACGGCGGCTTCCTGATCGAGAAGCAGGGCGGCGCGCTCGTCTTCGGCGGCGACACGGCCTACACGCGCGCCTTCGCGCGGCTGCGCGGCCGCGCCGACATAGTGCTCGCCATGCTGCCCATCGGCGCGTACGACCCGTACATCTTCGCGCACGCCAACCCGGAGCAGGCCTGGGCCATGAGCCGCGAGATGGGCGCGCGCCACATCCTGCCCATGCACCACTCGACCTTCCGCCTGAGCCGCGAGCCGGCCGACGAACCCATCCGCCGCCTGCTCGCCGCCGCCGGCCCCGAACGCTGGCGCGTCGCGCTGACGCAAGTCGGCGAGACCTGGCGCTGGTCGGACTAGCAAAGAACTCGCCGCCGCACGCGCGGAGAAGTAACGACCCAGAATGTCGTTCAAGCAGTCGCGCAGGGACGTGCTGAACGTAGCCCGGCCATGCATGGCCGGGCTACGTTCAGCACGTATGAAATCAGAAATTGCGCAGTCGAGATCGTCGCTTCCCCGTGTCCTTCGTGTGTTCTCCGTGTGCCGCCGCCTTGCAAATTAATTTCTATTTTGGGGCGGGTGGGACGGTGGGCGCAAAAAAAGTTCGTTTGCCGTTTTGACAATGCGGCGCGAGATGTTTAAGTTGTCAACCAACGTTCTCATCGAACTAATTTCATCGAACAAAAGAGAGTGTGATGGCGAAGTCCGGACATAAAGGGATCAGTCGCATCGATCAGGCCGAGCGCCGCACGCACGGCTGGTACGTGCGTGTCCACTTCAACGGCGAGCGCCGCGCGAAGTTCTTCAGCGACGCCGCGCACGGCGGGCGCGACCAGGCATTGAAGGCCGCGATCCGCTACCGCAACGAGACGGAGAAGGAGCTGGGCAAGCCGCGCACCGAGCGGCTCGTCATCGCGCGCAACCCGCGCAACCGCTCAGGCATTACCGGCGTCCAGCGCAAGACCAAGGTCGTGCGCGACGAGAAGGGCGAGCGGCTCGTGCGGAACGTCTACGAGATCACCTGGAACCCCGAGCCGGGCCGGCTCGCGCGCACCTGGGTCTCGATTGACGAGTACGGCGAGGAGGCCGCCTTCCGCAAGGCCTGCGCCATCCGCCGGCAGAAGGAGCGCGAGATGTACGGCAGCGTGGTCACGCCCAACTGGCAGGAGGGCCTGACCAAGCTACTCTCCGGTTGAAGGGACTGACGTTTGGCGACGGGCGACACGGCGCGCGACGAGTTCGTGGGGCGCGTGCTGGCCGCGTGCGCGCGCGACCCGCGCGTCGCGGCGGTCGTGGACTACGGCTCGACGAGCGAGGCGCGCGCCGACGAGTGGTCGGACGTTGACCTCGCGCTCTTCATCCGCGACGAGAGCCTGGCCGAGTTCGAGCGCGACTGGCGGAGTTGGGCGGCGCAGTTCGGCCGCCTGCTGCTCGCCTACGTCGGCGGCGTCGGCCACCCCTGGACGGTCTACGACGCCGCGCCCGTGCCCCTGCGCGCAGACTTCGCCTTCCACCCCGAGTCGAACGCCGAAGTGCTGCTGACGTGGCCGAACGCGCCCGTGAGCGCGACGGCGATGGTTCGTTACGACGCGACCGCCGGGCGCGTCACGGCCCTTGCCGCGCGGCTCGTCGGTCAGTCGCTCGCCCCTGCGGACGCCGCGCGCGCCGTCGAGCAGACGGCCGGCGACTTCTGGTACTACTGCCTGCGCACCTACGCGAAACTCCGCCGCGGCCAACTCTGGGCCGCGCGCTACGACTTCAACTTCATCGTCGTCGGCAACCTGTTGGCGCTGCTCCGGCTCGAAGCCGGCGCGACCGAGCGTATGCGCGCCACGTCCGCCGCCGTCGGCATCGAAGCCGCGCTCGCGCCCGCGCGCCGCGCCGCGCTCGCCGCGCTCGTGCCGGACGCGACGCGCGCCGGCCTCGTCGAAGCCTTCCGCGCCGCGATCCGTCTAGGCCGCGACGTGTGCGCCACACTATCAGCGACGCACGCCCGGCCCTGGCCCGCCGAACTCGCCGCCCGCGTCGCCGCGCTCTACGACGACCCCACACTCAGTTGATTACAGTTTGAACGCGTAGCCGAAGACGAGCGCGAGGACGGTGAGCAGCCCGAAGCCGAGTTCGCGCAGACCGACGTGCTTGGCTTTGGTCTGCGGGCGCGGGCGCAGGAGGCTGACCGCCGCGCGTGCGAGCAGCAAGAGCATGGCGATGCGCGCCAGCGCGGGCGCGAGTCCGGCCCGTGCGAGCGCGGCCGTGGCGGCCACGGCCGCCGCGTGCGCCAGCAGCGCGGGCCACAGCAGGGGCCGCGCGCCGTGGCTCAGGGCGAGCCGCGCGCGCACGTACAGGATCGTCGGCACGACGCGCAGCGTGAGCACAGCCCAGAGTGCGAGCGCGGGCGCGAGCGCCCAGTCGCCCGCGAGCGCCATCGCCGCCGCGACCGACGCCATCGCCGTCGCCCCGGCCAGTTCGGGCAGCAGCGCGCGGCTGCGCCCCAGCGCGTCGTAGGCGAGTTGCACGACGGCGAGCGGCGCGGCGCAGACGAGCGGCAGCAGGAAGACTTTCGGCGCGAGTGCGACCGCGGCGCAGAAACTCGCGCAGGCGAGCGCGCCGTAGAGCAGCGCGAAACGTTCGGCGACGCGCGTACGCGGGAAGCGCCGGCCGCGCCGTCGGTCGCCCGCGACGATCTTCAGCGGGTGGCGCGTCAGGAACGCCGCCAAGGTCGCCAGCGCCAGGCACGCGCCCGGCCACGTCGGCGCGACGCACAGACCCAACACGACCGGCTCAAGCGCGAGACCCCAGCCGCCGTGCTCGACCGGCAGCGCCACGGTCTTCAAGCGCACGCCCTGCGGCCGGGCCTGCGTCGTCGTGCTCGTCGCTTCGCTCACGCGGCGATTGTGCCCCGGCCGCCGTGGGAAAGAAAAGCGCGCGTCGCCCGCGCGCGTCAGCGTCTCCGTCGTCATAACGTCCCTCGGCCCTCGTTCGTCATCGTCTCGCCCCGCCGCGGTCAGACGGTGCGCGGCGGCTCGGGCCGCGGGTGCATGATGTCGAAGACGATGGACGTGAACAGCAACGCGCTGAAGACCGGGAAGCCGACGAACATCAGCGCGGGGAAGATGTTGTCGTAGAGGGCCGGGATGACGGCCGCGCCCACCGCCGAGGCGAACATCAGGACGAATAGCAACAGCGTTCGGTATCGCATCTCTAAAATCTCCTTCAACGTCGCGTGACTGCCGCCGAGCGCCGCGTCGGCGCGTACGACTCCCCGCGCGCCTGACGTGCGCCCCACTTCTCGCACCAAGGCGGAGTGCAAGCGGCAGACCACGCGGCGCACCCCGGCGGCCGCGCCAAATCCGCCGCGGCCGCGGCGCGCGGCTGCGGAATCTCTCGCAGATCGCGCGCGGGCTTGGGGAAATTTCCGCGCGCCGCGGCGGGCGACCCGGCACGTCGCACCGCTGCTTGCGGCCGAGTTTTCAATTTCCGCGCCCGCGGTCGTGCAGCGCGCGCCGGGTATGTGAATTGCACGTCCTGCGTCGTCGCACACCACCCGCGTGCGCGCCCGAAGCAAGGCGCGCACGCGCGCAAACGTCAACCTCTTCAGCACGAACGGCCGGGGCTAAAAACTTATGGGAGAGCATCACGTCCGACAGGATTTAGACGACCGGCAACTGCGCGCCTTCATGCGCGCGCTCCTCGCCGACCTGCGCGCCCTGGAGCTGATGCTCGACGGCGGGCAGGTCGAGCGCGGCGTGGGGCGCATCGGCGCGGAGCAGGAGATGTTCCTGGTGGACGCGGGGATGCGCCCCGCCTTCGTCGCCGAAGACGTGCTGCGGCAGGTCGCCGACCCGCGCCTCACCACAGAGATCGCGCGCTTCAACCTCGAAGCCAACCTGACGCCGCGCCTGTTGGAAGGCGACTGCTTCAGCCGCATGGAGGCCGAGGTCAAAGAACTGATCGGGCGCGTGCGCGCGGGCGCGCGAGGGCACGGCGCGGACGTGCTGCTCGCCGGCATCCTGCCGACGCTGCAAAAGTCCGACCTCACGCTCCAGAGCATGACGCCCAGCCCGCGCTACGAGCAGCTCAACCGCGCCGTCATGCAGATGCGCGGCGGCCCCGTCGCCGTCCACATCAAAGGTCTCGACGAGATCAGCCTGACCTCCGACAACATCATGCTGCTCTCGTCGAACACGAGCTTTCAGGTGCATCTGCAAGTCGCGCCCGGCGAGTTCGTGCCGCTCTACAATCTGGCGCAGGCGATCACCGCGCCCGTGCTCGCGGCGGCCGTCAACTCGCCGCTCTGGCTGGGGCAACGGCTCTGGCAGGAGACGCGGCTCGCCCTCTTTCAGCACTCGGCGGACGCGCGCACCAGCGCGCAGCTCGCACGCCAGTTCCCCACGCGCGTCGGCTTCGGCGACCGCTGGCTCCAAGGCTCCGTGCTGGAGTTGTTCCGCGAAGACATCGCGCGCTTCCGCGTCATCTTCACGACGGAGGCGGACGAAGACCCGCTCGCCGTGCTCGCGCGCGGCGAAGTGCCGCCGCTCTCGGCGCTCCGGCTGCACAACGGCACGGTCTGGTGGTGGAATCGCCCCTGCTACGGCGTGGTGGACGGCCGGGCGCACCTGCGCATCGAGAACCGCGTGCTGCCCGCGGGGCCGACCACGCTCGACGAGTTCGCCAACGCCGCCTTCTTCATCGGGCTGATGTTGGCGCTGCCCGAAGAGTACGGCGCGATTGACAAGCTGATGCCGTTCGACGCCGCCAAGGACAACTTCTTCGCCGCCGCGCGCCACGGCCTGCAAGCCCAACTGACCTGGACGAAAGGGCACAGCTACCCGGCCGCCGCGCTCATCCTCGAACACCTGTTGCCGCTCGCCCGCCAGGGTCTCAAGCAGGCGCGCGTCGCCGAGGCGGACATCGCCCTCTACCTCGGCACGCTCGAAGAGCGCGTCCGCACGGGCCAGACCGGCGCGCAGTGGGCGCTCAACTCGCTCGCGGCGATGACGCGGCGCGGCACGCGCGACCTGCGCACGCTCGCCGTCGCCATGCGCGCGCACCAGCAGACGGGCGAACCCGTCCACCGCTGGCCCCTCATCGAAGCGCCCGCGGCCGACGACTGGGCGCAGAGCTACCGCACCGTCGGGCAGTTCATGTCCACCGATCTGTTCACCGTGCGCCCGGACGATCTGGTTGATCTGGCGGCGGCGGTCATGGACTGGCGGCACATACGCCACGTGCCGGTGGAGGCCGCGGCGGGGCGGCTCGTCGGGCTGGTCTCGCACCGCGCCTTGCTGCGGCTGCTCGCGCGCGGCGCGGACGCCCCGGCGGGCGAGCCGGCCACCGTGCGCCAGATCATGCACCCCGACCCCGTGACCGTCACGCCCGACACGCCGACGCTCGACGCCATCGCGCTCATGCGCGCGCGCCGGGTGGGCTGCCTGCCCGTGGTCGAGCGCGGCACGCTGGTCGGCATCGTCACCGCGCACGACTTCCTCAACGCCTCGGGGCAACTCTTCGAGCAGCAGTTGCAGCGCCCCGCAACGGGGCCGGGGGCCGAAAGCGCCAAGGCCGTGGTTTAAGTTTGAGCTTGCTTGAGGGGCGCGGCCGGACTTAGCACAGAGGGCACAGAGTAGGCACAGAGGGCACAGTAAAAAACTGTGAACTGTGTGTAACCTCTGTGCCCTCTGTGTTGAGCTTGCCTGCCTGTTCCGGCGCGGCCGAAGCTGGTAAATTGTCCGCACGGCGCGGAAAAAGACGCAGGCGGCGGCGTGTCGGGCGCGCGCGAACGGCGCGAAACGGCGCGCGCGCCGCTGGCACAAGGCGTGCAGTCTAGTGACGCGCCGGAGTTGTCGGTGCGGCGCGCGTCAGTGTGCGCCGCGCCGGCCCGGCCACAGGAGGTGAGACCGATGAAGATACTCTTGGCGCTTGACGGTTCCGGTTGCAGCGAGGCGGCGCTCGCAGAGGTCGCCGAGCGGCCCTGGCCCGCCGACACGCAGGTGCGCGTCGTCTCTGTGGTCGAGCCGGCCGCGCCGCTCATGGCCGAGCCTTACGTCGTGGCGGGCGGCTACTTCGAGGAGGTCGAGAGGATCAAACGCCAGCAGGCGGACGACGTGGTCGGGCGCGCGCGGCTGCGCCTGAGCGCCGCGACGACCACGCCGCTGCAAGTCTCGGTCGAAGTCCTGCCCGGCTCGCCCCGCCGCGTCATCGTCGAAGAGGCCGAGAAGTGGGGCGCGGACTTGATCGTCATGGGGTCGCACGGCTACCGCACCTGGGAGCGCATGTTGCTCGGCTCCGTCTCCCAAACCGTCGCCGCCCACGCCCCCTGCTCCGTCCAGATCGTCCACTGCAAAAAAGCAGTGACGAGTGACGAGTAAGAACCAAGCTTTTCTCTTGTCACCTGTCACCCGTCACGGTTTACGGTTTTTAAGATGCTGAAGATCGAAGAGATGCCGCAGGGCGAGATCGTGGCGCTGCTGCTGCGCGGGACTTACGGCCACCTGGCCTGCGCCCGCGACAACAAGCCCTACGTCGTGCCGATGAACTACGCCTACGACTCGCAGTTCATCTACTTCTTCACGACCGAGGGCACGAAGACCGAGTACATGGCCGCCAACCGGGAGGTCTGCTTCCAGGTCGAAGAGGTCAACGACGCGACCGACTGGCGTAGCGTCCAGGTCATGGGCCGGGCCGAGCGGCTGTCGGCAGCCGCCGACACCGAGCGCGCCATGCGCGTCATCAGCGAGCGCAACCCCGCGCTCCAGCCCGCGCTCCACCAGACCGAGATCGGCGCGTGGACGCGGCCCGGCCGCGTCGCCATCTACCGCATCCGCGTCGCGGCCATGTACGGGCGCAAGACCGCCTGACGCCAGCCCCCGCCGTCGAGCAGTTTCGCGACCGGCGGCGCGCGCGTCGGGCGCGGAGGACTGGGCCGATGATCAACAGACTCAGCACCGACGAAGCCTGGGCGCTGCTGCGCGCGGGCCGGCTCGCGCGCCTCGGCTGCCTGGCCGACGGCGACCCCTACGTCGTGCCCGTGAACTATTCGGCCGACGGCGCGCGCGTCCTCGTCCACTCGCTGCCCGGCCGCAAGATCGCGGCCATGCGCGCGCACCCGCGCGTCTGCCTGCAAGTGGACGACATACGCGACCAGTATAGCTGGCGCAGCGTCATCGCCTACGGCACTTACGAAGAGCTGCGCGGCGGGACGGAGCGTGCGCGCGCGCTCAACCACCTGCTCGCGGCCTTCCCGCAGTTGACGCCGGTCGAGTCCGCCATCGCGTGCGACGCCGCCGCGCCCGTGCCCGTCGTCTTCCGCATCCGCGTGGACGAGATCACGGGTCTGCGCGAAGGCTGAACGCGCGGGCGACCACACATGAGCCAACAGATGAAACTACTCATCGGCTACGACGGCTCGGACTGCGCCGAGGCCGCGCTCGACGATCTGCGCGGGGCGGGCTTGCCCGCCGAAGGCGTGGAGGCGCTCGTCATCGCGGTCGCGGAGGTGTGGCTGCTGCCGCCCTCGGCGCAGGAGGTCGTCGCGGAGGCGCGCGCGCAAACAGCGATCAGAGCAAACACGAAGACACGAAGGCCCGAAGCGCGCGGACGTTCTGCGGGCCTTCGTGTCTTCGTGTTAAATCCGTCGGCGCGCGTAGAGTTTCGCCAGTTCGACGAAGAGGACGGGGGCGGCGACGGTGGAGGCGATGACGAGCAGGTCGGCGCGCGTGAAGGGGGCCGTGCCGAGCAGGCGCGCGAGCGGCGCGAAGTAGACGGCGAGCAGTTGCAGGAGGACGACGGCGCAGACCGCGCCCCACGCGTAGCGGTTGCGGAACAGACCGTTGAAGACGGAGTGGATGCGCGAGCGGCAGTTGAAGAGGTGGCCGAGTTGCGAGCCGACCACGGCCGTGAGCATGACTGTGCGCGCGTGCGCGCCCGCGCCGTACGCGCCGAGCGCCCAGCGGTACGCGGCGAGGATGACGACGGCGAGCAGCGCGCCCTGCCACGCGATGAGCGCGAGGAAGGGGCGCGAGAGCAGCGCCGCGTGCGCCTTGCGCGGCGGGCGGCGCATCGTGTCGGGCGCGGCCGGCTCGACGGCCAGCGCGAGCGCGGGGAACACGTCGGTCACGAGGTTGAGCCAGAGCAGTTGCAGCGGCAGGAGCGGGAGCGGCCAGCCCAGCACGAGCGCGCCGAAGATCGCCAGCACCGTGCCGAGGTTCTTCGACAGCATCAGGTGGATGAACTTGACGATGTTCGCGTAGATCGTCCGCCCGCCCTCGACGGCGCGCAGGATGGTCGCGAAGTTGTCGTCGGCCAAGACGACCGCGGCCGCCTCCTTCGCCACCTCCGTGCCGCGCAGACCCATCGCCACGCCGATGTCCGCACGCTTCAGGGCCGGCGCGTCGTTGACGCCGTCGCCCGTCACGGCCACGATCTCGCCCGCCGCCTTGAGCGCCGCGACGATGCGCAGCTTGTCTTCGGGCGAGACGCGCGCGAACACGTCGGTCGTGCGCGCCAGCTCGGCGAGTCGGGCGTCGTCGGCTGCGGTCAACTCCTGCGCGTGCAGGGCGCGCGGCTCGGCGTCGCCGCTCAGGCGCAGCTCGCGCGCCACCGCCTGCGCCGTGTTGAGCTGATCGCCCGTGAGCATGACGCCGCGCAGGCCCGCCGCGCGCGCCTGCGCGACGGCCGCGGCCACGCCCGCGCGCGGCGGATCGTTCAAGCCCAGCAGGCCGAGGAACGTGTAGCCGGTTTCATCATCGCTCACCGCTTCAGCTTGCGCGTCGGCGGGCAACTGCTTGTCGGCGAGCGCGAGGACGCGCAGGGCGCGGTCGGCCATGGCGCGGTTGGCGCGCAGGAGGCTCGTGCGCGTCTCCGCGTCGAGCGCGCGCCGAGTGCCGTCGCGCGCGACGTAGTGCGTGCAGGCGTCGAGCACGACGGCGGGCGCACCCTTCAGCGCGACGAGCACGGAGCCGTCGGGCGCGCGCTCGACGGTCAACATGCGTTTGGTCGCGGCGTCGGACGGGCGTTCTTCGAGGCGCACGTAGGCGGCGCGCGTCGCCCGCACGTCGTAACCGAAACGCTCGGCGGCCGTGAGCAGCGCGGTCTCGGTCGGATCGCCGAGGCTGCGCTCGCCCGGCGGCCCAACTCGTCCAGCTTGCGCTTGAGCGGCGTCGCCTCGACCGGCGCGGCGGCGACCAGGCGGCCGACGCGCCCCAGTTCCGTCTCCGCGCCCGTCGCGGTGACGACGGCGAGACCGCGCCCGGCGACGACCGTCGTGCCGAGGTAGAGCATCGAGTTGCGCTCGGCGAGCGGCGCGTTGGCGGCCACGGCCTGCGCCGCCTTGGCGACGGGCGCGCTCTCGCCCGTCAGCGCCGACTCTTCGGCGCGCAGCGCGGCGGCTTCGACGAGGCGCGCGTCGGCCGGCACGCGGTCGCCGGCTTCTAAGACGACGGTGTCGCCGGGCACTAGGTCTTCGGCCTGTAGGGTGAGCTCGCGGCCGTCGCGGCGCGTGCGCGCGTTGATGTGCGCCTCGCGGCGCAGGGCCGCGAGCGCGCGGTTCGCCTGCCACTCGGTGAGGAAGCCGACGAGCGCGTTCAAGGCGAGCACGGCGAGGATGGCGAGGGCGTCCGGGTGATCGCCCGTGAGCCACGCGACGGCGGCCGCCGCGCCGAGCAGCGCGACGACGAGGCTGGCGAACTGATCGGCGAGCACGAGCCAGGCGGGGCGCGGGCGGATGGACTGCAAAGAGTTCGCGCCGTGGCGCGCGCCGGGCCGCGATCTCAGCCCGCGGCGCGGATCGACGCCCAGCGCCGCGGCCACCGCGGCGGCGTGCGCGGCGTGCGGCGCGAGCGCCGCCGCGGCGGGGGGCGCTGCTCCTTGCGCTGGCGAGTTCATGGTCGGTGCGTGCGCGCGCATCGTACCACGCGCACAGAAGAAAGATGTGCGGTTGAGTTGAACCGACGATCAGATAACACAGAGTACACAGAGGGAACACAGAATTCACAGAGCTTTTACTGTGTCCTCTGTGCTAACTCCGTGTACTCTGTGTTAAATCTGTCCTCAACACGCGTTCGATCCGAGAATTGATCGTGAGAGGAGTTGCGTGTGCGCGAGCGGGCGATTGCCGAGTATCACGAGTTGTTGCTGGCGGACGAAAATGTGAACGCCGAGTTGTTCGCGCGCCTGCGGGCGGCGATGCGCGCGCGGCGGCTGACTTACGGCGCGCGCACGATTGGCGTCGCGTTGCGCCCGCACCTGCTCGCGCGCGCGCAGTACGAAGCCCTGGCGGCGGCCGCCGAAGCGGTGGCGCGCGCCTGCGAGCGGCTGGGCGCGGCGCTGGTCGCCGACGAGTCGCTGCTCGACACCATCGGTCTCACCGACGCCGAGCGCCGCCTCGCGCTCGTCAACCCCGGCTTCAAGCACGCGGGCGTGACGACGCGGCTCGACGCCTTCATGCACGACGGAGAGATCAAGTTCGTCGAGTACAACGCCGAGAACCCTTCGAGCCTGACCGATCAGGCGGGCTTGAACGAAGTGCTGTTCGAGGTCGGCGCGCTGGCGCGCTTCGCCGCGCGCTACCGGCTGCGGCAGTTCGACCCGGCCGCGCAACTGCTCAACGCGCTCACGGCGACTTACCGCGAATGGGGCGGCGGCGGCGACCCGCCGCGCGTCGCCATCGTGGACTGGCCCGACCTGCCGACCGCCGACGAGTTCGTGCTCTTGCGCAACTACTTCGCCAGCCGCGGCGTGCCGACCATCATCTGCGCGCCCGACGAGTTGGAGTACAAACGCGGGCGTCTGCGCTGCGGCGAGTTCAAAATCGATCTCGTCTACAAGCGCGTCATCATCCACGAGCTGCTCGCGCGCTGCGGTCTCAAGCACCCGCTCGTGCGCGCCTGCGAGCGCGGCGACGTGTGCCTCGTCAACCCGTTCCGCTGCAAGCTGCTGCACAAGAAGGCGGCCTTCGAGCTGCTGACTGACGAGCGTTACGCGCGCCTCTTCCGCCCGCGCGAGCGCGCGGCCCTGCGCGCCAACGTCCCTTGGACGCGGCGCGTCTACGCGCGGCGCACGACCTACGGAGGACAGACGGTAGACCTCCTTGAGTTCGTCCGGCGCGAACGCGCGCGCTTCTTCCTCAAGCCGAACGACGACTACGGCGGGCGCGGCATCTTCTGCGGCGCGCGCGCGGGCCGCGGCGAGTGGGCGGCGGCCATCGAGACGGCGCTCGCGGGCGACTACGTCGTGCAGGAGGCGGTCACGCTGCACCCGGAAGTGTTCCCCGTCTTCGGCGAGCGCGCGTGGGGCTTGCAGCCGATGTACGTGGACACGAACCCGTTCCTCTTCCGCGGGCGCGTCGAGGGCGCGCTGGTGCGCCTCTCCGACTCGCCCGTCGTCAACGTCACCTCCGGCGGCGGCGAGACCGGCCTCTTCGTCATCGAAGATGAGACGGACCCGTGAGGGCAGTTTTCAGCGGAGACGTGAAGTAGCTGCCGGGTGGCAGGCGCGCCGACCTTGCGTTCGCCGCGGGCTGCCGGGCCGAGACCAAGAACACGTCCCAGGCCCAGCGCCCGACCTGCGCGCCGTGTACGTCCTTGACCTTCGCCCGGTAGCGGAACTGGTTGCCGTACCGGTCTCTCCGCCGCGACTCCTTATAGTCGAGGTCTAACGCGGCTAAACCGAGGGCGGGCAAGGCGTGCAACTCGCCCGGCTCGGAGACGCCGTTATGGTTCGTATCCTGCCACAGCCGCAGGCTGGCGAAGACGGCGTCGCGGCCGTCGATCAGGCCGTCGCCGTTGCCGCCTTGCGCCGCCCGGTCGTACTCGGCTAAAGCCAGGAAGCCGTTCCGCTCCTGCCCCGCGGGCGGCTCAGGCTGCGGCGTGTGGTTGCCGAACAACTCGCGCCCGTCGCCGATCACGCCGTCCCCGTCGCGGTCTAAGGCGAGCCAAGCGTCGTCCGCCCCGGCGGCCGGCCACGCGAGCCGCTCCGGCGAGCCGTCGGCGTTAAGATCGAAGGCCACGCCGCCCGCCGCATCCGTCAGGCGGAAGCCGTCGCCGGCCACATCCACGAGCACGGGCGAGTCGAGGTTGACGCAGCGGCACCAGTCGGAGTCCCAGTAGGTCTGGGCGGAGCAGGTACGTGGGGCGCACTGCGTCTGGGAGCACGTGCCGGTCGTCAGATTCCAGTACCAGTCGACTGATACGCAGGTCGCCTGAGTCGGCGGCGGCGAGGTCGTGCTGTAGGGCACGCAGCAGTCGCGGCCATTGTTGTAGGTGTTGGGCGGGCAACCGTAGACCCGCCCCGGCGCATGGTAATCGGCCGTGCCTAGCGCGGGGTTTTCCGGGCAGAGGCAGTCGTAGAAGGGGCCGCCGGGCAAGGTGGTCACGCACACACAGTTGCTCGGGTTCGGGCGCTGGTTCTCATCGCACGTTTGCGGGGTAGGGGTTGGCGTCGGCGTCGGCGAGGGTGTCGGCGAGGGTGTCGGGTTGGGCGGGCAGGGATCGATGAAAAATTCCGGACACTTAGTACCGAAGCCGTCATTACAGTCACGCACGGATTCAATATCAATAGAACATATGCCTTCGCTATCGGTACAGCTTGCAGATTGAGTCGTATTGGCTGTACCTAAACAACATGTATATTGTGCCGGCTTACGCCAAGTGCAATTTGAACCCGGACAGCACGTGTCTAAGGGTAGGCTGACACCCGCAGTCGTGTGACCGCCCTTGCCCGGAAAAAAATTTACCGGCAGAAAGATTGCCGGTAAGATTAGCGCCCCCACTTGTAAGTTAGCATCTGCTGGGAGACTCGGTGGAGCCTCGCCCATAGCAGAAGCGGTCGTTAATTTGTTTTCGCCTTTTTTGCAGGCGGGATTAACGGACTGCTCTTTATGGAGATCGAACGGTAGACCACGCCAGGTGCGAAAGCCCGTCCCGTCGCCGAAGTTGAGCAGGCTAAGCCTGATTTGAACCTTCGGCGGGTGCGCCTGGGACAGATGCCGTGTGGCCGCGAAATGTTCCCAGCCGCCCGCAATATCGTCGGGCAGTTTGAACGTGTAGGTCGCGCCCGGCTGGATCGGCACGTCGTCGGGCAGCAGGGGCGCAACATAGCTTACGCCCAACTCAGGCCGCCCATACCACAGAGAGAATCCATACTGTATACCGTCTTCATATTTCGTTTCAGGCAGATGCACCATCAGTACCAGGCCATAGATCGGTTTATCCGATCTGTTCTGCACCTCAATCTCAAGATCGCGCGCCCATTTCTCGCTGTTCAGATTCTTCACCTTCAGTTTAATCGGCACGTGCGGCGGGACGTTATCTTCCAGCACTCGTTCGGGCGGGCCCTGCGTTGCACTTGAAACAGCAATGATGCCGTAGCCACACACAACCAGGGATGCGGCTAACCAGACGAGCGGCCACAGGCCGGACTTCCATTGTGTCGTGGCGGATGTGATGCGCGCTTTCATCAGCGTATCCCTTATCTGGGCAGGTCTGTTACGCGCCCGAGAAACAAGCGCAGTATGCGCCCGCACCGGCGGGGCGTCAATGATGATTGCGGATTGCGGATTGCGGCTTGCGGATTAAAAGGACGAGTGCTCGCTACGACTCTCGTCTGTTCCCTTAATCCGCAATCCGCAACCCGCAAGCCGCAGTTACTTCGTCCAGACTTTGCCGGCGTGGCAGTCCACGCATTGGAAGCCGGAGATGTCGCCGAGGTTGAGGGGGTGTTGGAAGGGCTGGTTGGCCTTGTGGCAGGTGGCGCAGTTGAGCTGCGAGAGTTTGCCGAGGGCGATGGGGTGGCGGAACGCGCCCGTGCCCTCGACGACGGTCGCGCCCTGCTCGATCTGGTCGAGGACGGTGTGGCAGACGTTGCAGTCGTTGCGGATGACGCGGCCCGTGTTGCTCGCGTGCTCGCCGTCGTGGCAGCGGAAGCACCCCGAAGAGTAGTAGTGCCCGATGTTGTTCGGGTGCGTCCGGTAGTCGGTCTTCATTTCGGGGAAGAAGTAGGTCTGGTAGATGCGCTGCGTCTCGCCGACCGCGGTCTGCACGGCCGTACCCTGTTTGGCGTACACGTCGGGGTAGTTCGTGCGGTAGAAGTTGTCGAGGCTCGTGCCGATGCGGGCGACCGCCTCGTCGGTCGTCGTGTACGAGCCTGAGAGGGCGGCGACGGCCTCGCGCTTGATGAAGGGCAAGGTCACGTCGAGCTTGCGGGCGGCGAGCGCGGTGTCCACGGCCGCGTCGGGCGGCACGTAGATGTGCGCCGGGCGGTTGTGGCAGTCCACGCAGTCCATCTGCCGCTTGGGCGCGGCCGCCGCTTGGGCCGGCGTCAACTGCTTGCCCTCGCGCGCGTAGAACTCGGTGACGTTGCCCTGCCGGTCTTCCAGCCGCACGTAAGGGATCACCTGGCGCTGCGGGTCGGCGGCGACGTAACTGATCTTGTTGGCGATGTTCATGTGCCAGTGGATGCCGGCGGCCGTGCCGGCCGAGGGGCTGCCCCCCCCGACGTTGATGAGCAGCCGCGTCTGGCGGAGCGTGCTGTGTTCGTCGTAGGCGTAGCGGTTGAAAATCTTCATCTGCGCGCCGAAGAATTTTTCCGGCCAGTAGCACTGCTCGCACGTTTCGGGCGCGGGGCGCAGGTTATGCACCGGCGTCTTGATCGGGCGCGGGTATTTGTCGAAGGCGACTGAATAGAGTTGATATGCGCCGGAGAGCTTCGAGCGCACGTACCAGCCCGCGCCGGGCCCGGCGTGGCACTCGACGCAGCGCACGCGCGCGTGCGGGCTGGCCTGGTAGGCGACGAACTCCGGCTTCATGACCGTGTGGCAGGTCTGACCGCAGAACTGCACGGACTCCGTGTGCTCGAAGGCGCGGTAGCTGCCGAAGGCGCTCATGAAGAGGAAGACGAACATGACGCCGAGGAAGACGAGGAAGTTGCGCCGCCGCCGCGGGTTGTTCAGATCGAGCACGGGGAAGGCCGCGATCTCCGCGGGCGAGAGTTTGCGCCGCCGCCGCCGCTCCCAGAGCATCCCGACGGGGACGAGCAGCAGCCCGAAGCCCAGCACCGACGGGAAGATGATGTAGGTGAAGATGCCGAGGTAAGGGTTGTGCGACTCGCTGCCGGTCAATTCCAGTAGGAGCATCAGCACGATGCTGACCAGCCCGGCGGCGGCGATGGCCGCGCCCGCGAAGCTAATGTAGTTGCGGAACAGACCAGGCGCGCGGCCCGTCGCGCCCGGCGCGGGCTGACCCGGCGCGTCCACGCCGGCCTCGTTCATAGTTGCGTCACTCATAATCCGTTGCTGTAAGTCACCTGCCCAGTTTGTTCGGCTGCGATAGCCGGCGGCGGCCGCGCCCTTCAGCCGCCGGTGTGGCCGGGCAGCGGCGCGTTGCCGCCCCCAAGGCCGGGCGGCGTTTCGTCAGCGTCGGCTTGTTCGTCCTGCCGCCGCCGCGCTTCTTCTTCCTTCATGCGCTCGTAGTCCAACTCGTGCTCTTCGCGGTACAGCGCCTCGGCCACGCGCCCGTCGTAGAAGGCGAAGTTGAGCGGGTACACGTCCGGGTCGAAGACGACATGATAGAAGTGCCAGACGACGATGGCGAGCGTCGCCAGCACCGCCTCGTAGAAGTGGACGGCCGTTGCGATGTCCACCCACCAGCGCGGCAGGAACGAGAACCAGCCGACCTTGAACCAGATCAGCAAGCCCGTTAAGCCCATCACGAGCGTGCCCCAGACGACCGCCCAGTACTCGGCCTTCTCCGCGTAGCCGAAGCGCCGGAACTTCGGGCGCGGGCCGCGCCCCGTCAGGTGATGGCGGAAGAACCGGAGCACGTCGCGCGCGTCCTGCTTAACGGGTCTCATGTCGCGCAGCCACGCGCGCCCCTCGGCGGTCGTGAACAGGTAGACGAGGTGATAGACGCCGACGACGATCATCAAGCCGGCGGCGACGCGGTGGACGAGCCGGCGCGTGGCCTCGGTCACGCCGAGACCGACGGCCAACATCGCGTCCGGGTAGACGAGCGCGAAGCCGGAGAGGACGAGCACGACGAAGCTCGTCAGCAGCAGCCAGTGCTGCGCGCGCTGGTTGCGCGTGAGGCGCGCGACGGTGCGCGGCGCGCGGCCGCCTTCCTGCGCCACGCCAGCAGGTTGTGCAAGGCCATGCCGCCGACGGTCAGAAAGATGATCGGCAGATAGACGAGCCGCACCCAGCGCACGCCCGTGCTGCCCGCGTCCCGCGAGACGGGCACGTCCAGGTGTACTTTGCCGCGCGCGAAGTTCTCGCTCGCGCCGGGGTGGCACTGCCCGCAGGTCTGCGTCAGGTTGCCCGCCGCGATCATCGAGCGCGGGTCGGACGAAGGCAGGATGTTGTGGACGCCGTGGCAGTCCGTGCAGACGGGCGTCTGCGAGACGCCGCGCGCGGCCGCGCGCCCGTGAACGCTCTGCGCGTATTCGGTCTGGATCGTGGGATGGCACCGGGCGCAGGTCTGCGGCACGTTGAACTTGAAGATGGGCGAGCGCGCGTCGGCCGCGGGCAGTATGTCGTGGCTGCGGTGGCAGTCTGTGCAGACCGCGGCCGAAAAGCTCCCGCGGGCGACGGCGCGCGCGTGCGCGCTCTCCTCGTAGGTGAGGAACGGACGGTCTGTGATGCCGCTGCCTTGCATACGCTTGGGGTCGCCGTGGCAGCGGCCGCAGGTGGCGGCGACGTTGGCGCGGCTGACGGTCGAGCGCGGGTCGCTCGGCGGGCGCATGGTCGTCATGTCGCCGTCGGTCGCGTGACAGTCGAGGCAGGTGGCGGCGCGGCGGCCCGTCCGCAAGGCTTTGGCGTGGAAGCCGTCGCCGTAGTCCTTGTGCGCGCCCTTGTGGAACAACTCGCCGCCGAGGAAGGGCAAGGTCTTGCCGGGGCCGTGACAGCCCTGGCAGTCGAGCGCGGGTCGGGGCGCGGCTTCGGTCGGCGCGGGCGCCGGCTTCTGCGCCGGCTGCTGGTCCTGCGCGAAAGAAGCGGAGACGTAGCGGACGCCATCGTTCGTCTCGTGTGTCGGTCTAACCTGCCCGACGATCTCGATGTGCTTGTCGTGGGGGAAGTGGATGCGGAAGGCGGAGGCGAAGCCCTGCCCCTTGGGCGCGGCGGCGAAGGCGGCGAGCGTGGGGAAGGGGAAGCGCGTGGTGTTGCGTGGGCTTGAGGCGACGTGGCAGACCGAGCAGATGGCGGGCGCGGGCCGCTCGCGGGCGAAGAACTGCGCGCGGTGACAGTCGAGACAGGAGGCGTGTTGCGGGTACTCGGTCACGTCGGGGAAGGCGTCGTCCTTTTTGCGCGCCTGCTGCCAGTTGGCGGAGGGGAACTTGTGGCACGAGTCGCAGGCGCGTTGGTGTTGGGGCGTGCGGCGCGAGAAGTTGGTGTAGTCCACGCGCGCGCGGCGGCGGTTGGTCTGGGCGCGCTGGGGCGGCGCGCCCGCGGCGGCCGCGACGGGCGCACGCGGGCAGAGGAAGCTTGCGAGCGCCAGCCCGAGGAAGAAGATCAGTGTGCCCGCCTTGTATCGCAGGACGTTCAACGTGCTCTGATGGTCGGTGGTTGAGTGTGGCGTGCGGCCGGGTTAACACAGAGGGCACAGAGAAAACCACAGAGGACACAGTTAAGAACTCTGTGTCTCTGTGGCCTTCTGTGCCTCTGTGTTGCAAGTGGCCGCACGCGACGCTCTAATTTAGCCTACTTCTCGCCGCCGCCGAAGTAGACGCGCTGCGACGTGTAGGGCAGGTGCGCGCGGTAGTTCTGCGCGTTCGAGAAGCGCTCCTTGTAGTCGTAGTACTGGTAGCCGACGTTCCAGTCCACGTGCCGGTTGACCTTGAAGATCAGGCGGACTTCGGGCGACTGGAAGTTGAGCGGCAGCGAGGTGACGAAGAGCCGGTTCGGCAGATCGGTGACGCGGTCGCCCTGCCCCGTGTCCTTGCTGATGCGGTAGCTGGCGTAGGCCGAGAGCCGCCGGTTGATGTAGGCGCTCGTGTTGAAGAAGAAGAAGTTGTCGCGCAGGTAGAACCGGCTGCGCCCGGCGGCGCAGGGCGGCAGCGGCACGGCGGTCGTGCCCGTGCAGCCCGCGGGCAGCGGGAAGAAGGCGATGGCGGCGTCGGTCGTCCCGTGCAGGTGCGTGTAGCCGGTCGAGAGCGAGTAGCGGCCGCCCGGCAGCGTCCAGTCCACGGAAGAACTGAAGTTGCGATCCTCGATCCGCACGTCGAACTGGCGCGCGGCCTGCGGCCCGACCAGCGTCTTGTCTATGACCGTCTCGCCGGGGTTGTCGTTGTCGCGGGTGATGAACGAGACGTTTAGCCCCAGGCCCGGCCGCGGCGTGATGCGGTTGCGGACGCGGAAGTTGGTCGTCCGGCGGTTGTCCACGCGCGTGAACAGGTCGTTGGCTTCGCCGCGCGCCGCGTCGAAGAAGACCGCCCAGGCCTTGACGGGCCGCGCCTTGAAGCCGCCGAAGAAGTTGTTGCTGTGGAGCAGGAACGTCTCCTCGCTGGTCTGGGTCGGGGCGGCGACGACGGGCACGGGCAGGAGCCGGCCGAGCGACAGCTCGACGATGCGCCGGTTCGTGTAGCGGTGGCCGACGTGGGCGGCGAAGCGCGGGCCGAACTGGTAGTCGGCCTCGATCTGGTTGTAGAGCCGGCGGTAGTTGAGCGTCTCGCTGACGGGCACGATGAAGGTGGCCGGGTTCGGGTTCAGGAACGCCGCGCCGTTGGCGCGGAACGCGGCCGTCGTCTCGTTGTAGACCTGGTCGCCCTCGTTGCGGAAGCGGTTGTAGCGGAACGTCTCGGAGATGCGGAGCTTGTCCGTCACCAGCCACGTGACGCCGATCTCGCCGAGGTGCGCCGGGCGGATGCTCTCGCCGGGCGAGACGATGACGGTCGCGTAGGTCAGCGCGGTCGCGAGCGGGTTCGCGCCGGAGCCGGCGGTGCGCCCCGCGTCCGTCTCGACGAGGCCGTAGCGCGCGCGGAACTTCGAGTAGGTGTAGCGCGCCGTCACGTCGAGCCGCTTGGCGACGAACGTGCGCGTTGTCGCGGGTGAAGTAGGCGCGGCCGTGCATCGGCTGGTCGAACTGGAACGAGTTCAGCACGGCCGTGTTCGTCGTGTTGTTGCCCTGGCTCGGCGCGGTCAGAAAGAGGCGCGTGTCGTCGGCGTAGGTGCGGACGCCTTGCAGGAAGCCGAGGTCGAGGCCGGCGACGTGGCCTTCGACGCCGAAGCGGTACTCGTCGGCGCGCGTGCGGATGCTGGTCTGCACCGGGTACTCGTCGCCGCCGCGGACGGCGAAGGCCGAGCCGAGCGTGCCGGTGACGTTCGAGTAGTCGAAGGTCGTCAGCCCGTCGCCGCTGTTGCGGTCGAGCGAGTAGCCGAGGCTGAAGTGGACGCGGCGGTTGTTCGGCAAGAGCCGCAGGTCGAAGTCGCCGAACTTGTGCCGCGTGTTGCGCGTGTGCTGGCCCGACGCGAGGTTGAGCAGGCTGTTGCGGTAGGTGTTGCGCCGGAAGTTGGCGTCGAAGCGATACCACTCGTGCTTCTCGACGTTGACGCGCAAGGAGCCGTAGGGGTCTGCGCCGAAGCCGGTCGAGTTGATCAGGAAGGCGTCGAAGAAGCCGCCCGTGCCCTCGCGTGCGCGCACGAGGAAGCTCGAATCGAAGACGCGGAAGCCGGGGCGGTAGTTGAGATCGGAGCGGTACTTGTTATCGTTGCCGTCCACGCTGAGCGCGCGCACGCCCAGCTCGATGCTGGTCACGACGCTGTAGCGGCCCGCGGTGTCTTCGTCGGCCGGGGTGGCGGGCTGCCTGTCCACGGTCGTCCGGACGGGGACGGTGGTGGGCGACGGCTTGGGGCCGGCGGCGGCGGCCGGCGCTTGCGCGCGGGCCGCCGCCGGCACGAGTAAGAGGCCCAGCAGCGCGGCCAGGACGAAAGAAGTTCTGGTTTGCATGATCGTCATCCTCGCTTTCTCGGCCCAGGCCTCAGCGGAAGAAGAACGGGTGCGTGTTCGACCCGTGGATGCGGACGTGGCAGGTCGTGCAGTTCTGGTAGCGCGCCTGCGTCAGGTTGTGGAAGCTGGGCGTGTTGGCCGCGCCGTCGTCGCCCGCGCCCGCAATCGCGTGCGTGTTCGTGTGGCACTCGATGCAGAGCTGGAAGACGGTGCTGTGCTTCAGGAGCTTCGGGTTGTTCGCGCCGTGCGGCGTGTGGCACGACGAGCAGCCCTCGACCGAGACCGCGCCGTGCTCGTAGACGAACGGGCCCGACTTGTCGTTGTGGCACTTGACGCAGGCGGCGTCCGAGGCCGAGAAGTTGGCGAGGCGCGTCTGCTTCAGCTCGAAGCCGCCGTGCGGGTTGTGGCAGTCGCTGCACTTGACGAGGCCCTCCTGCACCTTGTGGTGGAAGGGCATGTTGAACTGCGCCTTCTGCTCGGCGTGGCAGCGCAGGCAGAGCTGCGTCTCGTTGCCCTTGAGCATGTGCAGCACGGAGGAGTCGGGCTTCTGCCGCGTGTTCTCCGAGACGAAGGTGTGCGACTCGGCCTTGGGCGGCGCGGGGTCGGGCGTGTGCGCGCTGTGGCAGTCGGTGCAGCCCACGTCGTTGCGCTAGTGCTCGCCGCGGCGGTAGTTGTTGTGCTCCTCGCGGCCCGCGTGGCATTGCAGGCAGGTCTCTGAGACCTGCTTGGCGGGCAGCTTGGCGAGGACGCGAATCTTCAGTTCGTCCTGCTTGATCTCGGTCGGGTCTTGCCCGGCGTCAATGGCCGCCAGCACGGCGTCTCTGTGCGGCTTGCCGGGGCCGTGGCACGACTCGCAGCCCACCACCTTGTCTTTCCAACTCTTGTCGTCGGCCAGCTTGGCGTGGGGCGTGTGCGCGAATTGGTTGAACTGATCCTCATGGCAGTCCTTACAGCTCTCGCTGCCGATGAGGTCGGCAGGGTTGACCTGTTGGGACGGCGGCGGCGCGTGCTTCTTGTCACCGGCGGCGCGGGAGCGGAAGTAGCTGCCGCCGCCGAAGAGCAGCAGCAACCCCGCGACCCACGCGCCGATGAGCGCCAACTTGAAAACCTTTAGCCGGTTCATATCTCGCCTCCATGTCTGCGCCCGTAATCGTTCTGCTCGGCTGCAAGCCGCGTGCGGCGGGCGCTGGAACAGGCACGTCGGGCTTGCGAGGGCCGGACTGCGGACGAGCCAGGGAGCGTGCCGCTTGCACTAACGGGGCACGTGGTGGCGGGGCCGCGCGGGTTCTGCTGTCCCCGCCGTGGCGGTTCGGCGACCGCCAGGCGACTCGCCCGCGCGAAAGTGCAATGACCGTTCCGCGCGCGCACCGGAGGCGCACAACTCCATCGGTGCGCGCCGCCGCCGCTCGCGGCCGCCCGCTTATGACCGAATCCGCGGCGATTCAGACGACGCACGGTGCTCGAAGTAGAGGCCGCGGGCCGCGTCAGGCGCGGGCGCGCGGCTGCGGAGATTTACCCAACACGTTGCGGGAATTTGCGCCGCCGCGCGCGTGCGAGACTGAGGCGGCACGCAGCGCGCGCGTCCGCAGCGCCGAAAGCGCGGCGCGCGAAAGTCTGCACGAACTGGTGACGGCCGTCACAAAGCTGGCATGGGGCTTGCCCTTGAAGCGCGTTGACACGAGCGTTGTGTCGCTCCGGCGCGGCGGGCGCACGGAGCGCCGGCAACCGCGCCGCCAGAGTTTGAATGAGCCTGCCGACGAGTGCCGAAGCACGAAACCATGACAGCGATCAGCCATGACAGCGATCAGTAAGTCACACAGTCCGAGCCTGCCGCGGGCGGTCGCCGCGCCCGCGCGCGCCGCGCTCACCACGCGCTTCGTAGACCTGCTCAGTTCCGTCCGCTTCGGCGTCCTGCTGTTGGTGCTGCTCGCGCTCGCCAGCGTCGCCGGGATGCTCGTCATGCAGGTCAACGTCGAGGGCTTCGACAAGTACTACGCCGAGCTGTCGCCCGCGACGCGTTTGCTGTTCGGCACGCTCGGCCTCTTCGACATCTACCACTCGTGGTACTTCAACGTCCTGCTGCTCGTCCTGTCGTTCAACATCATCCTGTCTTCGATTGACAACTTCCCGAAGGCCTGGACGTACATCGGGCGGCGCAAGCTCGACGCCTCGGCGCACTGGCTGCGCGGGCAGGAGCAGAGCGCGGAGTGGGCGGCGGCAGATGCGAGCGCGCGCGCGTTGGCCGAGCGCATCGGCGCGGCGTGTCGCGCGGAGCGGCTGCGCGCGACGGTGACGGAGCGGCAGGGTGCGACGTTCGTCTTCGCCGAGCGCGGCGCTTGGAATCGGCTCGGCGCGTACGCCGTCCACGTCGCGCTCCTGGTCATCTTCGCGGGCGGCTTCCTGACGGCGCAGCTCGGGCACACGGGGCAGATGATGCTCGCGCCCGGCGCGGCGCGCGCCGAGATGGCCGAGACGAGCTTCGATCTCGACAAGCCGCGGCAGAGCACCGTTCAGCTCCCCTTCGAGGTCGAGTGCACGGACATACAGCAGAAGCTGTTGGACAAGAACGGCCCCGTCAACCCGATGAACACGCTCGACTGGCTGACGGCGATCAAGATCAGAGACCCCGCGCGCGGCGAGACCGACGCCGTCGTGCGGCTCAACCGCCCGTTCGACTACCGCGGCTACCGCTTCTTCCAGGCCAGCTTCGTGCCCGAAGGACGCGCCCGCACGGTCACTCTCAAGTTCACGCCCGAACAGGGCGGCGCGACCGAACAGGTGACGCTCAAGCGCGACGAGACGGCGACCCTCAACGACGGCACGCGCGTCCGCTTCGCAGACTTCTACTCGGACTTCGCGCTCCAAGGCACGAAGGCGACTTCGCAGTCGGACGAGTACAACAACCCGGCGGCGGCCGTCATGCTCAGCCGCCCGGACGGCGCGGCCGCGAAAGGCTACGCCTTCACGGCTGCCGCGCGGGGCGCGGGCCCCTTGGTCGGTCAGGCCGTGGCGGGCTACAAGGTCGAGTTGGTCGAGTTCGAGAAGGTGGGCGCGGCGCACATACTCTCGGTGCAGAAAGACCCCGGCGCGACGGTGGTCTACGCCGGCTTCGCGCTGCTGTCGCTGACGCTGGTCGGCGTCTTCTTCTGCGCGCACCAGCGCGTCTGGGCGCGCATCGAGCCGCGCGCGGCGGGCGGGTACGCGGTCACGTTTGGCGGCAACACCAACCGCGGCCGGATCGCGTTCGAGGAGCGGTTCAAGCGGCTCGTCAAGGCGGCGGGCGCGGAGTTCGAGGCGCAATCGTGAGTGAAGTTTGAGCCGCGCGCCGGCGCGCTTCGCGCCGCGAGTCGAAGTACGCGGCGCGCAACTGCTCTCCTACGGCGTCGCGCTCGTCTGCTTCGCCGTCGCGGTCGTCTACCTGCTGACAGACGGGGTGAAGACCGAAGCGACGGCCGTCTGGTCGAGCCTGTTCGCGCTGGCGGTGCTGGGGGCGTGAGCCGCGGCACGGTCTTCGCGCCCGCGACGTTCGCCACCGACGGCGCGTCGGTCTTCTTCGGCCCGCCGACGCCGCGCGCGGCTGGAAGGGTCGCCCCGCCGCCTACTTCGCCGTCGTCGCCTTCCTCCTCGTGATCTTCACCTACCTCGGCGTCAGCTACCTCCTGCCCGGTCTCCACTCCTACGCCTGAGCCGACGGCCCCGCCCGCCCGCCGAACCGCGCCGGGGCGGCGCGGTTCGGCGCGGTTCGTTCCCGGCGGGATAAGCCGAGCGTGAGGCGCGAACGAACTCGCACGCTTCATAGCTATGTCTCCGGTTCGTAACCAGCACTCCGGCGTCGGCGCAACGCCAATCCGGGTCGAAGGGAAGATGGTTGGCCGGGCCGGCCCGTGACGAGCGTAGGAACGCCGCGCCGCGCTCGCGCCGCGGCTTCTCTTCGGCGTGTGAGGGTGTATAATCGCAGGCATTAAATAATATCCCGACAGAAGGCTCGCGGTGAGCAAGTGAGGAGACGACCGTGCTCGGCTTGCTTAAATTCGTGAAGGTGGCCCTGCGGGATTTGCCGAGAACCCTGAGCGGCCTCACCATCGGCTGGATTCGTAGCCTCGTCGAAATCCTTGGGCGGAAACATCGCGTCGCGCGCCGGCACGCGCGCTGGCGGCGGAGACGAATACGGCCGGGAGATTGCGGCGCGCCTTGTCAGGTTGTTCCCGCTGACGTTTACCGCCGCCCGGACCCGCTCATCTACTCGCAAACCTATCTTATGGCCCAGGGCCTCGCCGTCACCTGGGACAACCCTGATATCGAGTTGCGCCTGAATGGGCAACCGGCCGACTCCTCTAAACTGGCCCCGGACACCGACTATGAGATCGTCGCCCGCATTTGGAATGGGTCTACCGAGGCCCCGGCTGTGAACATGCCGGTCAGGTTCTCGTTCCTCGATTTCGGCATCGGCGGGGTCGAAGTGCCCATCGGCCACACCCAGGTAGATTTGCCGGTTAAGGGCGCGCCGGGCCACCCGGCCTTCGCTCATATGCTGTGGCATACGCCCGTCATCCCCGGCCACTACTGTCTGAGGGTCAGGCTGGTCTGGCCCGACGACGCCAACCCGCATAACAATCTCGGACAGGAGAACACGGACGTGCGTCCGCTCAACTCCCCGCACGCGCAGTTCCGCGTCCCCGTCCGCAACGCTGCCCGGCGGAGACGTATCCTGCGTCTGGAGCCGGACGCGTATGAAATCCCGCCCCGCCCGCCCTGCGACTCCAACCGGCCCGCGCGCGAGACGGCGCTGACCGAAGCCGAGATCGAAGGGCATCGCCGCGAGGCCCGTGCCCGGCACAACCGGGCCGCCTTTCCGGTCCCGCCGGCATGGCGCGTAGAAGTGCTCCCCGCCCAGGTCGAGTTGGAGCCGGAAAGTCAGCAGGTGGTGACTGTCGCCATTACCGCGCCCGATGGGTTCCACGGCCGCCAGGCTTTCAACGTCAATGCCTTCGAGGGTGCTACGCTCGTCGGCGGCGTCACGCTGTATGTTCGAGGCTAGTAGCCCGTGTCGTGCCAGAAATATTTTCACTGTGTCAAACGCGAAGACTACCTCGGCGCGGGGGGGAGCATCGCCCTCGGCATCTTCAAGGGCCTCGGCGTCGGCCTCATTTTTAATGCGCTCTTCGCCGCCCTTGATCTCCCGTCGGTCGCCAACGGCTTCCTGGCGGCAGCTATTCTGTACGGCTTCGCCGACGGCGTCTGTGCGTATTTGCTCGGCGGCAAACTCGTCTGTATAGGTCTCGACCAGTGCGTCATCGGCCGCATCATTCATATCGAGCAGCCCGGCTATGGGAAGTCCACCTTCGAGCAGATTGATGACGACTACTGTATCAACATCCTGGTCAGCCCCGTGCAAGCTCAGTTCATGAACCCGCAGCCTGAGACCGACGGCCTGCCTTACGCCCGCTACTACGTGACTTTCCCCGACGAGGGCCAGCTCGCCCAAACAGGCGAAGGCATCTCCTCCGGCGTGGACGCGTCCGTCCCGGGGGACAAATTCGAGGTGCTGCACTGCGAGTTCAAAGGTTGTCGCGTCCACGACTTTTGCCAGACGGCCAAGACCATGGCGAGTCTGGCCGTCGTGCCCGGCGTTGTCTGCGCCGTCCCCGGAATCGGCCAGGCGTTGTGTGCGCTAGCGATCCTTATCTGGCTCGTCGCGACCATCGTGGCGCTCCTTGATTCCTGGTTCGGGGCCCACGAAGGAGACCCCGCCGACGTTGCCGTTGACCCCACTTCCGGAGTACTTCATGTCGGAGACTGCGTCGTGCTCATAGGTGATTGGGTCTACGACCACGCTCATGGAGGCTGGAATGAAATTCACCCGGTCAGGAGCGTCCAGAAAATACCGGCTGACGCTTTCCCGCCGGGCGTAAACTGCGACAGGTTCGCGGACGAAGACGATCCGCTGCTCGTCAACCTTTTCAAGACGCGCGTCCTGGAGAAATTTTGCGAGCGCCTGGCCGAAGCGAGAAGTTCTCTGACGCGTGAAGAACAGAAAAAACCTCATCTGCGCTGGATTTATCACCCCTACGTGGACGGCTGCGAGGTTCCCAAGTAGACGAGTGGCCGAAGGCGGAACCGAAGCGGCGTCGTGCCTGCGCTCAACGGACAGAGAAGCAGAGGGGGCTACTCTTAAGATCGCGAGATGACGGTGTTGCGGGGCAGAGTGGTCAGCGGGGTCGGGAGCTTCGCCTACTGGATCGAGAAGCTCCTGGCCCACTACGAGCGCAAGACCGGCATGCGGCTGTTCCCCGGCACGCTGAACGTCGAGCTGGCCCAGCCCTACGACCTGCCGCCGCACCGGACGCGCCTGGAGGCGCAGGAGTACGGCGGCACGGTCTCGGTCAACATCGTGCCCTGCAAAATCTTCGGCCGGCGGGCCGTCATCCTGCGGACGGACAAGGCCGACAGCGAGCCGCAGTCGCGGACGATCATCGAGGTCGCCTGCGAAGTGAAGCTGCGCGAGCAACACCACCTGCGCGACGGCGACGTGGTCGAGGTCGAGGTCGCCGATTAACGATGCCTTGTTGCCGAGCGCTTAGGGTCTAAAGTAGCTCAAGCCCGGTCTCCACTCCTACGCCTGAGTTGCGCGCAAGCGCGCCCGGCGGCCGCGCCGCCCCCGCGGGGGCG
>DASVPY010000032.1:0-9816 GCA_036389395.1 Pyrinomonadaceae bacterium
AGCCACTTCTCGTTGTTCAGGTTCTTGACCTTGACCTTGATCGGCACGTGCTTCGGGATGCGATCATGTAGCTCTCGCTCCTGCGGCGGCGCGCCGGCCACTGGCCTCAGGCTATGGGCGAGCAGGAACGGGAGGGCCAGCACGAGTGCCAGCACAGAGAGCCGGGCGAGCGGCGGATAGTTCTGAAGCATGAGGTCACTCCTTGGTTGAGCGAACACGATTAGCCAATTGCCGACGCAAACTCACGTCAGGCAGAGCCTAGACCTCTGCTCTGCGCCTGTCAAGACCGTCAGGCGCACGCGCGCAGTCGTTCGAGAACCTGATTCAGTGGCGGGGGCGGGCCGCCCGCGCGTGTGCTTGAGCACGCTAACACGGAAGCGGCGGCACTCGACGCTTGAGTGCCGCCGCTTCCTTTGTTCGCGCTCACGCGCTCACGGCGGGCCGGGATGCCCGCGCTCCCGGCGGCGACGTGCGCGCTCCGGGTTAGTGGGTCGGCCCCGCGGCGGTCTGCTTGAAGTCGCCGGCCTTGATGATGGTCATCTTGTCCGGGGTGATGTACTTGCGCATGGCGGCGTTGATCTGTTCGGGCGTGAGCGCCTTGATCTTGGCCTCAAGCTCGGCGTCCCATTGCAGCGTGCGCCCGTAGAAGAGGAAGGTGTTGAGCCGGCTGGCCAGCTCGTTGTCCTGCGCGCGGCTGACCTGGCGCGATTGCAGGTAGCCCGACTTGGCCGCCTCGACCTCCTCGGCCGTGAAGCCGTCCTTGAGCATCCGCGCGATCTCTTCCTTGAAGGCGGCTTCGAGTTTCTCGACGTTCTGCGGCGCGTAGATGGCCGTGGCGGTGAAGCGCCCCGTCTGGTCGAGCGCGCTCACCGAGACGCCCGACCCCGTGCCGTAGCTGAAGCCCTCCTTCTGCCGCAGGCGCGTGGCGAGGCGCGAGTTCAGGAAGCCGCCGCCGAGCATGTAGTTGCCCAGGACGAGTGCCGGGTAGTCGGGGTTGTCGTCGCGCATCTGGAAGTTGAAGCCGGCGACGAAGAAGGCGTTGGCCTTGTCGGGCGCGGGCAAGTTCTGGTTGACCGCCGCCACGTCCTTGAACAGAGACGGCACGCGCGTGAACGGGCGCGGACTCTTCCAGTCGCCGAACAACTGCGTGGCGAGTTGCGTGATCTCGTCCTTGTCGAAGTCGCCGACGACGGTGAGCGTCGCGTTCGACGCGCCGTAGAAGTCGCGGTAGAACTGGCGGGCCTGCTCTAACGTCGCCGCGTTCAGCTCGACCACGTCCTCCTCGGTCGTGGTGACGTAGCGCACGTCGCCCTTCGGGTACGGGTTCAGGTGGCGGCTGTAGGCGGTGAACGCCATCTGCGTCGGCTCGCTCTTCTGCTGCTCGATGGCGGCGAGCTGCTCCTGCTTCAACAGGTCGAACTCGCTGGCGGGGAACGCCGGCTCGCGCAAGATTTCGGCGACCAGGCGCATGACCGCGGGCAGGTTCTCGCGCGTCGTCTCGACGAAGCCGCTGGCGGCGGTCGCGCCGCCGCCGACGAAGGCGCGCGCCTTCAAACGATCAAGCTCGTCCTGTATCTGCTGGCGCGTGTGCTTCGCCGTGCCGCGCATGAGCATCGAGCCGGCGAGCTGCGCGGCGGTCGTGCGGTTCAGCAAGCTCTGCTCGTCGCCGAAGCGGAAGGTGAACTGCGCGACCACCTTGCCGCCGCGCGTCTTCTTCGGCAAGAGCGCCAGGCGTAGACCGCCGGCCTCTGTGCGCGCGGTGCGCGACTCGATGTTGGCCGGGCTGGGATCGAACGCCTCGCCCGTGGCGACCGCGGCGTCGCCCTTGTAGTCCTTGAGCGCGACGGTGAGATCGGGCGTCGGCGGAATCTCGGCGCGGTCGGGCTTGGGCGTCGGGATGAAGAGGCCGAGCGTGCGGTTGGCGGGCTTGAAGTAGTTGGCGGCGACGCGCGCCACCTCTTCCGGCGTGACGGCGCGCAGGCGGTCGCGGTGCAGGAAGAAGAGCCGCCAGTCGCCCGCGCCGATGTACTCACTCAAAGTCAGCCCGACCTGATCCGAGTTGTTCAGCGCCAGCTCGATGTTCTTCAGGAGCAGCGCGCGCGCGCGCTCGACCTCCTCCTTGGTCGGCGGCGTCGCGCCGATGCCCTCGACGGTCTGGATGAGCGTGTCGCGCGCGGCGTCGAGCGAGTCGCCCTGGCGGACTTCCGCGCCGAAGACGGCGAGCGTCGGGTCGCGCCACTGGAAGCTGTAGCCGTAAGCCGAGCTGGCCTTCTTCGTCTCGACGAGCGCCTTGTGGAGCCGGCCCGAGGGCGTCGCGCCGAGCACGCGCGCGATGATCGCGATGGCGGCGTAGTCCGGGTGCGCGCCCGAAGGGACGTGGTAGAGCGCTTGGACGAGTTGCGTGTCGCCGGTGCGCCGGAGCGTCACCGCGCGCTCGCCGTCCTGCGTCGGCTCGACGGTGTAGATTTTCGTGAGCGTGCGCGTGGGGCGCGGGATGGGCGCGAAGTATTTTTCGACGAGCGCGAGCGTCTTGGCCTCGTCGAACTTGCCGGCGATGGTCAGGACGGCGTTGTCGGGCTGGTAGTAGTTGCGGTAGAAGGCTTGCAGGCGTTCGATGGGCACGTTCTCGATGTCGGAGCGCGCGCCGATGGTCGTCTTGCCGTAGTTGTGCCAGAGGTAGGCGGTGGCCATCATGCGCTCGGTCAGGACGTTGCCGGGATCGTTTTCGCCCAACTCGAACTCGTTGCGCACGACGGAGAACTCGCTGTCCAAATCTTTCCTGGCGATGAAGGAGTTGACCATGCGGTCGGCTTCGAGGTCGAGCGCCCAGTTGAGGTTCTCGTCCGTGGCGGCGAAGGTCTCGAAGTAGTTGGTGCGATCCGTCCAGGTCGTGCCGTTGGGGCGCGCGCCGTGCTCGGTCAACTCCTGCGGGATGTTGCGGTGCTTGGGCGTGCCCTTGAAGACCATGTGCTCCAACAGGTGCGCCATGCCGGTCTCGCCGTAGTTCTCCGTGGCCGAGCCGACGAGGTAGGTGATGTTGACGGTGACGGTCTGCTTGGTCGGGTCGGGGAAGAGCAGCACGCGCAGGCCGTTCTGCAAGCGGTACTCGGTGACGCCCTCGACCGAGGTGACGCGCTGGACGCCGGGCGGCAAGGCGGTCTGCGCGGCGGCGCTGAGGGTCGCGGCGAGCAGCGCGGCCGCGAGCGCCAGCGTCAGCCCCGCGCGCGGGCGGTTGTTGCGTAGTCTCATATAGTGTTCTCCAAAAGGTCAGGGTTTAAGCGCGCGAGCGCGCGGGACAGAGAGTTGCTTTCGATCTTACGGTCGGCGAAGGCGAATGTTTCGCCCGGCGGCCCGGCTTCACGGCACGAGCACGAGCTTACCGAACTGCGCGCGCGCCTCGATCAACTCGTGCGCGCGGCGCGCTTCGGCGAGCGGCAGCGTCTCGGCCACGACGGCGCGCAGACGCCCCTGGGCGACGAACTTCATGGCGGCCAGCAACTCCGCCTTCGACCCCATGAACGAGCCGAGCAGGCTCAGGTGGCGGTAGAAGACTTGCCGCAGGTCTGTGCGCGCGTCGTAGCCGCTCGTAGCGCCGCAGGTGACGACGCGGCCGTCCTTCGCGAGAGCCTGGATCGAGCCGGGCCAAGTCTCTGCGCCCGTGTGCTCGAAGACCACGTCCACGCCGCGCCGGTCGGTCAGGCGGCGCACCTCGCGCGGCCAGTCCGGGTTCGAGTAGTTGACTACATCGTGAGCGCCGAGCGCGCGCGCCTGCTCAAGCTTCTCGTCGGAGGACGCGGTGGCGATGACGCGCGCGCCGCGCAGCCGCGCGATCTGTATGCCGACCGAGCCGACGCCGCTGCCCGCCGCGTGGACGAGCACGTCCTCGCCCGGCTGCACGTTGGCACGAGTCACCAGCATGTGCCACGCCGTCACGGTCACGAGCGGCAGCGCCGCGGCCTCGGCCCAACTCAAGTTCGTCGGCTTCGGGATCACGTTCACGCCGGGCGCGGCGACGAGTTCCGCGTAGCCGCCCGGTCGGCGATAGCCGATGATGTCGTAATCGGGGCACAGGTTGTCGCGCCCGCTCAGGCACTCTAGGCAGTGGCCGCACGAGACGCCCGGCTGCAACATGACCTCTGCGCCCGGCCGCACCCAGTCCACCACCTCGCCGACGGCGCGCACCACGCCCGCCACGTCGTTGCCGAGGATGTGCGGGCGCGGAATCTCGATGCCGGGCAGCCCCGCGCGCGCCCACACGTCCAGGTGGTTCAAGGCGCAGGCGCGCACCTCTATGAGCACTTCGTTGGCGCGCGCCCGCGGCTCCGGCCGCTCCTCGTAGCGGAGCACTTCCGGCCCGCCGTGTTCGTGGAAGACGACAGCTTTCATCCAGAGTTGTCCGCCGTCAGTTGGCCGTCGGGCCTGTTGTGTGTGTTGCAGACTGAAGGTACGGCGGCAGACGCGGACGGACAGAAGATACAACGGACAACGGACAACGGACAACGCCGCGCCGTCACTTCGGCATGGGCATCGAGAAGACGAAATCGTGCGCGCGCTGCGCGGCGTGGCAGTCGAGGCAACTGCCGCGCTTCTGCCGCTCGCGCACCTTGGCCAGCGCGCCGTCCGCGATGAGGAACTCCCAGTCGCCCGCCTCCGGGTTGAAGCCGGGGGCGCGCTTGACCATGACGGCGAGCAGTTGCGCCTGCGCGGCGTCGGCGCGCGCCAGCTTTTCGCGGACGATGATCGAGCCGACGGGGAAGGGGTCGCGCCGGGCGTCGGCGAACGCCGCGCGCGCAGCGTCGTTGACGTAGACGCCGCCGAACGCCTTCGGCTCGTCCGTGTGCTCGTCCTTCTTGGGGCGGGATTCGGGGTAGTCGTAGACGGTCGCGCCCCTGAGTAGAATGCGCGTCGTCCCGCGCGAGCTGCGAACTTCGGGCGTGTCACCGACACGCCGCGCCACGAAGGCGAAGCCGCCTCAACCGCCGGCCGTGTCGAGGGCGAACGTCGCCCGCTCGGCCACGCGCGTCCACTGCCTGTAGCCCGCGAGTTCTTTGAGCGCCGGGTCGGGCGCGTCGCCCCCGGCGCGCGCCGCGCCCGCCAGCGCGCCCACGCCGCCCAGCACCAGCGTCAAGGCGAAGACCTGCACCTGCCGTCTCGTCATCTGCCTCGTCCTCCGTCTCATGGGTCAGCCGGCCGACAGTCGTTGTGCTTTGATTGGTGCGGGGAACGGCTCCGGGGTTGCTTGGGCGGCCCGGATTTTCGGCGCGCCTGAAGCTTGCCGCCGGGCGCGCGGCTCACTATGATAGCGCGCGCTTCGGTTCACGCCCGCCGCCCGCAGGAGCACGAGAGATAGCCCGGAGCAACTTCTTCGCGGACAACGAGGCCGACACGAGCCGGGCCTTCCTCCTCAGACTAGGTTTGTCATGCGGCTACAGCCTGTCTTGGTATAAAAGCTTTGTAAACTCATAGGCGAGGCGGTTGAAGGATGAAGAGCAGCTTGATCAGGTACATTACCTTCCTCATCGCAGCCTTCAGCCTTATCAGTGCTTTCTTCTCAGTAATTGCCATTGAGCAGCGATGGATTGTTTACACCACGTTTGGATGCTTAGGCGTCATCATGCTTATTTCGGCTTTCTTCTTTTTCCGCGGGCGGGAGTTTGAGCCGGGCGGCGAAGGTTCTTCGCCCGCGGAACCGGCTTTTTCACCATCGGAGTGTGAATTAAGAAATCCGAAGAATGAAGCCGAGCTAAAAGAAATATGGCGAATTAGCCAATCGATCTACGGGGATATGAACGTCGAATTTGATAAAGTCGTCTCATGGTGGAAGTGCTACCAGAAGGGTGTATATGTGCTTTATCAAGGGTTCACGATCATTGGGTATCTTTCTTCATGGCCCTTAAAGAAACAGGCTTTCGACGACATCTTGGCAGGTAAGCGCCGGGAACGCGCAATAACCGCTAAGTCTATTTGTGATGAGAACTGGGTAAAACCGAAAACTTACTGGTACGTCTCAAACATTGTAATTCGCAGGAAATACAGGAGGACAGCGGCGCTAAGGACGTTGATTCTTAAAGCATCACAAGGTTGGATACGTGAAGTGGATTTTCATAATGGGGTAAAACTCTGCGCCCTGGCTTACTCGAAGGAAGGTGAAGCGTTGTTGAAGCGACTCGGCTTCTCCAAGTTCAAGGATGCCAAGGAAACGTTGGATAAATTACCTGTTTATTTGAGTACTCCGACACAGGGCGATTTTCAGCGGACGCTTGAGCGGGTCGTAAGTAAACCCAGGGCGTAACAAAGAAGGAGACTTGATGCATGGCTGAACGAAACAACCGGCAGTGGCGTCTGGCGGCGCGGCCTGTGGGCGACATCAAGGCGTCGGACTTCGCGTGGCACGAGGAACCCGTGCGCCCCTTGCGCGCGGGCGAGGCGCTGGTGCGCAACCTCTACCTCTCCATCGATCCGACCAACCGCGTCTGGATGACGGACGCGCCCGGCTACCTGCCGCCGGTCGGTCTCGGCGAAGTCATGCGCGGCATCACGGTCGGCGTCGTCGAAGAGTCGCTCAACGACGCGCTGCCCGCGGGCACGCACGTCACCGGCATACTCGGCTGGCAGGACTACGCCGTCACCGACGGCGCGGGCCTGCGCCCGATGCCGCAGGGCTTGCCCGTCCCGCCCTCTTTCTTCCTCGGTCTCTTCGGCCACATAGGGCTGACGGCCTACTTCGGTCTGCTCGAAACGGGGCGACCGAAGGAGGGCGAGACGCTCGTCGTCTCGGCGGCGGCGGGCGCGACCGGCTCGCTCGTCGGGCAGATCGGGAAGATCAAGGGCTGCCGCGTCGTCGGCATCGCGGGCGGGGCGGAGAAGTGTCGCCGGCTGACGGAGGAGTTGGGCTTCGACGCCGCCGTGGACTACAAGGCCGGCGCTGTGCGCGAGCAGTTGCAAAGGCACTGCCCTGATGGGATTGACGTGTACTTTGAGAACGTGGGCGGCGCGCTGCTCGACGACGTGCTGAGCCTGATCAACCTGCGGGCGCGGATCGTCTTGTGTGGACTGATCTCGCAGTACAACGCCGCAGCGCCCGTGCCCGGCCCCTACAACTTCGGCGCGATCCTCATGCAGCGCGCCCGCATCGAAGGCTTCATCGTCCTCGACTACCTGCCGCGCGCGGCCGAGGCCTTCGCCGACCTCTCGCGCTGGTACGCCGAGGGGCGCATCAAGTACCGCGAAGAGATCGTCGAAGGCTTAGAGCACGCGCCCGAAACCCTCACGCGCCTCTTCACCGGCGCGCACGAGGGCAAGCTCGTCGTCAAAATTTAAGGGTCATTCACAATTAATGCTGCGAGGTATTCCACACCTCGCTTGCGAAAATAGTGATCCAGCGTTCGATTCTTCGTAAGTATCTTTCTCAGGATCCGAGTTGCGAGCGGGGCCGCAGGTTTGGCCAATCTTAGCGCCAATTGCCGATCAGGATGAAGGGCGACCAGTAGTACGGATGCGCGTAAGGTCTCTTCGGGTCATACGCGGCGTTCGTCATCGCGTCGCGCAAGCCCCGTTGCGGATTTGCTGCCGCTGACGGCTGTAGCGTGCCTTCAATCATCTCCTGTTGCGCCAACTGTAAAGCGGCGGCTTTCGTCAACCGCGGTCTCGCTTTTCGCAGCCGATAAAACTCGCTCATCAATAACTGTGTGCTTTCGTCGGCCACCGACCACAGACTCGCTAACACGGCTTTTGCGCCGCGCAGTTCGATGAAAGTCGCCAGCGAGTCAACTTCCGCGCCGTTGTTTTGTTCGAGCCGTTTATTCTCCTGCTCGCGGCCGTCGGTTTTGTTTTCGACCGCCGTGCCGAATCCCGTGTTACACGCCGAGAGCGTGACGAGTTCGACATCGCCGAAATTCAAAGCCGTGTCGTCGCTCACCTTATCAAGCGACAACGCCTGATTGCCGCCCAGCAGCAAAAACGATTTCGCCGTGTTGCCGCCCAAGTAGAAATGCGTCGCCAGATGAATCACGTTGTATTTCGGTTTGTTGTTGGCCGTGCGCTGGCTCATTCCGTTTTCAAACGCGGCGAGATTGAAATTTTCGTCAATCAATCTCTTGCCCTTTATCAAACCGTTTTCTTTCGTCTGCGCGTCTTCGCTGTTGACGATTTGCGAAAGCTCACTGCTCACGCCGGGCAACGCGCTGAAAGTGAGTTCCTGTGTTCCGTTCGGTTCGGTTAGATGGCTTTCTTTCGTCACGCCCGCACCGAGCAATCGCCAGTTCGGATTGGTTTCGGCGACCAGACTTTGCCGCGTCGTCGAAGTCACGACAACGGTTTGATATTTTTCGGCGAGATAATGCACGCCGTCCGGCGAGAGCGCGGCAAGCGGAATGTAGCGCAACGTACCGTCGAGCGACCAGACGAGCGTTTTGGCTTCAGCCGCGAGCAAATCTTTTTCAATCGGCTTGATTAAAATGTCGTAAAGCTGTTTCCCCAACGGGCGCGGGTCAACCGCCGGATTTTGCAGTGCGGCACGAAACTCGAAAATCTTTTTATTCAAATCACCGACATTTTCCAATCTCTCGCCGTTCGGCAGTTTGACTTCTTTATATTCGGTTTTGCCGTCCGTCTGAGTTTTCGGCGTGGTCAAAATCACGCGGTAACGGTCTTCGCCGACGACGGTGTAAAGCGTGACCGTGCCGTTGCCCCATTGTTGCAGCCTGCCTTGCAAGGCGCGGTCGGTTTCGATCTCCTTCTTGACGGGCTTGCCCAATTCGGCAACAAGTTCCTTGTCGAGAAAAACGCGAAAAGCCGCATTCGCCGCGTCAAGCTTAGCTTTCAAATCATCATATTCGGCTTGCTGTTTGAAATCCGCGCCCTGCTTGTTTTTTAATTCTTCGAGCTTGGCAAACTGCGTCCCGTATTCGGCAACTTTGCCCGCCAGCATCTCATACTTTTCCAGCGCGGCGCGTTCCGGCGACGATGGCTCAAGCCGCTGCGCCAGCTTTTTAATTTCGTCTGCATCGCGGCGCACATAATCGAAATACTCCTCTTCCTTGAGCATCCGCAAAACCTGCTCGGCTTCCGGCAAACGCCCCTCGGCGATGAGCCAGTCGGCAAGACGATGATATGGTTTCTCATTCTTTTTCAGATAGCCGCGTTGCGCTTGCTGATCGAGATTCTTCAACTGCTGTCGCTCGCGTTGAATAGCATTGACAGCTTGCTTCTCATAGAAGATTGCTAATCTACGATTGCCGATTCCATCCTGAGCGCGCGCCAACATATTCAACGCGCCGGCATAACCGACAAACAGATTATTCTTATCTGCGCCGAGTGATTGATAGATCAGCAGGGCCTCGCTGGCGCTCTGCAAAGCATCCGGCCATCGCTTCAACTGGATGTTGACTAAAGTAACGTCTAATAAATCACCGGCTAGATCGCTTTTACTCGGAAGTAGGCGGCCGATTTTTAGTACTTGGCCGTAATAATCGAACGCCTCCTGCCATTTTTCCTGTTGTTCATACGTTTTGCCGATAAAATAGAGAGACAATCGGATCATGTTTTGGTTTTTCACCGCACGTGCTGAGGCAAGGGATTTTTCGTATTGCTCGCGCCCTTTTTCATTGTCTCCTAAAATGAGGTAAATATTTCCAATGCTGATTGACCGTTGCCATTCAAAGTTATTCTTATAGAAAAACGTCAGTTCGACATAAGGAAAGAGAACTCCAAAGCGCGGTAAGATGTTGTCGACCAAGACCACAGACTTCCCGCGTAAGGAGTTCTCTCGATGGACATTCTATCCATTTTCTGTGACATAGACGACTTCTGCTTGCT
>DASVPY010000033.1:0-53932 GCA_036389395.1 Pyrinomonadaceae bacterium
GGGCTCGCGAACACGAAAGAGATCAGCAGTGAGGAGCTGCTCGCGCTCGACTGTGACATCCTGCTGCCGGCGGCGCTGGAAAACACCATCACGCTCTCCAACGTCGGCCGCGTCCGCACGAAGATCATCGCCGAGCTGGCCAACGGGCCGGTGACGCCCGGCGCGGACCGCGTCCTCTCCGAGCAGGGCGTTTTCCTCGTCCCGGACATTCTGGCCAACGCCGGCGGCGTCACCGTCAGCTACTACGAGTGGGTGCAGGACTTGTACTCCTTTTTCTGGCCCGAAGAGCAGGTCAACCGCACTCTCGAACAGACGATGAAGACCGCCTTCGAGCAGGTCTACGCGAAGACCGAGCAGTACCGGACGGACATGCGCACGGGCGCGTACGTGCTCGCGGTCGGGCGCGTGGCGGACGCGACGCGCGTGCGCGGCATCTTCCCGTGAAAGGAGCGGGCGCGACGATGGCGGACAAGATCACGGTCTACGAGAAGCCCACCTGAACGAAGTGCCGCGAGGCGGACAAGCTGCTCCGTGAGAGCGGCGTCGCTTACGAGAAGATCAACTACGTCCTTGAGCCGCTCGGCGAACGGAAGCTGCGCGAGCTGATCGGCAAGCTGCGGCTCGCGCCGCGCGAACTGCTGCGCACGGGCGAGCCGGCCTTCCGCGAACTGGGCGTGCGCGCCGCCGACCTGTCGGACGAAGAGTGTATCGCGCTGCTCGTCAAACACCCGGAACTGCTCCAACGCCCCATCGCCGAGCGCGGCGACCGCGCCGTCCTCGGCCGCCCCGTCGAGAACATCCGCGCGCTGCTGTGAAGAAGGAGGCGGAAGAATTAACCACGAAGACACGAAGCCACAAAAGAGATTAGTGTCTTCGTGTCTTCGTGGTTAATTCTTCCGCCGGAAGCTGGTAAAATGGGCGCACAGACACAGTAGCGATCCCGAGCGTTGTGCGTGCTGTCGCCGGCCCCTGCGGCTGGCGATTTCATGTTTCCGGGGTGAGGTTCGAGTTGGCGAGAGCGACAGTTTACGTCTGCCAGGGCTGCGGGCATCAGGCGCGCAAGTGGCTGGGCAAGTGCCCGGACTGCGGCGCGTGGAATTCGTTCGTCGAGGAACGCACGCGCGTCGCGCCGAAAGGTGACGCCGGCCGCGCCGCCTTCCAGATGCGCGAGGTGCGCCCCGTCGCCTACGGCGACATCGAGTCGCAGGACGACGTGCGCACCTCGTCCGGCATCAACGAGTTCGACCGCGTGCTCGGCGGCGGCATCGTGCCCGGCAGCCTCGTCCTCATCGGCGGCGAACCGGGCATCGGGAAATCAACGTTGGTCGCGCAGGTGGCCGACAAGCTGAGCGCGGCGGGCGTGCGCGTGCTGTACGTGTCGGGCGAGGAGTCGGAGCGGCAGATCAAGATGCGGGGCGAGCGGCTGGGGCTGACGGCGGAGCACCTGTACCTGCTGCCGGAGACGAACCTCGACAACGTGCTCGCCGAAGTCGAGCGCAACGCGCCCGGCGCGATCATCGTGGACTCGATCCAGACCGTCTTCTCGCCGAAGATCGAGAGCGCGCCCGGCTCTGTCTCGCAGGTGCGCGAGGTGGCGGGCCAGTTCCTCATGCTGGCGAAGAACCGCGGCGTGCCCGTCTTCCTGATCGGGCACGTGACGAAGGAGGGCGCAATCGCCGGCCCCAAGGCGTTGGAGCACATCGTAGACACGGTGCTCTACTTCGAAGGCGAGCGCCACCACAATCACCGCATCGTGCGCGCCGCCAAGAATCGCTTCGGCGCGGCCAACGAACTCGGCGTCTTCGAGATGACGGGCGCTGGCTTAGTGCCCGTGGCGAACCCGTCCGAGATGTTCCTGCACGGGCGGCCGGAGAACGTCGCCGGCTCGGTCGTCGCCGCCTGCATGGAGGGCACGCGGCCCGTGCTCGTCGAGGTGCAGGCGCTCGTCTCCGAGTCGAAGTTCAACTACCCGGCGCGCAACGCCCAGGGGTTCAACGCGAACCGCGTCGCGCTGCTGCTCGCGGTTTTGGCCAAGCGGGTCGGGCTTGAGCGTTTGTTGAGCGCGGACGTGTTCCTGAACATCGCGGGCGGGATTGACGTGGACGAGCCGGCGGCCGACCTGGGCGTGGTGGCGGCCATCGTGTCGAGCTACCAGAACAAGCCGGTCGAGCCGCGGACGGTGGTCTTCGGCGAGGTGGGCTTGACGGGCGAGGTGCGGGGCGCGGTGCAGGCGCAGGTGCGCGCGCGCGAGGCGCAGGCGCTCGGCTTCAAGCGGCTCGTCATGCCGGCGGCGAACGCGGAAGGCTTGCAGCGGCTGCTGGGGTTGCGCGTCGTCGGCGTGCGCACGGTCGAAGAGGCGCTGGCGGAACTCTTTTAGTCGGGCGCGCGGCTTTGTTTCTTTCCCGTGACGGGCGCGCGGGGGCGTGCTAATATGCCGGACGGTATGCAGGCAGACCTCATCCTGATCAGAATCATCTTCGTCGCCATCCTGGTCGTGGCGGGCTACCTGCTCCATCCCGTGCCCGGCAGCCGGCTGGTCTCGGCGGCAGGCGGCGCGCTCATCGCCGGCGCGATCATCCTGTTCGAAGTGCGCATCCAGCGCGCCTCGCTCAAGACGCTGATCGGCGCGGCCTTCGGCTCGCTCCTCGGCATCTTCGGCGCGTACCTGATCGGCTCGCTCATCGTCGGCCTCGAATCGCAGGCCATGACGCCCTCAACCAAGTCGTTCCTCACGCTCGCGCTCATCTTCCTGATGGCCTACGTCGGGCTGGTGGTGGGCGCGGCCAAGGGCGACTACCTCGACCTCTCCGCCCTGGGCGGCCTCTTCAGCGACAAGGCCAACCGGCGCGACATGAAGATTCTCGACACGTCGGTCATCATTGACGGGCGCATCGCCGACGTGGCCGAGGCCGGCTTCCTCTCCGGCACGATCATCGTGCCGCAGTTCATCCTGCGCGAACTGCAACAGGTGGCCGACTCGCCCGACTCGTCCAAACGCCAGCGCGGCCGGCGCGGCCTCGACATGCTCAACCGCTTGCAGTCGAACTCGAAGCTCGACATCCAGGTCGTGGACACGGACTTCCCCGCCGTGCGCGAGGTCGATCTCAAGCTGTTGGAGTTGTCGAAGCAGTTGACGGCGGTCGTCGTGACCAACGACTTCAACCTGAACAAAGTGGCGCAGGTGCACGGCGTCGCGGTCTTGAACATCAACGAGCTGGCGAACGCGCTGAAGCCCGTCGTCCTGCCCGGCGAGGCCATGAAGGTCTTCATCCTGAAAGAAGGCAAGGAGTACAACCAGGGCGTGGCCTACCTGGACGACGGCACGATGGTCGTCGTGGACAACGCGCGCAAGATGATCGGCAAGAACGCCGACATCACCGTGACGAGCGTGCTGCAAACCACCGCCGGCAAGATGATCTTCGGCCGGCTCTGCGAAGAGGGCGCGGACGGCGGCATCCACACGACCGACACGCGCGGCATCAACGGCGGCACGCGCCGCCCCTACCGCGACTCGCGCACCCCCGCCGCCACCACCACCCCCCGCGAACAGCAGGGCTAAGAGCCGTGACAGGTGACACGTGACAGGTGACAAGATGAAACAGCCGCTTCTCCTGTCACCTGTCACCTGTCACCTGTCACGGCTTGCATGAACGTTGCGATCATCGTCGCGGCGGGGCGGGGCGCGCGCATGGGGGGCGGCCGGGCGAAACAGTTCCGGGCGCTGGCGGGCGTGCCCGTCATCGTCCACACCCTCCGGCGCTTCGAGCAGTGCGAGACAATTGAGCGGTGCGTGGTCGTCGCGCCCGCGGACGCGGCCGAGACCTTGCGCGCGTTGCTGGCCCGACACGGCTTGCGCAAGGTCGCGGGCGTCGTCGCGGGCGGGGCGACGCGCACGGACTCCGTGGCCCGCGGGCTAGCGCAACTGCCGGCAGCGGACGTGAACGTCGTCGCCGTCCACGACGGCGTGCGCCCGTTCGTGACGCCGGCCGAGATCGACCGCGCGGTGCGCGCGGCCGACGAGGCGGGCGCGGCCCTGCTGGTCGCGCCGGTCGTGGACACGATCAAGGAACTGGCCGGCGGGCGCGTCGCGCGCACGCTCGCGCGCGACACGCTGCGCCGCGCGCTCACGCCGCAGTGCTTCCGCCGCGACCTGCTCGCGCGCGCCTACGCGCAGGCGCGCGCCGAGGGCTTGGACGCGACCGACGACAGCGCGCTCGTCGAGCGGCTCGGCGTCCCCGTGGTCGCCGTCGAAGGCGACCCGCGCAACATCAAGCTCACGCGCCCCGCGGACTTCGCGCTGGCGGAAATTTTGGCGCGGGAGTTTGAGCGGTAGAAGTCAGGAGCCAGGAGTCAGAAGCCAGAAGCCAGAAGGAATAGCCGGCCTCTCGTCTTCCGCCTTCTAGTTTTCCTTCTGGCTTCTGACTCCTGGCTCCCGACTTCTGCCCTATGTTCCGCATCGGCATCGGCCACGACACGCACCGGCTGGTGGAGGGGCGACCGCTCGTGCTGGGCGGCGTGGAGATCGAGTCGCCGCGCGGGGCCGAAGGCCATTCGGACGCGGACGCTTTGGCGCACGCCGTCGCCGACGCGATCCTGGGTGCGCTGTGCGAGGGCGACTTGGGCGTGCATTTCCCCGACCGCGATCCGGCGTGGAAAGACGCGGACAGTTTGCAACTGCTGGCGCGCGTCGTCTGGCTGGCGCGGCGCAGCGGCTACCGCGTCGGCAACGTGGACACGACCGTCTTGCTTGAGCGCCCGCGCCTGCGCCCGCACGTCGCGGCCATGCGCGAGCGGCTGGCGCAGACGCTCGGCGTGGACGCCTCCTGCGTCAGCGTCAAGGCCAAGACCGGCGAAGGCCTCGACGCCGTCGGCGAGGGCCGCGCCGTCACGGCGCAGGCCGTCGTGCTGTTGGAAAAGATGGAAGTCAGAGGTTAGTTCAAGGTTCAACGTTCAACGTTCAATGTTCAAGGTTAGCGACAGACCAAACCTTGAACTTTGAACTTTGAACTTTGAACTCCGACTGACCACTGACCACTGACTCTATGAATCCGCAGGATGTCATCCGGCGTAAGCGCGACGGGGGCGAGTTGTCGCCGGCCGAGATCGAGTTCTTCGCGCGGGGCGTGGTGTCGGGCGCGTTCGCCGACTACCAGGCGTCGGCGCTGTTGATGGCCGTCTACTGGCGCGGCATGACCGAGGGCGAGCAGGCGGCGCTGACGCAGGCGATGCTCAGGTCGGGCACGCTGCTCGACTTTTCGGACATCGAGCAGCCGAAGGCGGACAAGCACTCGACGGGCGGCGTGGGCGACAAGACCTCGCTGCTGATCGCGCCGCTCGTCGCCGCGTGCGACGTGGCCGTGCCGATGATCTCGGGCCGGGGCCTGGGGCACACGGGCGGCACGCTCGACAAGCTCGAAGCGATCCCCGGCTACCGCGTGCGCCTGGCGGTCGAAGAGTTCCGCGCGATCTTGAAGCAGGTCGGCTTCGCCATGATGGGGCAGACGGCCGAGATCGCGCCCGCCGACCGCAAGCTCTACGCACTGCGCGACGCGACCGCGACCGTCGAAGCCATCCCGCTAATCGTCGCCTCGATCATGTCGAAGAAACTGGCCGCGGGGTTAGACGCCTTGGTGCTCGACGTGAAGACCGGCACGGGCGCGTTCATGCGCGAGGAAGAGAGGGCGCGGGCGCTCGCGCGCGCGCTCGTCGCCACGGGCAACGGCGCGGGCGTGCGCACCGAAGCGTTGCTGACCGACATGAATCAGCCCTTGGGCCGCGCCGTCGGGCACGCGCTCGAAGTCGTGGAGTGTCTGGAACTGCTCGGCGGGGCGGGGCACGAGCGCGCGCGCCCCGTGCTCGAACTGTCGGTCGAGTTGTCGGCGCGCATGGTCGCGCTCGCGGGGCGCGCGGAGTCGCTCGAAGCGGCGCGGGCGCGCGTGCGGCGGGCGCTCGCATCGGGCGCGGCGCTGGAGTGTTTCCGCGCCAACGTCGCGGCGCAGGGCGGCGACCCGCGCGTCTGCGACGAGCCGGCGCGGCTGCTCGCTTCGGGCCTGCGCGCGGTTAAGGTAGAATCGCCGCACGCGGGCTTTGTCAGGGCGGTGGACGCGGCCGAGATCGGGTTCGCGGTCGCCGCCATAGGCGGCGGGCGCGTGCGCGTCGAGGACGAGATCGACCCGGCCGTCGGCTTCCTGTCCGACGCCGGCATCGGCGATCAGGTCGAAGCGGGCGACGCGCTCGGCGTGCTCTACTGCCGGGACGAGAACCAAGCCCGCGCAGCCGCGCCGCGCATCCAACGGGCGTACCAAGTCGGCGACGAATCTCCCCCAACGCTCGAACTGATAAAGGAAGTGATCACATGAAGCTCTACGGCACAGTGCTGTTCGCCCTGCTGTTGGTGTGCGCGGTCGTCCTGCTGCCCGCGTGCAACCTGGGCCGCGCCAACACCGAGGACAAGTCGAAAATCCGCGTCGGCATCGTCTTCGACATCGGCGGCAAAGACGACCGCTCGTTCAACGCGGCGGCGTGGGAGGGCGTCAAGCGCGCGGCGCGCGACCTGCCGATCACCTTGCGCGACGTGGAGCCGGGCGACCCGACCTCGATTGAGCCGGCCATGCGCGCCTTCGCCGAGCGCGGCTACGACCTGATCATCGGCGTCGGCTTCGCGCAAGCGCCGATCATGCAGGACGTGTCGAAGGACTACCCGAACCTGAAGTTCGCGATCATTGACGGGGCCGTGCCGAAGGAAGAGGAGCGGCCGAACGTCGCCTACCTTTTGTTCAAAGAGCACCAAGGCTCGTACCTCGTCGGCATGATCGCGGCGCGCAAGTCGCAGACCGGCACGGTCGGCTTCATCGGCGGCATGGACATCCCGCTCATCCACCGCTTCGAGAAGGGCTACGAGGAGGGCGCGCGCGCCGTCAACCCGAACATACGCGTGATCGAGAACTACGTCGGCGTGAACGACGCGGCGTGGAACAATCCGGGCAAGGGCAAGGAACTGGCCGTCGCGCAGATCGGCAAGGGCGCGGACGTGATCTTCACCGCCGCCGGCAACTCCGGTCTCGGCGCGTTCGACGCCGCCGAGCAGACCGGCAAGCTCGTCATCGGCGTGGACTCGAACCAGAACTGGGTCAAGCCGGGCTACGTCTTGACGAGCATGGTCAAGCGCGTGGACGAGGCCGTCTACCAGATCGTGAAGGACAGAGTGAACGGCCAGTTCCAGGGCGGCGTCCACGTCTTCGGGCTTGAGAACAACGGCGTGGGCTACGCGCTCGATCAGTACAACCAGGCGCTCATCCCGGCGGACGTGTTGAAGGAAGTCGAGGCGGCCAAGCAGAGGATCATCAGCGGGCAGATTAAGGTGACCGACGCGATGGCGAAGTGAGCGGCGGGCGGGCCTCAAGCCATGTACGAAGCTGCCGGGAGTGCTGGGCCTCGTGCTTAGCTCGCTCTTACTGGGCGGTCTGTTCGGCGCGGCCGGCCGGCTGTTAACGAAGTTGCGACGACGCCCCCAAGGTGATGATTAACGCGGAAGAGTTGCGCCGCCGCATGGCGCAGTTGAGCGACACGGAACTGCTCGACATCGTCGGGCCGCAGCGGCGCGCGTACCGCGCGGTGGCGGTCGAGTTGGCGACGGCGGAACTTGCGCGGCGCGGCGTCAGCCAGTCGCCCGCGCCGACGCCCGTGCAGATCGGTCTGCCCACGCGGCGGCGGCGCGGGGCGCAGGCGCACGCGCCGGCGCAGGCGAGCGCCGACGGGTTCGTGCTGTTCTGCGAGATCGTGTGCGCCGCGCTGGGCAGCGTCGTGCTGGCGGCCGTCCTTGTGGCCGAGCGGCAGACGCAGAAAGCTGTGCTGCGCTGGGCCGCGACGAGCCTCGCGCTCCCCTACGCGGTCTGGCGCGCGGGCCGCTTCCTCGACCGCCGGCTCGTCGCGGGGCAGCAGACTAACTGAACGTCTGAACCGAACACTTGAACCGAACACTTGAACCGGACACTTGAACGGGACGCCTGAACCGCAATGCTTGAGCTGCGCGACATCACGAAACGCTTCGGCGAGGTGCTGGCCAACGACCGCATCAACATCAAGGTGCGCGCGGGCACGATCCACGCCATCGTCGGCGAGAACGGCGCGGGCAAGTCCACCGCCATGCGCATCGCCTACGGCTTCTACACGGCCGACTCCGGCGAGATCGTCATTGACGGGCAGTCGCGCCGCATCGAGACGCCGCACGACGCCATCCGGCTCGGCGTCGGCATGGTGCACCAGCACTTCATGCTGATCGAGCCGATGACCGTGACCGAGAACATCGTGCTCGGCGCGGAGCCAGGCACGCCCGCCGCGCTCGATCTCAACAAAGCGGCGCAGAAGATTCGCGCGCTCTCCGAAGAGTTCCGCCTCGCGATTGATCCGCACGCGACCATCGAGCACCTGTCGGTCGGGCAGCAGCAGCGCGTCGAGTTGTTGAAGGCACTCTACCGCGAGGCGCGGCTGCTCATCCTCGACGAGCCGACGGCGGTGCTCGCGCCGCAGGAGGTCGAAGAGTTGTTCGCCATCCTGCGCCGGATGCGCGAGCAGGGCAAGACCGTCGTCATCATCACGCACAAGCTGGACGAGGTGCTCGCCATCTCGGACGAGGTGACGGTCATGCGCGACGGGCGCGTGGTCGGGCGCGTGCAGACGAAGGAGACGACGGCGGCCGAGCTGGCCCGGCTCATGGTCGGACGCGACGTGCTGCTGCGCGTCGAGAAGCCGGCCGCCGCGCCGAAAGACGTAGTGCTGAGCGTCGAGAACCTGACGGTCACGGCGCGCGACGGCACGCAGCGGCTCAAGGGCGTCTCGTTCCAGGTGCGCGCGGGCGAGATCGTGGGCGTCGCGGGCGTCGAGGGCAACGGGCAGACGGAGTTGATCGAGGCCGTGGCCGGTCTCGTCCCGCACGCGCAGATGGCGGGCCGGATCGAGTATCTGGGTCGAGACATCGCGGGCCGCGACGCGCGCGCGCGCCGCGAACTCGGCATCGCGCACATCCCCGAAGACCGCCACCGGCGCGGGCTGCTGCTCGACTTCGACCTGCGCGAGAACGCCGTGCTCGGCGTCCACTACCGTCCGCCGGTGACGACCAGCGGCGTGCTCCTGAACGACGGCGCGATCCGCCAGCGCACGCGCGGCATCATCGAAGACTTCGACGTGCGCCCCGCCAACGCAGACCTGCCGGCGCGCGCGCTTTCGGGCGGCAACCAGCAGAAGCTGATCATCGGGCGCGAGTTCGTCCTCCAGCCCAAGCTGCTGCTCGTCGCGCAGCCGACGCGCGGCGTGGATATCGGCGCTATCGAGTTCATCCACCGCAAGCTCGTGCGCCTGCGCGACGACGGCTGCGCCGTCCTGCTCGTCTCGGCCGAGCTTGAAGAAGTGACGGCGCTCGCCGACCGCCTGCTCATCGTCCACGACGGCGAGTTGGTCGGCGAAGTTGACCCGCAGTCGGCGACGCTCGAAGAGATCGGGCTGCTGATGACCGGCGGGCGTGGGCACGACGCGGCGGGCGACGACACGACGGGCGGCGGCGGGGCCACGACGCGCGACGACGGCGCGGGCGCGACCGGGCGCGACACGCCGACGGGCACGGGGCGCGACGAGATCGTGACCGGCGAGGGGAGGTGAGCGGCGTTGGCCGAAGTCAGAGTCGTCCAGAGCAAGTTTACGGAGAGCGGCTGGCGCGTCTTCGGGCGCGCGCTCGCCGACGCGCGTGCGCGCGGGCAGAACTACGTGACGCCCGCGCACCTGCTCGCCGCGCTGGCCGAGGTTGAAGGCGCGACCTTCGGCGCGCTGCTCGGCGAGTTGCAGGTCGAGCCGGCGGCGGCGCGGCGCGTCATCGAGGAGCGCGCGGCCGCGGCGGCGCGCTACACGGGGCCGGGCGTGCGGCTCGCGCCGGAGACCATCGAGGTCTGCAAGCTCGCGCTCAAGCGCGCCGAGAGCGGCCGGCGCGCGAAGATCGAGCCGGTCGATCTGCTCGTCGCGCTGGCGCTCGCCGAGCGCGGCCAGATGCTCGTCGTCTTCCGCCTGCTCAGCGTCCGCCCGGCCGCGCTCCTGAAGGTCGTGCTCGACGTGGAGACGGCGGTCGAGGTGGCGCGCGTGGTCGCGGCCGGCGGCGGGCCGCTCGCCGGCCGGGCGGTGCGCATCAAGTCGGGGCCGTTCGCCAGTTTCACCGGCTACATCGCCGACGTGAACGAGACCGGCGACCGGCTCGAAGTCGGCGTGTCGATCTTCGGCGCGCGCCGCTTCATCGAGTTGTCGCCCAGCGATATAGAGCTGTTGGACTTTGACCCGCCCGCCGAACACTGATCATGAAACTGCTGCGCGAACTGCTGTTCCCGCTCGTCGCCGTGCTGGCCGCTTTTCTCGTCGGCGCAATCGTCGTCCTGCTCATCAAGGACGACCCCATCGAGACCTACCGATTACTCATCGGCAGCGCGTTGTCGTGGCCCGACGGCATCGGCTACACGCTCTTCTACGCGACGCCGCTCATCTTCACGGGGCTGGCGGTGGCGGTCGCCTTCCGCTGCGGGCTGCTCAACATCGGCGCGGAGGGCCAACTCTACGTCGCGGCGTTCGCCGCCGCGTGGGTGGGCATCACGTTCGGCGGGGTGGAAGGGAAGTCTGTGGCGAACCTCTCCGCGTGGCTGCTCGTGCCGCTGGCGTGCCTGGCGGCGATAGTCGTGGGCGCGTTCTGGGCGGCCGTGCCGGGGCTGCTGAAAGCGAAGACCGGCGCGCACGAAGTCATCAACACGATCATGATGAACTTCATCGCCGTCGCGCTCGTCAGCTACCTGACGCAGTACCACTACAAGGCCGAGGGCGATCCGATCTTGCAGACCGTGCCCGTGGGCGCGGCGGCGCACATCGCGCGGCTGGGCCGGTTCGTGCCGGGCTTGCCCGAACGCATCCCCTTGAACGTCGCCTTCCTGCTGGCGCTCGTGGCGTGCGCGCTCGTCTACGTCTTCCTGTGGCGGACGAAGTGGGGCTACGAGATTCGCGCGACGGGCGCGAACCCCGCGGCCGCAGAGTACGGCGGCATCTCGACGGCGCGCCAGATCGTGCTAGCGATGGCGGTCTCCGGCGGCCTCGCCGGCATGGTCGGCGTGAACGAGGTGCTCGGCTACCGCTACCGCTACTACGACAGCTTCTCGTCGGGCGTGGGCTACGGGTTCACGGGCATCGCGGTGGCGCTCTTGGGGCGCAACCACCCGGTCGGCGTCATCTTCGCGGCGCTCCTGTTCGGCGCGTTGCAGCGCGGCGCGCTCTTCGTGGACATCTTCACGACCAACGTCTCGAAAGACCTGGTCGCGGTCTTGCAGGCGCTCGTCATCCTGTTCGTCGCCGCCGAGGCGCTCTTCCGCGGGCAGTTCAACCGCTTCGGCCTGCTGAAACGCTCGAAAGTTTGAAAAGCAGTGGTCAGCGGTCGGTGGTCAGTGGTCAGTTAAAGACTGATCTCACTGACCACCGACCACTGACCACTGACCACTGTCTTTGCGATGAACGAACTATTCAGCATCGGTCTCATCTATTCGACGATCCGGACGGCGACGCCGCTGCTGCTGGCGGCCCTCGGCGGGTTGTACTCGGAGCGCGCGGGCGTCATCAACATCGCGCTCGAAGGGTTGATGCTGGCGGGCGGGTTCACGGCCGCGGCCGTGACGCACTACACGCACAGCCCTTGGATCGGTTTGGCGGCGGGCGTCGCGGCGGGCGTGGCGGTCGCGGCCGTGCACGCCGTCGTCTGCGTCAGCTTCAAGGCGGATCAGGTGGTGAGCGGGATGGCGATCAACATCCTGATGATCGGCGTGCCGGCGCTGCTGAGCGGGGCGCTCTTCGCGTCCACGGGCGCGACGCCGCAAGTGCCGAAGGGCGAGTTGCTGCCGTACGCGCCGGTGGTGCTCGCGTTCGCGCTCGTGCCGGTGACGTGGTACGTGCTGTATCGCACGCCGCTGGGTCTGCGGTTGCGCGCGGTGGGCGAGAACCCGGAGGCGGCGGACGCGGCGGGCGTGCCCGTGGCGCGCATACGCTACACGGGCGTGCTCCTAAGCGGCGCGCTCGCGGCCATCGGCGGCGCGTATTTGTCCATCGGGCAGTCGTCGCTGTTCACGCGCAACATGACGGCGGGGCGCGGCTTCATCGCGCTGGCGGCGCTCATCTTCGGCAAGTGGCGGCCCGTGCAGACGCTACTCGCGTGCCTGCTCTTCGGCTTCGCCGAGGCGCTGGCGATCCAGATGCAGGGCGTCGTGCGCGTGCCCGTGCAGTTCATCCAGATTGTCCCTTACGTGCTGACGATGATCGTGCTCGCCGGCTTCATCGGCCTCAGCCGCGCCCCCCGCGCGCTCGGCCAGCCGTACCAGAAGGAGAAGTAGGCAGTAGACAGAAGCCAGTAGTCAGTAGAAAAACATCGCTGACGTTGCAGGCTGCTGGCGCGGGAAGCGCGACGGCTAACCTAAAACCTACTGACTTCTGGCTTCTGTCTACTGCCTGCTGAATCATGGACGAGACAACGGCTCCGACGACTTTGTACGAACGGGCGGCGCACGCGGCGCGGGTCTTGCGGGCGCGCTGGGCGGCGGAGCCGCGCGTGGCCGTCGTGCTGGGCAGCGGCCTGGGCGCGTTCGCCGACGAGTTGGGCGAGGCGGTCGCGCTCGACTACGCCGAGATACCGGGCTTCGCGCGCTCGACCGTCGAGGGGCACGCGGGCCGCCTCGTGTGCGGCACGGTCGAGGGCGTCTGGGTCGCCGCGATGCAGGGGCGCTTCCATTACTACGAGGGCTACGACTGGCCCGAGGTCACGTTCCCCGTGCGCGTGCTCGCGCTCGCGGGCGTGCGCGCGCTCGTGCTGACGAACGCGGCCGGCGGTCTCAACAACAGCCTGTCGCAAGGCTCGCTCATGCTCATCTCCGACCACCTGAACCTGATGGGCGCGAACCCGTTGCGCGGGCCGAACGACGACCGCTTCGGCCCGCGCTTCCCCGACCTCTCCGACGTGTACGACCGCGAGTTCCAAGAGCTGGCCATCCACGAGGCGCAAGGGATGGGGCTGAGCCTGCGCCGCGGCATCTACGCCGCGCTCTCCGGCCCCTCCTACGAGACGCCGGCCGAGATACGGATGCTGCGCGCGCTGGGCGCGGACGCCGTCGGCATGTCCACCGTGCCCGAAGCCATCGTCGCGCGCCAGATGGGCCTCAAGGTGCTCGGCCTCTCCTGCATCACCAACATGGCCGCGGGCGTCCTCGACCAGCCCATCAACCACGCCGAAGTCATGGAGACCGGCGCGCGCGTCCGCGAGACCTTCAGCGAGTTGCTGCGCCGCGTCCTCCCAAAGCTAACGACCTAAGCGCCCCACCAGTGGCGCGAGCGCGCGCGCCCCGACAGGGGCGCTGAGAAGGTAGCCAGTGGCAAGCGCGCAGCGCGCCGCCACTGGAAAGGCGACAACAAGGAAGCCGCGCCCCGACAGGGGCGCGCGGACACGGCCATGCCGGCGACGCACACCAGCCTCCACTAAGCGGAACATCACCGGGTGCAGAGTTTTCAGGAGGAGTACGTCGAGCTTTTGCAACGGAGCGGCATCGCCTACGACGAGCGTTTCCTTTGGTGAGATTGCCGCGCGCCCCTACAGGGCGCGTTTCTGCTTCCTTGCCCGATCCAGGGGCGCGCAAACTTTCGTTTGCGCGCCCCTGGCTACCTTCCCGCCGCCCCTGTCGGAGCGGCCGCAGCCGGTAGCCAGCAACCAGCAGAAAAGGTTATGCTGACTACCGGCTACCGCCTACATGATTTCCGGCTGCCGGCGTCTGACTACTGACTACTGACTACCGACTTCTGACTACTGCTTTATGATCATCGGCATCTGCGGCGGCACGGGTTCGGGCAAGACGACGGTGGCGAACCGGATTCTCGCCTCCGTCAGCGCGGCCGACGTGACCTTCCTGCAACAAGATTCCTACTACCGCAACCTCGACGAGTTGCCGCGCGACTACCGCCAGCAGGTCAACTTCGACCACCCGGCCGCGCTCGACAACGACCTGCTCGTCGCGCACCTGCGCGCGCTCAAGGCCGGCGCGGCCGTCGAGTTGCCGCTCTACGACTTCAAGCACAACGCGCGCCTCAAGGAGACGCGGCGCACCGAGCCGACGCCCATCATCATCCTCGAAGGCATCCTCATCTTCAGCGAGCCGCGCCTGCTCGCCGAGATGGACATCAAGGTCTTCGTGGACACGCCCGACGACATACGCTTCATCCGCCGCCTGCGCCGCGACGTGGCCGAGCGCGGGCGCACGGTGGACTCGGTCATCGAACAATACCTGGCCACGGTGCGCCCGATGCACATGCAGTTCGTCGAGCCGTCGAAGCGCGAGGCGGACGTGATCATCCCGGAGGGCGGGCACAACCTGGTCAGCATCGATCTGCTGAGCGGCAAAATCCGCGAGCGGCTGGCGCGCGAGGGCGCGCGCCGCACGCCGAGCGCGGGCGCGCGCGCGACCGCGGGGGAGTAACAGAGTTTGAGCACGAACACGAAAACGGACACGAACGCGGACACGAAAACGGACGTGAAAGCGGACGCGCAGGCGGAGACGGAAGCGGACGAGCGCGCGGCGGCCGTGATCGCCGCGGCCATCGAGGCGCGCGAGTGCGCGCTGGCGCGTTACTCGAAATTCTCGGTGGGCGCGGCGCTGGAAGCCGAGGACGGCACGGTCTACGCGGGCTGCAACATCGAGTCGGCGGCCTACGAGCTGACGATGTGCGCCGAGCGCGTGACGATCTGGAAGGCGCTCTCGGAGGGCGCGCGCCGCTTCACGCGGCTGGCGGTGGCGGCCGACACGGAGCGGCTGACGCCGCCCTGCGGCGCGTGCCGCCAGATCATCTGGGAGTTCTGCGGCGACATCCCCGTCACCCTCGCCAACCTCCGCGGCGAGACCGAAACCCTCCAAATGGCCGACCTCCTCCCCCGCCCCTTCGACGCCCAGTTCCTCGAAGAGACCGGCGCGCCGAAGACGTAAGAATTGCGGCTTGCTGATCGAAGCGGCGGTCAGCCGGCGCTGAGCCGAACAGACGCACTCGGGAGGCGTAGCGATGTCAGTGCAATCGAGCGACGCGGCGCGGTCAGTCCGAATCGCCAAATACTATTTCACCGTCGCACAGTACGAGCGCATGGCCGAGGTCGGCGTCCTCTCACCGGACTGCCGTGTCGAACTCATCGAAGGGGAGATCGTCAAGATGTCGCCCATCGGCAAACGCCACGCCGCCTGCGTCAATCGGCTTAACAGACTCTTGGGGCAAGCCCTCGGCACAGCCGCTATTGTCAGCGTGCAAAACCCTATCCGGCTCGACGACTATTCGGAGCCGCAGCCCGACGTTGCGCTGCTTAAACCGCGCGCCGACTTCTACGAGCAAGCTCTGCCCGCGCCGGCCGACGTGCTGCTCGTCATCGAGGTGTGCGACACGACGCTGGAATACGACCGGCAGATCAAGCTGCCGCTCTACGCCCGCGCCGGCCTCCCCGAAGTCTGGCTCGTCAACCTCGCCGACGAGCAGATCGAGACCTACGCGCACCCCGCCGCCGACGCCTACCAGACCAACGCCCGCCACCAACGCGGCGCAGACGTGCAAGCCCACACCATCGCCGGCCTCCACCCCGCCGCCGCCGACATCTTCTAAAAAACATACGTGAGTTCGACATAAGCTCGACGAGTGTCGAGTCGCAGCCCGATGAGTGGCGGGGCGCGCGTGCGCCGGAGGCACAACGAGAAGTGTGCGCCGGAGGCGCACCGGGAAGGTAGCCAGGGGCCAGCGCGCGCCAGCGCGCGCCGCCCCTGGGCCGCGCCCAAAATAATCGGCCGCGCCCCGGAGGGGCGCGCGGGCGGGCGGCGGCGTGGCCCCGCGCCCCTCCGGGGCGCGGCCAAATTATTCGGCTTTCCCAGGGGCGGCGCTCGCTTTCGCTCGCGCGCCCCTGGCTACCTCCCCTGCGCGCCTGCGGCGCGCAAACCCGGTCGCCGCACTTTCAGCCCGTGATCGTGGCGCTGACGGTGTCGCTCCAGGGGCCGGTCTCGTCCTGTGTGCTGACCCAGCGGGCGAGGTAGTGGGCGGTGTGGCCGGCGTCCGCGCCGTTGTACTGGACGGTGTGGGGCGTGGTCTGGTCAACGGTGAGCAGGGTGAACTGGGCGGGGTCGGTCGGCGCGTTGGGGCCGACGAAGCGATAGATTTGACAGGCGGCGACGCCGCGCGGCTTGGCGCGACTGCGGGGCGTGGCGCTGTCGCGGTAGTCGAGCCGGTGGCGCAGACGCTCCGAGGTGTCCACGGTCAGGACGGGGCGGGTGGCGGGCGCGCCCGCCGGGGTGCGGCTGGTGTCGCGCGCGGGCAGACGCAACTCCGCCCGGTCGGCGTCCGTCAGACCGGGCTGCGCCTGGATGAGCCGGACGCGCGCACGCACCGACGTCTCGACCGCCTCGCGCGCCAGCCGCTTGGCCTGAATCTTGGCGTCCAGCGTCGTCTGCGCCTGCTGCGCCTCCGTGACAGAGGTCTTGAAAGTCGTCGTGAGCGTGGTCAACTCCGCCAGCGCGTCGTCGTCCAGGCCGAGCTTGCCCTTGGCGGCGCTGCCCTTGGCGAGCAGGTTTTCGAGGAAACTGACGAGTTCGGTGTCGCCCTGCGGGAGATAGTCTTTAGGCATAACGTGTGACTCCTGTACGCCGTGAAGGCGCGGTTGAGGCGAGGGGGTCGTGCCGGCGTGTGCGCCCGGCGGCAGGTGCTCGGTGAATGAGCGGCGGGAAGATATAGCAAGGGGCGCGTCCGGTGCAAGCCCTTTTTTGCGCATTTATTGCGCGCCCGCCGAAGGGGCGTCCGCCGCCCCGGCGCAGAAAAGGGACGCCCCTATTGAGAAAAGGGACGCCCCTAACACTAAAAGGGGCGTCCCTAACGGTAAAAGGGGCGTCCCTATTGGCGGCAGGGGCATCCCTTTTGCCAATAGGGACGCCCCTATTGGCAAAAGGGGCGTCCCTTTTCAGAAAAAGGACGCCCCTATTCAGAAAAGGGACGCCCCTGCGAGCTTCAGGGGCGTCCCTTCTGGCATTAGGGACGCCCCTATTGGCAAAAGGGACGCCCCTTTTAACGTCAGGGACGCCCCTTTTCGCATCAAATACGCCCCTATTGCTAAAAAGGACGCCCCTGTTCACCTGCCGGGCATCCCCACAGCCGAACCCGCCCCGGTCGCCCACGCGCCCGCCCTAACCCGCCTCGACCAGCGCCACCTCCGCCGCCGTCAGCCCGTACAACGCATAAACCAACTCGTCCAGCCGCGCCCTATGTTTCATCACTATCTGACTCAGGTTGGGAAGAAAGCTTCCGACTAGCACGGCGGAGCGCGTCTTGGTAGGTGTCCGCTGTGAAAATCTCAGGCTTTTCAATGTCAAAAATTGCGCTGCTACTTTGCTTCTCCGCTTTTTGCCTCTCCTCGTATTCTTTGTCTTTCTGATTGCGTTGCATGACCAACTCCTCTGTGTTTAGTAACTCGGCGAGCCGCCAAGCCGGGATCACCGTAGCCATTCCCGTATTAGACTCTACTTTCAAGCCGTGTTGTAGTGGGCTCCCGCCAGCATCCAATACCTTCTTGTAACTAGGTACGTGGCCGCAATCAATGCCAAGCAGCATGGGATAGCCTACAAGGTCGGTTATGGCTTCTCTGCTAGTGCCGCCAGAAACGGGAATGTAGGGGCTTGGGTCGGGGACGTAGGTTATCTCTTTGGCGGGCTTATAAACGAATACGGGCGAACCGCTATACCCACTTATTGAGCGTGTTTCTACGAGAAAAGCTTCTTGCATGTAGCCGTCTTCGAGTTTGATTTTCTCGAAAGGCAACATAGCAATACTACCGAAGCGTAGAGACGGGGTGTTTCGTTGCTTGCCCGCGTGACTAACGAACCTGCCGATCATGAAGGTATCGTCGCCAGCGCCTATATCCGAATAGACGCTATCGCGTCTGAGGAATAGCACGGAAGGTATGGCATAGTGGGCGTGCTTGTGGGGCGGCAAGTCTATCGGCGCGACCGCTAAATCATCTCCGTTGGGGTGTTTAATCCAGTCATCGCCTTCAAGTTCTAAGACATCAATATTGCCATCCACCGTGTTAAGGCGAATGACGGTATAGCCCTGCTCTATAACGTGCTTATTTGTCACCGCATAGATATGAGGCGGGCAGACCAGCGCGATTTTATGATACCTGCCTGCCTTGAATGAGGCGGGATCGTAAATAGGGTCGGACTGGACAGAGACAAGGCAACCGCTGCCGCCAAAGTGCTCGCCATCTTCTGCAGAGTCTTTAGACTCGTATAGGTAGATGCTGCAATCAAGAAAATGCTGTGGTATTTGTGGCATCCGTTGTGCTCTCCAGCAAACGTGGCACTTAAAACCGCCACGGATTTTCTCATTACCCACCGCCTTGGTCTAGGGGGACAACGCTTAGTGAGATAGCCCCCTTACCTACCCCCTTCTTATGATCCAGGGGAATTATCAAAAGCAACTCTCTGCCCTCTGTGCCTCTCTATGTCTCTCTATGTAAAGCTGGGTGTTGGAAATAGACGGCTATTAGGAACCCCTCAGGCGACGCGTTGGCTGAGGCGGTTCAGTTTGGCGGGCGGTTTCTGTTAAAGTCTCCGGCGCGAAGTGACGCCAAAACTACACGCCGACAGAAGGTCATAGATAATGCGACAGTATACGCGCGCGCTCAGTCTGCTCGTCGTCCTCGGCTTGCTCTCGTCGTTCCCGTTCTCGACGGCCCGCGCCGCCGCGCCGCGGGCGGTTGACCTGCTGGTGACGGGGGGGACGGTGGTGACGATGGACGAGCGGGGGGACGTGATTGAAGACGGCGCGGTGGCGGTGCAGGGTGGGCGCATCGTGGAGGTGGGGCCGGCGGACAGGCTGGCGCGGCGTTACGCGGCGCGGGAGACGTTGGACGCACGTGGGCGGGCGGTGTTGCCCGGTCTGATTAACGGGCACACGCACGTACCGATGACGCTGTTCCGCGGCATCGCCGACGACCTAGACCTGAACGAGTGGCTGACCAAGTACATCTTCCCGGCGGAGCGTCTGAACGTGACCGAGGCGTTCGTGCGCGCGGGCACGCGGCTCGGCCTCATCGAGATGATCCGCGGCGGCACGACCACCTACTGCGACATGTACTACTTCGAGGACGCCGTCGCCGACGAGACCGCCAGGGCCGGCGTCCGCGGCGTGCTCGGCGAGACCGTCATTGACTTCCCCGTGGCGGACAACAAGACCTGGGCCGAGGCGATGGCCTACGCGGACAGGTTCGTCGCCAAGTGGCGCGGGCACGCGTTGGTTGTGCCGGCGATTGCGCCGCACGCGCCTTACACGGTCTCGGAAGAGCACTTGAAAGAGGTGCGGCAGTTCTCCGACCGCACGGGCGCGGCGGTCGTCACGCACGTCGCCGAGACGCGCAAAGAGATCGCGGACGTGACGAGCGCGCACGGCGCGTCGCCCGTGGACTACCTCGCGCGCATCGGCTTCCTCTCGAACCGCGTCGTCGCGGCGCACACCGTCCACATCACGGCGGAAGAGATTGACGTGCTGAAGCGTCTGGGCGTGGGCGCGGTGCACAACCCGCAGTCGAACATGAAGCTGGCGTCGGGCGTCGCGCCCGTGCCGCAGATGTTGGCGGCCGGCGTCGCGCTGGGCTTGGGCACGGACGGCGCGGCGTCGAACAACGACCTCGACATGTGGGAGGAGATGGACACGGCGGCGAAGCTGCACAAGTTGACGACGGGCGACCCGCGCGTGGTGACGGCGCGCGAGGCGTTGCAGTTGGCGACCATAGGCGGCGCGCGCGCGCTCCACTTGGAGCGCGAAGTCGGCTCGCTCGAAGCGGGCAAGCGCGCCGACCTGATCGTGGTTGACCTCGACAGCCCGCACCAGACGCCGCGCTACAACATCTACTCGCACCTCGTCTACGCGACGAAGGCGGCGGACGTGCGCACGGTCGTCATCGAAGGGCGCGTCGTGATGCGCGACCGGCGACTGCTGACCTTAGACGAGCCGGCGACCCTGCGCGCCGCGCGCCTCTACCGCGAGCGCATCACCCGCAGCCTCGCGCCAAAACTCTAAACGCGAAGGGCGCGAAGCGGGCCGCGAAGAACGCGAAGGTGAAAAACGTGCGCTGCGGGCTTGATCGCGGGCGGCGGGTCGGGCCATAATGGGGCACTACTAGGGAGACCGCAAGCGAGCGTCATGCTCGCTTTATTACTTTACGGAGTCATAACTGGTGCAGGGAAGTCTTAACCGTAACCCCCGTCTATCTTTGCTCAAGCTCAGTCTGCTCGTCGCCGTCTGCGCGGGCGCGGCCCTGAAGGCGCAGGCGCAGTACCTCGTCCAATCCGACGCAGAGTCGGTGCAGCAGCGCATCGCGCGCGCCCGCGCCCTGGCCGCGGTCGGCAACCTGCCGGCGGCGCGCAGCGAACTCGAGGCGCTCAGCCGCGTCGAGACCGACGAGTCTGTGCGCGAGATCGCGCTCGTCCTGCTGGTCGGCGTCTACCTCGACCAGTCCGACTACACTTACGCCGAGCGGCTCTTGAACGAGACCTTCGGCGCGCGCCAGAGGCAGCGCGAGGCGGCGACGCACGCCTACTTCGCGCTCGCGGGCCAGGTCATCCACGGCGTCCGCGCGCACGTCGAACGCTACCGCGCGCTCGGTCTCGACGTGACGGACGCGACGCTGCCCGCGGAGGCGACGAGCGATCTGAATCAGTTGCGCGCGCTCATGGAGCGCGTCGTCGCGCACGGCAAGCAACTCGCCGCCGAGGGCGGGCCGGCGCTCGACGCCGCCGCGCTCCTGGAAGAAGCCGCCACCGTGCGCGTCCGCCTCGCGCGCAACGCCGGCGAGCGCACGCAGTGGCAGCGCGAACTGGCCGACGCGCGCCAGCGCCTCGCCGGCTCGAACGCGCGCCTGAACGTCAGCCCCGTCGTCGCAGGCGCGCAGCCCGACGCCGGTTCAGCGCCGCCTACGCCCGCGCCCGCGCCGACGCCGACGCCCGCGCCCGCGAACACACGCGCCGCGACCCCGGCCGGCGGCACGACCCAGCCCGCCGCCAACACGAACGCGCAAACGCCCGCGCCGCGCGGCGACGCGAACCACGAGGTCACGCCCGGTGAGCCGCTCGACGTGGGCGCGCAGTTGATCACGAAGGCGAAGGACAAGGTCGCGCCGAGCTACCCGTCGGCGGCGCGCAACGCGCGCATCACGGGCAGCGTCAACGTCTACCTGACGGTGGACGAGCAGGGCGGGGTGTCGGAGGTGCAGCGCGCGAGCGGGCCGGAGTTGCTCCGCCGCGCCGCGGAGGACGCGGCCCGGCGCTGGAAGTTCCGCCCCACGATCATCAACGGCCAGCCCGTCCGCGTCACCGGCTTCATCAGCTTCAACTTCGCGCTCTAACGCGCGCTCATTTACATTTGGTGAGGCGCGGTTCTTCGCCGTGCGTGAGGGTGAAAGTGTCGGCGTCTTCGTCGGCGAGGACGAGGGTCAGGGTGAGGCGCGGGCCGGCGACCTGGCCTCTGTAGCGCGCGGGCAGTCCCTTGCGCTCGTCGCCGGCGCGCTGCGGGCCGCCCTCGCGCATGAACGTGCCCGCCACGTCGAAGCGCCCGCCCGTCAGCGTGAGCGGCCCCTTGAGCGTGCCGTGCGCGCAGTCGAACTCGATCTCAGCGCCCGCCTCCGACACTTGCAGGCGGACGTGCGGCCCGCCCCACAGCCCCTCGGCTAGACGGCCGCCGTCGGCCGCGTTGTTAGCCGACTTGTCGGACGTGCCGCCCGCCTTGTCGCGTTCGCCGCGCGGCCGGTCGGGCGTGCTGTTGGGCGTGGCGGCTTGCGGGCCGCGCGTGGGCGTGTTGTCGTTCATCGTCTTCGTCCGGCACGAGCCGCTTTGCAGCGCGAGCGCGAGCGCGAGCGGCAGGGTGAGTAGCAGTTGTAGCACGCGCGCATTATGGCGGCCCGGCGGCGGCCGTTCAACCCGGCGCAAGCTCGTTCAGGCCCGGCGGGCCGGAAAATTCATTAATTTGGAATCCGTTAATTGATTGACAGGCGACGCCGAGCCTAGTATAGTGCCGCACCGTTCCGGCAGTTTTCCGAGCGGGCGCTGGTCAATACTAAATCCAAAAGCCCCAGCCGCCGTCCGCACTAAGCATTCCGCCCGAATAACGCCGTCTTACAAATCGCTAAGACCCTAAAGGATCGATTCCGTGGCTTACCCCCGGCCCGCGACGCCCAGACTTACCTGCCTATGCCCGGCTGCCTATCTGCCGGCGTCAGCACTCCGTCCGGCTCCGGCCACAACTAATTCCGTCATTCATCTTCGCCGGCACTGACCAGACGTGCGCCCCGCCAGTCCGGCGACGGGCGCGCGCACGACCGGCAAGACAGCACTAACACCACGGGCGGCTGAAGGGGCCGCCTACCTTCGCACACACCGAATGCAACGATCATCGGCCTGTGAGCAGTCGCAGAGTACATCCGCGCATTACCCGACACCTGACGTGACGGCTCGCCGCGGGCCCTCGTGCGTCCGCGAGGGCGCGTCGGCGCGGCCGGCGTCGTTTCGCCTTAACCCCCTCGGAGGAGTAAACCCACGATGAGAAGGCTATTGGTAGCTAGTTTGACCGCGGCGCTGTTGCTCATGGCGCTGATCCTGCCGCCGCTCACAGGCGCGACCAAAGGCAGACGAGCCGAACGCGAGGAGCGCGCCGAAGCCCCAGCCCGCGCCACCTCCCGGCTCGAAGCCGGCGCGGCCCAGGTCGGGCCGGGCCGCCCCGTCTCCATGCAGGCCGCCAACTTCGCCGAGTCGGAGACGGTCGCCGCCATCGCCAAGGCGCAGGCCAAAGCGCCCGCGTCCAAGCGCCGCGCCCCCGCGGCGGATCGCGAGGAGTTGCTTGAGAAGGCGCGCGAGAAGAACCTGCGCGCGCTCGGCGTTGACCCCGAAGCGACCGGCGACGAAGAAGAGATTAACAAGACGAACCGCGAGATCACGCGCGCCTTCGACTACAAGGCCGCGACCGCGCCCGACGCCGCGCTCGCCGCCGTGCCCGGCAGCAAGGGCGGCAACGCGCCCTCGCCGCTCGTCATGCCCACGCCCAACGTGAGCTTCAACGGCATCGGCAACCCCGACGGCTGCGGCGGCTGTCTGCCGCCCGACACCAACGGCGACATCGGCCCGACGCAGTACGTGCAGACGGTCAACACCGCCTTCCGCGTCTGGAATCGCAGCGGCACGGCGCTCACGCCCGTGCTCACGCTCGGCTCCTTGTTCGCCGCGCTGCCCGGCGTCTGCGCCAACACCAACGACGGCGACCCCATCGTCATGTACGACCAGTTGGCGGATCGCTGGATGATCTCGCAGTTCTGCTGGTCGGTCGCAGTGCCGAACCACCAGATCATCGCGGTGTCGAAGACGGGCGACGCGACCGGCGCGTACTACCTCTACGACTTCGTGATGCCGAACATCAAGTTCAACGACTACCCGCACTTCGGCATCTGGCCGGACGGGTACTACATGACCGACAACCAGTTCAACCAGGCCGGCACGGCCTTCCAGGGCGCGGGCGTCTTCGCCTTCGACCGCGTCAAGATGCTCTCCGGCGACCCGACCGCCAGCTTCATCTACTTCGACAAGGCCGAGGGCTGCACCGGCAACGGCGCGACCTGCCAGTTCGGCGGCATGTTGCCCGCCGACCTCGACGGCTTCCGCCCGCCGCCCGCGGGCGCGCCCAACACCATCATGCAGTTCGACGCCGACGAGTTTAACGCCGCGACGCCGGACTCCATGCGCATCTTCGACTTCCACGTGGACTACGCGACGCCGGCCAACTCGACGCTCGTCGAGCGCACGGGCAGCCCGCTCTCCGTCGCGGCCTTCGACCCGCGCGAAGTGCCTTCGGGGTCGCGCAACGTCGTGCCGCAGCCCGCGGGCACGGCCGTGGACGTGATCAGCGACCGCCTCATGTTCCGGCTCGCCTACCGCAACTTCGGCACGCACGAGTCGCTGACCATGAGCCACACGGTCAACGCGGCGACCAACCCGGCCTTCCGCGCGGGCGTGCGCTACTACGAGATTCGCAAGACGACGCCCACGGGCGCTTACGTCGTGCAGGAGCAGGCCACGATGGCCGGCGCGGCCGGCGACCTCGAACACCGCTTCATGGGCAGCACCGCGCTCAACAACGCGGGCAGCCAAGCGGTCGCCTACTCGGTCTCTAGTTCCACCGTCTTCCCCTCCGTCCGCTACGCCGGGCGGCTCGCCGGCGACACGGCCGGCAGTCTCGCGCAGGGCGAGGCGACGATGGTCGCCGGCTCGGGCGCGCAGACCAGCACCTCCGGGCGCTGGGGCGACTACAGCGACATCACCGTTGACCCGTTGGACGACTGCACCTTCTGGTACACGCAGGAGTATTACTCCGCGACCAGCGGCGCGAACTGGAACACGCGCATCGGCAGCTTCACCTTCGGGCCTTGCCCGGCCATCCAGAAGGGCGTGCTGAACGGCACGGTCACCAGCTCCGCCACCGGCAACCCGATTGCCAACGCCACCGTCACCGCCTCGAACGGCTTCAGCCGCGCGTCGGGCGCGAACGGCGTCTACAACATAGACCCGATGGGGTCGGGCACGGTCACGCTCACGGTCAGCGCGGCCGGCTACCAGACGGCCACCGTCCCCGGCGTCACGGTCACGAACGGCAACACGACCACGCAGAACGTGCAGCTCGTGCCGCTCAGCAACATCGTCACCGGCCCGGCCACCATCGTCGCCGATAGCTGCAACACCAACATGACGCTCGACCCGAACGAGGTCGTCACCGTCAACTTCGCGCTCTCGAACATCGGCGGCGACGGTGCTTCGACCACCGCGCTGACCGCCACCTTGCAGCCCACGGGCGGCGTCATCAACCCGTCGGGGCCGCAGAACTACGGCGCGGTCGTCGCGGGTCAGCCCGCCGTCACCAAGCCGTTTACGTTCACTGTCTCCGCCTCCTGCGGCGGCACGGTCACCGCGACGCTCGCCTTGCAGGACGGCAATACCAACTACGGCACGCGCACCTACACCTTCCAGGTGGGCACGCTCGCCGGGTCGTTCCCGACCACGGGCGGCATCAGCACCATCGTCCCCGACAACACGCCGGCCGGCGTTGACATCCCGATTGTCGTGCCCGACAACGTCAACATCACCGACGTGAACGTGCGCTTCCGCGCCAACATGACGTTCGACGGCGACCTGAACCTGTCGCTCGTCCACCCGGACGGCACGACCGTGGCGCTCTCGACGGGGCGCGGCGGTTCTGGCGACAACTTCGGCACGGGCACGAACGACTGCTCCGGCGTGCCGACCGTCTTCGACGACGCGGCGGCCACGACCATCGCCAACGGCGCGGCCCCGTTCGCCGGCTCCTTCCACCCCGAAGGCTCGCTGGCCACTTTGAACGGCAAGCCCGCCAACGGCACCTGGAAGCTGCACGCCGTTGACACCGCGAACCTCGACGTGGCCACGGTCGGCTGCGTCACGCTTGAGATCAACAAGCGGTTCGTCTGCTGCGGCGTCGAACTCGCGCAGGGCGCGCCCGCCTACTCGATAGTGAGCGAGAGCGTCAGCCCCGCGAACAACGCGCCCGACCCGGACGAGACCGTCACGGTCAACTTCGCGCTGACGAACGTCGGCGGCAGCAACGCGTCGAACCTCGTCGCCACGCTGCAACCGGGCGGCGGCGTCTCGGGCCCGTCCGCGCCGCAGTCTTACGGCGCGCTCGCCAGCGGCGCGACGGCCTCGCGCCCGTTCACCTTCGCGGTCAACGCCGCGTGCGGCAGCAACATCACCGCGACGCTCGCCATGCAGGACGGCGCGACCGCGCTCGCGCCCATCCAGTTCACGATCCCCGTCGGCACGCTGTCGCCGGTGACGCAGACCTTCAGCAACGCCGCGCCCATCGTCATCAACGACGCGACGACCGCCACGCCCTACCCGTCGAACATCACGGTCTCGGGCCTGAGCGGCACGGTCTCGAAGGTGACGATGACGCTGACGGGTCTCAACCACACGTTCCCGTCCGACGTGGACATGCTGCTCGTCAACCCGACGGGTCGCAAGTTCATCGTGTTGTCGGACGTGATCGGCGGCACGGACTGGGTGAACATCAACTACACGCTCGACGACGCGGCCGCCGGCTTCGTGGCCGGCTCGGGCACGCCGGTCTCCGGCACGTTCAAGCCGACCAACTTCACGACGTGCCAGGACGCGTTCGCCGCGCCCGCGCCCGCCGGGACGTACCTGTCGCCCGGCGCGGCCACCGGCACGCAGTGCGGCACGGAGACGATGGCCACGGCCTTCAACGGCACGAACCCGAACGGCGCGTGGGCGCTCTACGTGGTGGACGACGCCGGCACGGACGTGGGCACGGTTTCGGGCGGCTGGTCGCTCGCCATCACGGCGGCCGCGACGGTCTGCAACACGCAGGCCTGCACGATCAACGTGCCGGCGAACATCACCACCCCGGCCACCGGCCCCTCCGGCGCGGTCGTCAACTACACCATCCCGCAGTGCACCGGCAGTTGCGGCACGGTCACGGGCAGCCCGGCCTCCGGGTCAACCTTCCCCGTCGGCACGACGCAGGTGACGGTTACGGGCACGCGCGCTGACAACAGCACGACGACCAACACGTTCACCGTCACGGTCACGCAACCGAACCCGCCGACCGCCTCGACCTCGCTCGCCATCGGCGAGTTCCGCCTGCACGGCGCGGCCGGCGGCGCGGACGAGTACGTCGAGATCGCCAACCTGTCGAACTCGCCGTACACCGTCAACGCTTCGGACGCCTCGGCCGGCTGGGCGGTGGCGGCCTTGAACGCGGCCGGCACGGTCGCCAGCACCGTCGGCACGATCCCGAACGGCACGACCATCCCGGCCTACGGGCACTACCTGATCGCCAACAGCAGCGTCGGCGGCTACAGCCTCGGCGCTTACGCCACGCCGGACGCGACGTTCACCGCCGACATCCCCGACAACGTCGGCATCGCGCTCTTCAACACGGCGAACGCCGCCAACTTCGTCGCCGCCAACCGCATCGACGCGGTCGGCTTCACGGGCCAGGGCGGCGCGCTCGCCCCGCTCTACAGCGAGGGCACGCGCCTCGCGCCCGTCACGGGCGACGGCGAGTACGCCTACGTCCGCCGCATGGAGACGGGCGTCGCGCAAGACACGGGCAGCAACGTGGACGACTTCGTCCTCGTCTCGACGACCGGCGGCACGTTCGGCACGGCCCAGTCCGTGCGCGGCGCGCCGGGGCCGGAGAACCTGACCAGCGCGACGCAGCGCAACGCCACCATCAAGGCGGCCGTGATCGACCCGACCCAAGCCTCGACCGCGCCGCCCAACCGCGTCCGCGACACCACGCCGAACGTCTGCGGCGCGGGCGGCGCGTGCGCCGAGGGCACGCTCGACATCCGGCGTAAGTTCACGAACCAGACCGGCGCGCCGGTCACGTTCCTGCGCTTCCGCGTCGTGGACATCACGACGCAGAACACGCCGAATCCGGGCGGGCAGCAGGCCGACCTGCGGCTGCTCACTTCGACGGGCACGACCGCCAACGGCGGCACGATCACGATCACGGGCACGACCGTCCAGGCCCCCGCGAACGGCACGAGTGCCGGCGGCGCGGGTCTGAACGCGAGCGCCGTGGTCGCGATTCCGGGCGGCACGCTCGGCGTCGGCAACTCGGTCAACGTCCGCTTCCTGCTCGGCGTCGCGTCGGGCGGTCGGTTCCGCTTCTTCATCAACGTCGAGGGGCTGAACGGCTCGCCCCTCAACGGCCCGACGAAGACGAACCCGACCGCCGGCAAGCAGCCCTTGCAGTAACGGGCGTCAGCCCTTAACCAACAACCGCCAGCCCCGCCCGGCCCCGACGCCGGGCGGGGCTGGCGCTTTTAACGAGCACGTCGGGCGCGGCCGTCGTCAACACAGAGTACACAGAGAGCCACAGAGGCCACAGAGGGTTGCTCCTCTCTGTGGCCTCTGTGGCTCTCTGTGTACTCTGTGTTAATCCGAACGTGAGGAACAGGCAACCTAACCGTCAGCGAGCTTGCCCCCGGCCGCTGCGCGTGATCTGCACGACGGTCTGTTCGACCGGGCGCGGCGCTTCCGCCGGGCCGCACGCGCCGCAGCCGGTCGCGCACGAAGCGTCCGCCTTGCCGCGGCCCACCAGCCCGCGCACCCGCGCCAGCCCGCGCCGCCCCACGTAGACGAGCGCCGCCAGCACGATCAAGAGCACCGCCACGTTCTGCCAGTCACGCAACATCTCAAACGCCACCCCGGACAATACGACTAACGACTAACCGAGCACAACTAACTAAACCCCAGCAGCCGCCCGCCCTGGTACGTGATGAAAGAAGCGGCGTAAGCCAGCGCGAGCATGTAGGCGACCATGAAGAGCGGCCAGCGCCACGAGTTCGTCTCGCGCCGGACGATGGCCACCGTTGACATGCACTGGCACGCGAGCACGAAGAAGACCATCATCGAGACGGCCACGAGCGGCGTCCAGGCCGGCGTGCCGTCGGGTCGCTTGGCGTCGCGCACCGCCGCCACCAGCGAGCCGGACTCCGCGCCCGCCTCGTCGTCGCCCACGTTGTAGACGATGCTCAGGGTCGAGACCAGCGTCTCGCGCGCGGCGAACGAAGAGATGAGGCCGATGCCCATCTGCCAGTCGAAGCCGAGCGGCCGGATCGCCGGCTCGATCAGACGCCCCAGCCGGCCCGCGTAGCTCTGCCTGATCTGCGCGCCCGCGTCGTCCGCCTGCTGGCGCGGGAAGGTGACGAGCGCCCACAGCAGGATCGAGATGGCGAGGATAACCGTGCCGGCGCGGCGCACGAACATCCACGCGCGCGTGGCGATGGTTTGCAGGATGTTGCGCGCGTTCGGCAGCCGGTACGGCGGCAGCTCAAGCACGAGCGGCGGCGGCGGCCCCTTCAAGAGCGTCCGCTTCAAGACCCACGCGACGCAGACCGCCACGGCCACGCCCAGCCCGTACATCGCCAGGATGATCAGCACGCCCACCGACAGGACGCCGAACACCTTGCGCCCCGTGAAGAACGCCGCGATCATCAACGTGTAGACCGGCAGCCGCGCCGAGCACGACATGAACGGCGCGATCAGGATCGTCGCCAGACGATCCTTCGGGTTCTCAATCGTGCGCGTCGCCATGATGCCGGGGATGGCGCACGCGAAGCTCGACAGCAGCGGCATGAACGCCTTGCCGTGCAAGCCCACGCCGCGCATCAGCCGATCCATCAGAAACGCCGCCCGCGCCATGTAGCCGCTGTCTTCGAGCAAGGCGATGAAGAAGAAGAGCAGCAGGATTTGCGGCAGGAAGACGAGCACGCCGCCCACGCCCGCGATCACGCCGTCCACCAGCAAGTCTGTCAGCAAGCCCGCGGGGAGGCCCGCGCGCACCGCGTCGCCGAGCGTGCCGAAGCCGCGGTCGATCAAGTCCATCGGCAACTGCGCCCACGAAAAGATCGTCTGGAAGACGACGAGCATGACGCCGACGAGCACCAGCGGGCCGAACAACCTGTGCGTCACCACCGCGTCAATGCGATCCGTCACGTGCGCGCGCGGCGCGGCGCTGCTGCGCACCGCGCCGCGCGCCACCCGCTCGATCCAGTCGTAGCGCGCCACGAGCGGCTCCTGCCACCACGCGGGGTCGGCCGCCGCGAGCCGCGCCCGCGCCGCCGCGACCGCCGCCCGCCGCGCAGGCTCCGGCGGCAACTCGTCCGCGTACAACTCCGCCAGCGCCGCGTGCCGCCCCGCGCTGGGCACGGCGGCGAGCGCGCGTAACTCGTGCTCGGCCGCGGCGGAGAGTTGCCAGCCGGGCGCGCAGTCGCCGTCGGCGCAGGCCGCGGCAGCGACGACCGCCGCCGCCAGCGCGTCCAAACCTTTGCGCTGCGTCGCCACGACGGGCACGACCGCGACGCCTAGCGCACGTCCCAGCGCGTCCGCATCAATCTCCAACCCGCGCCGCGTCGCCAGGTCAACCATCGTGAGCGCGACGACGACGGGCCGGCCCGTGTCCATCAGTTGCGTGACGAGGAAGAGGTTGCGTTCGAGGTTGGTGGCGTCCACGACGGCGACGACCACGTCGGGCGCGGGCAGCACGGAGGCGCGCCCGGTGATCACGTCGCGCGCGATCTGTTCGTCAATCGAGGCGGCGTCGAGGCTGTAGAGACCGGGCAGGTCTACGAGCCGCGCGGGCGGCGCGCCCGCCGCGAGCGACCACAAGCCCTCCTTGCGCTCGACGGTCACGCCGGGGTAGTTCGCCACCTTCTGGCGCAAGCCCGTGAGCGCGTTGAAGAGGCTCGTCTTGCCGGCGTTCGGGTTGCCGGCGAGCGCCACTGTGAGCGCGCGCGTGTGTGTGACTTGAGCGGGAGCGTTAGCGGCGGGCAGGGCAGGGGACACGTTCATGACCGGAGTACCGTCACAACAGAGGTCTGCGCGACAACAGCAGGCTCAGTCTCTCAGTGCTCGGCACTCAGCATGACGCTGATGGTCTGCGCTTCGGCGCGGCGCAGGGCCAGATCGTAGCCGCGCACGCGCACCTGAATCGGATCGCCTAGCGGCGCGGCCTTCACCACGCGTACCGGCGCGCCGGGCACGACGCCCATCTCCATCAGACGCCGCGCCACCGCGCCCGCGCCCGCGACCGCGACCACGCGCGCCTGTGCGCCGTGCGGCAGACAACAGAGCGTCCGCGTGCTACCGTGCGCGTCCGCGACCGTCTCGCCGAGAACGCCGATTGTGAGTTCTTCTGCTGCCGTGCTCATGAAGTTGCGCGCCGACCCGCGCGACCTTTCAAGGGATGAATGCAACGGGGGATTTTCGTCCCCACGCAACCCAGTATACCGGAATTGAAATCAATTTTCAATTTCATTTCGAGGTGGTCGGGCTGTTCTTGCGACGAGGCGGCGCGGCAGTCTTGTCTGAACTTACTGCTGAGTCAGGGGGATGATGGCGAGGTCGGCGCGGACGGGGCCGAGGGGGGTGGTCGCCGTGAGGCGCAGCGGCAGGCGGCGGCGGTCGAGGCTGACCCAGAGGCGCAGGTTCAGGCGGTCGCCCTGCGGCTCGTCGGTCGCCAACGCCAGTTGGACGGCCGGGATGCGCTGCCCGCCGAGTTCGATGGTCTCGCGCCGCAGCGAGGTGATGAAGAGCGCGCGCGGGCGGCGGTTGATCAAGAGCGAGACGGCGTTGCGCTTAGGCGGCGTCAGGTCGAAGGAGCGCAGCGCGTAGAGCACGGCGACCCAGTCGTAAGTGCCCACGGGCACGTCCACCGGCTTGCCGTCGGACATCACGGCCACGCCGCGTTCTTGATCTATGCTGACGACGCCCGACGTGCGGTGCTGGCCTTCCTGCACGCGCAACTCCGTGCGGAAGGGCGTGAGCGAGGTCGCGTCCACGTAGGAACTGATCTGATCACTGACGGGGAAGAGTTTCGCGCCGGCCTGCGTCGTGCTGAGCGTGGCGCTGATGAGGATGCCGTCGCGGTTGAAGAAGCGCCCGCGCTGCCGCACCATGAAGCTGGCGACGCCGACGGGCTGCGCGGCCGCGCCGAGGTAGAAGTTGAAGTTCAACTGCTCGCCGACCTTGAAGGGCAGCCCCTTGAGTTCGTTCCTGTCCGCGCCGCTCGCCTCGACGGGCGTCGGCTGCGTGCGCGGCGTGGGGCGCGTGATGGGCGTGGGCGTCGGGGCGGCGGCGGCGACCGTGCCCGGCGCGGGCTGCTCCGGCGCGAGCACCTCGACGCTGGCCAACTCGGCGCGCAGGTCGCCGGCCTTCAGCCGCGCCGTGATGAGCACGGGCAGGTGGCGCGCGTCGTCCGTGAAGTAGACGCGGATGCGGTAGTCGTTGACGCGGTCGTTGCCGTTGACGCGCAGTTGCGCGGCGAGCGTGTTGAAGGAGCCGGCGGGCGTCTTGACGGTCTCGCGGCCCGTGAGGCGCAGTTCGGCGTTGAAGCCGGTCGTACCGTTCTGCGCCGTGACGGGGAAGGTCGAGCCGGGCGCGAGCGGCAGGGCGCGCAGGTGGTAGAGCGCCGAGAGCAGATCGTAGGTCGCGGGCGCTGTGTCCTGCGTGGTCGTGCCGGCGTTGAGGACTTCGGCGTCGGTGGCGAACGAGCCGCTGGTGATCTCGCCGGGCGCGGCGGGCGCGCGCTTGGTGCGCAGCGTGCGGTAGGGGAGGCCGGTCTGCGGGTCAACGTAGGCGACGTACTCGTGGTTGATGGCGTAGAGCGCGGCGGCGACCGCGCCCACGGTCGAGACGCGCCCGCGCAACTCGACGCCCGTGCGGTCGAAATAGACGCCGCGCCCGGCGACGTACAACTCGACGTGCGCCGCGGGCGCGAAGCTCGAAAAGGTGACGCTGTAGGTCAGCCGCTCGCCGACCTGATAGGCGTTGGCGGGCGTGCCCCCGTTCGTCTGCTGCGCCGGCACTGACAGTGTGCAGAGGCAGAAAAGAAAAGTCAGCGCCGCCGGCAGGCGTCCTCTTAGCTGCAACAGTGGGTTCCCCTTTAACGCGAACTCGACCCGCGCGGCGCGGCTTCTCTTACACGCCGCGCGCGCCCGGTCGTTCCTTTAGATGTTCGGAACGACCCGATGTTACCAGATTTTGCGGGTCAACGCCGAAGCGTGACGGCGGGCGGGACGGGTTACAGGTTGAGCTTGAGTGGCGGCGGGACGGGAATTCACCACAGAGGCACAGAGTTCACCGAGGATGCACGGAGGCTCGAATGCCGCTCAGGCCTCCGTGCTTCCTCCGTGCCCTCTGTGCCTCCGTGGTGTACGCCCCTCTCACAACCTGCAACTCAAACTGCACCACTACACGGCAGATTATCTACGGCTTAGCCTTCATCTCCGCTTCCATCTCCGCGGCGATCTCTTCGGCGGCGCGGAGCGGGTCAGCGGCGTTGAGGATGGCACGCCCGACGACGAGGTAGTCCGCGCCGGCGCGGACGGCCGCCGCGGGCGTCAGGACGCGCTTCTGATCGTCGTGCGCGGTCGTCCGCGGGCGCACGCCGGGCGTGACGACGATGAAGTCCGGGCGCGCGACCGTCTCGCGCACCGCGCCGATCTCGTGCGGCGAGGCGACGACGCCGTCCAGGCCGCACTCGGCGGCGAGGCGCGCGAGGCGCGTCACCTGCGCGGCGGGCGCGTCGGCGACGCCGACCTCTCTGAGCGTCGCCGCGTCGCTGCTCGTCAGCACCGTGACGGCGATCAGGCGCGGGCGCGCGACGCCGAGGCGCGCGGCCTCTTCGGCGGTCGCCTCGGCCGCGCGGCGCAGCATCTCGCCGCCGCCCGCCGCGTGCACGTTGAAGAGCGTGACGCCGAGCCGCACCGCCGCGCGGCACGCGCCCGCGACCGTGTTCGGGATGTCGTGAAACTTCAGGTCGAGGAAGACGCGCCCGCCCGCCGCCACGACCTCGCGCACGAACTCCGGCCCCGCGTTCGTGAACAACTGCGAGCCGATCTTGAACATCCCCGCGTAGCCCCGCAGCCGCCCCAACAGCGCCCGCGCCGCCGCCACCTCGTCCACGTCCAAAGCGATGATCAGTTTGTCAGTCATAAGACCTTGTTAGTGGTTAGTGGTTAATTGATAGTTGTTCTTTATAGTTGTTCATGGTCGCCGGTTAATGGCTGAGCGACAACTGACCATGAGCAATCAACCACTAACAACTAACCATTAACAACTATCAAATACCAACTATCAGCTTTTAGCCAGTTCGTCGGCGCGGCAGCCGACGGCTTCGTCGAGGGTGCGGCAGCCGTGGCGGCGGGCGAGGCGCGCGAGACCGTCGTTGATGGCGCGGGCCGCGCCGACGCCCTCGTAGACGAAGCCGGTGTAGAGTTGGACGAGACTCGCGCCGGCGCAGATTTTCGCCCACGCGTCCTCGGCCGTGAAGACGCCGCCGACGCCGACGATGGTCAGCGCGCCGCGCGCGAGCCGGTAGAGCGTGGCGATGACTTCGTTCGCGCGCGCACTGAGCGGCGCGCCGCTCAAGCCGCCCGCGCCGCAGGCTTCGACGACGCGCGGCGGCGTCCGCAAGCCGGCGCGGCTCGTCGTCGTGTTCGTGGCGATGATGCCGGCGAGACCCGCGCCGCGGGCCACGTCAACGATCAACTCCAACTCGTGCGTGTCTAAGTCGGGCGCGACCTTGACGAGCAGGGGCAGCGGCGCGCGCGCGTGCGCGGCGGCCAGCTCGCGGTTGCGCCGTTGCAGCGCGGCGAGCAGCGCAGCGAGCGCGTCGGCGCGTTGCAGCTCGCGCAGGTTCGGCGTGTTCGGCGAGCTGACGTTGACGGCGACGTAGTCTGCGTGTGCGCAGACCAACCCGAAGCTCGCCACGTAATCCGGGATCGCGTCTTCAACTTCGACGACGCGGCTCTTGCCGATGTTGACGCCGAGCACGCACTCCGTCCTTCCTTGCGCTTGCAGGCGCGCGGCGAGCGCCGCCGCGCCCGCGTTGTTGAAGCCCTGCCGGTTTATCAGCGCGCGATCCGCGGGCAGGCGGAACAGACGCGGGCGCGGGTTGCCCGGTTGCGCCCGGTGCGTCACCGTCCCGACCTCCACGAAGCCGAAGCCGAGCGCCGACAGTTGCCGCGCCGCCACGCCGTTCTTATCGAACCCCGCCGCCAGGCCCACCGGGTTCGCAAACGTCAGCCCGAACCGCTCCAACGGCCCGAACGGCGCACGCCGCAACAGCCGCGCCGCCGCGCGCCTAGCACCCTCGCTGCCGAGCGTGACGCGGAGCGCGCCCAGCGCCAACTCGTGCGCCCTCTCCGGCTCAAGCCGGAACATGACGGGGCGGGCGATGGAGCGATAGAGCATCGAGAGCCGTGACGGGTGACGAGTGACAGGTGACAGGAGAAGAACGCGTCAGCTACCAGCTATCAGTTTTTGCTTTAGCGGATCGCTCATGGCCGACCGCCGAAAGCTGTTCGCCGACCGGCAAGTTTAACTTGTCACCCGTCACCTGTCACCCGTCACGGCTTTTAACTTGTCACTTGTCACCCGCTTTGTTAGTATCCGCAGCCGATGGAATTCGTGGAGAAGGCGCGGATCATGGACGGGGCGCGGATCAACCGCGCGCTGGCGCGGCTGGCGTCTGAGATCGTGGAGGAGAACCACGGCGCGGACGACCTTTATTTGGTGGGCGTGCAGCGGCGCGGCGTGCCGCTGGCGGAGCGGCTGGCGGACAAGATCGCCGACCTCGAAGGGCAGCGCCCGCCCGTCGGCGTCGTGGACATCACGCTCTACCGCGACGACCTGTCCACGGTCGGCGCGAACCCCATCGTCAACCGCCGCACGGACCTGCCCGGCGGCGTCGACAACCGCAACATCATCCTCATTGACGACGTGCTCTACACGGGGCGCACGATACGCGCCGCGCTCGATCAGTTGATCGACTTCGGCCGCCCGCGCCGCGTGCAGTTGGCCGTGCTCGTGGATCGCGGCAAGGAGCACCGCGAGCTGCCCATTCAGGCCGACTTCATCGGCAAGTTCGTGCCGACCAAGCGCAGCGAGATCATCAAGGTCATGCTCGACGACATTGACGGCGAGGAAGCGGTCGTCATCGTCGAGCGACCGACCGAAGAGGGCGCGTGACGCGTCAGAGGCGACCCCGCGGGGTCGCCTTTTTCGTACCCATCGAGCGGAGCAACGGATGCGCACAGACTCAGACCAGCGGGCGGAGCAGCAGCCGCCGGCCGGCGCGCGCGCGGCGGCCGGCCTCGCGCGCAAGGACTTGCTCGGCATACGCGAGCTGACGCCGCGCGAGATCACGCTCGTGCTCGACACGGCCGAGAACTTCCGCGCCGTCTCCGAGCGCGAGATCAAGAAGGTGCCCACCTTACGCGGGCGCACCGTCATCAACCTCTTCTTCGAGCCTTCGACGCGCACGCGCACCTCGTTCGAGCTGGCCGGCAAGCGCCTGTCCGCCGACACCATCAACATCAGCGCCGCCACGTCGAGCGTGACCAAGGGCGAGACCTTGCTCGACACGGCGCGCAACCTCGAAGCCATGGCCCCGGACTTCATCGTCCTGCGCCACCCTTCGGCCGGCGCGCCGCACGCGCTCGCGCGCGTCTGCCGCGCCGCGGTCATCAACGCGGGCGACGGCGCGCACGAGCACCCGACGCAGGCGCTCCTCGACGCCCTGACCATGCGCCAGCACAAGGGGCGCATCGAAGGTCTCGAAGTCGCCATCCTCGGCGACATCCTGCACTCGCGCGTCGCGCGCTCGAACCTGCACCTGCTGACCAAACTCGGCGCGCGCGTGAGATTGGCGGGGCCGGGCACGCTCGTGCCGCCGGAGTTCGCCTCGCTCGTTGAAGGCGGCGCGGTGCTGACGGCGCACAGGATCGAGGCGGCGGTCGAAGGCGCGGACGTGGTCATGGTCTTGCGCATCCAGCGCGAGCGGCAGGACGCGGCCTTCTTCCCGTCTCTGCGCGAGTACGCGGTGCATTACGGCTTGAACCTGAAACGGCTCGCGGCGGCCAAGCCGGACGCCATCGTGATGCACCCTGGCCCGATGAACCGCGGCATCGAGTTGGCTTCCGACGTGGCCGACGGCACGCGCTCGCTCATACTCGATCAGGTGACGAACGGTCTCGCCGTCCGCATGGCCGTCCTCTACCTGCTCGCGGGCGGCGCGGCGCTCGCGCAGACCGCGCCGCAGGCGAAGACCGAGACGGCGGGCGAGGCGCGCAACACCAAAGCGCGCGACGAGGCTGCCCACTTGGTCATGCCCGAACCGCTCGCCGCCGGTTAGTTCCCGCACACAGCTTCTATGCCTGAGCCAACCAGACTGCTGATCGCCAACGGCTACGTGATCGATCCGACGCAAGGGGTCAACGCCGGCAAGAACCTGTTCATCGAAGCCGGGCGCGTCGTCGGTCTCGCCGACCGCGCCGACGGCGTGCCCGAAGGCGCGGAGGTCTTCGACGCCACGGGTCTCGTCGTCGCGCCCGGCTTCATAGACCTGCACACGCACCTGCGCGAGCCGGGGCAGGAGTACAAGGAGACGATTGCGACGGGCACGGCCGCGGCGGTCGCGGGCGGCTACACCGCCGTCTGCGCCATGCCCAACACCGACCCGGTCAACGACAACCCCGCCGTCACGCGCGCCATCGTCGAACAGGCCGCGGCCGCCGGTCTAGCCCACGTCTTCCCCGTCGGCGCGATCACGAAAGGCTCGCTGGGCAAGGAACTGGCCGAGATGGGCGAGATGCAGCGCGCCGGCATCGTCGCCGTCACGGACGACGGCCGGCCCGTGCCCACGGCCGGCATGATGCGCCGCGCCTTGGAGTACGCGCGCGGCTTCGACCTACCCGTCATGGATCACTGCGAGGATCGGACGCTGACGGCGGGCGGCGTGATGCACGAAGGCGAGTGGTCTCTGCGCTTGGGCCTGCGCGGCCACCCGGCGCTCGCCGAAGAATTGGACGCGTGGCGCGACTGCGCGCTCGCGGAGTTGACGGGCGCGCGCCTGCACCTGGCGCACGTCTCGACGCGCGGCGCAATCGAGGCCGCGCGGCGCGCGAAGGAGCGCGGCGCGCGCGTCACCTGCGAGGTCACGCCGCACCACTTCACGCTGACTGACGCGGCGGTCGAAGGTTACGACACCAACACCAAGATGTGCCCGCCGCTGCGCAGCCGCGAGCACCTCGACGCCGTCCTCGCGGGCCTGGCCGACGGCACGATTGACGCCATCGCCACCGACCACGCGCCGCACCACGCGGACGAGAAGGCGCTCGAATACGACCACGCGCCCTTCGGCATCACGGGTCTCGAAACAGCGGTCGCGCTCGCGCTCGACCGCCTCGTCCACAGCGGTCTCGTCAGCCTCGAACGGCTCGTCGAACTCTGCGCCGTCAACCCGGCGCGCATCTTCGGCCTCGCCGAGCGCGGTACGCTCCGCCCCGGCGCGTGGGGCGACGTGACCGTCCTCGACCCCGACCTCGGATGGACGTACCACGCCGCGCAGACGAAATCCAAGAGCCGCAACACGCCCTTCGACAACTGGACGCTGCGCGGCGCGGCGGTCGCAACCATCGTCGCCGGCCGCATCGTCTACCGCCGTCAGGAGGCGGCCGCGCCGGTCGCGTGACAACACGCATAAGGCGCAACGGTCGCGGGGCAACTCGCTTGCGCGGCTGTCAGTGCGGCGCGTCAACCGTCTAACCGATCCGAAGATGAGTCAAATATCCGACACAGAGAACGACTTGCTGACCGTGCTCGAAACGGAGCGGCTGCGCCTGCGCCGGCTCATCGTTGAAGACGCCGAGTTCATCGTGCGACTGCTGAACGAGCCGGCCTTTCTTCAGTACATCGGCGACAGGGGCGTGCGCACGCTGGCGGACGCGCGCGCCTACCTCATGCAAGGCCCGTTGGCGAGTTACGAGAAGTTCGGCTTCGGGCTGTACCTGATCGAGCTGCGCGCCGCGCGCGTGCCCGTCGGCATCTGCGGGCTGCTGCGGCGCGACGTGCTGGACGACGCGGACATCGGTTACGCGCTCGTGTCCGAGTTCCGCGGGCAGGGGTACGCGCGCGAAGCGGCCGCGGCCGTCGTGGCTTACGCGCGCGACGCGCTCGGCCTCGCGCGCCTCGCCGCGGTCGTTGACCCGGATAACCACGTCTCGATCCGCCTGCTCGAACGGCTCGGCTTCCGCTACGAGCGGCCGGTCAGCTTGGCCGACGACGCAGCCCCGATTAAGTTATTCACGACCGATCTTTAACTTCTTAATGCCTGAGAGAATCGCGAAGACACGAAGATCAGCCGGCCTCCCATCTTCGTGCCTTCGTGCCTTCGTGGTGAAGGATTGATGACTGACAAAGGCGAGGCGCGCGTTTGGTGGCCGTGGCTCGCGGCCCTCCTGGTCGCCGCGGGCGCGGCGACCCTGCTACACCAGCAAGGGCGCGCGTGGGTGTGCGCGTGCGGGCGCGTGCGTGTGTGGACGGGCGAGGCGTGGGGCGCGGACACGTCGCAACACCTGTTCGACCCCTACAGCCTGACGCACGTCCTGCACGGCGTCTTGTTCTGCGGGCTGCTCGCGTTGATGCTGCCGCGGCTGGCGACGCGCTGGCGCTTCGCGCTGGCGGTCGCGGCCGAGGCGTTGTGGGAAGTCGTCGAAAACTCGGAGACGGTCATCAACCGCTACCGCGAGGCCACGGCCGCGCTCGGCTACCACGGCGACACGGTCGTCAACTCGCTCGGCGACATCGCGGCCTGCGCCGCCGGCTTCTGGCTGGCCGCGCGGCTGGGCTGGCGGCGCGCGCTCGTGCTGTTCGCGTTGGTCGAACTGGTGCTGCTCGTCTGGATCAGGGACAGCCTGCTGCTGGAAGTCCTGATGCTCGTCCACCCGGTCGAGGCGATCAAGACTTGGCAGGCGGGGCACTGAGCCGCGCGGCGGAGAATAAAGAGAGACCCGCCGCGCTCTCCCCTTCGCGGCGGGCCTCTCTTGTGCGGTCGCTCACTTACGCTATAACCGGAGCGACCGAACTCGTCCGAACTGTTGCGCGGCTGTTAGAGGGGGGCTGACCCGCGCTCTCCCCTTCACGGGGCAGCCCCCTTCGGCACCGACAACCGCTCGGTTGTCGATCTCGCACGAACCTTTAACGCTGCGCGCGGTATTCCGGCAGGCGCACGCTCTGGTTCAGGATCACGCCGAACTCCGTGCCCGACTTGACCTCGGCCTCTTTCTCTTTCTCGACGACGCGGCCCAACGTGCCGAGGCCGCCGCCGATGATCGCGCCGATCCCTGCGCCCTTGCCGCCGCCCGCAATCGCGCCGATGAGCGCGCCCGTGGCCGCGCCGCCGCCGATGAAGACCGCGTCGCGCTTACGGTTCGAGCGGCCCTTGACCGTGCTCTCCGAGTCGGCGTTCACGTCGTCGGCCCCGAGCGTCGTCAGCGAGCCGTTGATGGTGTAGCGCGCGCCGGTGGGCAGTTGCACGGCGTTGAAGGCGACCGCGATGTTGCCGGGCGAGCGCCGCTCGGCGCGCTTCACGGAGGTGACGCGCCCCCAAATCTTGCTGCCCACGGGGATTACTTCCGCCCCGGCGTCGCCGTAGACCGGCTCGGTCACGGTCGTCGAGAAGCGGTCGCCCACGCGCGCCGAGCGCGAACTCAACTCGCTGTCGAGGCGGACGCGGATGGACTGATCAGCGCCGAGCGTGTAGTAGCGGACGGGCGGCGTGGTCGTCCGCGTAGTCGTCCGCGTGGTGGTGCGCGTGGTGGTGCGCCGGACGGGCCGGCGGCGTTGCGCCGCGGCCGGCAGCGTCGCGCCGGCGACGAGCGCCAGGATGGCGAGTAAGCGCAGCGCGCGTTGCGCCAGGGGCTTCCGATTCATGCTGGTCATCTGCTCCTCCTGTTAAGGGCCGACGGGCGGCGCGTCGCGGTCTGCTCTCACGGGCGCGTCGCGGTCGGCGTCAAGTGTTTGAGCAACGTGCGTGCCACGTGGCCGCCCGCCGGCATATAGCTTGTAAAGTGCGGGAAACGGGCGCGGCTTGACCGGCCACTGCGTTGGGCGAGGCGTTTTGCATCAACCATGTGCGCGGGCGCACATACCGCCATGCACGATATAGTATGGGCGGATTGTAGCACAGACGCGCCGCCAAGAGATGCGCTTCCTTGATGAAGGGAGGATCGCTGCGGGGGCGTCCAACTTGATCTGCGCCGCCCGTTTCTGCTCAAATGTCGCCGCAACGAACAGCAGCGAATCACTGTAAGGCGACGCGCGCTCGCCGGGGCGCGCACGCGTCGGTTACAATCCCGGCCTTACAGCCAACGAACGGCGACAGTTTCAAACCCCTGAGAGGAGTTTTTTTATGAGCACGCCAGCGACAGCCGTAAGCCTCCCGCGCATCAACGAGCCGGCCCCGGACTTCGAGGCCAAGTCCACGCAAGGGCCGCTGAAGCTCTCCGACTACAAAGGGCAGTGGGTCGTGCTGTTCTCGCACCCGGCCGACTTCACGCCGGTCTGCTCGACCGAGTTCATCGAGTTCGCCCGCCGCGCCGAGGAGTTCAAACAGCGCGGCGTGCAACTCGTCGGTCTCTCCGTTGACTCCGTGCCCGCGCACATCGCGTGGATCAGGAACATCGAGCAGCACTTCCCGGACGTGAAGATCACGTTCCCCGTCATCGCCGACCTCGACACGAAGGTCGCGCAGAAGTACGGCCTCATTCACCCGGCCGCGTCCGAGACGGCGACCGTGCGCGCCGTCTTCGTCATAGACGACAAGGGCGTCATCCGCGCGCTCATCTACTACCCGATGTCTCTGGGGCGCAACATTGACGAGGTCTTGCGCGTCGTGGATGCCTTGCAGACGGCGGACACGAACGCCTGTGCCACGCCGGCCAACTGGCGGCCCGGCGACAAGGTGGTCGTGCCGCCGCCGCAGACCATCGCCGACGCCGAGAAGCGCCTACAGTCCGACTACGAGGTCACGGACTGGTATTTCTCCAAGCGCTCGCTGACCTAAACAAGCAGTCCTTTGCGATCCTTCGCGGCCCTCCTTTGCGGCCTTTGCGGTTAAAGTTTTTCAGACTTAACCGCAAAGGCCGCGAAGCGGGCCGCAAAGGACGCGAAGGCAGTCAAGACATGACACGGGACGCAGAGGACAGCGGCGACGATCTGCGCGCGCGCGACATCAACACGCAGTTCGTCCACGCGGGCGAGCGGCTGCCGCCCCGCGCCGGCCGCCCCGTCGCCACGCCCGTCTACGCGACCGCCACCTACACCTTCGACTCCATGTCGGAGATGGACGCGGCCTTCGCCGACGAGAGCGCCGGCTACGTCTACGCGCGTTACGGCAACCCGACCACGCACGCCCTTGAGACCGCGCTCGCCACGCTCGAAGCTGGCGCGGGCGCGTGCGCCTACGCGTCCGGCATGGCGGCGGTACACGCCGCGCTGCTCGCCTGCGGACTGGAAGCGGGCGCGACCATCCTCGCCGCGCAAGACCTCTACGGCGCGACGACCGCGCTGCTCCACAACGTCTTCGCCAAGCTCGGCGTGCGCGTCGCGGCGGCCGACTTCGGCGACGCGGCCGCGGTGCAGCGTGCGGCCGGAGAGACGCGCCCGCGCGTCCTGCTCGCCGAGACGATCTCGAACCCGCTGTTGAAGGTCTGCGACCTCGCGGCCTGCGCCGAGATCGCGCGCGCGGTCGGCGCGTCGTTCGTCGTGGACAACACCTTCGCCACGCCCGTCCTGTGTCAGCCCTTGCGCTTCGGCGCGGACGTGGTCGTCCACAGCGCGACGAAATACCTGGGCGGGCACGGCGACGCACTCGGCGGCGTGGCGGTCGCGCGCGACGCGGCGACGCACGCCGCGCTCGTCGAGTTGAAGAAACTCGTCGGCGGCGTCCTGAGCGCCTGGGAGGCGCACGAGATTCTGCGCGGCGTGAAAACTTTAGGCGTGCGCCTTGAGCGGCAGTGCGCGAACGCGCGCCGTCTGGCCGAGCGGCTGGCCGAGCACCCGCGCGTGGCGCGCGTCTTCCATCCCGGCTTCGGCGCGAACGCGGCGCAGGCGGCCTTGGTCGCGCGCGTGCTGCGCCCGCCGCACACGGGCGCGCTCGTCGCCGTCGAGCTGCGCGAGAACACGAAGGCGGCCGCCTTCCGCTTCCTCGACGCGCTGGGCCTGTGCGTGCGTCTGACGAGCCTCGGCGACGTGGAGACGTGCGTGCTGCACCCGATGACCGCTTCGCACCGCGGTCTCGCACCGGAACTGCGCCGCGCGCTCGGCATCGGCGACGGGCTGGTGCGCATCTCGGTCGGCATCGAAGCCTACGCCGACATCCTCGAAGACATCGAGCAGGCGCTCGACGCCGGGATCAGCTAAGGGCGGTGACGTGTTGCAAGGGGTGACGACAGAGCAGGCGACCGGCGCGGACGCGCGCTTCGATCTTGAGTCGCGCATCGGCCACACGCCGCTCGTGCGTCTGCGTCGCTTGGCGCGCGACGTGCCCGCGGGCGTCGAGGTCTACGCGAAGGCGGAGCACCTCAACCCCGGCGGGTCTGTGAAAGACCGGCCGGCGCTCGCCATGATTCGCGCGGGCGTACAAACGGGACGCCTCACCAGCGACAAAATCATCCTCGACGCGACGAGCGGCAACACCGGCATCGCCTACGCCATGCTCGGCGCGGCGCGCGGCTACCGCGTCGCCCTCTGCCTGCCCGCCAACGCCAACACCGAACGCAAGCGTATGCTCCGCATCTACGGCGCGACGCTCGTCGAGACCGATCCGCTCGCGGGCGCGGACGGCGCGCAACTGCGCGCGCAGGAGATCGCCGCCGCCGAGCCGGCCAAGTATTTCTACCCAGACCAGTACAACAACGACGCCAACTGGCGCGCGCACTACGAGACGACCGGCGTCGAAATCCGGGCGCAGACCGAAGGGCGCGTCACACACTTCGTCGCCGGCACGGGCACGTCGGGCACGCTCGTCGGCGTCGGGCGCAGGCTGCGCGAGTACGACCCGCGCGTCCGCCTCTTGATGGTGCAGCCCGACGCGCCGCTGCACGGCCTCGAAGGCATGAAGCACTACGCCACCGCCATCGTGCCCGGCATCTTCGATCCGCGTCTGCCCGACGGGCAGATCGAAGTGCCGACCGAAGACGCCTACGACATGGCGCGGCGGCTCGCGCGCGAAGAGGGCTTGTTCGTCGGCATCAGTTCCGGCGCGAACGTCGCGGCGGCGCTGCGGCTCGCGCGGACACTCTCGGCCGGTGCGTGCGTCGTCACCGTCCTGTGCGACAGCGGCGCGCGCTACCTGAGCGAGCACTTCTGGACGGAGCAGGCCGGTGCTTAAGATGCGCCGCGAACACGCGGCCGCGATCCGCGCGCACGCCGAGCGCGAATACCCGCACGAGTGCTGCGGGCTGCTCGTCGGGCGCATCACGCCGGACGGCCGCACGCGCGTCATCGAAGAGTTGTACCCGGTGGCGAACGAGTTCGACCGCGCGACCTTGCACGAAGTCTTCGACGGCGCAACGACTGAGCGGAACGACGCCGCCGCACAGTCCGTCGCAGAAGCAGCGGCCGAAGTGGACGCTGACGCGACAGCGGCCGACGTTGCGTCGGAGCGCCACCGGCGTATGCTGATCCCGCCGCAGGCTTACCTGCGAGCCGAGCGGCGCTACGCGGCGCAAGGGTGGGGCGTGGTCGGCAACTATCATTCGCACCCGGAGCACCCGGCCGTGCCGTCGCGGTTCGACCTCGAACACCTCGCGCCGTGGCCGACGATGTCTTACGTCGTCGTCTCCGTGCGCGCCGGTCAGGCGGCCGAGTTGCGCTCGTGGGAGTTGGCGGCGGATCGTTCGCGGTTCGACGAGGAGCAGTGGGCGGAGATCGAAACGACGTGAGAGGTCGTGCTCAATTGATGAAGTGCCGCGCACGTTTGCCGAAGTGCGGCGCTCGTCTGTGCCGGCGCGTGGCGCGCGCGGTCGCGCTGGCGACGCTCGTCTGCGCGGCGTGCGGCGCGGCGCGCGCGCAAGAGGAATCAGCGACGCAGCCCGCCCGGCCCAAGCTCGAAGTGGCGACGCAGCTCGACGAGTTCGGCCGCCTGTCGTGGTGCGACCACAGCGCGCGTCTCGATAACCTCGCCGGCGAGTTGTCGCACGACCCGACGCTGCGCGGCTACATCATCGGCTACCCCGGCAGCAAGGAGCAGGCGGCCGACTTCACGCGGCTGTGGCTGGCCGGCGAGAAGGACTATCTGGTCAACTCGCGCGGCATCGTCGAATCGCGCATCGTCACGCTCGTAGGCGGCGCGCGCGCGGGCGACAAGCCGACGTTCGCGCTCTGGGTCGTACCCGAAGGCGCGCCCGCGCCGGAGCCGAGTCCCGCGGCGAGCGTGGACGCGCGCGCCGAGCGCACGGGCAAGTTGCACACGCTTTGGTTAGACGAAAGCTCGCCGTGGCCGTGCGGCGAGGTCGAGGGGTTCTGCCTGACCATGATGACCCTGCGCGAGTTGGCCGCGCGCCTCGACGCGGACGCGATGCTCAGCGGTTACATGGTCGCTTACGCCGCGCCGGACAGTGCGCCCGGCGCTTGGCGGCGGCTGGCGAAGTTGGCGCACGGCTGGCTGGCTGAGGCGCACCCGGCGGCGGCCGCGCGCGTCACGCTGCTCAGCGGCGGCGCGGCCGCGGAGTCGCGCGTCGAACTCTGGGTGCTGCCGAAAGACGCCGCGCCGCCGGTCGCGGCCGCGCCCGCGGAGAAGCCACTGACCGCCGCGCTCAAGCTGAACTCGTTCGCCGATTACCAACTCGAAGACGCGGGCCTCGCGCGCTGGGCGCGCGAGAACGTCGCCGACATGCTGCGCGAAGACAAGCGTGCGCGCGCCGTCATCGTCATCCACCCGCCGAAGCCTGAGCCACAAGAGGGCGACGCGGAGGAAGCAGAATTGGCCCCAGCCGCGGAGCCGTCGGTCGAAGCGGACGCCGTCGAGCCGACCGCGAGCGCAACGCCCGCGAGCGGGCCGCCCGCGAATGCAGACGCGACCGATGCTGTCGCCGCGGACGCGCCCGCAGAGCCGCCGCCCGTGTCGCTTGAGCAGCGGGCCGAGGAGTTGCGGCAGACGTTGGCGAAAGAATTGGGCGGCGCGGTCGAGCGCGTCGAAGTCGTCTGCGGTCGGCTGGACTCTTTGACCGGCGGCACGCTCGACGTGTGGATCGTGCCGCATGGGGCCGCGCCGCCCGATCCGTTCGCGCCCGAACCGGAAGAGGAACAGCCCGCGGCCGGCGACGACGCGAACGAGAACGACCCGCCGCCGCCGGCCCGAGCCGAACCTAAGGCAGTAGCACCGCGGCCTGCGGAAGTTGAGAACGTCTGGGCCGCACACGCGGCGGCCGAGCAGACCGTCGCGGGCAAGAGTTTTGAGAGGAGAGAAAGATGGCAGTGAAGGTTTTGATCCCGACCGCGCTGAGGCAGTTCACGGGCGGGCAGGGCGAGATAGAGGTCGAGGGCGCGACCGTGGGCGAAGCCCTCGCACGCGTGGGGCAGGCGAACGCAGACCTGCAAACGCAACTCTTCGATCAGACGGGCAAGCTGCGCAGCTTCGTTAACGTCTACGTCAACGACGAGGACATACGCGCCGCCCAAAGGCTCGACACGCCGATCAAAGACGGCGACACGATCTCCATCGTGCCCGCGATTGCGGGCGGCGCGGCGACCGAACGGGAAGTGTCCGACCGCGAGTTGCCGAAGCTCACGAACGCCGAGATCGCTCGCTACAGCCGTCATCTCATCATGCCCGAAGTCGGGCTTGAGGGGCAGCGGAAGCTGAAGGCGGCGCGCGTCTTGATGATCGGCACGGGCGGCCTGGGCGCGCCGCTCGGCATGTACCTGGCGGCGGCGGGCGTCGGCACGCTGGGGCTGGTGGACTTCGACGTGGTGGACGAATCGAACTTGCAGCGGCAGATCGTCCACGGCACGAAGGACGTGGGCCGGCCCAAGATCGAGTCGGCGCGCGACCGCCTCGCCGACATCAACCCACACGTCAAGCTTGAGACCCACGAGACGCGGCTGACGAGCGAGAACGCGCTTCAGTTGTTCCGCGACTACGACATCGTCGTGGACGGCACGGATAACTTCCCGACGCGTTATCTCGTCAACGACGCGTGCGTGCTGACGGGTAAGGCCAATGTTTACGGCTCGATCTTCCGCTTCGAGGGGCAGGCGAGCGTCTTCTGGGCTGAACGCGGCGCTTGCTACCGCTGCCTGTACCCGGAGCCGCCGCCGCCCGGTCTAGTGCCGAGTTGCGCCGAGGGCGGCGTGCTCGGCGTCTTGCCCGGCATCGTCGGCGCGATCCAGGCGAACGAGACGATCAAGTTGATCCTCGGCGGCGGCGAGCCACTCGTCAACCGCCTGCTGCTGTTCGACGCGTGGACGCTGCGCTTCCGCGAGTTGAAGCTGCGCAAAGACCCGGACTGCCCCGTCTGCGGCCCGCGCGCGACGATCAAGGAGTTGATTGACTACGAAGAGTTCTGCGGGCTGCGGCCGCCGGTCGCGGCCGCGCCCGCGCAGGAGGAGACCAGACAGATGGAAGAGATCACCGCCACCGAACTGAAGCAGCGGCTCGACCGCGGCGACGACATTCAAGTGATTGACGTGCGCGAGCCGAACGAGTACGAGATCGCGCGGCTCGAAGGGACGAAGCTGATCCCGCTGGGGCAGGTCGTGAACCGCATGGAGGAGATCGACCCGAACCGCGAGACCGTCGTCCACTGCAAGGGCGGCGTGCGCAGCGCCAAAGCTATCGAGGCGCTGCAACGCGCGGGCTTCAAGGGCCGGCTCGTCAACCTCAAGGGCGGCATCACCGCCTGGTCGAACGATGTCGATCCGGCCGTGCCGAAGTATTAGGGCGTTCGTTGAGTGTAGCGGGCGGCCGGATTAACACAGAGGACACAGTGAGAACTCTGTGTCCTCTGTGTTGAACTAAGCGTCTGGGACAGGTAACCGTCGGTTGCGCTAGCCGCTTAGCTTTGCCCGCCGCTTGCGCCGCGGCCCTGACCCTGTTGCTGCCCGACGTGCTGCGCGAGCAGTTGCTTGGCGCGGTCGGCGCGGCGTTGGTACTCGTCCTTGGTCTCGCGGAAGAACTGCGCGAGTTCCTGGTTGCCCTCCTGCTCGGCGTCGGCGATGTAGAGCGCGACGGTCTCCGCGCCTTGGAGCAGGTGGTAGGCGGTGCTGATCAGGTCGTAGGTGATGTCGCGCGTGCCGGTGTCGCCCTGGCTGTTGTCGCTCTGTTGTGCTGACATACTTCTCCCTCCGTTGTTCGTCCTGAGTGGTGTTTACGTGGGGGCGTTAAAAGGGGGAAGGCAACTCGATCTTAGCACAGTCCGGCGCAGGCGTCAGGCCGAGACCGGCTCGCCCGTGCGCGGCGCGAGGACTTCCGCCGGGCGCGCCGGGCGCGGCATGAACGGGCGCTCGCAGAACCAGAAGAAGAGGCGGCCGAAGGCGAGGCTGAGCGGCGTCATGATGAGCGCCGCAACGAGGAAGCCCGGCAAGCCCCGCCCGCAGAAGCGCCAGATTTCGAGCATCACCAACTCGTGCGTCAGGTAGAGCGAGTAGGAGAAGATGCCGACGCCCGCGCCCCAGCGCCACAGCCGCGGCCACGCCGCCCACAGACGCCCCGTCAACTCAGCCGCCACCACCCTGTTCACCAGCACGAACAGACCCAGCGCCCACAGCGGGTGCGTCACCAGCCACAGCGCGTCGTGCCAGTACCAGGGCATCGGCACGGTCTCCTGCACGAGACCGAGCAGGGCGGCGGCCGCGAGCGCCGGCGCGCCCACGCGCCAACTGCGACACCAGCGCGGCAGCGCGACCAGCCCGAAGGCCGCCTCGACGCTGTAAGCGCCCAGCGCCCACGTGAACCAGTGCGCCGCCGCCGACTCGCTCGTCGGCAGGAAGTAGCCCGTGTGGTTCTTGATCGTCAGGCTGAGCAGAAACCAGCCGAGCCGCGCCGCGAGGCAGAGGGCGAGCGTCGCGCCCCAGCCCCAGCGCCGCCGCAGGAACAGCAGCAGGAAGTAAGCGAGGTAGAGTTGTTCTTCGATGGCCAGCGTCCAGAAGACGCCGCTGATGCCGTAGGTCGTCCGCGGATCGAAGTTGTGCGCCATCAGCAGGTGCATGACCAGATCGTAGAGGTTGAAGCCGGTGAACTTCGCGCCCTCGACGATGGCGGCGACCGAGAGGTAGAGGACGAGCGCGAGCAGGTAGGGCGGGTAGAGCCGCTTGAAGCGCCGCCGCCAGAAGGGCACGAAGTCGAGCCGCGCCTCGCGCCCGGCGGCTCGCGCCTTGGCCCAGTGCAGGTGGATGCAGAAGCCGGAGATGACGAAGAAGAGGAAGACGCTGACGTAGCCGTAGTGGACGACGCCGCGCACGCCCGCGGCGGCCCAACGCGTCAAGAGCCAGCCCTCGTCGTGCGGGGCCTGCGTGACGGCGTGGTAGAGGACGACGTAGATCGCGGCGAAGCCGCGCAGCGCGTCGAGGCCGCGCAGCCTGTGCCCGCCCGCCGCGGACAGGAGCGGCGCGGGCGCGGGCGCGTTGTTGACAAGTCTCCGGGCCAAACTAAAAAGGGCCTGCTCTTGACGCAATCTGATGCAAAGCAGGCCGATGATAACTTGTCCGCGCGGGTTTGAAAAACCGTACCGCGACCGGGGCGGGCGGCCGGGTCAGTTGACGTAGGGCGAGATGGTGTCGGGGTCGAGTGCGTCGTCGGCGAGCGGGTGCGCGGCGGCCGGGCCTTGCGCCTCGCCGGTGAGGAGCGCGGTGGCGCACTCGGCGTTGACCGGCGGCGAGAAGAGGTAGCCCTGCCCGTAAGTGCAGCCCAGCGCGCGCAGTTGCGCGAACTGCGCCTCGGTCTGCACGCCCTCGGCCACGACCTGCATGTCGAGGTTGTTCGCCAGCGTGATGATCGTGCGCACGATCTCGGCGTTCTCGTCGCCCGCGCCCATGCGGCTGACGAACGAGCGGTCGATCTTCAGCAGCGAGACGGGGAAGCGGTGCAGGTACGAGAGCGACGAGTAACCCGTACCGAAGTCGTCAATCGAGAGCTTGAGGCCGAGCGCGCGCAACTGCTTGAGCATCGCGGCCGCGGCCTCGGCGTTCTCCATCACGACCGACTCGGTGATCTCAAGTTGCAGGCAGCGCGGCGCGAGACCCGTCTCGGCCAGCGTCTGTTCGATCTGATCGATCAGGTGCGGCTGGCCGAACTGGCGGCTCGACAGGTTGACGCTCATGGTGAGCGGGCGCGGCGCGAGTTCCTGCCAGCGCCGCAACTGCCGGCACGCCTCCAAGAGCACCGCGCGGCCGATCTCCGTGATCAGCCCCGTCTCCTCGGCCAGCGGGACGAACTCGTCGGGCGGCACCAGCCCGCGTTCCGGGTGCGCCCAGCGCACCAGCGCCTCGAAGCCCGTGATGCGGCGCGTGTCGAGCGCGTAGATCGGTTGGTAGTAGACGAGGAACTCGCTGCGCTCGACGGCGCGCCGCAGGTCGTTCTCCAACTTCAGCAGCGAGACGGCGCGCGCGTGCATCACCTGATCGAACAACTCGTGCCGCGCCTTGCCCTTCTCCTTGGCGCGATACATGGCGGTGTCTGCGTCGCGCAGCACGTGCTCCGGGCGGTCGTAGCCGGTCTCGCTGAGCGTGATGCCGATGCTGGCGGACGTGTAGACCTCGTGCCCGTCGAGGTTGAAGGGCTGCGCCAACTCGCCCTGTATGCGCTCGGCGACGGCGATGGCGGCGCGCGCGTCCTCCAACTCGTCGAGCAGGATGGCGAACTCGTCGCCACCGAGGCGCGACACCGTGTCGGTCGGACGCAGGCAGCCTTCGAGGCGGCGCGCGAGCGCGATCAGCAGGTGGTCGCCGATGCCGTGGCCGAGGCTGTCGTTGATGTTCTTGAAGCGGTCGAGGTCTATGAAGAGGACGGCGAAGAGGTGCTCGGGCCGGCGGCGCGTGCGCTCGATGGCGCGCTTGAGGTGGTCGAGCAGGAGCGCGCGGTTGGGCAGCCCCGTGAGCGCGTCGTGGAAGGCCGCGTAGCGGAAGTGCTCGCGGCTCTGCTGCAACTCGGAGCTGATGCGCTGCTGCTCGGCGATGTGGCGCGACAGTTCCTCGACGTGCCGCTCGGCCTGCTCGATCTGCGCCAGCTTCGTCTCGACGCTGTTGAGGTACGTCCGGTAGGTGAAGTAGACGATGGCGATGATCGGCGTCATGGCGATGAAGGCGTAGAAGCCGACCGAGCCGATGAGCTTGGCGACGAGGCCCGCGGCCGACGCGCCCGCGAAGTAGGTCAGCGACGTGTAGAGGAAGTGACTCTTCCAGACGGGCCAGAACGGCTCGCCCGTGCGCAGCGACAGGCAGCCGGCGATCAGGCACGTGTTCGCCGCGTACTGCGCCAGCGCCATCACGCACAGCGCCACGATGAGCAAGCCCGGATTGACGGCGTGGGCCAGCCCTTCGGGCGGGCCGGCAAAGAAGCGCACGGCCGAGACGGTCAGGAAGTAGGAGACCGCCATCACGCCCGCGTTGAACGGGTGGTGGAAGCGCCGTGTCGTAACGCGCAGGGAGGTCAGGAAGCCTTCGACCGTCGCCAGGAGCACCGCCGCGTCGCCGCCGAACAGCAGGATGGTCAGGAAGAGGAACGTGTCCGAGACCGTGATGAAGCCGCGGACGCGGGGTACTTTCACGCTGAGGCGCGCGCCGATGCCGAGCGTGATGAGCGTCAGGATGACGAAGCGCAGGTCGAGGCGCGTCGGGTCGAGGCGGGCCGCAGAGTAGGCGCAGGCCGCCGCGCCGAGCGCGATGATCGCCCACATGAAGGGTCTGGCGAAACGACTGGCCTTTAAATCCATGCCGACCGGAGACACGCTAAGATTGTTACTTTACAAGTAGTTGGCGCGTCGAAAACTGTTGTGGCTGTTGTCGTCGCGGGCGGGGAATAGTGCGCGAAAGCTCGCGCGCCCGCAGACACGGGCCAAATGTAACACAAAAACAATGTTAAGCGCGAGGCTTCAGTGAAAAAACTTTTCCGCGCCCCGGTCGTTCCGAGACCGGCCCCGAGGGCAACTCTGCTGCCGGCTGCGGCACCCTCTTAAGTCGCCGCGTCTGGGCCGGCCGAACAAAACCGGAGACTTTCGGCATAAGGCGGCGAAATTATTTTGTTGAAGTTTTTATTCGCGGGCGTCTAAGGAGACGCATGAAGGGGGGCGCGGCGGCGTTCTGGTCTCAGTCGGGGCGGCGGGTTTTGCGACGGGGCGGCACGGGGCGAGTTTAAGGGCTGGCTCGCGGGCCGTTTTTCTGTTATTATCCGCCGATTTTGCGTTGCAGGTGCGGCGGGCGAAACCAACAGCCGGGCGGGCGCGTATACGGGATGCAACAGGATCGCCGGGGGGCGCATCTTAATCCCTGTCGTATCAACAGCTTAATTTAGCGTTGACACGGCGATCCGGGCGGTGATTCTTAATGGTCGCAGCCCACAAACGGGGCTGGGCGGCGGGGCGGCCGCCGGCAGACCGAGGGGCGCGACAGAGGTATTCATGGGCATGAGCATGAACAAGCGCGGTGAAGAGGGGTTCTTGGAGACGCGGGGCAACAGCTATTCGCCGTTCGAGGCGCTGGGGCAGGAGTTGACCGAGGACGCCATCCCGGCCGACATCGAAGACGTGTTGCAGAAGCTCGACGGCGCGGGGCTGGCTGAGGCGGACGCAGACGATCTGCTCATCGAGCAGGCGGGCGCGGTCGTGCAGCACGACGAGCAGCAAGAGGACGTGTTTGCGGAAGAGGACGACCTGGATCTGTCGGCCGGCGACGACGACAAGTCCATTGACCCGGTGCGGATGTACCTGCGGCAGATGGGCACTGTGCCGCTGCTGACGCGCGAGCAGGAAGTGTCTATCGCCAAGCGCATCGAGGCGGGCATCATCAAGTCGAACCGCGTGCTGGCGCGTTCGCCGATCACGGTGGCCGAGCTGCTGAAGATCGGCGCGGAGTTGGAGTCGGGCGCGCTCAGCATCCGCGACGTGGTCGCGTTCTCGGATCAGGCCGACATGGCCGAGGTCGAGGACAAGGCGGACGAGTACTTGCAGCGCACGCTGGAAAGCCTGGCGCGCATACGCAAGCTGGCGTCGGACGGCGAGAAGGAACTGACGAAGCTGCGCGCCGAGCAGCAGCTCGTCCGCGGCAAGAAGCCGACGAAGAAGCTGCTGCGGCTGAAGCGCAAGGTCGCGGGCATACGGCTCGAACTGTCGCGCGAGATCGCACACCTGCGTCTGAAGGAGAGCGCGCGCCAGCGTCTGATCGACGCCGTGGCCGTGGCGTGGAAGGAAGTGCGCGCGGCCGAGCGCGAGATCGAGCAGTACACGGAGCGGCTGAACCGCAAGCGGCTCAAGCCGGAGGAAGAGAAGGAGTACAAGCGGCACGTCACGAGCGCCAAGCGCCGGCTCAAGCAGATCGAGGAGACGCGGCACATCGCGCCGGTCGAGATCAAGCGCGCGCACCAGGCCATCGCCCGGAGCGAGGCGCAGACCGTCCAGGCCAAGCGCGAGTTGACGGAGGCGAACCTGCGCCTCGTCGTCTCGATTGCGAAGAAGTACACGAACCGCGGGCTTCAGTTCCTCGACCTGATTCAAGAGGGGAACATCGGCCTCATGCGCGGCGTGGACAAGTTCGAGTGGCGGCGCGGGTACAAGTTCTCGACCTACGCGACGTGGTGGATTCGGCAGGCGGTGACGCGCGCGATTGCCGACCAGGCGCGCACCATCCGCATCCCCGTCCACATGATCGAGACCATCAACAAGCTCATCCGCACCAGCCGCGCGCTCGTGCAGGAGTTGGGGCGCGAGCCCACGACCGAGGAGATAGCGTCGAAGGTCGACATGCCCGTGTCGAAGGTTCGCAGCGTGTTCAAGCTCGCGCAGCAGCCCATCTCTTTGGAGACGCCGATTGGTGAGGAGGAGGATTCGCACCTCGGCGACTTCATCGAGGACAAGTCGCGCATCAGCCCGGCCGACTCGGTCGTGACGACGAACCTGCGGCAGGTGACCGACGCGGTGCTGGCGACGCTTAGCCCTCGCGAAGAGGTCGTCATCAAGCTCCGCTACGGGCTCGGGCCCGCGGGCGAGGAGCACACGCTCGAAGAGGTCGGCAAGAACTTCGACGTGACGCGCGAGCGCATCCGCCAGATCGAGGCGAAGGCGCTCCGCAAGCTCCGCCACCCGTCGCGCGCGCGCCTGCTCAAGGCGTTCACCGACAGCTTGCAGTAAGCGGCAAACTTAAGCGACGGTCAGAGGCTTGCTCGCTTCCCCGCCTGAGGGGAAACGGGGCAAGCCTCTTAACCTTTTGCG